>NZ_MSSW01000025.1 GCF_002150685.1 Algoriphagus antarcticus
CGATTCACTTTTACCAATATGATTCCTTAGCTCAGCTGGTAGAGCAATACACTTTTAATGTATGGGTCCTGGGTTCGAGCCCCAGAGGGATCACAAGAAAGCAGTCCAATTGGGCTGCTTTTCTTTTTTTTTGGTATTGACCCTTTCAGTATCTATTCAAAATTGCCAATGGCACTCATCTAATAAATCTTGCGACTTCTTAAAATTTTGCTGATTGTTGGAATATGAAAAACCTCTTTCTGCTCTTTGGACTGATCCTGATGATCTCTTCCTGTAAGACTCCTGTTTCTGACGAGCATTTTTATGACTCTGGCATATCTCTGGAACTGGCCCAATTCAGAAAGCAGCAGGTAGCTAACATTCATTACAACTTGTCTTTTGATATTCCTGCGCAAAAATCGGATCCTATTCCATCACATTTGACTCTTGAGATAGAGATCATCGACCTCTCCCACCCTTTGATTTTGGATTTTCATGAGGAATCTTCGCATTTACTTTCGCTTAAAGTGAATGGTAATGAAACCGAGATCAATCACCAAGATCAGCATCTGATCATTTCTAAAGAAGCACTTATAAAGGGATCAAACTCTATCGAAATTGATTTTCTAGCCGGAGAGCTTTCTCTCAATAGAAACGAGGATTTTCTTTACACGCTATTGGTTCCTGATCGGGCAAGTACACTTTTCCCGTGTTTTGATCAGCCAAATTTGAAGGCGAACTACACGTTGACGATTACTGCGCCCAAAGACTGGAAAGTCTTGGCAGGCGCGCCTGAAGTGGCCTATGAGGAAAATGGAGAATTTACCACGCATAGCTTTGCCAAGTCAGATTTGATGAGCACCTACTTATTCTCATTTGTCGCTGGAAAGTTTGAAGTAGCGAGGTCAGATTCTGATTTTCCCCAAACGATGCTTTACCGAGAGTCTAATCCTGAAAAAATAGCCGCTAGTATCCCAGAAGTATTTCGCCTCCATCAAAAAGCAAAAGAATTCCTCGAAGAATATACTGCCTACCCCTTCCCTTTTCAGAAACTTGATTTTGCAGCCATTCCTATTTTCCAATATGGTGGAATGGAACATGTGGGAGCTATTCAATATCGGGAATCCACTCTTTTCCTTGATGAAAATGCCACGGACTCCGAATTGCTAAGCAGAGCAAAACTAATTGGTCATGAAACAGCTCACATGTGGTTTGGAGACTTGGTGACGATGGATTGGTTTGAGGATGTATGGATGAAGGAGGTTTTCGCCAATTTTCTGGCAGGCAAACTCGTTAATCCTACCTATCCAGACATCAACCACGAACTTTCATTTCTTACCAATCATTATCCCTCTGCTTACGGAGAAGACCGAACGCAAGGCACCAATCCAATCCGACAGAAACTTGCAAACTTGAAGGATGCTGGTTCTCTTTATGGAAGTATCATCTATGACAAAGCACCAATTATGATGCGCCAGCTAGAAACAGCGATGGGTGAGGCTGCTTTTCAAAAAGGGATTCAGAAATACATCAAGACCTATGCAAATGACAATGCAGACTGGAATGACCTAGTCGAACTTTTGGATGAAAACACTGAAACAGATCTTCAGAAATGGAGTGAGGTATGGGTCAATCAATCTGGCAGACCAATTCTTACTGACAAAATTGAACTGGCGAAAGACGGTACCATTAGCTCATTTGTCATTACTCAAACAGCTGAAGATGGATCAGACAAAATCTGGCCACAGCTTTTCGACATCACCTTCTTTTATTCAGAGCAAAATAAAACATTCTCCGTTGCGCTAAAAGATAAAACTTTGGATCTGACTGATGCCATCGGCGAAAAACAGCCAATGGCTATTCTCTACAATAGCAATGGTCTAGGATATGGCATTTTTCCCATAGATGAATCTTCTCTTTCCAAGATCGCTTCCCTTGAAGATGAAGTAATGCGAGGACAATCCTACATCAACTTGTTTGAAAACACTTTGGCAGGAAATATCGAGCCGATCATAGCTTTTGAGACTTTTGAAAAAGGAATAGCTATAGAGAAAAATGAGATTCTAACACGTCTTATTTCTTCTGAACTGAGCACTATTTTCTGGAAATACCTCACCAAAGATCAACGTGAAAAAGTTCTTCCCAGCTTGGAAGCCCAACTTTGGAATCAACTGCAACAGAATCTTCCTACCAATCTAAAGAAGTCCATCTTTTCGCTTTATAGTGGAATAGCCTATTCTCAAGAAGGTCAAGATAGACTGTATAGCATCTGGAAAAAAGATACCGAAATCAAAGATCTAAAGCTCAATCCAGACAATTTCACCAGTCTTGCCATGACATTGGCAGTCTATGGCCACCCTTTTTCGGATCAAATCTTAACGGAGGAACGAACCAGAATCAGCAATCCAGACAAACTTGCTCGTTTCGACTTTTTACAGCCTGCGCTTTCGCAAAATGAAGCGGAGAGAGATGCACTCTTTGAATCTTTTCGAGATGCAAGTAATCGGGAAAAGGAATCATGGGTTTTGTCTGCTTCTGGCTACATACACCATCCATTGCATCAAGAGTCAGCTATAAAGCATCTCTCGGAAGCATTGGAGCTACTGGAAGACATTCAGAAGACTGGAGACATCTTCTTTCCTAAAAGATGGGCATCGGTCACCATCGGGCAATACACCTCTCCTGAGGCCGCGAATATCGTCTCAGGATTTTTGGAAGCACACCCGGATTACAACCCAATCTTAAAAAATAAAATCCTGCAGGCTTTAGATGATTTGATGCGTGTGCAACGTATCCATGAAAGTAATTAGAAATCTAATGGATCAAGGTGCTTAAAATGTCCATTTTGTTTGATTTTCTCTTTGGCCTGCTCGGCTGCATGAAGCGCAGGAATGATTCGCTTTAGGTGGTTGATCAGATATTCAGTTCTTTTTGCCTCTGAGGGAATTTTGATTAACTCTAATTCTTCTTCCAGTTTGAGGCCAATTTTATGAGAAAAAGAAAATGAATTAATTTCAGCAGGATCGAAATTCACTTCATAATGCAATAAATGAAGCATTTCTCTGAGATAAAGAAGGTACTCATGATGCAAAAAATCAGGCACTCTGAGGTCATCCTCTACCCACTCAATAGTACCGGCAGCATATGATTTCCCAGATGTCGGATTATCAAAGGTTGCTATTTTGAATATTCGCTGACCCGTCGTCTGAATATCCATTCTACCATCTTCATACCGAGTATGTACTTCAGCCAATTTTACTTCAGTACCATACCCTGACAGCTGATCGGTGTAAGTACAAACTCCAAAAGTCAAATTTCCATGCTCTACGTCATTGAGCAACTCTTGGTACCTAAGTTCAAATATGTGCAGGTTCAGTTCTTCTCCTGGGAAGACCACCAACTTTAATGGGAAAAATGGAAGATACATAGCTTTGATTTTCTATTGATAACGAAAGATATCCTGATTTTTGTTTTTACTACTAACGAAAAAAGCCGATCCCAAGACCGGCTAATTTTTAGAATAGGAGAAGTACTTCTCGTTATTTGCTTGCGATGAAGCTTACTAGATCGATTACTTTATTTGAATAACCCCACTCGTTGTCATACCAAGAAACTACTTTCAAGAACGTGTCAGAAAGCTGGATACCAGCACCTGCATCGAAGATGGAAGTTCTAGGATCTCCAAGGAAGTCAGTGGAAACCACATCGTCCTCAGTGTAACCAAGCACACCTTTCATCGTAGTCTCAGAAACTTCTTTCATTTTAGCACAAACCTCAGCGTAAGTAGCTGGATTTTTCAATCTAACTGTCAAATCGACAACTGAAACATCTGGAGTAGGAACTCTGAATGCCATACCTGTCAATTTACCGTTCAGCTCAGGAATTACTTTTCCTACCGCTTTCGCAGCTCCCGTAGATGAAGGAATGATATTTTGACTAGCGCCACGTCCACCTCTCCAATCCTTCGCAGAAGGACCGTCGACAGTTTTCTGTGTTGCAGTAGTCGCGTGAACAGTAGTCATCAAGCCTTCCTCGATTCCCCAGTTATCATTCAATACTTTGGCGATTGGTGCCAGACAGTTTGTAGTACAAGAAGCATTAGACACGAAAACCATGTCAGAAGTGTAAGAATCCTCATTGACGCCCATTACGAACATCGGCGTATCATCCTTAGATGGAGCAGACATTACCACTTTCTTCGCGCCAGCATCGATGTGACCTTGTGCAGTTTCTTTAGTCAAGAAAATACCGGTTGACTCGATTACATAATCTGCGCCTACTTCACCCCACTTAAGGTTAGCTGGGCTTTTTTCGGAAGTAACACGAATGCTATTTCCATTCACTACCAAATGACCGTCTTTTACCTCTACAGTACCTTTGAAGTTACCGTGAGTAGAGTCATACTTTAGCATATATGCCATGTAGTCCACGTCGATCAAGTCATTGATCGCTACTACCTGAATATCTTCTCTTTCCTGTGCAACTCTGAACGCCAAACGTCCGATTCTTCCGAATCCGTTGATTCCAACTTTAATTTTGCTCATAATTATTTTTGATTTGAGTATAGGTTTGATTCCTAAAATTCCCCTTGGAGGGAATGCCACTTTTGGCTAAAAATCCCTGAGGGATGGCTAAGTTATTACATTTATTTGGCTAGCCCAAACTATCTGCTAAGCCACTTCAGTTCTACCTTCATTCAATCGCTTTCGGAGAAAAATAGTTTCCTAAAAATTCTGAAAAAATAAGTTTTACGATGTATTTGCCTATTTTAAAGGCTTACTCAAACAATTTTTAGTGTTATAAAAAGCAATTTTAGAAACCAGTGGCTTTAATCGACACTTTCATTCTACCTTATTCAACTTCGGAAGCATGCATGTTCTAAGCGGTTCCGGCACCCTATTTTGCGTCGATCAAGAAGGTAACGCATTGACCTGAAAGCATGTCGCAAAGTGGCACTCCTAAGCGGATCAATCAGAAGTACAATATATTTTGCCAAGAGGGCAGAGATATTAACTGCAGAATGAACTGTTTGGATGTATCGTTGATCAAAGAATGGCCTTAATAACACTTTCTAATTTGATACTGTTTGCTAAAATGCTCCTGAAATTTTGAAGTACAAATTGGGACAAAATTTATTGTATTTAATATTACAGTATTTTTTAATACGATAAATTGATCTATTTTTTTATCATGAGATTCTATAACAGAGAGAAAGAACTTGAACAGCTAAAAAAGATCCGGGAACGTTCAGCTCAATCGGCTCAAATGACTGTGGTGATCGGTAGAAGAAGAATCGGAAAAACCAGCTTGCTCAAGAAAGACATGGAAGATCAGCTGGCAATCTATCTTTTTATAGCCAAAAAGAGTGAAACGTTGCTTTGTCAAGAATTTGTAGAAACTGTAAAAAACATCCTATCCGTCGAAATATTCGGTGAAATCACCCGCTTCAAAGATTTTTTTGCTTGGGTAATGGACTTGTCCAAAACCCGCAATTTCACACTAATATTGGATGAATTCCAAGAATTCAAACTGATCAACACATCTGTTTTCAGCGAAATACAAAACCTTTGGGATGCAGGCAAATCCGAAAGCAAACTGAATATAATTTTCTGTGGATCTGTATATTCGATGATGAAGGATATTTTTGAAAACTCAAAAGAACCACTTTTTTCCAGAGCGACATCCAAATTGGTAATCAAGCCATTTGAAGTAGAAGTTTTAAAAGAAATCCTCTCTGACGCTAGTCCTGACTATACCAAAGCGGACTTACTCGCATTTTTCTCTATGACAGGAGGTGTGGCAAAATATGTTGAGAATTTCGTGTCAGCCAAAGCCTTGACTTTAGAGTCTATGCTAGAAGAGATTTTTAGCAAAAACTCATTATTTCTTGACGAAGGGAAAAATACACTGATTGAGGAATTTGGGAGAGACTACACCACTTATTTCTCAATACTTTCTCTAATCGCAAATTCCAAAACATCCCGTCCCGAAATAGAATCTGTCATGGAGACTAGTGTAGGGCCATTTCTGGAAAAGTTAGAAAACGACTTTAGCCTGATCAAAAAGATAAGACCTATCCTATCCATGCCAACCGGAAGAACGGTGAAATATGAAATTGTGGACAATTTCCTTTGCTTTTGGTTTAGGTTTGTCTTTAAAAACTTCAGTGCTGTACAGATTGGAAACTTTGAATACCTGAAGTCTCTAGTCAGGAGAGACTACGCTTCTTTCTCAGGAAAAATGTTAGAGCGGTATTTCTTGGATCAATATAAAGCCAGTGAGGATTTCAATGAACTCGGAACGTATTGGGAGCGTGGAAACACTAATGAGATTGACATCGTTGGCGTAAATTCTCTTGAGAAAAGAGTTGTGCTCGCTGAGGTGAAAGTCAACAGAAACAAGATTGATTTGACTGCTTTGGTCAAGAAATCCACCACAGTAGTTGAAAAGCTATTTGACTATGAGATTGAATACAGGGGTTTGTCTTTGGATGAGATGTGAAAAGGTATTCTGACATTATTACATAAGAGAAAAAAAGTCCCATTTATTATTTTAGCCACATGCAACAAATTAAACAAGAAGTACTCGATATCCTTTTGCAACTAAAGGGCAGCGGCAAGTTTGCCAGCATTCATTCAGACGATTTTGTTTTTCCCGGACTAGTCGTTGAAGGAATTGGAGAAACAGCCTTTCCAATCAACCCTCTACAGGCAAATGCCTTGATTCAAGCAGGCCACAAAGCACCTTTTGGAAAAGGCAAAGCCACCATTTACGACGACAATGTAAGAAGCGCATGGGAAATAGATGCCTCCAAACTTTCTTTCAATAATCCCCAATGGACAAAGTTTATAGATAAGGCAATCGGAAAAATAAAAACCGATTTGGGACTGGAAGATTACACCGTTGCCGCACATCTTTATAAACTGCTTGTTTATCAGAAAGGGGATTTCTTTTTGCCTCACAAAGACACCGAAAAGGAAAAGGGGATGTTCGGCACCATGATAGTTGGCCTTCCTTCACAATACACTGGAGGGGAATTGGTAATTCAGTTTGAAGGAGTGACAGAGGTGGCTGACTTTACCCAAAACCCAAATCCTTACAGCATCAACTACGCTGCTTTTTACGCCGATTGCGATCACGAGGTAAAGCCACTCACATCTGGCTACAGGGTTTGCTTAGTATATAATTTGGTACAGGAAAAAGCCGCCAAAAAGATAAGCTTACAGTCTTTGCAAAGCCATGTGGCAACACTCTCTAAGATACTAACCAAGCACCAATCCAAGCAAGATGCCCAGCCTAGTATTGTTTTATTGGGGCATCAATACACGCCCGAAAACTTTTCTTATGAATCCTTAAAGCTAAACGACCGAGTTCGTGCAGAAGCTCTATTGCAGGCAGCTAAAGAAGCGGGTTATTATGCCAAATTATGTTTGGTAACCTCCTATCTCTCGGGCACGCCCGCCTACGATGGATACGATGATGACGATGATGAAAACGCGGAAATGGAGGAAGTTTATGATGAATCGCTCACCATCGAGCATTGGGCTGACGATGAGCATCCTGCTTTAAGCAATGTGTCTTTTGCAGAAGCGGACTTAATAACATCCTTTCCCATAGACGAAGGGGAACCTATTGTAAAAGAATCTACCGGCTACATGGGAAATTATGGTCCAGACCTCATGCACTGGTATCATTTCGGTGCCGTCATGATATGGTCGCATCAGTTAAACGCCAAGTTGCTGCCCAGCCAATACACCGGTACACAGCTCAATTGGATCGAACACTTCAACCGTACTTCATCAATAAGCGAGGAAGAAAAAGTGGTCGTTGATCACATTTTAACCGCAGCACTAACGAATCCTAAAACTAGTTATTACCAAAAAGACCCCACCAACTACAACGCTGTAGCGGATTGGCTGATAAATGGAAATAAAACCACATTTCTATTAAACCTCCTTCCAGAGAGATTGCACTTGTTTTTTGAAAAAATAGACACAGAATCGTGGATAAAGCTTTTCAAATTCCTATCCAGAGAAAATGGCACCATCCTTTTTGAAAAACTGACAAAGGCCCTTACCCTGTCCGTCTTGGAAAAACTGTTGGACGTTTTGCAGGTAATGATGGAAGACAAAACATTGAAACCTTTGGCCACTGTGCAAATTCAAAAGTTGCCCAAGTATTTCAAATTAGTGTACGATGAATATGACCATAGGGTAAATGCACCAGCTTTTACCAATCTATTTTGGACAGCCAAACATGCGTCGTCAACAGCGGAATGGACTAATGAAATACTGGAAACACTTATACAAAAGCCCAACCGAACGTACATTCATGGTACTATAGCGCCGCAATTACTAAGCGTAAAGGAGCCATCTGAACTGACCCACAAGCTACTTCTCTTCTGCCAGGAATATCTACAGCAGCGAGCCAACAATGAGCCTCAGCCTCCGGCAAGTTGGAGTCGCCCAATGCCCGATAACTTTGGAAGCCATAAATATCAATGGCAAATTCTAAAGGATTTTCTTGAATCGCCAACAGAGCAAAACTTTGATTTCCGTAAAAACCAAACTGAGAGAAAAGAATTGGAATATGCCATAAAAAGCTCCGTCGTTGATTTGAAAACTGAGACAATTAAAAAAGGCTCTCCGCACACGCTTCGCATTACAAAAACACAGGCAGCCTATCATCGACAAATGAACGACTGGAACGAGGATGTTGCACTGTTGGAAAAGTTGAAAGACAGTAAACAATGATAAACCAGCTTATAAACCTGCCAGGTTTTTCTAACATAAGCATCCAAACAATCTTGTATATCAAATTCTAATGGAGCAAACGGGACAGGTTTTTAGGTCTTCGGAATCAAACAAGATTCTCATTTCGCCCCTTTAGGGGCAAACTATGGGTAGAACGTATTTGAAAAGGCATTTTTGCTGTGCCTTTAGGTACAGCCCTATAATTTTGAAGGCAAGAACTAATCGTAATTGGTTCCCCGGTTTTCAAGAGAGCCGTACCTAAAGGCACAGCAGATTTCGCGTAAAATATTAGGCTACACATAGCAGGTTCCTACAGGACGGGTTAGAATTCCTTCGATAAACCACCAGTTATATTTAGCTTTTCCAAAGTTCAATTTGTCTGCTGAAGACAAAATCAATCGGGAATCTATAGTTAGAGATCTTTCTTGATAAACCTGCCAGGTTTTCTAACATAATCATCCAAACAATCTTGTATATCAAATTCTAATGGAGCAAACGGGACATGTTTTTAGCTCTTAGGAATCAACCAAACTTATCCAAAGTTCTAAACTTTGGATAAGTTGAATTCAGTTAAAACCGCTCATGCGCCAAGCTCCAATGCCTTCTTTTCAATTGCACTCTTTTCGATGGTTATCGCAAATTTTACCCTAGTCAATTTTATAGCAGTTCCTATCATGGTACCAGAATCCAGAATTCTGGATCTTTTTTGCCTTTGGACTGATTGATGCTTCGAAGAGTCACAGCGATATTTTCTGGAATATTCACAATTTCTGCGATTTCAAGATCAGTAAGCCTTTCCTTATAGCGGGAATGAACCATTTCAGAAGGGGAAATATGATCGTAATCATAGCGATCTACACTCCAAAGTTCCTCACCGGTATACGTGTCAATATAATGTGCGTTTCCATTTCCCCGCCCCAAAGCTTCGGAATGAAGCAGAGCTTTTACTCGCTCAAAGGCTCGATTGATTTCTGCACGATAGTATGGTCTAGACATAAGTATTAAAGGGCAGGTGCGTGTTTTCCTTTATTCGAACCGCTAGGGTGACGATAGCAATCCATAGAAGTCAGATTAGCCAAGCTAGTATTATTCGTGCCACAGTACTTGCAGGTATAGAGCCTTTTTTCCCCTCCTTCAAAAAGTTTATGCTTTCCCTTGTGCCAAACCCAATCGTCAGCAGCCATAATCCAATCACGGGTTGCAGATCCCATTTCATTGTACCAGTCCATCCCTTGATAATAGAAATAGAAAACCTCAGCTTCAGCAGCCGTGACACGTAGAGAGTTGAAATAGGATTGTACCTGCTCCAGTATAGGTGGAACATTTCTGGAAAAGTGGAGATTCTGAGCTTCTTGATTCATAACGATTTTCGTCTTTGATGAAGCTCAAAAGTGTGTCAGTGTAATATGGAAAGGTCACACTGAATTCCGAAGATGGGGGATGTTTCAAGCTTTAAAAGACACTAACATTAGCCCTATATATAAAAAAGCAGGTATAGTGCTATATTCTAACTATAAAAAATAAGGATAAACTGTTTATCCTTATTCAGAACTAAGACTATCTAACAAAACTCTAATATCTCTTGATTCTGGCCTTGGTGCATTTGGATGAATCAATTTGCCTTCTGCATCAAACAAAAGATAACGCGGAATCAATTCAACGTTAAGTTCTTTCAGGTATTCCGACTCCTCAACATTCATTATGATAAAAGACCTTTCAGGAATTGCTATTTCATATTTCCGGGTCACCTCTTCCCAAAACTTGTGGTTCTTGTCCACTGAAAGGTAAATTACTTGAATCCCTTTATCCTGATAATCAGATTGAAGCTTCTTTGTTTCAGGAAATGAACGGATACATGGAATGCACCAGGCCGCCCATAGATCCACATACAGATACTCCCCTCTTTTTTCTGCCAGAAGCTCCTCAAAAGTCAATCTCTTTTGACCCAGCCCTAGTAGTTCCATATCAGGATCTTGGATACGCAACTTCTCGATTGGCGCGCGCAATCTCATTTCCCATTCATTTGGCAACTTGGAAGTATTTAGTGTTAACAATTGATCAACCTCCGCAAAAGAAATCTCTTGTACCTGCCTTTCTAAGTATTTGTATAACATTAGCTGCGAAAAATAGCCATCGCCAGCCCCACCTATTATTTCGTCTATTTTCTCAGAATGTTGAACTATCAATTGTCCTAACAGAAAGTCAGAAAATTCATCTAAGTAAATGTGATATTCCTCTGAACTACTTTTTTTTGAAAATGTCTCCATAGCACCTAACGCGTCGAACATTCCTGAATCAATTTTAAAAAGCCCGATTTTAATTTGCTCAAATCGATTTCGTTCTGCTAAAAATTCAAAATAAGTTTTAGTAAGTAGTCCATTAATAACTAAAGAATCCAACCAAAACTTCTCTTTTTCTAGACCTTCCTCCGCGGAAGTTTTAGCTTTTATAAGCTCACTTTCCATACTAATGGGAAGTACAGAATTAAATGTTGAATTCCACAAAAAATAAAAATCCTCCAAACTGGAGTGATCCGTTTTATACAGTTCTTGATTCCGCTTCACTTCCCAATTGATATCGTATTCTTTTGAGGTTCGATTGACTACCTCCATCCAAGGCTTTTTATCAATTATTTTAATCAAAACAGTATCCCTCTTTTGAAAAATATAGCTATAACGTGATTGGCTGTTTTCTTTATAAAGAAGTTCTGTCCAATTTCTTTCAGACTCAACAGCCAATTGGGTGAATATCGTGTCTTTTGAAAATGAAAACTCTTCAAGAAGTGAACTTTCACCTATGTAACTCAGGGAAGCTTTCTTTTGCGTAAAAAAATTATAAACCGCAGCATCATCCAACAACAGCACGACGGAACCTTCGATTTTTTGCTCCTGAGCGCAGCACGTTAGTCCCATCATCAGAACTACTACCACAATAAATCTTAGTGGACTATTAGTTGAAAGTGGATTAATTCTTCCCATTGCTCTTAAACTGTTCTTGTAAGCTCCTGTACCGCTCAAGGCTCTTGATTATAGCAGAATCCAGAGGATGGTTTTTCAAAATTTCACTTTGATTCCATAAATCCGGATTGTATTCTTCATGTTGAGATCGAACATTTTCACCTGCTTTTTCTGCATCTTTAAATCGGATTTTTTTAAACTTGCCGGTTTTCACTTCATCAAACCAATAGGTATGGATATCCATGGAGTGCCCTCCTATATCCCGGCTGATAAAACGCATTTTCTTCTGAACAATTTTCTCTGGATAATATCTCCCCTCAAATTTCCTATATTTCACGATCATTTCAATATAATCAGTTCGATCCGCATTGGTAAAAATTTTCTGTTGAATTTCCAAAACAGCAAAGTCTCTGCTGTTTACTTTTATATATGTACTGCCTAATGGTGGGTCAGTGCTCCCAAAAGCTATTTGATATACTGTATCCTTTTCAATCACTTCATAACCAACAATCTCATGGTAAACGGGCATTTCAGGTATTCCAATAAACGTCATTTGCAAACCATTTTCAGTAAAAAGGGCATCCTCATAATAAGCACCGCGAAGCGGGTTGTTCCTATACAAATCGACAAGAACATTTGAGATGTGCCGAACACCAGTTTCGTCAACTGCTTTCGCTTTTAACCTATTATAATAATCCAAAAAGACTAAATCTACTTCTGCCAATTCATCCCCTGATCTAATAGAGTTTATCTGAATTTTGGAATTTGAAATATCTTTAGAATATCCCACATCCTCTATTGTTACAGTAGCTTCAATAAGGCCTGTAAATTCGTTATAGTCGGTTGAAATTTTTCGATAACCCCCTGTTAATTGATGACGTTGATTAGGATAATTTATCTCTATATTTTCTAGAATATTATGTATTAAATTTTCCAATCCAACTGTCTCAGGCATTACTAAAACCTCGTCTAAGGAAATCATTAATCTATTGAGTTCAATTTCTAAAACAGAACTATTTATCGAAAGTAATGGCACTTCTTTACTTTTGTACCCTAAAAATGAGACTACTAGCGTGTCACTTTTTAAAGATTCTGGATATTTTATAGAAAACTTACCCGCACTATCAGAGATCCAGCTGAACTCGGGATAATTCTTAATAAATAAGTAACAGTTTGCAAGAGGTTCGCTGTTCTCTTTATCAATTACTGTCCCTGAGAGCGACTGGCTAAAAACTCTTTGACAGGGAATAACACATAAAAAAAAGAATACTAATGAAATCACTATTTCATTAAAATAGAGGATAGAGTTTTGATTAATCCTACCCTCTCTTTTTTCTGCATTTCTCAATAGGACATCCATCCAAAATTTGTACAGCTTGAAATGTTATAACCGGAATTTTGGGCAGAATCATAATAGGTAGCCCCATTATACCCCCCACCGCCAGGACTAACAGAACAACTACCTGAAGCCCAGCCGGAATTCCATCCTGCTTGGGATCCATAATTACTATTGCAACTCCTTATGACATAAAGCGACACACAATAAGAGGAGGGGCCACTCCCAGATCCTCCATATATATTTGTCAACTCATTTCTGTCAAGAACCTCTTCTGAAGTAAGCTTCAATTTACTTAACCTTAATTTTTTCATGTTTATTTTGTTTAATAGTTTAATTGTGAATCTGGACTGCCAAGGAATTCCGGAATATTCCTTTATAATAAGTGATATCAAGATCCTATTAAATGTTGTTTGACTTAGTCTATCAGGATCTCTTATTCAGTTAAATCTAAGTATCTACTACACGTCATCCTAAACCATTTTTACTAAATTTCAGTAAAATATTACTATTGAAAATCTGCAAAGAAATCCGGTAAAAAATGAACCTAACATCAATCTAGCATCATTAACCCCATTTGGAGATCTCTTCCAGCAGTTCAACCTTAGACATAGCCAGAGACCTGTGAAGTTCAGTTATTTTTATATTGTCCTGATTGGGACTATGAAAGGTGCTGTTTTGTCCTCTTTCATGTGACAGATGATATAGCACTCCTTCGATATGCTGATGTCTGTGACCCAATATCTTCCAACGGTTCACCCGATCACCATCTTCCCTTCCCCAACCATAGAATTTTTCGTTTTCCATTCCGGCGTCTATATAGGTTTGCTTATGAGCCAAGAAAGCTCCACCTACAGGATTTGGATTGTACAAAGCCTTCATTTTACCGTGGTGCATTTCGAGAATGCCAAGGTCTCGGGTTTGGATATAAAGATCCCTCAGCACTTCAGAAGTATCCAAAAACTTATCCTTGAACGGCGTGACAAAATCAAAATCCCTTTTTCTCAACAGATCAACTGCCTTGTTTATCTGATCAATGGGAATTATGATATCCGTATCCCAGACAATGAGGTACTCCGTGTCAACAGATTTGACTAATTGGTTGATGTACCTGGTCCGATGAAAGATAGTATCCATATCTTCGATAAATACATAGTTTACCTCTTTGGGCAGCAACCTACTCAACAATCCAGTATTTCTTCCTGAAGCCTCTAATACGCTTACATGAGTATCGAAATTGGCCCGTATATAATCTATACTGACCAAGGTATTCTCTAGACGGTTGACCGAATCAATCCGCAGAGGAATCAAAAAAGTAAAATCCCTTAAGTTTATCTTTTCCATAGTATCAAACTTTTACGCTATCAGATTTTTTTCCTACTTCCAAATCCGGCACGTCGGACAGGCTCTCCACTAAAGCCCAACCAATTCCGGACAACCCGGAAACCATCCCAATACTTTTCTTAAATGGACTGTAAAAGTCAGCCACTCCCCAGCATTTCGACTTATTGATTTTATTGAGAATCAGCTCATCTGATGGTAAAAAGGAATTGTCCCCGGTAATTTCAACCAGTTTCTCCCCTATTAGCCTCAACCCACTCACCCCATCCAAAACGCAGATATTAAGATTTTTACACTCCGCATTGAAGACCGTCTACATATCGATGGATCTCTTTAAAAACATAGCGTGTTTTCTTAAATAGGGCTGATCAATCTCCTTCAATACCGATTCGATTCCCAGCAGCAGATACAATCTATTGCTATGGAGACTGGGGAAAATAGAAAGCAAGGTTGGAAGCAAGTAATCCAAAATCCGCTCTGCTTTTTTCGGGTTGACCTGCAGTCTTTTTGACTGTTCAAGCACAATCAGTACAAGAGGCAGATCCCAAAAGAGACTAAATAGTTGCGGCTCTCTGTCCTGTAGCTTTTCTTCCTCAATCAATTGTCCCAGTTGATTGAGAAGTCTAGCTCCAAGGTTTTGAAAAATATAAATATTTGACTGATGGCCTGATTTCAAAGAGTTCTCTAAACGATCAAAACAATAGAACAGGTACCCGATAATCCCATTCCTGAGATTCGCTGGGAGCTTGCCTTTTTGATCTTCCAAAAACTTAAAAATCCTATCGTCCAGGTCACCCAAAGTATCGTCAAGATCCGCTTCCACAAAATCCGAATTGACCAAATAACTGATACCCCATGCAATACCGGCCAAGCCATTTTCGAAATCAGCAGGAAGTTTTGCTTCCCTTAGCTTTTCGAAAATCTCACCCACTAGATTCTCCGCTACCTCCAGAAACTCCTGGTCTTCGGTCTTCCTTGCTAAGTGATAGAAGTAGATAATCAAACCCAACTTTCCATTCAGCAACCCCAACCCATTTTCCCCTTTGGCATTTTCCAATAGATATCCGTTGATCTCCTGAAGTTTTTCCAATGCTTGTTCCATATTTCTTAAACAAATTATCTATTATGACTAACCAATTTTCTGCCAGAATGAGGCAAAAACCAGTATAAAATTCGCCCAAATCAGCGAAGGCCACTTCGGTCTTCTGTCATCGGTCTTCCGTCCTATAGTCCAAATAAAACAAGGCAACTCGCATGATTTCGCATAACCATATTGCTTAATACTCGGTCACCGATTTCAGCTTGAAAAAAAGCCTTTCAGCTACACTCAGGTCTTCTGTAATAATCTCTGCCGTACCCAGTAGTTCTTGCTTAAGCTTAATCTCCTTTCCGTAGGAGGTTTTTGTTCCTTCAGGTAGGGTACTATATACTATATAGTTCCCTTCTTCATCAGGGGAGACTGAAATACTACCTACTTCTCCCCTAAGGGTACCGAATTGCTGAAAAGGAAAATTATCCAGCTTAATCAATACCCGCTGTCCCATGGAGATTTTGCCCGTATTTTGCGAAGAGACAATCATTTTACCCAGGAGTTCTGACCTTTGATCAGGTAGTATGGAAAAGACATGCTCACCTGCCTGGACAAATTGATGCTCTCCCCAGACTCCCTGAAAGCTGACCTCACCAGCAGTGGAAGAAGCCAACACATAATTATTCTCCCATTCCTTTACAGCCCGCTTCAAGCCATGATAGGACTGGATCAAATTAATTAACGCTCTGGACTCATCCTGCTCTTTGGACACCTGTGTACTTTTAAGAGTTTGCCCTGCATTGACCAAAGCTTCTTGAAGTTGGGAAATCGTTATCGCCATCCCATTGACCTGTTCCTGCACTTGCAGATATTCCATTTCCCGGCTCTCAAAATCTTTGGCTGCAATTACGCCGCCTTCATAGAGTATCTTGTTTCGTTTAAAATCCTTTTCCACCAGGGTGACCTTCCTTTCCAGAATTTCCTTTTGTGCCAATTGACTAGTAAGCCGTTCATGGATTTCCTGGATGGACTGCCGGTTCCCTTCCAAATGGACTAGGGATGGTTGAAGCCTTTCGAGAAGTCTGAATTCCATATAGCTTCGTTCAAACTCCACAAATGCTATTTCTATTTCTCCCAAGACTTCATTCGAAAGAGAATCTATCGGAAAGAAAAACCCATTGTTTTTCCCAAAGGGAATATCATCGAGCAGCTTTTTCAGGAACAGTACACTGTGCACGTTAGAAGTACTTTTTATGCTTGCCAATGGTTGTCCCGCACTTACTTTTTCGCCATTGTTCACCCATATTTTATCGATCTGCCCTGAGGTCCTGGCTATCATCTTTTCGGTTGGTTCCACCGTAGTGACCAACACCCGGGACATGATAAAATCAGGATATTTGATAAAAAAGGACAGAAAAATCAATCCGCAGGTAATCATAAATACCAACGTGATCCCCCATCGGATAAGCCAGGCAGGCGGAGTCGTAATAATCTCCTGAACCTCCTCGGACCTGAGCTGTAAATTGTCAATAACATGGGGATTTGCGGGCATGCTTAGTTTTCTCTGATTTTTTCCAGTTCCAATTGATTTTTCACCAAATCGTAATACACTCCTTTCTGGAAAACCAACTGTTCATGGGTTCCCGTCTCCATAATTTCACCTTCATCCATTACGATGATCTGGTCCGCATTTTTTACCGTACTGAGTCGGTGGGCGATGATGAAGACCGTCTTTCCTTTCAAAAATCTGTTTAAGTTTTCCATTACAATACGTTCATTTTTAGAATCCAAGGCAGAGGTTGCTTCGTCAAAAAAGAGGATCTCTGGATTTTTATAAACTGCACGGGCAATAAACAAACGTTGCTTTTGCCCGGTACTGATCCCTACACCCTCATTTCCGATTTTAGTGTTGAACCTTAAGGGAAGGGATTGTATAAAGTCATAGATATTGGCAGTTTGTGAAGCCATGACCAGTCGATCAAGATCAACCACTTCTTCTCCAACTGCAATATTACTGGCAATGGTATCATTAAATACATATCCTTCCTGCATGACGACCCCGCAATGGTCTCTCCAACTCCGGGGTGAGATAGACTCTAAGCCATGGCTACCATAGCGGATTTCCCCTTTTGCAGGTTCGTAAAATTTGAGGAGGAGTTTCATCAGGGTAGTTTTCCCGCATCCGCTAGCCCCCACTACTGCTGTGATTTTTTGCGCGGGAACAGATAGGCTTATTTCTTTAAGTACATTTTCCTCTGCACCCAAATACCGGAAGCTGAGCTTGTGGACACTTAAATCCTCTCCGGGTATGATGTCATGAACCAACTGCCTATCATGGCTTTCTTCGTCTTCCTTGTCGTGGATTTCATTAAGCCGTTCCAGGCTGATCTTTGCATCCTGATAGGTACGCACAAAGCTCACGATACCCATAATCGGACCGTTCAGTTGACCAATGATATACTGGAGAGAAAGCATCATCCCCAGTGTGAGCTGGCCTTCTATCACAAGGATCGCAGAGGCAAAGGTGACCAAAATGTTTTTCAGCTCATTGATTACAGAAGATCCCACTCCCTGGGTCTGCTCCAGAGCAAGTGTTTTGATGGAAACATTGAAAAGACGGGCTTGTACAAACTCCCATTTCCAGCGTTTTTGGGTTTCGGCATTGTGCAGCTTGATTTCCTGCATCCCGTTAATCAGCTCGATCACAGTACTTTGCTCTTGGCTGAGCTGCGCAAATCGCATGTAATCCAATTCCTTTCTTCGCTTCAAAAAGTATAAAACCCAAAGAATATACAACACACTTCCTCCCATAAATATTAAAAAAATCATGGGACTGTAATACATCAATACACCACCGAAAACAAAAAGATTGAAAAAAGAGAAGAAGGTATTCAATGCCGTACCGGTTAACAGGTTTTCTATCCTTCTATGATCTCCGATCCGCTGCATGATATCACCTGTCATCCGGGTATCGAAAAATGAAATAGGCAGGTTCATTAGCTTAATGAAAAAGTCAGATACCAGGGAAATATTGACCCGGGTACTGAGGTGGAGCAGAATCCAACTTCGGAACACCTCTACACTCGTTCGTCCAAAAAACAACATTACCTGAGCAATCAAGATTAGATAAATAAACCCAATATCCTGGTTTTGAATCCCGATATCAACGATACTTTGGGTCAAAAATGGAAAAATCAACTGGAGAAGGCTACCCACTAACAAACCAACACCCAGTTGGACGATCAAGCTCTTATACTTGAACAGGTACTGGAAAAGAAAACCCAGTGAGCGCTTATCCGTGCTCTCCCACTTCATTTTTTTGAATCTGGGAGTCGGCTCGAGAAGCAAAGTAATTCCTTCCTTACTCTCTTCATTAGCATTATTCCCAATCCATCGTGAGACAAACTCTTTTTTTGTCAGTTGTATCAATCCATAAGCCGGATCTGAAAGATAGACCTTGCCTTTTTTGATCTGATAGACTACCACAAAGTGGTTCTTGTCAAAGTGCACGATCAGGGGCAAATGGGCCTGCTGCAATCTCCTGAAATCCAGTTTAGCACCAATAGTCTTAAATCCTATTGCTTCCGCTGCATCACTAAGTTTGAGCAGGTTGCTTCCGGATCGGGTAGTTTCTGACAGCATCCTTATCTCCTGAAGGGATATTAGCTTGCCATAGTGCTTGGCGATAATCCGCAAGCAAGTCGGTCCACAGTCTTTAGAATCGGGTTGTTTGTAGAAGGGGAAGGAGGTTTTCAAGGGATTAATCTTTCAAATAGGATGTCAGTACTTCAAATGCTTCCTTTTGATCCGGGCCAGGAGCATCAAGATGAATTAATTTACCCCCAATATCATAAATCATATACCTTGGAATTGCATCAAGTTTAATATCCTCAACAAATCCAGAACTTCTAGAATTAAGAATAAGAAAGTTGTTTTCTCCAATTTTATGTTTTTCACTCATGGTCTTCCATGCATCCTCTTTATCATTGAAGGCTAGATAAACGAAAGTAACATCCTTATCTTTCAATTTCGCTTTCAATTCTTTGGAATATGGCATAGCACGGATGCATGGAGCGCACCAACTTGCCCAAAAATCTACATACACTAAATCCCCTCTCCATTTTTTTAATAAATCAATCCACTTTGTTTCATTACCATTATGATCTTGTAAGATAAGATCCAAATCGACAATAACTCCGTATTCAATTTCGGATAACAATGAGGATAAAGGTTTTGTAGAATTAAACTCCTTTCCGTATTCATCAACAAATTCAATGATAGTTTCTCGACTGAATTTGTAATCATTCATACCTGTAATAGATCTAAACTTGAAATACTGACGTAATTCCTCAGGGTATTCGGCAAAACCATTTAAATACGCATCCTTCAAAGAGACATCCTTATTTCTTATGAAATTATAAGTGAAATAGGAAGCAATTATTGAACTTAAATTTTTGTTTTTAAAACTATACACATTGACAAAATCATCAATTAGCAATTTACTTAAAATAGGATTACTTACAAGTCGATTTACACTTGATAAATTTTTATATTGATGTGCCCTAAGCAATTCTATAAATAGTATATCTCCTTTTTTATCTAGTGCTTTTATAGAATCAGAAAGAAATTTGTAGTATCTATAATTTACCGAAATATATTCATGAATTAAACTGTCCCACTGATCTTTATAAGGTAGATTAGGAACATAGAATTCCATAACTCCAATGACCCTCAAATCATAAAATTTATTGTATAATTCAATCATTTCATTATAAGAATTATTTTTTTTAATTAATAAAGAATCCATCCAAATAACACTTTTTTTTTGATCTTTTATGAGCTTATAAATTTCAGTAGCTCCTTTAAATTTATTAATATAGATCGTATCATAAGAATTTACAATAAAACTCACCATATCAATAACATTCAAAGTTTTTGCATGAATAATTTCCATTTCACTCTCAAGAATTACAGTAAGCGTATCTCCATCGATTAAATTAATTTTTTTAGAACCTTTTTCTAATAAATCCTCTAACGATTGATTTTTCTCTATTTCATAAATAGAATCATTATCTGATTTATAGATTAAAGTTAGGTTTGCGAGATCTTTTTCATCATCAATGTAAGAAACATTTACAGTATCCTTATTCGTTTTTACAGAACAGGAGGCAAAAAACAAAAGTATAAATAGTAGAAATTTCATTCTATAATTTTTAAAGTTGAAATAACCTCAATGAACCATTAAATGTTGTCCGATCTTAATTTTGAAACAGTAAAGCATCAGAAGTAAAACGAGCTACCAAGCTCATTGAGGAAATATTTAATAATTAGTTACAGCTGGTACAGCAATATCCCGAAACATAGGTAGGTCCATTATGCTGTGAGCCCTGTGCCATATGATACCACCCGACAGAATCAGAATATGATTGTCCACATGTGCTCCCTAGATATGCATCAGTATCAGAATCTCTATAGTGGACACAACATGAGCCTCCACCTGATCCTCCATATATTGAAGCCAGTTGACTTCTCTGAAGTACTTCCTCTGAAAGAAGATTTAATTTACCTAAACTTAACTTTTTCATGATATTTGATTTTTATAAAGGTTTATGTTTTCTCCCGGTCCTATGTGGGCACCCGGAAGTGTACCCATTCATCGCGACTGAATATTATAAATGTTTTTTTCAATTTCTACCTTACATGCGATAATCCTAATTATTACTAATAACTGTCATTACATTAATCCTTAACAGGATGATATAATTTGTCAGAGATCTCACCTACCTCATTATAAAGAGGCCTCCATCTTAATGTGCCTTCTAGGATTCTAGTGGGATCATCTTGGTCTTCAGTATAGAATCTACTCTCAAACCCGGGGTTAACAAATTCTCCCCTTCCCCCAAAATCTAAAATTTCAAGTTCAGCCTGATAAATCAATGATGGAAATAGAACTTCATGATGGCCACACCATTTATTTTGAAGAGCTTTATGAATTAATTGTAGAGCATCATTTGATATCCGGTAAATTGGATTAAAAGAACGAATCCGTTCCTCAAACGGAATCACTTTATATGGATGAGCCAAGGTATCCCACAATGGCCAATTTGGTACAAGTGGGGCTCTTTGAATATGAGAACTGATAAAATCAGCAGAAATTTCTGAGAAACAAGAGAATAAATTGCTCCAGATCCCTGAGAAGCGTACATCATCTTCTATGCACCAATAGTAATCATAATTGGGATATTCCAGATAAAATTTCAAAAGTGGGAAATGATTATTCCCTGGCACAAGACTGAATCCTATTGGAAAATAATTGTGTTCATACAACACTTCATTAGTAAACAGAAAGTGCTTTTCATCTTGAATTATGTTGGGGATATAGTCCAATTTATGGTGATAAAGCAGAAATACTTCTCCAAATTCTTTTGCTTCCAGAGTTAATTTCCTAAAAGGTTCGATCAAATTCGAAGTAGTCTTCTGCGTCAAATACAAAAACACCTGATTATTCATATTTCCATTATTTTATTAATTTCAGCCTTCAAATAATCACCTGCTTATCAAACCAAAACATATTGTAGATCCTCAACTTTATACTCTTTAGGCAGCTCATACCCATTAATAAATAAGGTCGGCGTATACGAGATATTTTCATTCTCACACCAAGCCTCCATAAGCTTTATTTTCTCCTCCTGAAGCATAAGCTCACCATTCATAGGATAGTTAGCAGCAAATCTTTCATAATCCTTTTGCTCAGCTCCGTACCAGTCATCAAGAGCTTGGCGGGTAAGTTTTGAATTGTCTTTACTTTCTATAGCCAGTAAATGCCGAACCGTTTTTTCTTTTTGCTCGTCACCATTACCCGGAACAAAAAGAATCTGAAGGTCAATATTCCCCTTTGCAAAAAGGTTTTCCAATACCGGATGTGCTCGGGCACAAGGACCACAATGAGGATTGCATACTTTGATGATTTGGTGTTTGGGGGTATCTCCATTTAGTAATATCCCCATTCCAAGAGGATCGTTTTTAATCTTTTTGGACCGTAAAAGGGACAATTCAAATAACTCCTTATTGCTTTTGAGCTTGGCAATTTCTCTTTTGGACTTGTAGATTTCATCCTGCTGCCCAAGTATCGGTTTGATCAATATGCCTCCCAAGATCACTCCTGTGAAAAGAAAAAGAAACAAAAGGACTACACTAACATCAATCCCACCAGACCAAAATGATCCCCCAAATACAACCAGAACTTCCATTACCAACACTCCCTGGATCATCAGACAGAACCTGCACCACTTCTTGATCACCACAGCCTGATAATAAAAGGAGTAAATCACTACAGGAATACTTACTACACTTAACCAGGCAAGAAATGGCATAGCCGAGAAATCTAATCCTGCAATCAAACCCGCCCCAGAAAAGAAGTAAGCTAAGGCTAGCAGACTGAGATTTATCCGGCCATCGACTAGCTGAAAGACCTTGGAATCCAATACGGAGTTGCAATCCACGCTTTTTCCGCCAGAGCAGAACTTTTGAAGGGTAGAATTTTCCTTATCAAGTGAATACCACAGCAGTATACCCGAAATAGACAATCCCAGTAACTTGAGCATAAAATAAAATAGGAATAATCCTGAAGCTTCCTCCTCAGCTATTCCAATCCCAAACCATAACAAGAGGCTAACGGCACATACCGCTGCTACACCTTGGATGATCCGCTGATCCCGGATCTTTTGCCTGATCCCAGGTTCTGCCGAATCTTCCTTGGCTTCTACCAGTAAACTCACACCTGTCCAGCTCTTTAGAAAATCCAGCCGTGACAAAACTTTTTGCTTTCCTTTTTCATCAAAAAGTGTGATCCCGCTTTCAGAAACTGCCGTGATCGTATTAAAGTAGGTACCATCAGCCAGCGATACCTGCACGATTCCCGGCAAAGGGAGCTCATCCAATCGATCAGGTCCAAGCTTGGCTGCCAAAGATCCCACTCCATACTCCTCAAGAATATCCGATATAGAAAGTAAGCTGGGATACTGGGGATGGGTGAGAATTTTCTCTTTCAGGAATTCCTGGGTGAAAGGCACCCTAAGCAATTCCAGTAATCTCTTGCAAATGATCAAACAGTTATCCATTGATTGGCAATAAAAATTCAACTAAAATTTTGTCGTTTAAAATGATTGAATAAATTTGAGCATTACGCTTTTAAAATACTATACCGTATTTACTAACTTTCAGTAACTTTTTACTAAATCAATTAACGTTTTAAGTCATGGAAATAGGCCATCAATTGAAAAAAGCAAGAGAATCTAAAAGACTGAGCCAGCATGAAGTATCCGAGCTTTTGGATATTTCACAAAAGACAATTTCTAATATAGAAAGTAACAAATCCCAACCAACTGTTGTACAAATTGCTTTGATGGGAGAAATTTATGAGTTGGATGTACTGAAATTATTATCCGATAACGGAATCCATTTATGCCCCCCCGCAATCTTTCTGAAGCTGAAAAAGAATTACGAAATCTGAAGGATACACAGGATAAAATTATTGGGAAATAGATTTTTAAGATCTTGAGAAATGGTATACTGGTTATTGTCTTAAATCCTATTGCTTCTAACACATCACTCAACTTAAGCCGGTTATTGCCAGACTGTCTAGTCTTTGCCATGTTCATAATTTCTCTAAGGATATTAGGATGCCATAGTGCTTGGCTATAATCTGAATACAAATTGGCCCAAAGTCTTTGTAATCAGGCTTTTTATAGAAAGGAAAAGATCTATTCATTTTATTTTAGTTCTACAATTCCAATGGTAGGGTTCAACTCCTCTTTGTCACTACTTATAAATTCACTTTTTATAATGAAGTAAAACCTATCATTGGATAAGTCCAAGGGATAAATAAATTGTGCTTCTCCAAATTCATCAATCAAGCCTTTTCTAGTATGAAAACCTTTGTTTTTTAATTTATCATAAATAAAAAACATCAATTCCTTATCTCTTGCGTAATGACATATGTAATAGGATTTTGAGGACACAATATTTTTAATGGATATATTCTTTTCACCCTTATCGGAAAAAGTGAAATCAACGAAGTTAAACTTACTTGTTGGAACAATCGAATCTGATTTAATTTGATAAAGAGTATCTCTTAAAAAAAATTCATCATAAAATACAGGCGTGTATAAATATGTGTCATCCCCTGTGTTAGAAATGAATAGTTGAGTTGTAAATCCACGAAGCACATTGTCCTTAATTAACACTGACCGAAACAAGGTGCTGTCTTTTAACTCTAAAGATTGATCAAGTCTATAAAGGATGGTGTTGCTAATGTTTCCAGAGGGTTTTTTCTCGCTATCTATATTTGTAATTAACAAGAGGTCATCATTACTTACATTTAAGTAGTTAGCGAAATAAGGTAATTTTATTTCTTTTATAAATTCAAGATTTTTAGAATACATCTGAATTTTTTTAAAGGATCCTAAATAAATAATCCCTAAATTTTCATTAACAGCTAATGAATATGCATTTTTATATTCTCCAGGGCCGTCTCCAATTTCACCCAATTTCCTAACAAACTTTCCTTCATCTGTAAATACCAAAACTTTACCGGATCTATCCTTTATTAAAAAGTAATTGCCAAATTTTTTAACATCCATAATACTAGATATATAGGATCCTGGCTTTGTCTCTAACTGGATATACTCTATTGATTTTCCAAATTCATCCAAATATAGATCTTCTGCGTTTTTTGGTATATTGACAACAGGAATGTTGCTTTTTGCCGGGTGTGTACATCCTTCAAAAAGGAGAATTAAAAGAGCAACAAGAAATAATCTAAATCTTAAATTCAATTGAGGCATAATGATAATATAAATGGGCCATCTATCGAGATGGCCCGGAATTAACTAATTTTACATTGTATTACATCCATTATGGTGCAACAACACAACTTACATCCTCCGTTACGTAACAGCCTGCATCAGCTAAAGGATTGCCATCTGACATTAAAGTAAATGGTTCGCCACTGCCACAAACACAATTATAAAAAGTGTATTCACCACCAATAACTGTTGCCATGTGACTTCTTTCAAGAACTTCCTCAGAGAGAAGCTTTAATTTACCTAAACTTAACTTTTTCATAATTTTATAATTTAAATAAAATCCTGGTCATATAAGGGCATCCAGGATATATACCCATTCATCGCGATTGAATTTCTTTAATTGAAAACTATTGCTATATGTAAGTCAAAATCATATAAATTTTCATTTTAATCTTTGACAGGATGATATAATTTATCTGATATCTTCCCTGTCTCACTATAGGTGGGTCTCCATCTTAAAGTACCTTTTAATATCCTATGATCGTCATCCTTTTCTTCTGTGTAAAACCGGTTTCCAAAACCGGGAGCAACAAATTCTCCCTTTCCCCCAAAATCTAATATTTCAAGCTCTGCCTGATAAATTAAAGATGGAAATAGAACCTCATGATGGCCACACCATTTATTTTGAAGAGCTTTATGAACTAATTGCAGCGCTTCATTTGATATTCTATAAATTGGATTAAATGACCGGATTCGTTCTTCAAAGGGAATCACTTTATACGGATGGGCCAAGGTATCCCACCATAGCCAATTTGGCACGAGTGTAGCCCTTTGAATATGTGAACTGATAAAATCAGCAGAAACTTCCGAAAAACATGAGAACAAATTGCCCCAATCCCCTGAGAACCTAACATCATCTTCTATACACCAATAGTAGTCGTAATCCGGATATTCCAGATAAAATTTTAGAAGAGGAAAATGATTATTCCCCGGTATAAGGCTAAATCCAATTGGAAAATAGTTGCGTTCATATAGCACTTCATTAGTAAACAGAAAGTGCTTTTCATTTTGGATTATCTTTGGTACATAGTCCAATTTATGATGATATAGTAGAAACACCTCCCCGAATTCCTTCGCTTCCAGTGTTAATTTTCTAAAAGGATCAATCATACTAGAAGTAGTCTTCTGTGTCAAATACAAAAACACCTGGTTTATATCAATATTATTCTTCACACTAACATAGAATTAATTACAAACAACTATTAACAGCTGGTATTACAACATAAAAATCAGATCACATTTTTTTGAGGCCAAACACACCCCCTATATAGTAATCCCTCTCAATCTCATTATCATAAACAAACAAAAACCTACCTTGTCCTAAATAGGTAACTTTCTTCCAAAATGAAGGATGAACACCATTTTGAGGCAAGTGAACTCTATGACCTTCGGACAATATATTATCGAAATAGTACCCATAAAATTCTCCCTCAGGAGGCTTCGCATCTTCAATCAACTTATCGTATTCAAATTCAGATAATCCAGTTGAATAAATGGCAAAAAAACTTCCATTTTCCATAGGAACCACATAATTAATAAAACTATTGACTGCCGCGGATTTATTAAAAAATTGATAATTATCGACTGTCAGCGCCTCTACCTCCAAACCAATTGGATCTTTAAAATTAGGGATTTTCAAACTCACTTTATCTAACGGGTACAACGATCTACCAACTTCATATCGATAAATAATATCGGTTAATTGAGGAATTTGGCAGAGGAATCCATCTTGAAACCACATCATAGATTTATAGTTTAGGTATTTCAAACTAGAATACAAAATTCCAGTAGTATCCATAAACCCCACATTTGCTTTTTCATATTTCCCAGTTATGTCAGAAAACTTATATTCAATCCAAAGAGGAATTGTGTCTAGCATCGTAAGATGTCCTGAAACATTTGGCAGATCAACTATTTTTTGATTAGGTACTACAAACCTTCCGCTATCAATAAATAACAAATCAGACTCTGGAATGCCTATTTGCCCCAAACTTCCTAAATTATGATAGGATACTGATTTAACCCACTCCCCATTTAAATCGTAAAAAATCAACTTTCTAGTATCCATGAATACAATCATTTTATTGAATATTGTTGCAAATGGTAGATTTCTGTTATATTCTCTTGGACCTTCTCCTTTTCGATCAATAGATTTTTGGACTTTACCCGTCGAATTAATCAAATGAAAGACACCATCGTGATATGTATAAACCAACATATACCCATCAACCATACTTTTTGTAACAAAACCAAACTCATACATTAAATTAATTTGAAGAGTATCAACTAATTCAAAGTGATACTCATTTGCTAATGATTCATTCCCACCTCTCCTACATCCAAAATGGATAATGGACAACGACAGTAACAAAATTAATAATCTCATTCGTACAAAATTTTTAAGTAACTCAAATAGAGCCTGTTTTACAATCATTAAAACAGGCTCTTAGGTTATGGCTTCAACTTTGCCAGTCGATTAAGTACAACCAGTTCCTGATTGTTGTGAATTTGAACCGTAATGAGTTGAGCAACAGCGATTTGTTCCATCGCCTGCCAAATCTGATGTACACGATGCTCCAGGAGTCGTCCCTCCACTGCTTGTTTTACAAGTACAGAGAATTAATTCACTTCCACTACCACCTGATCCTCCGTAAATATTAGCTAACTGACTTCTTCCTAGCACTTCTTCTCCTGAAAGCCTTAATTTTCCTAAGCTTAACTTTTTCATGATTTACTTTATTTAAATGTTTAAAACTTTATTTCAATTCCCAGACCTGACAGAGCACCTGGGAATATGCCCATTCATCGCGATTGAATATTTTAGATCCCAAAACTGATTGGTTGACCTTTAATCAAGTAAATACTTTAAATAATCAACTGTGTAGTCTTCAGGTAACTCACATCCATTGACAAACAAAGTTGGGGTAAAGGAAATATTTTCCTTCTTACACCAGTCCTCCATAAGCTTTATCTTCTCCTCCTGAAGCGTAAGCTCACCATTCATCGGATATTTGGCAGCAAACTCTTGATAATCCTTTTTCTCAGCTCCGTACCAGTCATCAAGAGCTTGGCGGGTAAGTTTTGAATTGCCTTTACTTTCTATAGCCAGTAAATGCCGAACCGTTTTTTCCTTTTGCTCATCCCCGTTCCCTGGTGTAAAAAGGATCTGAAGGTCAATATTTCCCTTTTCAAAGAGGCTTTCCAATACCGGATGTATACTGGAGCAAGGGCCACAATACGGGTTACAAACCTTTATGACCTTGTATTTCGGATTTTTCCCTTTTAGTAAAATTCCAAGACCTTGAGGTTCATCCTGAATCTTTTTGGATCGTGAAAGGGACAGTTCAAACATCGCCTTATTACTTTTGAGTTTGGATAGTTCTCTTTTGGTCTTATAGACTTTATCCTGTAGTCCAAGCATGGGTTTAATCAATATCCCTCCTAAGATCACTCCTGTAAAAAGTAAAAGAAGCGAAGAGACTACAATCACATCAACTCCACTGACCAAAAAACCTCCCCCCAACACAGCCAGAACCTCCAATACCAGCACTCCCTGAATCAACAAACAGAATCTGCACCACTTCTTGATCACCATAGCCTGATAATAAAAGGAGTAAATCACCACAGGAATGGTCGCTAAACTTAGCCAGGCAAGGAGTGTAATGGCCGAGAAAGCTGAACCGCCAAGCAAACCCGTCCCGGCAAAGAAGTAGGCTAAGGCCAGCAAACTTGGGTTGATCCGACCGTCCAAAAGATGAAATGTCTTTGAATCCAGAACCGAATTACAATCCACGCTTTTCCCTCCCGAGCAGAATTTTTGCAGAGTAGGATTTTCCTTATCCTGCTGATACCACAGCAGAATACCCGAGATGGACAATCCCAGTAACTTTAGCATAAAATAGAACAGGTACAGTCCAGAAGTCCCATTTTCTACTATGCCAAACCCCAACCAAAGCAGGAGGCTAACGGCACATACCATTGCCACACCTTTGATGACCCGTTGATCCCGGATCTTTTGATTGATTTCCGGTTCGGCAGCATCTTCCCCGGCTTCCACCAGTAAACATACTCCTGTCCAACTCTTCAGAAAATCGAGACGTGGCATATCCTTTAGCCTTCCTTTCTCATCAAATAGTGTGATCCCGCTTTCGGAAACAGCCGTGATGACATTAAAGTAGGTACCATCAGCCAACGATACCTGTACGATTCCCGGCAAAGGGAGCTCATCCAATCTGCCCGGCCCCAGCTTGGCTGCTAAAGATTCCACTCTATATTCCTCCAGGGTATCCGATAGGGAAAGTAAGCTTGGATACTGGGGATGGGTTAGGATTTTCTCCTTCAGAAATTGTTGGGTGTGAGGCACCCTAAGTGAACCCAGTAATCTCTTGCAAGTTATCAAACAGTTATCCATTGACTGATAATAAAAATTCAACTAAAATTTTGATTTTTAAAATGATTTAATAAATTTGAGAATTAAATTCTTAAAAGACTATACCGTATTTACTAACTTTCAGTAACTTTTTACTAACCCAATTAACCTTTTAAGCCATGAAAATAGGCCACAAACTGAAAAATGCCAGAGAATCCAAATGACTAAGCCAGAATGAAGTATCCGAGTTTTTGGGCGTTTCACAAAAGACACTTTCTAATATAGAGAGTAACAAAAGTCAGCCATCTGTTGCACAACTTGCTGTGATGGGAGAGATTTATGAATTGGATGTACTGAAACTATTATCCGAAAACGGAATCCATCTATACCCCCCCCGAAATCTCTCTAAAGCTGAAAAAGAATTGCAAAACTTGAAGAATGCTCTGGATAGAATTATGGGGAAATAGATTCTGAAGATCTTAAGAAATGGCATATTGGTTATAATCCTAAACCAAATTGCTTCTACCACATCACTCACTTAAGCAAGATGTAGCAAAACTGGATTTGCTACAAAAAGCTGGACAATATTTTAAGCTTGTTTTGAAATTGATTTCATGTTTCGCCTGCCGCGGGCTACTCAAAATATCAGGAGGATTTTGAAGGAAAATCCCCCTGATATTTTCGAGTCTTATTATTTTATGCGGCTTTCTTTTTTGTTGTTTGCCCGAATTGATCGGGGGTGAGGTAATTGAGGTAGAAATGTTTCCTTTTCTGGTTGTACCAGATCTCTATAAACTCAAATATTTCTGCTTTAGCTTGGGCTTGGTTTACATAGTTGGTG
>NZ_MSSW01000026.1 GCF_002150685.1 Algoriphagus antarcticus
TGATAAATCATTTCCGACTTGATGATTTTGAAGAAGCTTTCCGCAACTGCATTATCCCAGCAGTTTCCTTTTCTGCTCATACTTTGGTTTACTTTATAAGTTTTCAGCTGGCTTCTAAATTCATTGCATGCGTATTGAATTCCCCTATCAGAGTGAAAAATCAGCTCAAATGGGTTTATCGGGCGGTTTCCCACCGCCATTTTGAAAGCCGCATTTACCGTACAAGAAGCCTCCATAGTCTCACTCATAGCCCATCCGATGATTTTTCTATCAAACAGATCCATGATAATGGTTAGGTATAGCCAACCTTGAAGTGTTCTCACATAGGTAAGGTCTGATACCCACTTTTTACCAGGTTCTGATGCTTTGAAATCTCTATTCAGCAGATTCTCAGATGGGGTGTGAGCGTGGTTGGAATCTGTAGTCATTACCCTGAACTTCTTGCAGATAATACTTTGGATTCCAAGTTGTTTCATCAGTTTAGCCACCCGAGGCCTTGATACTTGAAAACCACGATCTCTCAGTTCCATGGTGAGCTTGGGGCTGCCCAGTCTTCCGTTACTCAATTGATGTAACTCGTTAATCTCTGCTTTTAGCACTTCGTTTTCACAGGCTAATTTGGAGGGTTTACGGGTTAACCAGTCATAATAAGTACTTCTGGATACTTCGAAAACCTGACACATCTTCTCAACAGCAAATTGGCTATGATGGTCTTTCATGAACCTGAATATTTGTTGTCGCTCTTGGAGAAGATGCCTACGGCTTTTTTTAGGATATCTCGTTCAATCTGGGCGTCCTTCAACGCTTTCTTTAAATCACTAATCTCTTGTTGTTCAGCACTTAAAATACGCTTTCCGTTGCCAGCAAAACTCGAATCTTCCGAAGAAGAAAATTCTCTGCTCCAGCGTCGAACCATCTCCGAAGGAATGTCTAAATCACGGCTAATTTCCCGAGAAGATTTTCCGCTTTTGTGTAGTTCAACAACCATAAGCTTGAAGGCTTTGTCAAATGATCTCCTTTCTCTTTTATTCATTATCTCTAAGTTAAGGGGCTTAACTTACTGTCCAATCAAAT
>NZ_MSSW01000027.1 GCF_002150685.1 Algoriphagus antarcticus
TAATTCATATACTCTGACGCCAATTTCTCTCCATCCAAGCCTTGCTCGTTTAGATAAGCACTCAGCTGAGTAGCATTGTCCGTATCTACTACAGGATCTACGTAGATCATTCCTTCCACTTGACTTGGGTGTTCCTCCGCAAATTCTCGGATCAATAAATTCCCCCAATTGTTTCCGGCTAGGATATAAGGTGACTGGATGTTCATTTCTTCCAGCAGTGCTTCAAGTTCCTTGACTCGTGTTTCTACCGAAGGCATTTCGATAGAAGGCGATGACTCTCCCAGACCAGTTCGATCATAGGCGAGCACTGGGGAAAACTCAGCGATCTGCTCAAAAACAGCATTCCATATTTCTAAACTTTCTCCGCTTCCTGCTTCAAGAATCACAATAGGTTGATGTGCCTTGCGCTCCTCCAAACCTGAAGTTTTTGCCCGCATCTTATTTCCTTCAACAGAGATGAGTTGAATGTTATTTTGGGCTAAAAGGTGAGTAGATAGTAAAAAAGCTGGTAGTAATCCGAGTAAAAGCGACTTCTTCATAGGATTGTAGATTAGTTTGAACTAAAAGTTAACTAAAAAAGTCTGCTTATGAAATGCTGAGGTATGGATGTTTGCAAAATTTAACAAGTTGTCTTGCAGGGTCTTAGACATTGGCATTTACCCCTTCTATGCAAAAATGACCTCAGGATTGGTACTATTTCTTTCTATACCCCATCCAGTCCACTTCCAGCTCGAAGGGGAATTCAGGTTTTTCAAGTGAGTTTGGATTGCCTTCCACCGCCCAATCTTTGGTGTGCCAGAAGTTCATTCTATACTTGGAAGCATGCTGGGGAATCCCAAGTTGCGAACCCTGATAATCCCAAAGAACGACTGTGTCGGCAGTCTCGGGATGTAGCATCCACCAGCGGATCCTGTCACTTTCCCAGTCAAACCCATACGTATAAAACTGTGTAGAAGCATCGTAATTTTTGATCGCGGGAATGCTTTCGGGAATATTCTGCAAGCCGGTTAACGGTGTTGTTGTCCCATCGTAATTTGCTTTGGAGATCGTCTCGATGATTTTCCCCTCTGCCAGATTGATGATTCTGCCTATGCGCTGCAGCTTACCGTGCTCACCTGTCCAAGTCCCCATGTAGATAATTCTTGGATCTGCTATGAGCCACTCAAAGTCGATTTCACTCAATCCTTCCTTGTCGTCTTCTTGATAGGTGAAATAACCCACGACGGCTCCAATATTCTCTTGTTTTTCACTTACATCGGGGACTTTCAGCCGAGTCGAATAAGTTCCAAAATGCGTGAAATGCTTCGAAATAATCTCTGGTCCTTTTCCTGGCCCTGCTTTTTCTTCAGGATTCAATTTGAAAGAAAGAATGCTGGTTTCTGCTTCGGAGGGAGATGCAATCCCCATTTTATGTTTGAAATCAGCATGTATTCCCGTAGAACCATAGCGGAAATTCTTTGATTTTGAGAGAGAAAAGTCCTCTAAGAAAGATTTATGCTTCTTTTGGGATTCATTCGGAAATAGACTCAGCGCTACCATAAAGAGTAGAAGGAACAGATAATTCATGGTTTTGAAGATAAGTTTGAAAACTGTGCTTTCCTAAGCTCACCCTTGCGTACGTAGAAAAATAGAATTAATTCAAACTACAATCAATTGTTTGCTTGATGCTGTTCTAGCTACTTAAGTCTGGCGTCTAGCTACTTTAAAATCAGCACCCACAATCCTTCATCATATTTTTTATTCCTTTTCGTGTCGAGATTTCAACTGCCTTATATAAAGAACCGAAATTTAAATCAAGCGTTTCACCGTCACCGATGGGTATAGGAAATTCACTTATCGTGGTTTCGATGGCATAATCAGAAATAATATCGCCAGTGGCTGTTTCCATTAGGGCGACTCTGAGTAAGCTTTTGATCTCGGTATTAGTCTCCCAATAGCTAGGAGAGGCTATGTCAGCGGGATCGCTCCTTTCCCAGTTTCCTGTCCATGCCAATTCTCCCAAGCTAAGTCCCAAGAGATAAGGAATTCCCAACTCTAAATTAATATTTGCGCGTTGTACAGGATCATTTACATCCTTGATCCCAGCATTTAACAGCTCGTAATCCATTTGATCATAGATTGCCACTTTGGTAAATCCCTCCTCATGAAAGATTTCCACAATCATCTTTTCCAGACGATTTTGCTCGCCAATAGATAGTTTCCTGAAGCTTTCCTGCCAGTTGAGCGGAAGTAATAAAATCCCGTCTTCCTGCATCAGGCAAATATGACAGTTAATTCTTGGGTAAATTTTTGTAGAAGTGCAGGCGGAAAAGGCTAGTAGAGTGAATAGCAATATCAATAAGTTTTTCACAGTGGTATTATTGAGTATTCGCAACCTCACTTTTGGTTCTGTAGCTAGCCCATTTGCTGAGCAATCCAACAATAGAAATGAAGTGAATAATCATGGCTGAACCGAGGATTAAATCAGCGTTTGGCCGATCATTGATTTTGAAATATGCTCCGAAAAATACCATGCTTACACTGAGTAGCAATAAGCGAAACATTAATTTCTGACGCTTGGTGAGGCTATTCAGCTTTGGAAAAAGTTTGTACAGAAGAGTTATCATCGGACTAATTTACTTCATTAATTCAAATGTAGTAGAGATTTATTTGATCAGTTTCAAAGCCTTTCATGTTGGTATGCAGGTCTGAACAGTTGCTACTTAGTTCTTAATACTTTTTACATCAAATCTCATTTCCTAGGATGAAAATCAGTCAACACTTGCCTCAGATAATCCCGATCCAGATGTGTATAAATCTCCGTCGTCGTAATGCTTTCGTGCCCAAGCATTTCCTGGACCGCACGTAGATCAGCTCCGCCTTCGATAAGATGCGTGGCAAAGGAATGTCGAAATGTATGGGGACTGATGTTTTTATCGATTCCAGCTTGCTCGGCGGTTTTTTTGATAATCAGGAAGATCATCACTCGGGAAAGCTTTTTACCTCGTCGATTCAGGAAAACAAATTCTTCATGACCTTTGGCGATATTCTGATGCACCCGAACTTCATCTTTATAGATGTTTAGGTATTTCAGTGCATCCGTTCCGATTGGCACCAAGCGCTCTTTGTTTCCTTTTCCAGTCACTCTCAGGAATCCAACATCCTCGTAAACCTGCCCCTTTTTCAATTCTGTGAGTTCAGAGACCCGTAATCCAGAGCTATAGAGCATTTCCAATATGGCGCGATTCCGATGACCTTCCGACTCGCCTAGTGGGATAGCCTCCAAAAGTTGAACGATCTCTTGATAACTCAGCGTGTCGGGGAGTTTTCGGCCAAGTTTCGGAGCTTCCAAAAGCTGGGCAGGATCTTCGGTTATCCTATCCTCATACATCAGGTATTTATAGAAAGCTTTGATTCCCGAGATGATCCTGGCATGAGTATAATCCGAGATTTCAAGTTGAGCCAGTTCATTTACAAATCTTCGTAAATGCTCCAATTCCAAGTTTAAGGGGCTTTTCTCAGGGAAATTTGTTTCGCAGTACTTCGCTAATTTTCCCACGTCCCGAGTATATGCTTCGATAGAATTCTCGCTTAAGGAGCGCTCCAGCTTGAGGTAATGACGGAATTGCTTGATGTGGCTTTGCCAGACTTTATACATTGTAGGATTTAACAATTGCAAGATTGGAAAATTAGGTTGGAAAGATGGAATGTTCAAATGTTGGAAGGTTTTAACTTTCCATTCAGAAACCGATTACCTTTGAATAGAAATCAATAAACCGAATTATATTTTGAAAATCCTGATTATAAACGGGCCGAATCTAAATCTTCTTGGGAAAAGAGAGCCGGAAGTCTATGGCAGCACTTCTTTCGAAGAATATTTTGAGGAGCTGAAAAGTGCTTTTCCTGAAGTAGAACTTCATTATTACCAAAGTAATGTGGAAGGTGAGCTGATCAACAAGATTCATGAAGTCGGTTTTTCCTATGACGCGATTCTTCTGAATGCCGGTGGCTATACTCACACTTCGGTGGCGATTTCTGATGCCATCGCCGGTGTGACAACTCCAACGTTGGAGGTTCATATCTCAAATATTTATAAGCGGGAGGAATTCCGTCACAAAAGCATTATTTCCAAATCATGCGTCGGAATGATCTCTGGCCTTGGCCTGAAAGGCTATGCTCTTGGAATCCGCTATTTTCTATAACCTATCTACCTATGCTTACCTTCGCACCCGGGCCATCCAAGGTTTACGATGCCCTCCCTACTTATTTGCAAGATGCCTACAATGAAGGCATTCTGAGTGCCAATCACCGAAGCAATGCCTTCATGCATTTGTATCAGGAAACTGAGCAATTGATGCGTGAGAAGTTGCATATGCCGGATGATTACAAGTTGCTTTTTACTTCCAGCTCTACAGAAAACTGGGAGATCATCAGCCAGTCTATCGTGGAGCAGGCGAGTTTTCATATTTACTCTGGCTCCTTCGGTAAAAAGTGGATTGGCTTTGCGAAGCATATCATCCCTGCAACTGACGGACTGAAAATCGAAGCAAATGAGGAAATCAAAGTTGCTGATTTGGAGATCTCTGAGGACTTCGATGTGATCGCACTGACGCAAAATGAAACTGCCAATGCGACTCAGGTTACTATGGCAGTCATTGAGGGAATCAAAGAAAAGTATCCGGAGAAAATGATTGCAGTGGATACAACTTCGTCAATGGGCGGGATTGAATTTGATTTTTCTCTCGCGGATATCTGGTATGCTTCCGTTCAGAAATGCTTTGGCCTTCCAGCAGGTTTGGGGATATTGATCCTTTCTCCAAAAGCTATAGAAAAGTGTGAAAGCAAGGGAGAGAAAGGATTATACAACAGCCTGAGTTTTATCCTTGAAAATGCTGCTGGCTACCAGACACATTACACGCCAAATGTACTTGGGATCTATTTGCTCAACCGTGTTTTGAAAGATATGGAAGAAATCCAGCACATCGATGCTAATCTCCGTGAGCGCATGCAAAAACTGGAAAATGCAGTTGCTCAATCAAAGTCACTTCGAATGCTAGTGGATAATGCTGAGACAAGAAGCACCACTGTTTTGGCTGTGACAGGCCCTGAGGATTTGATTGCATCTGTGAAAAAGGATGCGGAAAAAGAAGGCATGCAGCTCGGATCAGGTTATGGCCCACATAAGCCTACCAGTTTCCGAATCGCAAATTTCCCTGCAATCACCAATGCTGAAATGGACAAATTGATTGCTTTTTTGGGTCGTTTTTAACCGCAAAGGACGCTGAGTTTCTCACAGAGAACGCAAATTTTTATCTTAAATCCGCCACTGTTCGTGTACCACGATCAGTAATTATAAAGTTCCAAGCCTGCCTGACCTTACTATTGGTCAGGTAGGCTTGGAACTTTTTTCTTTTCACGCAGAGTCGCGAAGTTCGCAATGAATATCGCAAAGGCTTTTTATTAACTATTTCATAATTCAAAAACTCTCAAGATTTTGGAAACCTCAACCGTTAATTTCCTACTTTCGCGGCATGTTTGATTTGAAGGAAATTCTCTCAGTTTCTCTGATCCTTTTTTCTGTGATTGATATCCTCGGTTCCATCCCGATTATAGTCAATCTGCGGCAGAAGGTAGGGCATATTCAGTCCGAAAAAGCTACGCTTGCTGCGGGTGTTTTGATGATACTTTTTCTTCTGGCGGGAAAGTCAATTTTGAGTTTATTCGGGATTGGCGTGGAGGATTTTGCGATTGCTGGTGCGCTGATCATCTTTGCGATTGGTGCTGAGATGATTTTGGGGATTGAGCTTTTCAAATCAGATCCTGATGCTAAAGCTGGGGCTTCCATTGTTCCCATTGCTTTTCCACTGATCGCAGGAGCGGGTACATTAACTACGATTTTGACGCTGAAAGCTGAGTTTGCGCAGCTCAATATCGCAATCGGCATTCTTTTGAATTTGGTGTTGGTATATATCGTCTTGAAAAGTACAGGTTGGCTGGAGCGGAAAATCGGTAAAACTGGTCTGGATGTCCTGAGAAGGATTTTTGGGATTATTTTGCTTTCCATCGCAGTTAAAATTTTCAAGACAAATGCCTTTCCGATAGGAGTGGCACCGGGTATTTAAACTGATTCTCTGACCTATTTTCACTTTCTTTGTCCCATGATTTCTATTTACACTGACGGTGCAGCCAAAGGTAATCCCGGTCCGGGAGGCTACGGTGCCGTTCTGAAATTCAACCAGCATCGCAAAGAACTTTCCGAAGGCTTCCGAAGAACGACCAACAACCGCATGGAGCTTTTGGCGGTGATCCGTGCGCTTCAAGAAATTAAATTGACGGGAATTCCTGTTCAGATCTATTCAGACAGCAAGTATGTGGTGGATTCGGTGGAGAAAGGCTGGCTTTGGAGTTGGCAGAAAAAAGGCTTCAAAGACAAAAAAAACCCTGATCTCTGGTTGCGTTATATCCCACTTCACCTGAAATACAAGCCAAAATTCATTTGGGTAAAAGGGCATGCTGGTAATATCGAAAATGAACGATGCGACGTGCTAGCAGTGCAGGCGGCGGAAGGGTTTGATCTAAAGCCGGATCAAGGGTATGAGGCTAGTTTGTGAGTTTTAAGCCCTATGTATGATTTTTTTTAGCTACGAAGAGCACGAAGAAGGCGCGAAGATTGAGACTGTTCCCACTTGATGATTGGATTTGAGAATTGGTCTTGTCCCATCAGTACAATTGGTCGGAAGCTTAATTGAATCCTGCATCGCCTTCAAATTACATACGACCGTTTGGTAGATGAAATTTTATCAATTGCTCCTATGGATCGAACAGATACACACACATTTTCTTGCTACCGACCAAGCGTTCCAATGGAACGTGTTCGGGTCAATATTTGCCCTTTCGCCAGTTTCTTTTTGAAAAAGATACTAGATAACGTTAGAAGCGTAAACTAATATGTGTTAAGAATTCATCTTTTATGTCAACCAAGCGAATCCATCGTCACCAACGGAATATCCTCACGATCCACTCCTAGAAGTGGCTTGTATTCAGATTCAGGATATGTCCAGCCTTCATTCCCCAGTTCGTAAAGCAAAGGCGCGAGGTTCTGCACTGCTGCTTTACAGCCTTGGACGATGGCTCCCATATTTCCTGTTTGCTTGGAGAGGACAGCTTCATTTTCTATTTCAAAGGGACCGGAGAATCCTTTCTCTTTCAGAATATTCACAAAAGCTCGCCAATCCATAGAATCACCTAGCCCAAAGCCTGGCAAAGTGGCTTCATAGTGATGTCTGTCCCAAGGATTGGTGCTGGAAGGAATGCCGAGTTTCTCAGCCCATTCAGCTTTGATTTCCTGCATAGGATACATATTTCCCCAGAAAGGATCGGGATTGTTTCTGGTGGATTTGACGTGAATTCTCTTTAGGCGATTCATATCGGTGTTTTTGATCACTTCCACTGGATCGGTGTGCTGCCAGACATCGTGCGAGGGATCGTAGATTTCCCCGTGGTTGGATTCAGGTACGAGTTCGTACATGATTTTTCGTGCCGCCAAAACTCCAGTCAGATTATTAAACGTGCCAAAGTGACCTGAACTTCTCCATCCTTCCATTGGGCAGTTTTCATAGACAACAGTCACTCCAAGGCTATTTGCATAGCGGATGATAGGGCCAAATATCTTTTGATATTCCAGCAGGTTTTTCTCAAACCCGCCTTCTTGGTATCCTAGCTCGTGATTGTACCCCACGAAAGTCCCTACTTTCACATCATTTTCATCTCCACCAAGCAAGAACGCCATTCGAATAAGTCTCAAAAGATGGTTTTGATTTTTGATCCGCTCCGCTAGCTCACCACCGATTAGATTTTCGAAAGCTCCTATGGAAAGTCTGAGTTTGACACCGTTGAATTTCTCAATCAGTTTTTTAGCGTCTTCTGAACCGAAATTCTCATAATCCAGATGGGTAGCTACAAAATCATCGCGTGTCCCGTCTTTCCGGAAAACGCAAAGATCAAGACCTTGAACGCCAATTTCTAATGCTTTTTCTACCGTTTGATCTAGGTTGAGTTGGTCAAAAGCGGAAGTCATGATCCAGATAGGGTTTGCCATGTTGGGGAGATTTAGGATTTATAGAAAAAGGAATATGGATTATCCGCAATGCGGCCAGAAGCCAAAACTTCTTTGCTTTTACGGACGAAAGATCGAAGACGGTTGACACGCCACAGCGCGCAGGCCGAAGTGGCCTAAATGTCTGAGAGTGAAGCTTATTCTATGATGCTTATTTCATTTTACTGGCAGAAAAGCGGATATTCAAAAAAAGGAAATAACCAGAAACTTCTTAAAAGGAGTAGGCATTTCTTTTGTGAGAGAATTAGGTTGATTTCTTGATAATCAATGAACGAACGTGACGAGGACTTTTTGAGTGCCAAAGCCAGGAAGCACGACATTTTGTGAAAGCACGAGCTGACTAGAAGTTATACTTTCTACAATCAAATTACCCTCAGTTCCAGGCACTTCTATGATGTCAGTATCCACTGTTAAGACTTTGGTAGATTCATTATAATTCCAAGTAAAATCCACTGTTTGTGGCTCCGAATTATCGCATTTGGTAGCTCCTGAGTCCACTACTCCGGTACTGATGCTTGTTTCGTAATTAAAAGTAACTAAGTTATCCTGAAGGCAGGCATCTATAAATGAGATCACACTGACGCCATTGGACGTGGCCATACTTAGCTTCCATGGAATACCAGAGCCGATAATCTCAGCATCTGTTTGATTAGGATCTTTATCTTCATCGCTACATGATCCTAACATTACTAGGCTAGAGAATGCCACTAATAAATTGAATTTGAATAATGATTTCATATATAAAATTGATTTTAAGAGAAAGTCTAAAATAATGAAAATTGAGGTGAGTAGGCCTACTTATTGGTAAAGTGCTTTACTCGTTTGCAGAATACCTTTTTCTGATTTCCACTTTTTGCTTTTGGCGGTTCCAAAGAGCCATAGCTAAATCAGTAGCGACTTGGTCAGGTTCGGACTCATGTAGGATTTTTTTGAGCTTTTCCTCTCCCAAATCAATTCTGTAGCAAATCTGTAGTAAGCGCTCAAACTCCCGATCGAGCATGTATGAAATCACTTTGGTAAGTGTAGCGATGACTTTTTCTTCATCAGACTCCACTACGTTTTCTGGAAAGTCAAAATCCTTTCGCAGTAATATAAAAGTTTCTAGTGATAGGGTTTCACTCATGCTACTGCCAAAAAAGCCCCGAGTTGAATCGGGGCTAAGTTATTATTTATCTGATTTGTCTTCAGACTTAGTCTCTTCTGGTTTTTCTTCTTCGGGTTTCTCAAGCACTTCAGGAGCTTGTTCTCGTAGTAGATTGTACCAAGTGATCAGCTTCTTGATATCTGAGGTGTAAACTCTCGCTTCATCTACCTCCGGAAGGATGTGCTTCATGAACGCTCTCAGCTCAGAATCATCAGGATTTGCATCTAGGCCCAAGTCACCTTGGAATTCGGCTTCAATCTTTTGCATCACAGATTTTAGGGGCTCAGCGCCCTCTTCTGTCAAGGTATAGATAGAAATGTCACTTAAAATAGATACACGCTGGGACATGCCGGCAACGAGTTTAGTTTTCTTGGCATCCATGCTCTCTAGGATCACTCCTGTGCGTGAAGGCTTCAAAACTTTGAACAAACCGGGTTTACCGGCTACGGTGGCAAGATCTTTAAAATTCATTTGGTTTATTTTTTCGAGGATGTAAATATAGGAGTATCAATTAAATGATTCACCTAACTTCATATTCTGTTAGTAGTTCTTCGATAAACTTCGTCAGTTCCGCTTTGCCAGTGCTTGCTTCTGCACTTGTCACAAAGTAATCCGGTTCTTCTTCGAAGATTTCTTTTGTCTTCTTCAAAAATTTCTGGATGTTCTGATCAGTTTTCGACTTGGACTGTTTGTCAGCTTTAGTAAAAACCAAGGCCGTAGGAACACCCTGGCTTCCACACCAAAGCAAAAATTCCAAATCAATCTGCTGAGGTTCTAATCTGCTATCGATCAGCACAAACACACCGCAAAGATTCTCTCGTTTTGTTAGGTAAGTAGTGATCATACTTTCCCATCCCTGCTTCACTTTCAGGTTTACTTTGGCGAAGCCATAGCCTGGAAGATCGACCAGATACCATTTATCATTGATCAGGAAATGGTTGATCAACTGGGTTTTACCTGGTTTTTGAGAGGTCTTTGCCAAGCCTTTCTGGTTGACAAGCATATTGATCAGAGAGCTTTTGCCCACATTTGACCTGCCGATAAAAGCAATCTCAGCACGGTCTGGTTTTGGACAATTTCCAGGATTGGAATTACTGATTACAAAGGTGGCTTTCTGGATCATTTGCTAGTATTTGTCTGCAAAAGTACGACATTATCCGAAAAGCGAAGGATGAACCCGAAGTGTAACAATTTTCCTTTCCTCGTGTTTCTTCCCTATTATTGCTTTTTCATAGACAAGAATTCTGATGGCCGTAGTACCTTATAAAGACAAGCAAGACTCCAAAAAAGATCAGGTAGCTGAGATGTTTAACAATATCTCTGGCAAATATGATTTGCTCAATCACGTGCTCAGCATGGGAATTGATATCACTTGGAGAAGAAAAGCAATTAAATATCTGAAAGAAGATCAGCCAAAATTGATCTTGGATATCGCTACGGGTACGGGAGATTTTGCGATTGAAGCACTTTCACTGAACCCTGACAAGATCATCGGAGTGGATATATCCGAAGGAATGCTGGAGGAAGGCCGTAAGAAAATGAAGAAAAAAGGTCTTGAAGATAAGATCGAGCTTCAGCTTGGTGATTCTGAAGGCTTACTTTTTGAAGATAATAAGTTTGATGCGGTCATCGTTTCTTTTGGAGTTAGGAACTTTGAGAATCTTGAGAAAGGATTGGCGGATATGTATCGGGTGCTGAAGCCAGGTGGTAAAGTGGTGATTTTGGAGTTTAGCAAGCCAAGAAAAGCTCCGATGAAGCAGGCATATGCATTCTACTCCAAGGCTATTCTTCCTCAGATTGGCAGAATTGTATCTAAGGACAATTCTGCTTATACTTATCTTCCTGAGTCAGTGCAGGCCTTTCCTGATGGAATGGATTTCCTGAGAATTATGAACAACGTCGGATTCACAAGCAACCTATGCAAACCACTTACATTTGGAATAAGCTCAATCTACGTAGGAACAAAGTAATCCTATCTGGTTTAGCTTTTTTCTTAGCAGCGATCCCAACGTTCGGGCAGGGAATGTTTGGCTTGACTTCATCGTCCGGATCAGACAATAAAACCCTTTCTTATGGGTTTTTCCTTGCGGCTCACAACAGCACTCTTCAACTCAAATACACTGATGCGTTTTTGAATCCAACTAGTACAAATGACTTCTCAAATGTCAGAAGTATTCAACCAAAATTTTCACCGGGATTTTCTCTGGGATTTATTGGAATACTGAGATTTCATGATCAGGTTTCTTTGATGTTTTCCCCAAAGGTTGGGTTTTACGAATACAAAACCGAAGTAATTTACTTCAATGAGTCTTTAGATCCAGGTCTTATTCAGACCCCTGGTGATGCAGAGATCTCTGGTGAGGGAGGAATAGTAGAATATAGTTCGGAAGCTACCATGGTAGAATTGCCACTGCTTTTCAAATACCGATCTGTACGCTTTAACAATACGAGGATGTACTGGGTCGGTGGAGCTAGCTATCAGTTTCGTACCAAAGGCCAGGATGAAGCCAATGTGGATGATATCGTGATGACAGGCCAAGATGTCTCGATAGAAGCTGGAATGGGTTTCGAGATTTATTTCAAATACTTCAAGTTTGCCCCAGAGATTCGATTTTCACACGGTCTGATGAATGCTTATCAAGCAGAAAACTCTCTTCCTGAACTTCGAGATGCCATTTCATCTATCAAAAGAAATAGTATTACGCTTTATCTGAATTTCCAGTAAAGGTGATTGGGAAAATGCAAGAACTTGTCTGGTATTGATGATTAAAAAATTAGGTTAATTTCATCCTCCCACTTGATCCTTGAAAATTGTCAATTGATAATTTTTCTATCTTTCAGCATGAAAAACAAAATTGCCTTAGTCACCGGAGCGACTTCTGGAATCGGCAAAGCTGCTGCTATTACTCTTGCCAAAATAGGCTATGATATCATCGCTACAGGAAGACGTGGAAATCGCCTGGAGGAATTGAAGTATGAATTGCCTGAAGGAATTGATTTTTTGCCTCTGGTATTCGATGTTCGTGATAGAGAGAAGGTATTGGAAATACTGGAAAATCTTCCTGAGAAATGGAAATCCATCGATATTTTAATTAATAACGCCGGAAATGCCCATGGAATTGACCCAGTACAAACTGCAAATTTGGACGATTGGGATGCGATGATGGATATCAATGTGAAAGGACTATTGTATGTGTCTCGAGCAATTATTCCTGGAATGACGGAGCGAAAATCAGGAATGATCATCAACATCGGTTCTATCGCCGGTAAGGAGGTTTATCCAAATGGAAGCGTCTATTGCGGAAGCAAGCATGCTGTAGATGCTATTACCAAAGGCATGAGAATGGACTTGAATCCATTTGGTATTCGTGTAGTCGCGATTCACCCGGGATTGGTAGAGACTGAGTTTTCTTTGGTAAGATTTAAAGGCGATGAAAATCGGGCAGATACTGTCTATCAGGGTTTGGAACCACTGGTAGCTCAGGATATTGCAGATATCGTGGAGTTTGCCGTAACTAGACCTGCGCATGTAACTATCGCAGATGTAGTCGTGCTCCCGACAGCCCAAGCTTCCGCTACGATTGTCAATAGAAATTCGAAATCTTGAAAAGACCAACTCTAATTTTTCTTACACTAGCCATCGCATGCACTTCTCCGAAAAGTGATCAGGAGATTTTCTCTGCACAGCAGCGAAAAGTGCTGGATCCTGTAAAAGATATTGAGTTGGAAGTAGAAATCCCTGAAATAGAGCGAACCCTGATCGATCAGGGATTGGTAGATGTGGAGGAAAAAATCCCAGGGATAAAGGTAGAATTGAAGTATTCTTCTACCGATAATTTCTTCGGGCAGGATGTGTACGGCGATTTGACTAAAGCTTATCTTCAGCCAGAAGTAGCCGAGCGATTGAAAAAGGCCCAGGAAATGCTTCAAAGTGAATATCCAGCTTATACTTTCCTAGTCTATGATGGCGTCCGTCCTTCAAGTGTACAGCAGATACTTTGGGATAATCTGGACAAACCTGATAGCCTGAAGCCACTATATGTAGCTGACCCAAAAAAAGGTAGCTTGCACAACTTCGGAGTTGCTGTGGATTTGACCATATTTGATACGAAAGCTGACTCTACGTTGGATATGGGAACCAGCTATGATTACTTTGGTTACCCTGCTTATCCCGACCGCGAAAGACAAATGCTCGCAGAAGGGAAACTCACAAGTGCTCAAATTACTAATCGGGATATCCTAAGGAAAGTAATGACAGCGAATGGCTTTTCAGGGATCGGTTCGGAATGGTGGCATTTCAATGCTTTTTCAAGAAAAGAAGCAGGGGAGAAGTTTAAAATTATCAAGTGAAATTAGGCTGGAAGACGGAAGACGGATGACCGATGACCGAAGTCTCCAAAACTTAAGTGTTAGCCCATTTGACCTAGGTTTTATATTAATAAAAATTAAATAGATTTAATCTGTATGTACGCTTTTCTGCCAGTAAGCGAATTCTCTTTGGTCAACGGGTAGGAAGACCGATGACCGAAGACCGAAGTAAACCACAATTCAATGTGTCTTTGTACCTTCGATTCTATAAATTTTCTACTGGCAAGATTCCGTATAATCACAATATTTGGTTAACATAAAGTATATCCTCTATATCTCCAGTAAAGAAATGAAAGCTTTATAGAATTCTATGTACTCTAGCATTTAGGCAGCTCCGGGCATCCGTCATCTGTCATCGGTCTGGAAATAAATAAGGTATTTCCTTTCACAGGGAATATTCATAATTAACAAATACATCAACTCAAAACAATTCAAACCCTATGACCTTTAAACGAACTCTTCTCACTCTCTCGCTGATTTTCAGCATTGCACTGGTAGCACCAGCGCAGCAATTCAAAGCATTGGTTTTTAGCAAAACTGCCGGCTTTCGTCATCAATCCATTTCTGATGCAGTAGTTGCATTGAAGAAAATGGGTAAAACTCATGTTTTCAGTGTGTATACGACTGAAGATGCCGGAGAATTCACAGACGAAAAACTAGCCAAATACGACGTGGTGATTTTGACTACTACGACTGGTACTATTTTCAATGCTGAGCAGAAAGCTGCTTTTCAGCGATTTGTTCAAAGTGGAAAAGGTGTAGTAGGAATCCACTCTGCTACCGATACCGAATACGAATGGCCTTGGTATAATAAGATGATCGGTGCATACTTTCTTTCTCACCCAGCTCAGCAAACGCTAAGACTTGATGTAGTAGATCAAACGCATCCATCTACTTGGCATTTACCGAAAAATTGGTTATGGACTGATGAGCTATATGAGTTCAGAGAAATTAATCCTGATATCAAAGTCTTGATCAAAGCAGATGAGAGTACTTACAAAGTTTCCAAAGGAAACGGTGATAATCACCCGATGGCTTGGTATCATGAATTTGATGGCGGAAGAGTGTTTTATACCGCACTGGGTCACGTGGAATCGGCTTGGGAAGATGCAGACTTTTTGAAACATCTTTATGGCGGAATCTGGTACGCTGCTTCTGGAGAGCCATACAAATAGTTTGACGGGCCTGCCCGGCGACTGATAGGTTTGACATACTTTTTTACCTTCGAAGGCCAGTGATTGAGCGAAGGCCACACTAAGTAAATTAAGTAAAAACCGATTTGCTGGAACTTAATGCCAGCAAATCGGTTCTCTAAACAAAAACCAAGATTACCATGCTACAAGCACAAGCAAGACCGGTGCACCTCTACATGGAGGCTAATCCAAATCCTAATTCCCTGAAATTTGTTGCCAATTTTATGTTGGTGGATGAGGGAGTAAGTTTTGATTTTCCAGATGCAGAAGCTGCCAAAATCAGCCCATTAGCTCAGGAACTATTCAACTTTGCGGCAGTGGAGCGTGTATTTATCGCATCTAATTTTGTGACTGTCACCAAATCTGAGTCTGTAGAATGGGCAGAAATTCAAGGTATCGTCAGAGATCATATCAAGCAGTATTTGGAAGCAGGCAAAGCGCCAGTTCCAGTAGCTTTTGAGAAGGATCCGCTTTTTGATGAGAATGATTCTGAAGTGGTGAAAAAGATCAAAGGAATACTTGATGAGTATATTCGCCCTGCTGTAGAGCAAGATGGAGGAGCGATTGTATTCCATTCATTCAATGAGGGTGTGGTGAAAGTACAGTTGCAAGGCTCTTGCTCGGGCTGTCCTTCGAGCACAGTTACGCTGAAAGCGGGTATTCAGAATCTCCTTACCAGAATGCTTCCTGAAGTGAAGGAAGTGGTAGCAGAGGGAGTTTAAGCCGGTTTTTTTATGGGTAAAAGAGATTGGTCCTGGGCGATTCTTGGAGTTATTGCTTTGGGAATACGATATCTGGCGGCTCAAAACCCTGAAGCGACAGACGATATTTATTCTAGAATTTTCTTTCCGGGAATCCGGAACGTAATAGACATGACGCTGGGAAGATTGCCCTTTCCCAGCGTTTATTTATTTATCGTGTCGGTGATGCTGATATTTGGCGTTTATCTTTTCAGGTTTCGCAAAAGAGTCGGTTGGAAAAACAAGATTCTTTATTCCTTTAGAGCACTGGCAAATGGACTTGGTGCATTGATTTTCTTTTTCTTTTTCCTCTGGGGATTCAATTATCAACGAACTCCAATAGTGCAGCAATTGGGACTAAGCCCACGTGCTATGAATTTGGAAGAGTTGAAAAGTGAAGTGCTGATCACACAGCGATTAGCGCAGCAATACAGAAATTCCATTACACGGGATACAGCCTCCATAGAAGAGATTTTGCCTTATCCTGAATTGGAAAAGCTTGTGCGATTTAATATTGCTGATAATCTCGATATGTTGGGGCTGAACTTCACAGGAAGACCACGAACCAAACTCTTTCCTCCCCCAGGATTTATGCGGAAGATGGGCATACTTGGCATATATTTTCCTTTTACCGGCGAGAGCTACATCGATCCTACTTTGCATGCACTTGAGAAGCCTTTTACGGTAGCTCATGAGATGGCGCACAGTTATGGAGTGACGGACGAAGGTGAAGCAAACTTTATAGCCTGGGTGATCTGTACCAATAGCGATGATCCGCTTTTGCGCTATTCAGGGCAGTTGAGGCTGCTAACATACCAGATTCGTGACTTTTACAAAATGGCACCGGAAGACTACAAAGTATGGGTAAAGACTTTGGATAGGGGAGTGCGGAATGATCTCATTTCCCTGCAGAAAGCAAGTGACGAGATCAAAGCCTATTCGGTGGAATTGAGCAGGAAGACAAATGATGTATTCTTGAAAACCCAAGGAGTCAAAGCTGGAATCAATAGCTACCAGCAACTTCCTAAGCTGGCATTTGCCTGGAGAGAGCGAATGAAGGGAGAATAGGTATTTACTTTACTAGTTGATATATATTCCCGCTATATGTCAGTATCAAAGAAAAGCTAAAATAGATTCATCACAAGCTAGCGCTTGGGCCATTTCTGTTTTCTTACAACCAAATCACACCAGATTGCTACTGTGAGGCTCAAGCAAAATCATAACATCTAATATCTTTTTCATTTTTAGTTTGAGGTAATGTTGCGAAATCACTAGTTTAGAATTTAATTTTCCTAATTCTGAAAGCACTTGATTAGTTGCGACTCTACTTTTACTCCAAAATATTTTATGCGTTCATCTTTACTTATTATCTGTTTGTTCTTTCTCAGTCATATTTGCAATGCTCAAATAACTATGGAAACAATGAATGGCGAGGAAGGAAGTATGGAGTTGTTTGCCACAAATACCTCAAAGGTCCCTTATACTGTATTAATTGATTATGCTGAGCGTGCCAATTTGAATTCATCAGGAAGTTCAGGGTTAGTGGTTGTTCGCCCTGGCAGATCAATAGTGGCTACTTTGAAGAGAATCTCCGAAAGTCAAACTACTAGCTTGAGGTATTCCTATTCTTTCCTAAAAGGAGATTATTTCGCTAAATCTAAAAATGAGCCTGTGTATTTGATTCCTCTGCCAGAAGGGACTATTGCAACAGCAATCCGTATGACTCATATCGAAAACCGTCTCCAGCCAAAGGAGGAGAACACTGATTATGTAGGAGTTTCATTTAGATTTGGTTTGCCTACTGAGATTGTGGCACCTCGCAAAGGGGTGGTCACAGAAATTAGTATGGATAAATACTCTGAGAAAGATAACTTGGATTTTGACAGGGGAGAAAACTACATTGAGCTTTTCCATGACGATGGATCGCTGACCAAGATTATGGTCTTGAAACCTGGAAGTGAAAAAGTGAAACTAGGTCAGCTAGTTTTTCCCGGTGAGGTGATTGCAGAGTCAGCAGGTGAGGATTATAATTCTGGTTTTCATGTGAGATTAGCCAATTTGAAACCTGTGAAAGATGGTGCTTCAACACTCAAGTATGAAATGACGCCGATGAAGTTTATCTCCAAAGAAGGTGTGTCAGAAATAGCCGAAAAGCAAGATCTGGAGGTGATATATCCTCAGGAAGTGGTCACAGCGGAAATGAGTAAAAAGGAGAAAAAAACGTATGAGGGGGAAAACAAAGATTGATTTATTTCTTCAGGCTCTATTTATTCTCTTTCTATTCCCAACCCAAACTCCAATGATCACTGCTACGATTCCTATGTAGTGACCCGCAAGCAAAACTTCACCATCCAACACACCCCAAAATATGGCGACAATCGGAATGATGTAAGTCACAGAAGCAGCAAAGACAGGTGTGGCTGTTTTTACCATCACATTGAAAATAATCAACGCGATGGCTGTGCCCATCACTCCCAGTAATGTGACATATCCCAAAGCTGGTAATGCACCTTCCACATTGACTACTTTATAAGAGAATTTCGTACCGGCCATCAAGAGTACAAGTGCCATAGGTAATACCATCAACAATGAAATGGCTGTAATTTCAATAGGGTTGAGCTTCTGAAAGCGGTATTTGATGATGTTCAGATTGAATCCGTAGCAAACGCAAGCCAAAAGAACATAGAATGCATGTGAGTTGATATCCGCAAAAGCTCCGAATCCAGAACCTTCTTTTACAGTAACCAGAATGAAAACGCCGATAAATGCGATGGCTAAGCCTACGCCATTTCTTCGGGTGATTGTGGAATTGAAAAATGAGGCACCGATTACAACAACGGCCAGTGGTGTTAGTGCATTCAAAACACCAGTTAAGGAGCTACTGAGCTGTGTTTGAGCTTTCGCAAAAAGGAATGCAGGGATAAAACTGCCGACCAAGCCCACGATGATCAGGTTTTTGATTTGAGTTTTATCGAGATTTTTGATCCTGGGAATAGATAGAGGTAAGAGGAAGGTCGCAGCTGCCACAATTCTGTAAGCTCCCACTTCACCTGCTGAGAATACTTCCAGACCACGCTTAATCAGGATAAATGAGCTGCCCCAAATCAGAGACAAAAGAATGAGTAAACCCCAGTTTTTGAGGTTGCTGTCTTGGGTGAGAGTGGACATCGGTTAAGGCAGAGAATTGTCTGCGATGCAAAGAAAACAAAACCAAAGAAAAGTTTGAGAAAAAATTATATGACTGTATGCAATGTTGCACGTATGGTCTTGGAACCAATGGTAGAGGTTCAATTTCGGCCAATCCCCCTCCCGATTAGGGGGCTAGAGGCTTTTTTCATGTGAAAACCGTACTTTAATAGGGCACCTGTAAGATCGCGAATACACATAAAAAATTACAGGAGTTGGAATCTTTATCTATACGATATCAGGATCGTGAAGCAAGTTTTCAATTGAAAGGCGTAGTAGCTACCATAGGGTGTAAATTTTACAGAAATATACCTGTAAAGTTTTTATGGTTATGAGCGTGAATTTTGAATTCAAAAGAAGAGTTTAAAGCGGTTGTGTCGAAAAATACTTTCCGGGTTTTTATTGTGTTCTTTCCGATATATTGACTAAATGTATAGAGGCGTTGAAACAATATTTATGTCTGAGCTTTCAGATTTTCAAAATCCAAACCTTCCCAAAGTCCCCAAACTGAAAAGCGGTAAAGCTGAAGCTAACCTTTCAACCTTACCACTTTTTCAAGTTCATTTCTACTAAAAAACGTGATCCGCATAGACATCCGAGACTTGCTCCAAGATCTCATAGACGTGTTCGTAAGTTTCTGCAGTGACCATTTCGGAACGGTACTGCTTGAAATTTGGCATCCCTCGGAAGTAGTTCGTGTAATGTCTTCTCATCTCAAGAATCCCTAGTTTTGGGCCTTTCCACTCAACTGAGAAATCCAAATGCTTTTTTGCGACAGCAATTCTCTCATCGAGTCCCGGAGCAGCAAGCTTTTCTCCAGTGGCTAGGAAATGCTTGATCTCGTTGAATATCCAAGGGTATCCTATCGAAGCACGACCGATCATCATGCCATCCACGTTGTATTTGTTTTTGTATTCCAGCGCCTTCTCTGGTGAATCGATGTCTCCATTTCCAAATACTGGAATATGAAGGCGTGGATTTTCTTTCACTTTATTCAAATAGCTCCAATCAGCTTCACCTTTATACATCTGAGCTCTTGTCCGGGCATGTATACTGATGGCTTGTATTCCTACATCCTGAAGCCGCTCAGCTACCTCAACGATCCGAATGGTGTTATTGTCCCAGCCTAAGCGGGTTTTGACTGTCACGGGGATATTTACGGCTTTGACGATCTCAGCGGTCATGGAGACCATCTTGTCGATGTCCAAAAGAATCCCAGCACCCGCGCCTTTGCACGCCACCTTGTTGACAGGGCAGCCATAATTGATATCCAGAATATCCGGTCTGGCTTCTTCTACGATTGCTGCCGCCTCACGCATGGAGTCGATCTCATTCCCAAATATTTGAATCCCTATAGGTTTCTCATAATCGAAAATATCAAGCTTTGCTATGCTCTTTGCAGCATCACGAATCAACCCTTCTGAGCTGATAAACTCCGTGTACATCAAATCCGCACCATTCTGCTTACAGACTGCTCTGAACGGTGGATCACTCACATCTTCCATCGGTGCAAGCAACAATGGGAAGTCCCCTAACTCCAAGTTTCCTATCTTAACCACTTCTTATTTTAAATTTGCGCGTAAATTTACCTCAATTATGGAGATATACGAAACGGAATCAGAAATTGCCCAGAGAAAGAGTTGGCTTTTGTCCTTGATAGTCATTGTTTTAGTAGGATTGGGAGTTTTGGTTGTGCTTCAAGTGATTGCTTTGGCAGTTGCCCCTTATCTATTTAATATCTCTTTAGAAGAGATTATGGGGCTGATGGCAGGTGATTATTCACCCAATAATGGTCGAATGGTCTTGTATTTTGTGACAGGAGTAGGATCTGGAATTGGCTTTTGGGTTGCTGCCTATGTGATTATGCATTTCATTGATAAAGCTGATCTGCACTGGCAGGTGCAATTTTCAAGGTTTAATGTCATAGGTGCAGGATTGGTCTTGTTAATAGCCTTTGGAGGTATGTTGTTCAATGGGCTGCTGGTTTATTGGAACTCTAAGTTGGTTCTCCCTGAGTTCATGTCAGGAACGGAGTCTTGGATGAAAGATATGGAGGGACAACTAATGGAGCTCACTATTTTCCTTACGGATTTTCAATCCGTCCCCGAACTTTTGATGGGGATTTTGGTGATCGGTGTACTTGCAGGAATAGGTGAGGAAATGTTTTTTAGAGGGTTGATTCAGCCAAAAATGCATTTGTACACTGGAAACGCACATGTCGGAATTTGGTTGACTGCGTTAATCTTTTCAGCAATTCATTTTCAGTTTTATGGTTTCCTTCCTCGGTTATTTTTGGGAGGGATGTTTGGGTACCTTTATTATTATTCAGGAAGCCTCACATACCCTATATTAGCCCATATTGCTAACAATACAATTACGGTACTGATGGTCTATGCATCTAATGAAGGGATGATAGATTTTGATATGGAATCGACTGACACAGTATCTTATCCTGCCGCCATTATAGGTTTATTGGTTCTTTTGGCAGGAATCTTTTACTTTAAGAAAATAAATAAGTCCAATGGAGAACTGGAACAAGGTATTTGAAACCCCAATGCAGGTGAGAGCTGAGATCGTCAAAGGCGTCTTGGAGGAGCATCAAATACAAGCTGTAATATTGAATAAAAAAGAAACAGTGTATCAGATTTTTGGATACTACGAGGTGCATGTGCAGCGAGAAAATATGATTTTGGCGAATAATCTGATCCAGAATGAGATCACGTTTTAGTATCAATAACTACAGTAATCTGGGGCAGAGAGCCATCACCGCATTGTTTGGGGCATTGATTATTGTGGGGGGATGCATTTATTCTGACTATACCTATTTCTTGGTTTTTGCTGGGATTTTGGGCTTTTCCCAAATGGAATTTTATAAGCTCAGCGGTTTGGATGGGATGCTGCCTCTGAGGAGCTTCGGTACCTTTCTAGGTCTGATGATTTTCTGCCTCACTTTTATGGTCGAGAAGGAACATTTGTCTGTGAAATATTTCTATTTCATCTTTCCGATAGTCTCACTTACGTTTTTTATAAAGCTTTATCGCAAAACTGATAAAAAACCTTTTACAGGCGTAGCATATACCTTTCTAGGCCTTTTTTATGTGGCAGTCCCATTTTCATTGCTTAATCTTGCTGTATTTTCAGTAGATGCTACCTATAATTATCAGATTATCATTGGCTGTCTTTTGATTCTCTGGGCTAGTGATACAGGAGCCTATTTTGCGGGAACAAAATTTGGAAAGACTAAGTTATTCGAACGTGTCTCTCCGAAGAAATCCTGGGAAGGCTTTCTGGGAGGGGCATTTTCTGCAATAGGAGTAGCTTTCATATTGACAAGGTACTTTCACGTGATTGATGATTGGAAATGGTTAGTGATAGCAGGTATTATCATTATTGCAGGTACTTATGGGGATTTGATTGAATCGCTTTTCAAGCGTTCTATCGAGATCAAAGACTCTGGCAAAGGACTTCCCGGTCATGGAGGATTCATGGATCGTTTTGACGGATTGTTACTTTCGGCTCCATTTATTACTGCGTTTTTGAAAATCTTCTAATTCTGACCCCGTTACATTGAAAATCTGCTTAATATTGCAGCGCATTTGAATAACTAAATCAAACCCGAATATGGCTTACATTGAACCGGCTCCGATCAAGGATAAAGAGAATCCTTTGGAGTCAATGATGGAAAGATTCAACATTGCTGCTGAAAAGCTAGGCCTCTCAGATGAGGTGTACAATGTTCTGAAAAATCCAGCCAAACAAGTAATCGTATCCCTTCCTATCACCATGGACAATGGAAAAATCCAGGTATTCGAAGGCATCCGAGTAATTCACTCCAATATTCTTGGCCCCGCAAAAGGCGGAATTCGCTTCGCTCCTGATGTACACATCGATGAGGTGCGTGCGCTGGCCGCTTGGATGACTTGGAAATGTGCAGTGGTGGATATTCCTTACGGTGGAGGTAAAGGTGGCGTGAGGTGCAATCCTAGAGAAATGTCTAAGGGAGAAATCGAACGCCTAGTCAGAGCTTATACCATGGCAATGATTGATGTTTTCGGCCCAGATAAAGATATCCCTGCTCCAGACATGGGAACTGGTCCCAGAGAAATGGCCTGGCTAATGGATGAGTATTCCAAAGCTAAAGGAATGACTGTCAGTTCGGTCGTGACAGGCAAACCGCTTGTGCTTGGTGGATCTCTGGGTAGAACGGAAGCAACTGGTCGTGGAGTAATGGTTTCTGCTTTGGCGGCCATGCAAAAACTTAAAATCAACCCTTTCCAAGCTACTTGTGCGGTTCAGGGATTTGGTAATGTAGGTTCTTGGGCAGCTAGACTTCTTGAAGAAAGAGGCTTGAAAATCGTTGCAATCTCCGATCATACAGGAGCTTTTTACAATGAAAAAGGGATCAATGTCGTGGAAGCCATAGAATACCGTGATGCTAACGGTGGCAATCTAGAAGGCTTCAAAGGAGGCGAAAAAATGCTAGTTGCAGGGGATCTTCTGACTTTGGAAGTAGATGTACTAGTGCCTGCCGCTGTGGAAGATGTGATCACTATTCACAATGTGAATGATATCAAAGCTAAGCTGATCGTAGAAGGCGCCAATGGGCCAACTTCGGCTAGAGCGGATGCCATCATCAACGAAAAAGGCATCATGGCTGTGCCGGATATTCTAGCGAATGCCGGAGGTGTAACAGTTTCTTATTTCGAGTGGGTTCAAAATAGATTGGGGTACAAATGGACCGCTGATCGTGTCAATAGACGCTCAGACAGAATCATGAAAGATGCCTTTGATACGGTCTATCAAACTTCACTGAAGTATGAAGTGCCTATGAGAATTGCAGCATATATCGTCGCAATTGATAAAGTTGCGAAGACTTATACATACAGAGGAGGATTCTAAGCCTTTTCTATCGAAAGAATATTTTATCTTTGAGGCGTGGGGGCAATCTCCACGCCTTTTAGTTTTAAAGCTTATGACTTGATAATGGGGTGAAAAAGAAGTTGGAATAAGGATTAGTAAATGAAAATTTTATACAAAAAAAGCAACAAAAACATTAATCCAATAAGTGGTGCAATTCTCTTAGATAATGGTTTATTATCGTCTTTTTCAAATATCTCTCCAACTAATAAAATTAACAATCCTCCTCCTCCAAAAATTGCAGCGATAAAAACAAAGGCTACCAATAATTCACTCATGAATTCTGTAATAAGTTATAAAGATATGACAGTATAGGATTCATATTAAGAATATTGTTAGGCACTAATCTACTTCTTCTTAACTGTTTGGGTTTGAGTCATAATGGCCTTCCTCATTATTTCGGATGTTTCTTGAATATTTTCAACTTCTACCACATAATTTTTTAAATCGAATTTACCTTCATTAACCCTATTGATTGATATTGACTTCCTTTTGAGAGAAGTCTCAATCACAATGAAATAAGGTAAATATTCTATAACAGTTCTTACTTTTTGAATAAGATTGGTAAGGTTGGAAGAACAACGGATATCCTCAATTTCACCATTTGATTTTATAAGTTTTACGGGTAAGTAATCTAACCCAAGATTAATATCGAATTCTCTTATTAAAATACGACCGTTCTTGCCCACGTAATAAGCTAAACTACCCATCTCAATAAAATCAACTTTCTTCATTTTTGCTTAAGTTACTGAAAATTATAAAATTACCTATGGTAATAGATTTCTAGATTTGGGACTTATAATTTTCAGTTAAAAGTATGGTAGGATTTAGACTATCAAACTCAATTTCGTCGAATTCTTTGAAATCTAGAAGGGTAATATGAAGTTCACTTCCAGAATAAGCTTTGAGTTCACTCAACAAGTAATCTTTTGAAATAGAGCTGGACGAGCCTAATCCCGAACTAAAGCTATGAGCTTTAGCTATAGCACTTTTAATATCTATTACTATTTTAGTTTTTAACATAGGTTTTTTTAATTAATAATCAATAATATAAAATCAGAACCACACAACATTATTTTTAGTTCTAGTAATTAAAAAAAATCATCTCACTGCCCCAGTCTTTCTTGCTATTAAATCAAGATACTAAATTCATTCTAGAATACTGTTTTTATGGCCAAACGAAATATTTTTTTCTCATTCTAATTGCCCGTAAATTGCACGTAAATCATTGATGTTGGCAAAATGATTATCCGACCGACTTCAAAAAATGCTTTAAGTAATTGATTTATAAACGAATACGTACTATATTATGACTATACACAGAGAAGGAAGAGTTTTGTTATTTTGGATGTTAATTATCTTAGTTGCCGGTAATTATCTCATCATCTATTTCATGCCAGATGCTAGAGTACTTTCTAATGTTGCTGTTTTAGGGAGTATTGTGCTTTACCTGATTATTCTTCAGTTTTTCAGAAGTCCAATTATCCAATTGCCATCTGACGAAAGTTTGGTGTACGCTCCCGTGGATGGGAAAGTAGTGGTGATCGAAGAGACTTTTGAAGGAGAGTACCTGAAGGAAAATCGTAGACAAATATCGATTTTTATGTCTCCAATCAATGTGCACATTACCAGATCTCCGATCAAAGGCATAGTGGAGTTTTTCCAGTACCATCCAGGCAAATATCTAGTCGCTTGGCATCCCAAGTCAAGTGCTGAGAATGAGCGTACTACGATGGTGTTAAAGCATGAAAATGGAACTAAGCTGTTGGTAAGACAGATAGCAGGAGCTATGGCAAGAAGAATCAAATGGTATGTGAAGCCAGGTTCTGAATTAGTTCAGGGCGGTGAATTCGGTTTTATCAAATTCGGGTCTCGCGCGGATGTGTTTCTTCCGCTAGATGCTGAGATATTAGTTACGTTGGAGGAAAAGACCAAAGGCGGAAGAACACCGATTGCAAGATTAAATAGTTAGAACCTTTTTACTTCTTGATCTGTAGCGTATTGAGTTGTTGTATCGTTCTAGGGATTGTTATCCAAATTTCTTTTTAGCCATGAAATACCTTTCACTATTTTCACTTCTATTGTTATCATGCAGTTTTACTGCCTGTGACGACGATAATGAAGAACTGCCAAACCAGTTAGTAGGTACTTGGGAGAATCGCAGCTTTGTCGATTCTGTGAACTACTGGGTAGTAAATACACTTGAATTCAAAAATGACAGTGTTTATCAATACAGGACAACAGTAAGAGATTCTGAAAATGGGCCGGATTTAGGCTACCGTTTTTTTTATGATGATAATTACGAATGGAATGGGAATACCTTTACATATTCTCCTGATCTAGCCGCCTGGATAGATCATAGAGAGGAAGATTTTTATGTGCCAAAGCAAGAGTTATTGGCTGGAATTATTGATTTCTTCGGAATTCCTACGGCTGCTATTTCTTTTAGGAACAATCGAACTAAGATGATTTATCAAGAGAATTGCCCTAAAGAATTTCTTCCCTGTGATGTTCCTTTTGAGTCTGTAGAGTACATCAGAGTGGATTGAATTAAACATAAATAAAACTGGCTGTATGAAATTCATGTTACAGCCAGTTTTGTTTTTAGTCTATGCTTTGATCACTTTTTTATAGACTACTATTCCAAGTCCTAGAGTAATAAGGAATAAAATCAAGCTAATCCACTCGAAAGTCCGACGCTGGGCAAGTTTTTCTTCTATCTGATTGTCCCGCTCAGCTACTGCTCTTTTTAAAGCTTGGACATCCCTCTCTTGTTTGAAGGCTATGGCCTTATAGTCTTCTCCCGTCTGAGTGGCAGTGGTTGTTTCAATGTCACCGATCATCCGAAGCTCATCCATGATTAGGTTATCCTTTTGGACGATTCTTTCCAGCCATTCATTCGTTTCGATCATGTCCTTTTTGGTGCGGTTGCCGAAGATTCCTGACTTTTTACTTTCAGAATCTTTCCATTGTTGCGTGAGTGCATCGCGATCCTGAACCATTTTTTCCAATTTCGCTTGGCCAGCTTCAGTGAATTGTGGTGTGATTAGATTTAAAAACAGTAGAACTAGTCCGAAGGTCATTTTTTTTGGGTATTTGAATTACTAAACGTTACCATTTCGGGCCGTTCAAGTGTGAGTTTACTTCTTTTATAAAGGAAGGCAAAGATTAGCATCCTTACAAAAAAGATCATTGTTACAGACAGGGATTTCCAGTCAGTCAATTTCTGTGAGTGGCTCTTGGGATTAATATATACAAGTTAGTTTCTCAGTTTCTGATCGTCCATTTCTTATGCAGAGCCGATTGCTTTGAAATTTTCACATCCCGTAGTCAACTCAGAATTATCCGTAAGTTCAATACTCCCAATCTCCGTAGCATTGAATTCGCCTTTTTCAATAGCAGATACCAGAGTTAGCTCAGGCGTTGTGAAGGAATTGTAGCTACTCGCGTAGATTTGGATTGGAAATAAAAATAGCCAAACAAAAATTGCAGTTTTCATAAGATTGGTGGTTTTTCCTAATTCCTATCCAAACAGCATTCCAGTGAGTAGATTTATTTTTTCCAGCCTCTTGTCATTTCTTTTTTGCCTGGAGGGCCAGGTAAAGTTTCTACTTCGAGCCCTACTTCATTCAGGTCTCTTCTTAGCTGACCCGTTGCACAGTAGGTAGTGAATATTCCTCCTGGGTTCATTGATCCGCAAACTTTGCTGAGCACCTCTTTTTCCCACATTTCAGGCTGTTTGCTTGGCGCAAATGCATCATAGAAGACCACATCGGTAGGATAGAGAACCACTTCCTGAAGCGTTGTTTTTTCTTTTTTCATATTGAAATATTCCGACATGATAATGCCTTTGTCCCATTCCGCTTTGTGCACTCGCTGTAAATATGGCTTGTAATGAAAAATAGCGTCATCCATATCTCCGTAGTTCAACTGGGAATAAATATCCTCGGAGAGCGGAAATGGCTCAATGGTATGATAAAGTACAGGAATCTGATTTTGTTCTGCCCAAACTAAGGTAAGCCAAGCATTGAGCCCTGTTCCGAATCCCACTTCAAAAACGCGAAGAGGTTTTTTGTTCGGGTTATTCATCACCCAAGAGTCTAGGCCATAGAGCATGCATATATGGATGGATTCTTTGAAAGCACCGCCTAAATTGTGGTAGCTTTCTTTTAACTCTTTATTGTAAAGAGAATGAGAACCGTCCTCGGTGGTGATGATTTTGAGGTTTTCGCTCATACAGAATAAATTAGAGCCGAACAATATGCTGATACGCCTTCCTGTCTGCCTACAAATCCAAGTTTCTCAGTGGTTGTTGCTTTGATGGAAATTTCATTTTCAGATACATTCATCACTTCGGAGAGACACTTTTTCATGGTTGGGATGTGAGGATTGATTTTCGGAAGCTGCAGGCAAATCGTGGTATCTAAGTTGCCCACTTCATAGCCAGCCTCGCGAAGGAGAACCATTACTTCTGCCAGCAGGATTTTGCTGTCTATACCCTTGAATTTTGGGTCTTGATCGGAGAAATGATGTCCGATGTCACGAAGATTTGCTGCGCCTAAGAGCGCGTCGCAAATCACATGTATCAAGACATCTGCGTCGGAATGGCCAAAAGCACCCTTTTCGTGTTCTAATTTGATTCCACCCAACCAGAACTCATGGCCTTCTTTAAGTTGGTGGACATCATAGCCGAAACCTATTCTGAATTTGTTCATGCAGGTACAGATTTATAATATAAGACAGAGGAGTTTTCTTCACGGATCAGGCGATTTGCCCAAGACATAATTTCATCTCCTTTTATTTTTGATTTCTTTTCGAATTCCTCGTAATACAGATCGGGGTTTCCAAGCTGTGCATAATTTGCCAGATTCATAGCCCTGTTGAGCACTTGGATGGACTCGTAGGTTTTCATTGCTTCGCCCTGATTCTTTACTTTCTGAAGAGAATGATCAGAGATTTCTGAAGCTAGAAACTTAGAAACTACTTCGTCCATTGCGTTTTCGGCTTCTTCTGCTGACACACCACTTTCCATTTTTCCAGAGAAAATCAAAAGTCCAGGATCCACAGATCCTAAAACATAAGCTCCCACAGCTGCAAAAAGTTTTCCGTTTTTCACCAACGTTTGCTCCAGAAGAGAAGACTTGCCAAAACCTATGATGTCGGCGATTAAATCGGCTTCCAAGTAGCCCTCAGCCAGTTTTGCTGGCATTTTATAAGCTTTGTAAAGTGCATCTGTAGGCACAGCGGCCTCTACCACTTTGATCTTTTTGGTATGTTGGGCTGGCTCGACTGGAATTTGAAGGGTTGATTTTGAAAGATTCGGAATTGGTTCAAACCATTTCTTTGCTAATCTCTCTACTTCGGCTTGCTTCACCGCGCCAGCAACTACTAAGACGGCATTGTCAGGTCTGTAATTTGCTTTATAAAAGTCCCAAACATCCTCTTGCGTATAATTAATAATATCATCCAGATTCTGTCCAATTGTTGGCCACCGATAGGGGTGAGTGTCGTAAGCAAGAGGCCTCAAGTGATGGAATACATCGCCATAAGGCTGATTAAGGTAGCGCTGTTTATACTCTTCCATGACCACTTTCCGCTGAGTTTCGATAGTTTTCTCGCTCAGTGTCAGTTCCGACATGCGGTCTGATTCCAGCCAAAATGCTGTTTCCAGATTTGCAGCAGGAATCGTGATGTAATAATTAGTAATGTCAGGACTGGTAAATGCGTTGCAAGCACCGCCGACACGCTCCAGTTCTCGGTCGAAAACAGGGACATTGGCAGAGCTTCCAAACATCAAATGTTCGAAAAAATGCGCAAGTCCGGTTTTTCCGAGCTTTTCATTTCGGGATCCAACTTTATAGAGAAGGTTGAAAACAGCGATTTTACTGCCGTGATCCTCGTGGACGATCACTTCTAATCCGTTTTCTAGGAAAAATCTTTGGTAGGGTAGCATATTTGTAGCTTGCAAAGCTAAGATAATTGGCAATGTTGGCTAATCAGGAAGGGTATTTTAAATAAGCCTAAGTGCGAAAACTTCAGTTCAACCCGAAACAATTCCTTTGATGTAAGCATTCCTGATTTTTTCGAAAAAAAAACGAACTTTGGAATGATTGATTAAATTAGTTTCCCTTTACAACCCTCAGCTCAAATTTCTTATGAAAAAACATTGCGTAGAACTCCATCAAACCGGACAGTTTTCACAATTTTTTTTGGATTATATCGGAGGGAAAGACGAATTAGCGCCTTTTTATACTCATTATCCCAAGTTGGAGAGCTTCAGACAAGCTATTGAGCAGAAGACTTTTTCCGAAGGAAATCGAAAGGTTCTGGTCGATGCGCTCCAGACCCAATATGCCAATCAGGAAGTAGGCTCCGCGGTCTCTTCGAATATTGAGTCCTTAGCGTCAGATCGTACGTTCACCGTGACTACAGGACATCAACTTAATCTTTTCACTGGACCGCTTTATTTCATTTACAAAATTGTCTCCACAATCAATCTTGCCAAGAAATTAGCCGAGACATATCCTGATTACAAGTTTGTGCCAATTTACTGGATGGCGACAGAAGATCACGATTTTGATGAGATCAATTACTTCAAGCTTGATGGCAAGAAATACCAGTGGGATTCTGATCAAACTGGAGCCGTCGGAGATTTTGAGTTGGATAAGAGTTTTAAAGAGTTTCTTAAGTCTGTTGCTTTCGCCCCAGAAGTGTTTTTGGAGGCTTACTCTTCCTCCAAAACATTAGCAGAGGCAGTTCGGAAGTATGTCAATTCGCTCTTCGGTGAAGAAGGATTGGTCATCGTAGATGGAGACGATGCGAAATTGAAAAGAGAGTTTACAGAAGTGATACTCGCTGACTTGTTTGAGCATACCCCTTTCGAAAAATCAACTGCGGCGACGGATGCATTAGAAGAGTTGGGCTATAGTAGTCAGATTTTCCCCCGTGAAGTCAATTTTTTCTATTTAGACAAAGGTGTTCGAGAGCGAATTGAGAAAATGGAATCGGGTTTCGGAATTGTAAATACTGATTTGCGATTTACCAATGAAGAAATGAGAGCTTTGATCGAGAAAGATCCAGAGCGATTCAGCCCCAATGTGGTGTTGCGCCCACTTTATCAGGAAATCATCCTGCCTAATCTTGCTTATTTGGGAGGCCCTGCTGAAGTGGTTTACTGGCTTCAGTTGAAAGGGGTTTTTGATCATTTTGAGGTTCCGTTTCCAGTATTGTTGCCACGTAATTTTGCTTTGATTATCAACGAGAAAGTGCAGCGCAAAATGGGCCAGTTGAATTGGGAAGTGGAAGATCTTTTTGTAGATGTGGAGCATTGGAAAAAGACTTTTGTGAAGGCTGAAGCGAGCATTGATATTGAGCTTGACAAACAAAAGGAGATTGTTTCCACTCTGTTTGATAAAAAAGGAAAGGAAGCTGCTCATCTAGAGAAAAGTCTTGAAAGTGCTTTTGAAGCTGGTAAAGTTCGCTCCTTGAAGATCATCGATCAGATGGCTAGAAAGCTTCGCAAGGCCGAAGAACGAAGGTTGCATACGCAAATAGAGCGTGCCTGTTGTATTGAGGAGTTAGTAAAGCCAGGTGGTAGTCCACAGGAGCGGGTGGTAAATATGATGCAGTTCTACCTGAGTAATCCTGATCTGATCTTAGAGCTTTTGGATTGTTTTGATCCGCTGGATTTCAGAATGATGGTATTGGAAAATGAGTCTTGATAAGCATGAGCTAAGAACTTTTTATATGGAACTGCGAGCTGCACTTTCAAATGAGCAGCTTGAAAAAAAGTCCCTAAAGATCACCGACCATGTGATTGCTTTTTTGGATGAACGAAAAGAGCTGAATAATTTCCATCTGTTTTTCCCTATCCCGAAACAGATGGAAATCAATACCTATCCTATTAAAGAATATTTGGAGCGTAGAGGCGGGAATATCTACACCTCCAGAGTTGAACTTGATTCGTTCACCTTACAGACCTTACTTTTAAAGGCTAACACAAAATTCCAGCTCGATAAATGGGGGATTCCGATTCCAGAGAATTTTGAATTGGTGAGCAATGAGTTGATTCAAGTGGTTTTTGTTCCACTGCTAGCTTACGATCAAAAAGGAAACAGAATCGGTTTTGGTAAAGGATATTATGATATTTTTTTGAGTAATCTTGACTCTTCAATTCTGAAGATTGGGTTGAGTTATTTTTCACCTGAGCTTTACATTCCCTCTGAATTGCATGATATACCACTCGATTATTGCATTACGCCAGAAAATATCATTACTTTTTGATCTTGTAAAAATAAGTTGTTCCATGCGATTTACCCTTTTAGCGGCTTTTGCTGCGCTTACTCTTGTGTTTTCATCTGCTCTAGAATCTAAGGCACAGATGAGAGATTATAATACCATGGTTGGGATTACAGCCGGAACCAATATTGGAGGGACTGTAAAGCAATTCATTTCTGACCAAGGAGCAGTCGATCTCCTGGTCTATCGAAGGTGGAAAGGCTGGGTAGCGGCAGTTTTGTATGAGCACCATATGGATATTAGGGAAGTGAGAGGGCTGGAGTGGTATTTCGGAGGAGGAGCTCATTATGGAATGTGGAAAGATGGAAAAGGCGAGCCTCCATGGGTTGACAAAATAGACCAGGATTATAATGCCTATGGGATAGATGCGGTTATAGGCCTAGAATACAATATCAATCGCAGTAGTTTTTATGTGGGGCTTTATTGGAAGCCAGCATATAATTTCACTGACTTTACTAAGCTGTGGGAGGATGAAGCAGCGTTTACGCTGAGGTATGCGCTTTAGACAAGGAGTGAAGACCGGCTTTGGGAATTATTTCGAATACTGACTATTTTTTAGGGATTGCTCACTATTGCATTAAGGTCAGAAAAGATGTATAGTCAAATTTTAAATTATTCACGTCATGAATCGTCGCTTTGCTTTCCTTCTTTGAGTTTAAATTATTGATTAGGTACAATTTTCAGTATCAAAAACACAAAGATTGGAGATGCAAAGCAGTTTCGGATAATATGAATTCAGAATATTATTTTTTGCACGATTAAACATTTGCAAATGAGTTTTAAGCCATTCTTTAATAATTGCCTGTTTTTAAGTCTTATTTGACATCAATATTTTACCCTGTTTGTTCAAAATTCTTTAGAAAATCTGCCATTATTTCTTTTACAGCACCATAGGCACAAATACTTGGAAGAAATTCAAAATAATAATATATATTTTTTAATACTACGTTATCAAAATAAAATTTGGAAATAAGCTCTGATTTTATCCATTATCTTATTTTTTATAAAGTCTAAGTATAAAGAACCGAATTTATGCTTGATCAAGCCGTTAAAACTAATTATAGACCGATGGTTTATAATTATGTGTTTTAATTATCTCTTGTTACCAAAGATTATAATTTTAAATTTCAAAATTTGATTAATTTGCATTATAATTATTTTTAATTGCAATAATTTAATTAAGTATACACTAACAGGCGCATTTTGTTATTAAGTTGAAAGGGATTTTATTTAGGTATCAATCAAACTAAATACCTTATGAGAAAAGCTTTACTCTTTGTTTTTGCGCTTTTCACCATGTCACTCACGTATGAGGTGTCAGCGCAACAGCGGGTAATTACCGGAACGGTAATTTCCGAAGAAGACGGGCTCGGTCTGCCAGGAGCAACCGTACTCGTTAAAGGTACTACAGTGGGGATGACCACCGATTTGGATGGTAATTACTCCATTACAGTACCAGCAGGTTCTGATGTTCTAGTTTACTCTTTTGTGGGGTTAAAATCCGCAGAAGAAGTAATCGGTAACAGAACCATTATTAATGTCACCCTTATGACTGACGCCGCGCAACTATCCGAAGTGGTAGTGACGGCGATTGGTATCGAAAGGGAAAAGAAAGCGCTCGGCTATGGAGTAACTTCCGTCGGCAGTGAGCAGCTTGAGAATCGTCCTGAGCAAGACGTAGCACGTGTATTGCAAGGGAAAGTACCGGGTGTGAATATCACCTCGACCAATGGTATGTCAGGATCTGGAACAAACATGGTCATCAGAGGATATTCTTCTGCGACAGGTTCCAATCAGCCACTATTCGTAGTTGATGGGGTTCCTTTCAACACAAGTACTAATAACACTAATGGGTTCTCTCAAGGTGGTGCTACTACTTCTTCTCGATTCTTGGATATTGATCCAAATAATATCGAGTCGATGTCAGTACTGAAAGGTCTATCTGCAACCGTTCTTTATGGTGATCAGGGTAGAAACGGGGTAATCTTGATTACTACCAAATCCGGAGCTACTAAAAGAAAAGCTGCTGAGGTAACTATCAATCAATCCATATTCTCCAACACTGCGGCATCTTTGCCTACGTACGGAACAATATATGGAAATGGTTTCCAGCAATCTCCTGGATTCTTCTTCTCTAACTTTGGCCCAAGTATGGATCAAGGTCTTCAGGTCAATCACCCCTATGCTACTTCACGAGTTGCCTCTGTAAGAGAAGCATTTCCACAGTTTTGGGTAGATGGCGTAGTAGGTGGTACTCCGGTAAAGTATGACTTTAAAGCATATGAGGACCCTTCTACTGCTTTCTTCCGTACTGGAATAGTTTCCAATACCTCTATTCAAGTTGCAGGTGGTTCTGATCGGACTGGATATAGCGCAAGCTTTGGTTATACTGATGATGAAGGTTTTACTCCTGGAAACGAAATGCAGAAGTATAACTTTGGATTGGGTATCAATTCCGCAATTTCTGATAAGTTGTCTGTAAACTCTTCTTTTACATTTGCGATTACCGATCTGCAATCTCCACCGGTGAATGCTTCATTCGGTTCAGGTCCAAATGGTGGTATTCCATCCGTGTTTGCACACGTGTTATATACGCCTAGATCTGTTGATTTGGCAGGACTTCCTTTCGAAAATCCAATCGATAAGAGTTCTGTATACTATAGAGGCGGTAATGATATCGTGAACCCTAATTGGTTAGTAAAGAACTACGTGAATACATCTGATGTGCAGCGATTCTTCAACTCTACCTCATTAAATTATGATGTCAACGATAATGTCTCAGTTACTTATCGTCTAGGTTTGGATACTTACACAGAGACTCAGGAGGCTAGATACAACAAAGGTGGACCTTCAATAAGTTTGGCTACTCAGTCTGGATATTACAGAACGATCAACTTGAAAAATACCATCTGGAATCAGGATTTGATTATTAACTGGAAAAAGGAGTTTTCCGAGAAATTCGGAATGTCTGCTTTGATCGGTGGTAACTCAAGATATGATTACTTCGAGCAGGTAGGTGTTGCTTCCCAAGGTCAATTGGCTTTCGGATTATTCCGTCATTCCAACTTTACCAACTCATCCAGTAACGATGCTTATTCAGGGACAGGCATGAACAGAACTCAAGAAGAGCAGAGAATGGGGGTTTATGCCAACGTGACGTTGGACTACTCTAACTATCTGTATTTGAATTTAGCTGCAAGAAATGACTGGACCTCTACTGTAGAACAGGAAAACAGAAGAATTCTGTATCCGGGAGCATCAGTTTCATTTATTCCGACTACTGCATTCAACTGGAATTCTTCTACGCTAAATGATTTGAAAGTAAGACTTGCTTATGGTACTTCTGCGGGCTTCCCCCCACCATATAGCACTCGAAATATCCTTACTCAAAGAGCAAGAGCTTTCGATGCAGGTGGTACAGTAACCCAAACTCACGAGGTGGCTAATAGACTTGGTAACCCCGATTTGAGACCAGAGCTTCAGCAGGAACTTGAGTTTGGCTTGGAAGGTGTTATGTTTAACAACAAGTTAAGATTTGATTTTTCTATGTATGAGAAAAATACATCTGACTTGATCACAGATACACCGATCGATCCTGCTACTGGTTTTAACTTTACTCAGAAGAATATTGGTAAATTAAGAACCAGAGGTATTGAATTTCAGGCTACTGTGACACCAATATCGACTGCATCCGGATTCCGTTGGGAATCTACGATCAACTGGTCTATGTATAGAAGTGTGGTCATGGAACTAGCGCCAGGACTGGATCAAGTTGTGATTTCTGGTTTTACTACTTTAGGAAACTTTGCTATCCCAGGTGAGCCATTTAACGTAATCAAAGGCATTGGTTTTGAGAGAAATGAGCAGACGGGTCAACCGATCATCCTATCAAATGGTCTTCATAAGCCAACTTCCGATTTGGTCATCTTAGGTGATCCAAATCCAAAATGGAATGGATCATGGATCAACTCATTCTCTTATAAAGGTTTCACTTTGAACGCAATGATTGAGTACAGACACAAGGGAGATGTATTCTCTAATACAGTGACTGCTACGCTTGCAAGAGGTGTGACCAAAGATCCTGTGGTGGACAGAGAATTGACGTTCATTATGCCAGGTGTAAAAGAAGATGGTACTCCAAATGATATCCAAATCACAGCTTCTAATTATTTCTTCGGAGGTTATCAAGGAGCTTCAGATGAGCCTAATATATTCGATGGTTCTATGATTAGACTTCGTGAATTATCCCTTGGATATGAGTTGCCTACAGGTTTTTTGGCAAAGACTCCTTTCAAAAGAGCTTCTATAGCCTTAAGTGGAAGTAACTTATGGTTCTTAGCGCTAAACTTCCCTCCAAACATGAACTTTGATGTAGACGTGTTAGGTACTGGTGTAGGTAATGGTCTTGGTTTCGACTTCGTAACCGGTCCTAGCTCCAGAAGATTTGGTGGAACTGTAACCCTTACATTCTAATCCCAAAACTGAAATAAAATGAAAAGAAAAATATATAGTTTGATGATCGCAGCAAGTATGGTTTTTGCAACTTCTTGTGAACTCGACTTGCAAGTGGATCCAAATGCAGTACAGTTTGATGCTGCTATCCCGGATTTTTTACTGAATAGTATTCAGTTAGAATATCAGGAGGTTTTCAACTCCATTAGTGATGATGGAATGCGCCTAACCCGTATAATCAATCAGGGAAGTGCGCAATATGAGGGAGCTTACACGCCAACTACTACCAATGCTTATTGGACAGGTGCATACTCTACAGTACTGGCTGATATTCAAGCTTTGGAACCTTTGGCAGAGGAACGGAACAATCAGCGGCACTTAGGTATTGCGAAGACTATCAAAGCCATGGTTTACATGCACTTAGTGGATTCTTATGGTGATGTACCTTTGACAGAAGCGCTGCAAGGTCCTAACAACTTCAACCCGAAAGTCGATTCAGGAGAATCCATATATGCGGCGGCTTTGGAGGCACTAAATCAGGCGGATGCTCATTTTGCGGCAACGAGTTCTGCTGGTACTCCAAATGATTACTTCTATGCTAGAAATTATACTAAGTGGATAAAATTGATCAATACCTTGAAGTTGAGATATTTCTTGAATACCCGATTGGTAAAGGCTGCCGAATCTAAGGCAGGTATAGATGCATTGATCGCAGCTAACAATTTCCTTAAAACAGGCGACGACTTTATCTTCAAGTTTGGTACTACCAGAGCTGATCCGGATTCCAGACATCCAAGATTTGCAGGTCAGTATACATCAGGAGGTGGAGACTATCAGTCTACGTTCTACATGTGGCATTTGACAGAGGCGAAGGGTTTTGATGATCCGCGTGCTAGATATTACTTTTACCGTCAGGTAGCAGTTAATCCTACTAATTCGGAAGATATCGAGTGTATTGTCCAGATTGCCCCACCTCAGTACCTAGTGGCTAACTTTGTGTATTGCCTTCCTGGTAAAAGAGGTTATTGGGGTAGAGATCACTTGGATCCAGATGGTATTCCACCAGATGGATTGAGTCGTACGGCTTGGGGAGTTTTTCCTGCAGGTGGTAGATTTGACAATAACAGTGCTGCACCTGTCAATAATCCTTCACTTGGTGCTCAAGGAGCAGGTATCCATCCCATTATGTTGGCTGCTTATGTTGACTTTATGCTAGCTGAGTCTGCATTGTTTCTTTCAACTGCGGGAAGTCCAAAAGACTTGATGTTATCGGGAATCAGAAAGCATATGGAGTATGTAAGAAGCTGGAGCTTGTCCACTTCGCAAGGTTCAGTGATCAGTGGATTCACATCTGATGCAGCTTATGCTACTTCTGTGACCGATTATTTGAATTTCGTAGCCAGTCAATATGATGCAGCTCCAAATGCAAGTCTTGGTCTTCCAAGCAAGATGTATGTGATCGGTAGAGAATATTGGTTATCACTCTATGGTAATGGTACAGAGGCGTACAATCTATATAGAAGAACAGGCGAGCCATCTATTATGCAGCCTGGTTTAGAAACGAATCCAGGTGTATTCCCTCGCTCATTCTTCTATCCTTTGAACTACTTGTCGACAAACACAAATGCAGTTCAGAAAGCAGATCAATCCGTACAAGTGTTCTGGGATAATAATCCCGCAGGTAATGCTTGGGTAGACTAACCTTAAAAATAAGACAAATGAAAAAATTCAAATATAGTTTCGGATTGCTGCTGGGTGCAGTTATACTCCTGGGTTCATGTCGTGATTTTGTAGAACCTCGTATTCCATATACAACTTTCGATACGGCTGCTTATTTAAGAACAATCTCAAGTACAAGTACTTCATTTAGTCTGGACAGTCTTGCTAGTTCTAAATTTGAAATTGTCGTTGAAGCTGTTGACGCTGAAGATGGCGGTACTGTAGAGACCGTTGAGGTGCGTGTAAGACATAGAAGATTGATCCCTAACGTGGGTTTAATTTATACGCCTGCAACTGATGTTATTGTAAAGACACTTAAAAAATCAGATTTTGCTCCTAACGCTACTTCTAGATTTCTAAGATCAACTATTCTGGTGACAGCAACTGAGACGCTTGCGGCTGTTGGATTAGCTCCTGGAGCAATTCGAGCAGATGATGTATTCGAGTTTAGATTGGTATTGAATGATCGTTTTGGTCGCGTTTTCACAGATTCTAATATTTCTGGTGATTTAACTGCCCCATTCTACAATTCACCTTTCTTTTACCCAGTATCTGTTGTTGCGCCTTGATAGAGGAGACTCATTGGATAATTCCAAATAGTAATGGTGAAAGTTATTTGATGACCTCAACCTGATCTGATGATCACCTTTCAAATTTGATTGGCTCAAAATCATCAATGGAAATGGCTCTTTGATGCTATAGTTTGCTAGTATCATTCAGTGGCCTGCTACGTTGAGATAATTATTGAATCACACTAATTTTAAAACTGCCTCTGATTTTTAGAGGCAGTTTTTTTTTGACTTGAAGTTTGAGATTATCAAAGTTTTATTTTTGGGTAAAAGGCTTTAACCGGAAATTGGATTATCCGCAATGGCATATGTAATCCTATTTTCTTTGCATATTGTGATGAAAGACAGAGGACCGGAGTCATGAGACCGGAGGCGGAAGAGGAAGGACTCGCCTAAGCTAGTATGATCACAAAAAGAAGAAAATTTGACTGCTGCTGCAATTGAGCATATACATACTATCAAATCCATAACTTATTGAAAAAGTATCATCTGCTTCTAGTCTGGTTTGTGCGGGGTTGCATTAATCTATTCGAGACTTAACTCATCGAAGGTCTGCGGCTACTGACTATTGAGGGGTGGTGACCAATGGTCAAGGTCCGGATTGGGTTTTCCCGATTGGGTACCTATGGGAGTATTTTTGAGGCGCTAGTTTGCTCGGTTGCCGGAGCAACAGTGGTGGTTCGGGATAATACTGGATCAGTTGCGATATTTGATGAAGACTTAAATATGCATGGTACGTACATTTTCCTAAAAGCATATTCTGGAGTAGTGGGCAGATCTTATACTTTGCTAATTGAGCTTCCAGATGGGAAAATCTATTCTTCCCTGCCTGAAGTAATCAATAAGCCGATAGAAATAAGCAAAATCCCCTACAAGTCCGAGACCATCGCTGTTGAAGGCGAAACAAATTTGGATTCAGGCGTCGGTGATTTTGTAGAGTTGACTGATCCAGCAGATGAGAATAATTATTACTTCTGCCGAAATAACCTGAGTACCTATATTTTGGAGGCCAGGCCTGATTTATATTATAATCGTACGATAATGATGGTCGAGCCAGAGGGCTGTTGCGATCGCTGCTATCGCACAAAGACAACCGGAAATACGTCTTATTTTCTGACCAATGATGATAATTCCGATGGCTTGAAAACAACCATTATGGCAGCTTTTATTCCTGATAATAAACTAAGATTTTTAAACACCTATCGCTTGGATCTGAATCAATTAAGTATTTCGGCAGATGCGGATCGTTTCTTACGTTTGGTCAAACAACAATCTGAAATCAGTGGGTCAGTATTTGATCCTCCGCCAGCAAATATTCGAGGAAATATAGTAAGCCTCGATAACGCCGATGAAGTAGTTTTGGGTTACTTTATAGTTGCGGGTGAAACGCAGCGTCGAACTTATATTTTTGGAGCGGATTTGGAGTTTAGACAGCCTGTAAGTTTGATTGCCGACGATTATAGATTGGTGGATAATGCAAGTGTCCGACTCCCATCAGACTGGAATCCTGTAAAAGATTAATCAGCTTAGTTTTATAGTCCTATTCTAGTACATTCGGAAAAGCAACTAAGCGATTTTTTATTATTGATTTAAGGCCTTAGCTTTGAATTCTTCTTTAAGAATAAAATATGGATAAGTTTTCTTATATCGCTAACGCTCACGTATCCTACATCGATGAGCTGTACTCTTCTTACAAGATTGACCCAGAATCAATCGACCAAAGCTGGAAAGAGTTTTTTGATGGCTTTGACTTTGCACTTACCACCTACGGTGACGAAGATAATACAGCATCTTCGAATGGAAATTCTGCAGCTCCTGCAAAAAATGGTGCTCTAGCCACTCCAGGGACCATTATGGACATGGAGCAGTTGCCGAAAGAAATTAAAGTAAGGGCACTGATTCATGCATACAGGTCACGTGCTCACTTGAGATCCAAGACCAATCCGGTAAGGGAACGTAAAGACAGAAAAGCATTAATCGACCCGCAGGATTTCGGTTTAGGACAAGAGGACATGAATACTGAGTTCCAAGCTGGGAAAGAGATTGGAATTGGAACTGCCAAATTTTCTAAGATTTTAGATTCTCTGAAGACCATTTACGAAGGTTCGATGGGTTTTGAATACTTATATATTCGTGATCCAGAGATGCTGGATTGGTTTAAGACTAAAGTCGAAAAGGAAGCTTTAGCTTTCAACCCAACCCACGAAGAGAAGAAAAGAATACTTTCGAAGCTGAACCAAGCGGTAGTCTTCGAAAACTTTTTACACACCAAATACCTAGGACAAAAGCGCTTTTCACTAGAAGGAGGGGAAAGCACTATTCCGTTTTTGGATGCTGTGATCAATACCTCATCTCAATTGGGAGTGAAAGAAGTTATGATTGGCATGGCTCACAGAGGTCGTTTGAACGTGTTGGCAAACATTATGGGCAAAACCTACGAACAGATTTTCTCTGAATTCGAAGGAACTGCAAAGCCGGATTTGACAATGGGTGATGGCGACGTGAAGTATCACATGGGTTATGCAAGTGATATCATTACACATTCTGAAAACAAAGTTCATTTGAAGCTTGCCCCTAATCCATCTCACTTGGAAGCGGTGGATCCAGTGGTAGAAGGTTTCCTTCGTGCCAAAATCGATTCTGAATACAAAGGAGATTTCAAAAAAGCACTTCCTATTTTGATTCATGGTGATGCTGCAGTAGCTGGACAAGGTATCGTCTATGAAGTGACTCAGATGGAAGATCTGAAAGGATATAACACTGGTGGCACCATCCACTTTGTGATCAATAACCAAGTTGGTTTTACCACTGATTTTGATGATGCCCGTTCTTCTATTTACTGCACGGATATTGCCAAAATTATCGATGCGCCAGTAATTCACGTGAATGGGGATAATGCTGAGTCTGTTGTTTTCGCAGCCAAACTTGCTTCCGAATTCAGACAGAAGTTCAGCCGTGATATTTTTGTGGATATGGTCTGCTACAGACGTCATGGACATAACGAGTCCGATGAACCAAAATTCACTCAGCCAGAACTTTATAATATTATTTCTAAGCACCCTAATCCAAGAGAAATCTACGTGAAGCATTTGGCTGACCGTGGTGATATCGAGGCTCAGTTGGCTTCGCAAATGGATGAGGAATTCAGACAATTGCTTCAGGACCGTTTGAATCTGGTAAAAGAAAAGCCGCTTCCTTATCAGGCTACGCGCTTTGAAGAAGAATGGGGCAGCTTGAGGCGATCCAAGCCGGAAGATTTTGATCAGTCACCAAAAACTGGGATTAGCCAAGAGTTGATCGAAAAAGTAGCTGAAGCACTTACCGTGATTCCCAAAGGATTCAAACCACTAAAGCAGATAGAAGCGCAGCTGAAGCAGCGTAAGGAAATGTTCTTTCAGTCAAAAAGTTTGAACTGGGCAGCTGCGGAATTGCTTGCTTATGGTTCTTTGACTTTGGAGGGGAAAACAGTTCGATTGACAGGACAAGATGTGCAAAGAGGTACATTCTCTCATAGGCATGCGGTGCTTCATGATGCCAATACAAATAAAGCCTACAATTCTATAAAGGAGATGAAGGACAGAAGAGGAGATTTTTATATCTATAATTCCCTTCTTTCTGAATACGCTGTACTAGGTTTTGAATATGGCTACGCCATGGCAAATCCAAATGCATTAACGATTTGGGAGGCTCAATTTGGTGATTTCGCTAATGGTGCGCAGGTCATGATTGATCAGTTCATCACTTCCGGAGAAACAAAATGGCAGAAAATGAACGGATTGGTTATGCTTCTTCCTCATGGCTACGAAGGCCAGGGGCCAGAGCATTCCAATGCTCGCCCAGAAAGATTTCTTCAGCTATCTGCCGAATACAACACAATAGTAGCAAACGTAACTGAACCCTCTAACTTCTTCCATTTGTTGAGAAGACAATTGGCTTGGGAATTCAGAAAACCTTGTATCGTCATGTCACCTAAGTCTCTTTTGAGACATCCAAAAGTTGTTTCTCCACTTTCAGAATTTACCGAAGGTTCTTTCAGAGAAGTGCTTCCGGATACTACGGTAAATGCAAAAGATGTGAAGCGAGTGGTGCTTTGCTCAGGTAAGATCTATTACGATCTTGATGAAGCGAGAGAAAAAGAAAAAGTAAAGGACGTAGCTATCGTTAGAATCGAACAACTTCACCCACTTCCAAAAAAGCAAATGCTGGAAGTTTTGGCTGGTTATCCAGAAGCTGAGCTTGTTTGGGTTCAGGAAGAACCGTCTAACATGGGCTATTGGAACTATATTCTAAGACTGCTTTACAAGGAATTGCCAATGGAGATAATTGCCCGAAAAGCCAGTGCTTCTCCTGCCACAGGTTATAATAAAGTCCACGTGGAAGAGCAAAAAAATATTGTAGCTCAAGCACTTAAATTGAAATAATCACAGCTCTTTTCACAAAGACATCCAAAATAATCGTATCATTTTGTTCCTCTCTTTTTTACTAGAAAGAGAAAAAAAGAAAAACTTATGAGCAAAGAAATCAAAGTCCCTGCTGTAGGAGAATCCATCACGGAAGTTACCATCGGCCAATGGTTTAAAAAAGATGGAGATGAGGTTCAGATGGACGAAGTCCTATGTGAACTGGAATCCGACAAAGCTACTTTTGAGTTGCCGGCAGAAGCTGCGGGCGTACTTAGAATCAAAGCCCAAGAAGGAGATGTGTTGGAAATCGGTGCTGTGATCTGTGAAATTGACGAAGCTGGTACTCCAGGTAAATCTGAGCCAGCTGCTGATGCTCCAAAGGCTGAAGAGAAATCTTCTGAAGCGAAAGCATCAAAAGCAACGGAATCAAAATCAACCGGAGAAGTGAAAGAAATGGTGGTTCCTACGGTAGGAGAGTCCATCACCGAAGTCACCTTGGCCAATTGGCTTAAAAGTGATGGAGATTATGTGAAGTTGGATGAGATTATCGCTGAGGTAGATTCTGATAAAGCCACTTTTGAATTGCCAGCTGAGGCATCAGGAATTCTTCGCCATGTGGCGCAGGAAGGTGATGTGCTTGAGATTGGTGGGATGATTTGTAAAATTGAAGTGACGGAAGGCGAACCAGTTGCGGCTTCTACCTCTGAGGAATCATCTTCTTCATCAGCATCCCCTTCTGAGTCAGGAAATACAAACTATGCTACTGGACATGCTTCTCCAGCGGCGTCCAAGATTTTGGCTGAAAAAGGAGTTTCTCCAGAAGCAGTTAAAGGAACTGGTAAAGATGGTAGAATTACCAAAGAAGATGCTCAATCGGCTCAAAAGCCAGCTCCTGCATCTGCGAAATCTGAAAGTAAGGAAACTGAGTCATCAGCACCTGCTCCAGTTGCTGGTTCTAGAAATGAGCGCAGAGAGAAAATGTCTTCTTTGAGAAAAACAGTAGCAAGAAGATTGGTTTCTGTGAAAAATGAGACAGCAATGCTCACCACATTCAATGAGGTGAACATGAAGCCAATCATGGATTTGAGATCCAAATTCAAAGAGCAATTCAAAGAAAAGCATGGTGTAGGACTTGGATTCATGTCCTTCTTCACCAAAGCTGTTTGCGTAGCGCTCCAAGAGTGGCCTTCTGTAAATGCTAAAATCGATGGAAACGAAATGGTTTTCAATGATTTTTGCGATATCTCTATTGCTGTATCTGCTCCAAAAGGTTTGGTGGTTCCAGTAATTAGAAATGCTGAAACTCTTAGCTTTGATCAGATAGAAAAGGAAGTAGTAAGACTAGCCGGAAAGGCCAGAGACAATAAACTTTCTATCGAGGAAATGACCGGTGGTACGTTCACCTTGACTAATGGTGGAATCTTCGGTTCCATGATGTCCACTCCGATAATCAATGCTCCTCAATCTGCGATCCTAGGTATGCACAATATCGTGCAGCGTCCAATGGCCGTGAATGGTGAGGTAGTAATACTTCCGATGATGTACTTGGCGCTTTCTTACGATCATAGAATCATCGATGGACGCGAGTCAGTAAGCTTCTTGGTTCGGGTGAAAGAATTGCTTGAAGATCCGACAAGATTGTTGTTTGGAGTTTAAGGATTTACGATTTACGGGGGGCTGAGTGACTTTAGCCCTGTTTTTAACTAGTTAGACCAAGTCTTGTTTCTTGTGTCTTGCATCTAAATTCTAAATAAAATGTACGACGTCATAGTTATTGGTTCTGGTCCAGGTGGATATGTAGCAGCGATTCGCTGTGCACAACTTGGTCTCAAAACCGCCATTATTGAAAAATACCCTACGCTTGGAGGTACTTGCCTGAATGTAGGCTGTATTCCTTCCAAAGCACTTTTGGATTCATCTGAGCATTATCATAATGCTGCTCACACTTTCGAGACTCACGGAATCAAACTGAGCAATTTGAAAGTAGATCTGAAGCAAATGATCATTAGAAAGGATGATGTAGTGAAGCAGAATACGGATGGGATCAATTACTTGATGAAAAAGAACAAGATCGATGTTCTTCAAGGAATAGGTTCTTTCGTAGATAAGACCACTGTGAAAGTTACTAAGGACGATGGCTCTACTTCAGATATTCAAAGTAAGAATATCATTATCGCTACTGGTTCGAAGCCAGCTACTTTACCTTTCATCAAGATTGACAAAGACAGAGTGATCACTTCTACTGAGATCTTGAACTTGAAGGAGATCCCAAAGCACTTGGTAATAATCGGTGGCGGAGTAATTGGTCTGGAACTAGGCTCTGTATATGGTAGAATGGGCTCGAAAGTATCCGTGATCGAATACATGGATTCTTTGATTCCTACCATGGATCGCACGATGGGCAAAGAACTGCAGAAGTCCTTGAAGAAAATCGGCTTTGAATTCTACCTGAAGCATAAAGTGATAGGAGTAGAAAGCAAAGGCAAGGAAGTCACTGTCAAAGCTGAAAATACTAAAGGAGAAACCATTGAATTGAAGGGCGATTATGTCCTAGTTTCTATCGGTAGAAGACCTTATACGGAGGGCTTGAATGCTGAAGCTGCTGGCGTAAAGATCACCGAAAAAGGGCAGATCGAAGTGAATGACCATTTACAAACTTCTGTTCCGAATATCTATGCAATAGGTGATGTGGTGAAAGGCGCTATGCTTGCTCACAAAGCTGAAGAGGAAGGCGTTTTTGTGGCAGAAACTATTTTGGGACAAAAGCCACATATCAATTACAACCTGATTCCAGGTGTAGTTTATACTTGGCCGGAAGTTGCGGCTGTCGGATATACCGAAGAGCAACTGAAGGAAAAAGGAGTGAAGTATAAGACTGGTAAATTCCCGTTCATAGCTTCAGGTCGTGCGAGAGCTTCCATGGATACCGATGGATTGGTGAAAGTCTTGGCAGATGCTGAGACAGACGAAATTCTAGGTGTGCACATGATCGGCCCTAGAACGGCGGACATGATCGCTGAAGCGGTAGTTGCGATGGAGTTCAGGGCATCTGCTGAAGATATAGCAAGAATGTCTCATGCGCACCCGACTTATACTGAAGCTTTCAAGGAAGCTTGTTTGGCTGCTACAGACAATAGAGCGTTACACATTTAAGTTTAAAGATATATTTTGAGAAGGAGCCATTTGGATAGATCCGAATGGTTTTTTCTTTTTGGAGAAAAATAGTGTACTTCCACCATGAAGTTTAAAATTGCCATTCTGGGTGCTGGGAATGTTGCTTGGCACTTGGCTCCAGCTTTGGAAGATGCTGGGCATGTCATCACCGAGGTATATGCCAGGACGCTGAAAAGTGCTGGGAATATCACGGATCGAGTTTATGCTGGTGAGCCAAAAGATGATCTGGACTTCTCTGCCAGCGAGGCTGAGATTTTTATTTTGGCAGTCAAAGATTCTGCCATTCCCGAAATAGCAGATGAAGTCATTCTTCCAGAGAATAGTATTCTGGTACACACATCAGGCACTGTCCCATTGGATATTTTGAATTATAGCTCAGCTTCCTACACAGGGATTTTCTATCCTTTACAGTCTTTTACAGTAGGTAGAAAAATTGAATTTGACGAGGTCCCGTTTTTGTTAGAATCTGATGATGAGGAGACTTTGCAAAAGCTAAAAAAGCTTTCTAAAAGTTTATCTCCTCTGACTTACACGGTGCGGTCTAAGGATAGAAAAGCAATGCATATTGCCGCAGTATTTGCAAGTAATTTCTCCAATCACATGATTCGAATAGCTGAAGAAGTGATGAGAAGACAGGGGTTGGACTTCGAAATGCTGAAGCCGCTGATTATTGAGACCATTTCCAAAAGCCTACAATTAGGAGCAAAGGCAGCTCAAACCGGTCCAGCAATTCGGGAGGATTACGAAACCCTGGAAGAACATCATCGATTTTTAAATTACAACGAGGGAATTGCTGAAATCTACCGACTGATCTCACAGGATATTATTGACAGCTGATTAGTGAGTCCAAGTGCCGAATTTTCCTGCTTGATAGTCATCGTAAGCTTCGCGAATCTGCTCCTGAGTATTCATCACGAAAGGGCCTTGAGCGACCATAGGTTCATTGAAAGGCAATGCATGACCTAAGATCAAAATAGCATCTTCATTGGCTTCCACGTTGATTGCTCCAGCATGATTTTCAAATTCTACCAGATTTCTAAAATTTACCTCTTCACCATTTACTGTAAGCCCACCTCTCACGATATAGAAGAATATGTTTTCATCCTTAGGAATTGACTTTTCGAAATTCCCTCCTTTTTCTAAGTAAATCGTACTCAGTGTAATCGGGAAATTGCCTTCAAAAGCGCCTTCGGTTTCGTTCCATTTTCCGAAAAGCTGCTGGACTTTTACTTTCCCTCCATCCAATTCGAAAGTTGGGATTTCCGCCTTCTGAAGTCCTTTATAGTTCGGAGCGATCATTTTTTTGTCTGCTGGCAAATTCAGCCAAAGCTGAAGAATTTCCAGATCTCCACCATCTTTCTTGAAATCGGTACTACTAACCTCTGAGTGGATCAGTCCACTTCCAGCCGTCATGTATTGAACTCCTCCTTGGCAGATCACAGACTCATGGCCTGATGAATCCATGTGGACTATGTCACCGGCGGTAATGAATGTCACGGTCTCCATTCCACGATGGGGATGCGGGCCAAATGGCAAACCTCGATTCTGCGCTGGATATGTTTGAAAACCGTGGTGGTTTAGAAAAATGAATGGGTCCAAGTGGTCTAAAGATCGAGTCGGCATAGGACTATAGGTGACCAAATCGGCAATTGGTCTATATTCCGCTTTATGTATTTTCTTAATTGATCTCATTAAGTTTTCAATTGATGTATATACATGTAATGGTTTTGAGTGGAATATGATTCACCTACTTTGAAATTATTTTGGAATATCTTTTAGTCTAAGTTCGAACAAGTCAGTTCGTCGATCTTTCAGGTTTCTAACACTTCCAAATTGATTTAACTCTCGTAATAATGAAAGATCAACATCTGCGATCAGAGTCATCTCATTGTTTGGTGTGGCTTCAGCTTTGATTCCATTACTAGGGAACGGGAAATCGCATGGAGTGATTACCATAGATTGAGCGTACTGCATGTCCATGTTGTGAACCTTAGGTAGATTGCCCACGCTACCAGCCATAGCGACATAGCATTCGTTTTCTATAGCTCTTGCCATCGCACAATTTCGGACTCGGGAATAGCCGTTTTGTGTATCAGTCAAGAATGGAATGAACAGAATATCCATTCCCTGATCAGCTAAGATCCTGCTCAGTTCAGGGAATTCAGCATCATAGCATATCAAAATCCCGATTTTGCCGCAGTCGGTATCAAATGATTTGAGCGTGTTGCCACCTTGCATTCCCCACACCTTGGCTTCCAATGGCGAAATATGCAGCTTCTCGTACGATTCAATAGAGCCATCTCTCTTACATAGGTAACCAACATTGTACAACTTGTCATTTTTGATCTTCGGCATGGAGCCTGTGATGATGTTGATGTTATAAGAGACAGATAGCTGTCCAAAGCGCTTGACGATCTCATCAGTATATTTTGCCAATCCGCGCACGGCTTGTGCTTCACTCAGGTGATTGAATTCTGCCATCAGCGGTGCATTGAATAGCTCTGGGAAAAGCGCAAAATCTGAACGGTAACCCGAGACAGCATCGATAAAATACTCAGCTTGCTGCATCAGTTCATCCAAGTTGTCATACAAGCGCATTTGCCATTGGATCAATCCCAGACGTACTATTGTCTTGTTTGTTGATGCTTTCTTGTTTGGCTTTTCGTAGAAAATATTATTCCACTCCAGCAATACAGCAAACTCACTCGATGCAGAATCTCCTTCCAAATAGTTCTTCATGATTCGAGCTGGGTGGAAATCATTTGCGAGTTGGAAATTTAAAACTGGATCGTAAATCTCTTTGAGTTTTACTTTTTCCAAGTATTCCTTTGGCCCCATCTTATCCGCATACTTGTGGTAATTAGGAATTCGTCCACCAAATACAATTCCTTTCAGATTCAGCTTTTCACAAAGTTCTTTGCGATAATCGTATAATCTCCGTCCCAATCTCAACCCGCGAAATTCCGGCTTGATAAAGACATCAATACCGTAAAGCATGTCGCCAAAATTGTTGTGATTATCAAATGTGAAGTCTGTCGTGATGTCTTTATACGTATGCTCTCCTTCTAGTTCTGCATCACTTACTACGATGGAAAGCGCACATCCTGCCAGCTGATCATTTATACGAATCACCACCTGTCCTTCGGGGAATTTAGTGATCAAACTTTCGATTTGACTTTCTTTCCAATAAGAGCCAGGCATACTTCTGTATGCTTCGATCATTGCTGACTTTAGATCCTTGTAGTCGGACAGCTGTAGGTAGGATAATGATATATTTTCTGCTTGAGTATTGTCCATTGGTAAAGTTCTTTGATAGCTAGTTTTTCAGGTTCCTAGCTTTTAATATATTTTTTGGGACTACGGTAATTCTTTGTCCAGCGTCAAAATGGTTTGTAGCAGAACATTTGCTCCGTGGGCAATGTCTTCAGGACTGGAATATTCTTCTGGTGAATGGCTAATACCTCCTTTGCTAGGGATGAATATCATTCCGATTGGAGCTAGCCTAGCCATTTCTTGAGCATCATGCCCAGCTCCGCTTGGCAAATACATGCTAGAAAGCCCCAGTTGTTTTGCCGAGCTTTCAATTACTTTTTGAATCATAGGATCTGCCAAAGCTGGTGTACTGGCTACTTCCTGATGAGTAATGCTTAATTCAGTTTGACTGTCTTTTGCCAGTTGTCTTGCCTTTGATTCTATCTCACGATAAATAGACCAGATTTTCTCTGATGAAAGGTCACGAAGCTCCAAATTCAGCGTAACCTCTCCAGGTATCACGTTGCCAGCTCCGGGAAATGCTTCAATTTTCCCCACCGTTCCGACCTGAGCCCCGTCATGAGAATTCACAATCTCATTTACGGCCAAGATAAATCTCGCAGCGGGTAGCATAGGATCTTTTCGCATATTCATAGGAGTGGTTCCGGCGTGATTTGCTTTTCCTTTGAAACGGAATTGCCACCATTCTATAGCCACAATACCTTCTACCACTCCAATTTGTATTCCTTCCCGTTCTAAATTTCCGCCTTGCTCTATATGCAACTCAAGAAAAGCTGCCAGCGCACCCTTTTCTCTCCTTACTTCTTTGATACGGTCTGGGTTCCCACCCACCGCTTTGATGCCTTCTGACTGACTCAATCCACTACTGCTCTTCATAGTGAGGGCTTCTTCTGAGAGCTGACCTGCAAGAGCTCGACTTCCTACCACTCCTCCTTCTTCGTTGGTGAAGAAAATAATTTCTAAAGGATGCCGTGTAATTGTCTTGCTTTCGATCAAAGACTGGATAACTTCGATGGCTCCCATCGATCCAACTGGGCCGTCGTAATCGCCGCCATTTGGAACCTCATCTATGTGGGATCCGAATGCAATTGGTCTTAACTCGGGATTGGAGCCAGCTTTTTTGCCAATAATATTTCCAGCAAAATCAACGGAAACATCTAAACCAAGATCTTTTAATTGCTGAATGAGAAACTTACGAGCTGCTATATCATGACTGCTATAGGCTACACGGTCTGAGCCTCCTGCTTCATTTTTGCCATATTTAGCCAGTTCTTGAATATTATCGGAAAGCCTGCTTTGATTGACACGAAGGTCGCTTAGTTGCTGTCCTCTTGATTGCAAAGTACATGTAAAAAGCAAGTAGAGAAGAAAGTGATATTTCATGGTTTTGGGTTTGAAAAAGGTTGCGCGGCGCATCATTAGTTAGCTATAGTGCGCATTCAAGCAAAAAATCCTTTCCGCTAGGGAAAGGATTTGAAATGATTTTAATATCAAATTATTTAAGCCAGGCAAGTTTTACTTCCTCCGGGGCTTTCATCCTATCTGCCAACCTCATGTATCTATCGGCCAGTTTCACTAGATAATCCTGAGCTTTTGAGGCTACATCATTCAATCCTGTTAAGCTTTCTATTTTCCAAAGATCAACTAAGTGCTCAATTATTCTAGCATAATCCCAGCCTGTGTAGATACCTACTTTCTGCGTGATCGCAGAGAACTCAGTAAATAAAGAAGGGTTTGAACCGCCTTCACCCATCAGTACCGCCGGCATTACAATCTGTTTTCTCATTAATTTTTCAAAAGCAAGGATTGCTCCATTTGGATCGATGTCGAATATGGCCGACATAAAGCTTTTATAAGCTTTTTCGTGTCTAGCTTCGTCTCCAGCTATTTGCTTACAGATTCTTCCTAAAACAGGATCTCCAGCAATATCTGCTAATTTACCTGTATTTACGTGTGAAACTTTAGTAGCTCGTTCCTGAAATGATGTATAAACAATAGCTTGATAAGGATCACCGCCGGTATTTGGGTCAAAGCCATTCATCAGCAATCTGTGAATTGTTTGTTCCACAGCTTTCATATCCACCCTGCCAGTCATGTAAAGGTATTTATTAAGAAGATCACCATGACGATTTTCCTCAGCAGTCCAGGATTTGGACCATCTAACCCACCCTGAAGGTGAGAGCAGACTTCTTTCTGGATTGATTCCTTCCAAAAGGTTGAAATAGGTCTGATAACTTGGAAGAGCTTCCTCTGTAATCATATTTCCCACTAAGGAAGTTAATATCGTATCAGGAATCCCCTCTGATCTCTGCTGAAGTAACTTAATTTCCTCATGAATATTAGGATCCCCAAAATCAGGAAGGAAGTCAGAAGGTTGCCAGCATTTATCTGGATCAACCAGAATATTATCCACAGCTTCGCCTACAAGGCTATCCAATTGAGAGATAACCTCTATGTTTTTTTCTAGTTCGTAATTTATTTCTCCTGATTTCATCATGGATAAATTTAGGTCCGAATTACAAATAACTCGGTACGGTTTTGACTTAGGACAAATTTACTCACAAATGGACAAATTACTGATAGAAAGTACCTATCAATGATTTAAGATTCCATAAGTGGCCACCTTCCAGTGGATTAGCTGAGAAAAACATGAAAATATAGAGTGATTTTTCATATTTTTTCTCTTTGCAGTCATTAAAGCACGATATTTCTGCTTATCACCTGCTCTTTAATATAAGGAAATTTAAGTGCTCTCGGTTCACTAAACAAAAAAAAAGCCTCCGAAAGAAGGCTTTAAATGAAATTGAAATTAAGGGAATTAATAGTCCAGTTTGTAGGCCACTACTTTGTTTTTGAAGAAAGTTGGGACTAATACAATGTTATCTCCTGGGATGAAACCAATGTCAGCTGTATTCGATTCAGCATCTTTTGTATCCAAAAGGAGTGTTTCACCTTGCTCATTCACAAAGTAAATCTCACCAGCCCATCTAGAAGCGATGTAATTGCCATCTCCCAAAATCACCAGCCCATCACCACCAGTGACAGTTTTATTAAGGATCATGGAAGTTCCATCTGTATGCAGCATTTTCAGACCAGACTTATCCAAGCCATAAAGCATTCCGTCTTCTGCAACAGCAATACCATTGATTGATTCATGTCCTTCGGTGACTGTCGAGATTTTGCCAGCATCTAGCATGTGAACTTTTCCTGTGTTCATATCGGTGAAATACACTTTTCCGTCATTCGTAGCAAGATCATTTAAAAAACCTGCACCTTCCACAGGGTACCTTTTACTGATTTTTCCTGACTCTAGATTTACTTCTACGAGCTGATCAATATCAGTTACATAAAAGTTGCCATTGGCAATACCCATTCCTTTAGGAGCATCAAGGCCTGTTACCCATTCCTGAGTTACAATATTACCTTCTTTGTCAAGGATGGAAATTGATCCCTTTCCATCCTTTCCTCTTGGATCTCCTTCGATATTAGATACATAGATCTTACCAGAAGCTTCATCAAAAAGTACAGACTCGTTCGTAGTTAGCGTGGTGTCTGTTTCCCATAGTTTAGTAAGGGTAGGAGTTTTCACATCTTCGACTACTTCTATTTCAGTAGTTTCTTCTGTTTTGGGGGAAGAACAGTTTGCGAATAGGAATGCGCTTGATAGGCCAATAAGGCCAAATTTAAGTTTTGATAAATTCATATTAGTTTTTAATTAGTGTCCAGTTGTATTGATTAAATCCTGCGGGAGCTGTTTTCTTTAGCCTATCTCCAATTTCTTCCAGATAGAGTGTGTTGTATCTAAGTCTGGAAATATAGTTGGGTAGAGTGGGGTCACCATTCCAGCAATGTTCTGCACGGTCGCCGTATGCGACAGTTCCATCATAATAGGGGTTTTGTGTTTCTTCCAAAAATTGCTCAGTCAAATAAACAGCATTGTTTAAGTAATAATTATCCATGTCGCCACAGAAGATGTTGATTTTCCCTTCCAGTTTTGAACCCAGAGTTTCCCAGTCCCGCTCCATGATATAGCGAAGGTCGTAATTCTCCTTCCAATAAAAAGCAACCTCGGGATCGATTTCTCCGGAATATTTATCCCAGATTGGTTTTGGATAGCCGTCCTTACCTGTAGGAGAATACACTGCCTGCCAGATATCAAATTGATCTCCAGACCTACTTTTACTGCCTCCAATAGCCAATTCTCGATGATTCATGTCTTTTACCATAGCCGAAATATGCCCTAGATAATCTCTGTGACCAGGTCGGAGAGTCTTTCGAAACTCCCCCTCTTGATAATAGGCATTTTCATCTTCATAGATATTGACGGAAGTAAAGGCTCTGAAGTCTATCGGATCGGGACAGGCGGCAAAGCAACCATTGTATTCATCTGGATAAAATACCTGCACCGCCAAAGCTTCCCAGCCTCCTGTGGATCCACCATAAAGAAAGCGAGACCAACCTTCACCTATTCCACGGAATTTCTCCTCGATGTTAGGTATTAGCTCATAAGTAATTGCATCACCATAAGGGCCTAGATTGGCAGAATTTACAGCGTAGCTATCATCGTAATAGGGATTTGCATGTTGGATTTCGATAATGATAAAGCGTTGAAAATCAGGTGATGTCCACTTCTGATAAAAGTCATAAGCTTCCTGTTGTTGGATTTTTTCATATCCATAGATCCCGAATCTTGCGCTGTAATCGTCATCGGATAGATCAGGATCTGGCGGAATTGTTCTGAATCCGGAAAAATCAGAAGGAAAGTGACCATGGAATATCATCAATGGATAATACTGATTTGGGTTTTCATCAAAGCCCTCAGGGAGTAAAATATTTGCACCTAGGTACATATCCCTTCCCCAGAATTTTGAGAGCATTTCCGATTTGAATTTGATATGTTTGATATATTTAGTGTCTTCAGGCTGATTGAATTCCGGGATACTATTTTCTACAGTCAAACTTAAATCATTGCCTTTTTTCCAATTTACAAGGATTGGTTTGCTGTAGATGTTTTTTGGAGCTTGAGCCCATTGTCGGCCTTCACCTTGATCCATTGGAAGCTTTACCGTATGTCCATCAGCTCGTGTAAATGTGTCATGTTTTTGGATAAATGCCTGGACATAATACTTGCCTTCTTCCATTGCAGCAAGGCTTTCGACTGGGTATCCAAAGCTGGTGGTATCAAATAGAATAGGTTTACCTGCTTCATAATTTTCAAAATCCATCCCAAAAACTTGGTTGGTGCCCACATTATCATTGATGCCAAAGCGTGGTTCGGACGTACTATCTCGTGAGAAAATCAGCAGTACTCTACCATCTTTCACTTCAGCTTCTAGCGATTTGTCTATTACAATTTCAACGGTAGAATCACTGGAAGTAGTGCATGCCCAGCTACATAGTATCACTAGTGCTAAATAGAAAATTTGTTTCATGTTGGGTGGTTTTGTATTGGAATTTACATATTATCCAATGATTATTAGGTGCTAAGGCTTTTAAATACTTTGCATGTGCTTGGGTATTTTGTGAAAAATGCCTTTGGTGGATTAATGGGAGTTCAATTAGAAAATCCACTTATCTTACGGTTTAATCTAACACATCAACTCATGAGAAAATTTTTGAATCTAGCTTTTTTGGCAACTATGGCCTTCGCCTGTTCACCTAATGAACAAGAAACAACTGTTGATTACACTACACTTTCTGACGAAGAGCGATTAGAAGTTGCAAAGGAAATCGCACATGAGACTATCATAGTAGACGGACACGTGGACTTACCTTACCGTATGAAAGTAGGAGGGTTTACACTTCAGCGTGAAATACTGGATGTCTCCGTACGTACTCCAGACGGTAATTTTGATTTTCCCCGTGCCAAGGAGGGAGGGCTAGATGCTCCATTTATGTCCATTTATATTCCCGCTGGGCTTCAGCAGACACCAGGTTCTTCAAAGGCTTTAGCAGATTCTTTGATACTGATGACAGAGCGATTGGCAGAGACTTTCCCTGACAAGTTTGCTATGGCCTACAGTCCAGCTGAAGTAGAAACCAACTTTTCCGCAGGCAAAATCTCCTTACCGATGGGGATGGAAAATGGATCGGCACTTGAAGACGACATCTCAAATGTTGCCTATTTCCATGAACGCGGTATTCGTTATATCACGCTTACTCACGGCAAAGCAAACCTTATTGGGGATAGTAGTTATGATACGGTGAGGCTGTATAATGGATTGAGTGAGTATGGAGAGCAGGTTGTTGCGGAGATGAACCGAGTGGGAATAATGGTTGACTTATCACACGTTTCGGATGATACATTCAAGGATGCTTTGGCTCTTACGAAAGTACCTGTGATAGCATCTCACTCTTCTGTTAGGGCATTTACTCCGGATTTTGAAAGAAATATGAGTGACGAGCTCATTCAGGCTATGGCTAAGAATGGCGGAGTCATGATGATCAATTTCGGAGGATCTTTTATTGATTCAGCTTATGCTGCAGGTACTGATAAAGCCCGGGAGCATCTGATCAATTATATGGCGGAGAATAAGTTGAGTCAAGGGGATTCTTCATTCAAAGTTTATGCATCCGAATATATGGCTGCAAATAATCCGTTTCCATCTGTCAAGCGAGTTGCAGATCATATTGATCATGTGAAAAACTTGGTTGGGATCGATTATATAGGTTTGGGTTCTGATTTCGATGGAGTAGGAGATTCCTTGCCGACTGGCTTAAAGGATGTTTCCATGTATCCAAATTTGATTGCGGAGCTATTGAAAAGGGGTTACACTAGAGAGGAGATCGAGATGATCTGTTATAACAATGTATTTAGAGTTTGGAAAGCAGTTGAGGATTATGCAGCTAACCAAAAGTAATTGACTCGGGAAACTCTAAAAGCAAGCCCTGTTTCATAATCTGAAGCAGGGCTATTTTTTTCTACCAGTGATATATTCACTAGGGCTCATGACTGGAATAGTTGCGCTTTTGAAGTCCTTTTGATTTCTGGTAATGATGATGTCGTAACCAAATTCAAGAGCGGAGTAAAGCTGTAGGCCATCTTCAAAATCAGTCATTTTCTCGTCATTTATCGATAAGTCCACTATTTTTTCATTAAGAGGTAAAACTTCCGCCAAAAGGCGAAAGTTTCTCAAAACATTTTTTGCTTCACTAGAACCTAATTGCTTTAAAAGTTGGTAGTTAGTATTTGCCATAGACAAAGCCGAAATGCCTAATAAAGTAGTGTGCCCATTGGCATAAGAAAAAATCCTGGAGACATCATCATAAAGGGCTGTCTCTCGGCAAGTAGATCTTACATTATGTTCGTATCAATGAAAATCTTCTTCAATTATACTTTTCTGTTAAGTAATCCCCGTACTCTTTTTTGTATTCATAATCACTGGGAAGTTTGATCACTCCGCTTAAACTCTTCACCAAGGGAGTGATTTCAATATCATCAGATGGCTTTGGACTTTTGGAAGTAAGGCTGCCTAAATAGTTTTCTACAAGTTTGGAAAGGCTGAGTTGTTGACATTGTGCATATTCTTTGGCACGTTCGATCACGTTTTCATCGGGTCGTAAAGTGAGTTTGGTAATCATATTCAGGTAGTTTGCCTTATAAATTTATTAATTTTATAGGTCAATTTATAAAATCTGTTTTGAGATGAATGTTAGATTTTAGCTGGATTTTCTGCCAAACCCTATTTCTTTTCGTTCTCCCAAGCCTGGCTTGAGCAGCTCCTCGATCATTTGATAGATATGATTGATGTGCTGATTTTGATTGGATTCGGCGTCTTGGAGCGCCTGAATTTTCTCCTGAAGTTCTGAGTAATTCAAAGCCCAGGCCCTGATCTTGACAAAAATCCAAATGATAGAAATGTTTACTTGGATAGCACGAGGACTATTGAGCACTGAGGAAAGCATCGCTACGCCTTGTTCGGTAAATACATAAGGTAAAGTTCGTCGGCCTCCCCAACTTGAGGTCGCATTTTGCGACTTCAAGATTTCCCACTCTTCCAAATTGAGTTGGAACATAAAGTCATCAGGAAAGCGATCTATACTTCTTTTGACAGCTTGATTAAGCACTTTTGTCGAGACGCCGTACATCTCTGCCAGGTCAGAATCTAGCATGACTTTCTGCATTCGTATTTTATGAATTAGCTGGAGTACCTCTTCCTCGTTTAGAAACTCGTTCATAAATTTTTAACAGTAGCGTGAACTAAGCTACTTAATTTTATCCTAAAAGAAAATAACCCATTTTTTCGAGTGTTTTGTGACCTTGATTAGAATCTTGAGGTCACAAATTGTGACCTCAAGATTCTAATCAAGTTTAGGCTATTTGCCTTTATATCACATGATCTTCCTGTCAAAAATTCCGAAATTATAGCCTTATTTATGTATTTCAAGCCATTCTGACTGAAAAAAGTAATTGGATACTCATTTGATAAGTTTATAGAAATCATAGGTGAGATTGGCTAATTGACTCTAATCTGATCTTCCAAATTACAACTTGGATACCTTATAACTTTACCATATATGGACTTTAACCAATTCACTATAAAATCTCAGGAGGCGATCCAAAAGGCGATGGAGTTGGCTTCGGCAGCAGGGCAACCTAACATCGAACCGGCTCATTTACTGAAAGGAATACTTAATGAAGACGAAAATGTAACTGATTTCCTGTTCAAAAAACTGGGGACCAATAAGCAGTTGATTGGTCAAAAACTGGATGAGCAACTCGCAAGGCTCCCCAAAGTAAGCGGAGGACAGCAACCTTATCTTTCGTCTTACGCCAATCAGGTACTCACGAAAGCCAAAGATTATTTAAAGACTTTCGGTGATGAATTTGTTGCGATCGAGCATTTGATTCTGGCGATTTTAGCTGGGTCAGATTCCATTGCGCAATTGTTAAAAGATCAGGGATTGAATGAGAAATCACTGATCGGGGCAATCAAAGAACTTAGAAAAGGAAATAAAGTGACTGATCAAAACGCAGAAAGTAAATACCAAGCGCTGGAGAAATACTCCAAAAACTTGAATGAGATGGCTAAAAAGGGGAAAATCGACCCAGTCATCGGAAGAGATGAGGAGATCCGAAGGGTTCTTCAGATTCTTGCTAGACGAACCAAAAATAATCCAATCCTCCTCGGTGAACCTGGGGTGGGTAAGACAGCAATCGTCGAAGGTCTTGCTCAGCGGATTGTCTCTGGCGATGTGCCTGAAAACCTGAAGTCCAAGACCTTAATTTCTCTGGATATGGGTTTACTTGTTGCAGGAGCTAAATATAAAGGGGAATTCGAAGAGAGATTGAAAGCCGTCATCAAAGAAGTGACGGATGCTGAAGGAGAAATTATTCTCTTTATCGATGAGATTCATACTTTGATCGGTGCTGGAGGTGGAGGCGAAGGCGCTATGGATGCTGCTAATTTATTGAAGCCGGCTTTGGCACGAGGGGAACTTCATGCAATCGGAGCTACCACACTAAAAGAGTATCAGAAATACATAGAGAAGGACAAAGCTCTGGAGCGTAGATTCCAATCCGTCATCGTGGATGAACCAGATGCTGCGGATGCGATTTCTATTCTTCGTGGGATTAAGGATAAATACGAATTGCACCACGGGGTGCGAATCAAGGATGATGCGGTAATTGCTGCTGTTGAGCTCTCTCAGCGATACATCTCTGATAGATTCTTACCAGATAAGGCGATTGACTTGATGGATGAAGCAGCAGCCAAACTGAGGATGGAAATTGATTCTTTACCTCAGGAGTTGGACGAACTGAATCGCCGAATTATGCAATTGGAGATTGAGCGAGAAGCTATTCGAAGAGAGAAAAATAAGGATAAAGAGGTCGTACTCAGTAAAGAAATTGCTGAAATCTCTGAAAAGCGAGATAGCGTAAAAGCAAAGTGGGAAAGTGAAAAAGCGGTCATCACAGGAATCCGTCGAGAAAAGGAAAGAATAGATAATTTCAAGCTAGAAGCTGAGCAGGCTGAACGTGCCGGTGATTTTGGTAAAGTAGCCGAAATCAGATATGGTAAAATCGTCGAAGCTGAGAAAAAATTGGAATCTTTCAAAAGCCAATTGGTAGAAATGCAGGCAGGATCACCTTTGCTCAAAGAGGAAGTTGATCAAGAAGATATTGCTACAGTGGTGTCTAAATGGACTGGAATCCCGATGAACAGAATGATCCAATCGGAGCGAGAAAAGTTATTGCATTTGGAGCTAGAGCTTGGACATAGAGTAGCAGGTCAGAAGGAAGCAATTACCGCTTTGTCTGATGCAGTTCGCAGAAGTCGTGCTGGGTTGCAAGATCCTAAGCGACCAATTGGTAGTTTTATCTTCATGGGTACTACAGGTGTAGGTAAGACTGAGCTTGCAAAAGCTTTGGCAGAATATCTTTTCAATGATGAGAATTCCATGGTACGAATTGACATGTCAGAATATCAAGAAAGACATGCCGTGAGCCGACTGGTGGGAGCACCTCCCGGCTATGTAGGCTATGATGAAGGGGGACAGTTGACAGAGGCTGTTCGAAGAAAACCATACTCCGTGATTCTGCTTGATGAGATTGAAAAAGCGCATCCGGATGTGTTTAATATTCTTCTTCAAGTTTTGGACGATGGTAGATTGACGGATAATAAGGGCCGAGTTGCCAACTTCAAAAACACGATCATCATTCTTACTACTAATATTGGTTCGCATTTGATTCAAGAGCGATTCGCACAGATGGAAGATTGGAATAGAGAGGAGATTCTAGAAAAGACTAAAACTGAGGTTTATGAGCTTTTGAAAAAGGCTGTGCGACCAGAGTTCTTGAATAGAATTGATGAAACCATCATGTTTGAACCGCTAAGCAAAGAGGTTATTCGCAAGATTGTAGATATCCAGTGGAAGGAGATTCAGCATAGATTATCTGAATCAGGAATTGAAATAGAAGCAACTAAAGAAGTGCTGGATTACCTAGGTGAAGTTGGCTTTGATGCAAACTTTGGAGCTAGACCGCTGAAGCGAACTATGCAGCGATTGGTCTTAAATGAGCTTTCCAAGCAAATCCTTTCCGGCTACATCAAAAATGACTCTGTAGTAATGGTAGACATTGATGCAGATAAGCAGGTCTACTTCAAAAATGTAGGTGCTGAAATAGAAGTGTAATTTAGGTTAGTGGTTAAGGTTAAACCCTCGGAGCATGTAGCTTTGAGGGTTTTTTCTTTTTTAACCACGGAGGGCACGGAGTCCCGATAGCTCGGGATTTGCAGAGAACACAGGTTCTTGTTTTTCTGCTCTTCCTTATCCTGAGCTCAGGAAAGCATCAGCGGGTGCAAGATTTTAGGAAGAATTTACCCACCAATCCAATCCAAGTAATTACCAGTGTGAATCACCTCGTAGCTTGCCTGAGGATAGGCTTTGGCCCAAGCTGCAGGAACTTTGACTTTTTTTGTGAGCTGGTATTTGAATTCAAAAGCCCGAAGTTGATCGCCTTCTTCTTCCACCCAGTCGATTTCCTGTTGATCGTAGGTTCTCCAGAAATAGTGATTGCAATGAATCTGGCGGTAGTTGAGATACTTCTTTCGCTCGATAGCCAGGTAGTTTTCCCAAAGATCCCCCACATCCGCACGAAGATCCAAGCGATTGAAATTTTGGATAATCGCATTTCTGACACCGTTATCATAGAAATACCATCGGTTGTTTTTGACGATTTCCTTTCGCAGATTTCTGCTGTATCCTCCTATTCGAAATACCACAAATACCTTTGATAATAATTCAAGATATCGCTCTACAGTATTTTTGGACATCGCCAGCTGTTTGCCGAGCTCTTCCAACGAGACTTCTTTTCCCACCTGAAAAGCGATCAATCGCAGAAGTGAATAGAGTTTGTCTGAGTTCTTCAGTCCATCCACCATCAGAATATCCTTCAGCAGGTAATCATTCATGATCTGATAGAGGTAATCTTCCTTGTCTTTCCAATCAGCGATTTTGCTCAGTTCAGGATATCCGCCGAAAATCAACCGCTCTTCGCGCTTTTCCAAGGTGGTTTTGTAATCTTCGATTTTCGCAAATTCCAGTTGTGCCAAAGGGAAAAGTAAAAGCGTATGCTGCCGCCCGACCAGCGGTTCGCCCACTTGCTGATGCATATCAAAAGAAGAAGACCCCGTAGCAATCACCTGAATTCCCTCTATAGAATCCACAATCAGCTTCAAAATCATCCCAATATCAGGAATATGCTGCGCCTCATCAATCACCAAAAGTGTCTTTCCGGCAAGTAGCCGACTATAATTTGCCACAGATCGTTCCTGCAACAGGGCAGCGTCGACTAGATCCTCCCCATTGAGTACCAGCGTTTGCAGCGGATCTGTAGTCTTCAGGAAATCGCGAACAAATGCAGTCTTCCCAGACCTTCTTGGGCCTAGAAGCATCACCACCTTGTTTGGTTGGAGCTTCTTCAGGAATAAAGGCAATAGGCCTCTTGGGATATTTTGCATGGTTAACTCTTTGGAATACAATGCAAAATAGCTAATATTAAATTAAATCTACAAATAAACTGACGGAATTAATGTTAATTGCGTCAGTTGACTAACGGTATTAATATTAATTCTGTCAGTCAACTGACGGAATTTAGCTAAAATCAGTCAATGATATTATTTCCAAACCGCATTGCCTTATTTTTGTTAACTACTAAAACTCCCCCTATGATTGAGCACTTTTTCCAATGTCCACATTGCTTCGAAGAAATTTCCATGTTGGTTGATCCATCGGTAAGGCGTCAAGAATACATTGAAGATTGCGAGGTCTGCTGCAATCCGATAGAGATTCAAGTGGAAATGGAAGAAGGTGAAATCATGTATTTTGAAGCTAATTCAATCGAACAATAATGTTATTTACCCGCGAAAATACGCCAGCCGAAATCTGGCAAACTTTAGTTCACGAACTTCACCGAGGAGCTTTGGATTCCAAGCATCCTTTTCGGTATATGAATTTGGGGACCAATGGTAAAGACTATCCGGAAGTCCGTACCCTGGTGCTTCGCAAAGTGGACGAGCAGTTGAACTGCTTGGTCTATACTGATTTTCGTAGTGTCAAAGTCGAGGAGATTTTAGCTAATCCTTTGGTTTTAATGCATTTCTATAACCCCAAACAGCGAGTTCAGCTACGGATCCAAGCCAAAGCGATTATTCATCATCAAGATGGATTGACTCCCGCCTATTGGTCTCAAGTGCAAGGCGATGCTCAAAAGGCTTATAATTCTACCCTTGCACCGGGAAGCAAAATCGAAACACCTGAGCAGGCCTATGAATGGCCGAAGGAGATGGACTCCCAATTTTTTGCAGTACTGGAGCTGGTGCCACAAGCTATCGAAGCCTTGCAGTTGGATGGATTAAATCACCTGAGAATCAATTTTTCAAAAAAACAGGAGAATTGGGAAGGGGTATGGATGGTGCCTTGATTTTATTTGTACAAAAAAGGGTTTCGGATTTTTTGAAAGCTCCGAATAAGCAATTTGAGTGATTTTTAATTTTGGTATCAAATCGTACCGTTGATGCGCTGGTTAATTTGAATTAACCTAGACTACAATTAAACTCATCTCCAACGCTATTGATATCTTTTTGACTTTAGCTTTTTCCCACTCATTTCCCTAAATTCCCACTCAATCGTCAACCCAATCTTATGAAATTACTTTTCAAAGGCAGCTTAGCCATGCTAGCGCTATGCCTTTTTACCTTTCCTGCCATTTCGCAGAAAAACAAGAAAAACACTGATCTCTCTCCAAAATCTACCTATGATACTTCACTCTACAATGCCATGGAGTTCCGACTTGTCGGACCTTTTCGCGGCGGTAGAGCTACAGCCATAGCAGGTGTCGTCCAAGATCCGAGCACCTATTATATGGGTGCAACAGCTGGAGTTTGGAAAACTACTGATGCCGGCGAAAGCTGGAAAAATATCTCTGATGGTTTCTTCAATACAGCTTCAGTCGGGGCGATCACAGTATCCGAATCTGATCCAAATGTGATCTATGTCGGAATGGGCGAAGCTCCTGTTCGTGGCGTGATGACTTCCCACGGAGATGGAGTTTATAAGTCCACCGATGCTGGCAAAACCTAGTCGAATATTGGCCTGGAAAAGATCCGACAAATCTCAAAAATCGTCGTGCATCCTACCAATCCAGATATTTTGATTGTTGGCGCTCAAGGAAGTCCTTATGGCGCTACCGAAGATCGAGGGATTTACCGCTCGGAAGATGGTGGGGCCAATTGGACCAAAGCACATTATGTCGATGTCAATTCTGGAGTATCTGACCTCAGCATGGATATGAATAATCCTCGGATCATTTACGCCGCCTATTGGGATCATCGACGTTTCCCTTGGCAGGTGCAAAGTGGAGGTCCAGGTTCTGGAATCTACAAATCTGTGGATACGGGGAAAACTTGGCAGAAGCTTTCCGAAGGACTTCCAAAAGAAACGATGGGTAAAATTGGGGTTTCTGTTTCTAGAGCAAATTCTGAAATCGTCTGGGCGATCATCGAAGCCGAAGATGGTGGTCTTTATCGCTCAGATGATGCTGGAAAGAATTGGAAACTAGTTAATTCGGATCGTTTGCTTCGAGCAAGATCTTGGTATTATATGCATATTTTGGCACATCCAACTGAACCAGAAACAGTCTATATCATGAATGCGCCTTTGGTTGAGTCTACCGATGGAGGCAAGACCTTCGCCAATATGAAGACTCGTCATGGCGACAATCATCAGCTTTGGATCAATCCCGAGCAACCGAAATACATGGTCAACGCCAATGATGGTGGAGCAAATGTGACGATTGATCGTGGTGTAAATTGGTCCCGACAGGACAATCAACCCACGGCTCAGTTTTATCGGGTGAATGCCGATAAGCAATTCCCTTACCGCATCTACGGTGGTCAGCAGGATAATTCTTCTGTCTCTGTAGCCTCCCGAGCTAATGGAGGAGGAATCGGTTGGGAGGAATTCTATCCGGTTGGAGGTTGTGAATCTGCCTATTCAGCTTTTGATCCTGAAAATCCGATTTACATCTATTCAGGTTGCTACCAAGGAATCATCACCGAGTGGAATGCCAAAACCAAATTGGAGAAAGATGTGATGGCTTATCCTTACCAAGGTTTGGCCTCCAACCCACGAGACGTCAAATACCGTTTCAATTGGAATGCGCCAATCATCTCATCCATCCATGATCGTAGCGTGATTTACCATGCTGGAAATGTGATTTTGAAGACGACTAATCGTGGCATTAGCTGGGAGGAGATTTCTCCCGATTTGACTAAAAATGATACTACACATTTGATTGCTGGCGGTGGACCAATTACTAATGAAGGTGCAGGCGGTGAAGTTTTCCATACGATTTATTACTTGGCAGAATCGTCCTTTACCCCAGATGTATTGTATGCAGGAGCGGATGATGGGCTGCTTCATGTGACTCAAGACGGAGGAAAAAGCTGGACAAATATTACGATTCCAAATACGCCTGATGGAATGGTTAATCAGATCGAAGTGTCTCTCCATGATCCGGCTACAGTTTATTTGGCTTTCAATAGCTACAAGTACAATGACTTTACCCCGCATATTTTCAAATCGGCTGATTATGGAAAAAGTTGGACACGTCTGGTGAACGGCATAGCACCAGACGCCCATGTGCGGGTAGTGAGAGAAGACCCAAATCAAAAAGATCTGCTTTATGCCGGAACTGAAACCGGATTATATGTCTCTTTCAACGGTGGTCAGCTTTGGGAGAAATTCCAGCAGAATTTGCCGATCGTACCAATCACAGATCTGATGATTCAGGACAATGATATGATTGTCGCAACCCAAGGTCGTGCATTTTGGGTGATGGATGATTTGAATCCAATTTATGAGCTTTCGGCTTCCAAAAATTCAGATTTCTATGTTTACAAGCCTGAAGCTGCGATCCGTGATTTGGCTTTTAGAACTCCAAGTACAGAAATGGGACAGAATCCTTACGAAGGTTTTTCCATCCTTTATTATCTGAAAAATGATGTCGATTCGGTGAACTTGACCGCGGAGATTCTGGACGCAAATGGAAAAACACTTCGGACTTTCACCACCGATAAAGATGCCAAGCAAGATAAGATCAAAAAGAAAACCGGGACCAACCGACTTCATTGGGATTTAGCCTTGACTGACTTTCAACCTGTGGAGGGAGTTTTCTCAGGAATTGGGGTGTCACCAACTCGAGTGATCCCAGGAAAATATAGCGTAAAAATGACTTACGGGGATCAGACGATTACCAAGGATTTGGAAGTAAAAGCCGATCCTCGATGGTCTGCCACCCAAGCTGATTATCAAGCGCAATACGAGGCATTGATGCCAATCCAAGAAGCCTTGGTCAAAACCCGAACTACTGCTGATGAACTTCGCTCACTTCGGGCTCAGGTGAAAGACATTCAAAGCCGAGTGTCCAAGGAATACTATGCAGATTGGAATACGCAAGCGGATGAGTTGATAAAATCTATCGATGCCGTGGAGGCAAAACTGATTCAGCCCAATCAGAAAACGTTCCAGGATGTGATTAATTTCCCCAATCAATTGGATGCGGAATTGGCACATATCTACGGAACAATTGCTAATCAGGAACCGCTGGTTACTGATGGACAAAAAGCCTATGCTTCGGATATGCTGAAGAAATATGATACACTGATGGAAGAAACTGCTGAAGTGATGAAATCATCAGAATCGCTACAAAAGGCCTTGATCGATCAAAAGATTCCTTTCTTGGCGCCGAAGCAGAAGTAAACAACCTTTGAGGTGTCATCTCGACCTTGGGAGAGATCTCCTCGAAGGTTTTGAAGCTGGTATTTACTAAAAATTGGAATAGAGACATTATTTAAGCTAAGACCTTCAAAGGGCTACATGTTCATTCTTAGAATGGATGTAACCTAGATGGTTTAAGGAATAACTTATAGTACATGGCTAGTCTCTAGAAATAGAAAAAGCCTCGATTCAATCAGAATCGAGGCTTTTTGCATATTAATGGATCTGATATTGAAGGATTAGAAACTTTTTAAAATTGCTTAGATCGTAGATCACAAATTGACCGAAAATCAGAACACAAACGAAGACCTTCGAGGAGATTAGTTCGAAGTATATTTTCCGGAATTATCAGTCTTAAGGCCAGCTCGGCAAAGTACGGACTATGACTTTTCCCATTCAAAACTAAACAATGAAGAAAATTTTGAAAGAGTCAAAAAAAAATTAACCTAATAAAATAAGTCTGATTTCAGAATATTATTCGGATTACTATCGATTTAGGGGGGCTCAGGAATTATCTACTATTAAATTAAGTTTTTGGGTTCTGACCTTATTGGTGCTGATTTAAACGGATTCGGATTTTATATTTTTCATTTAGTTATTAGGATGAATTGATTAGTTTGTTTTACTAACTGAAATAAATTGAATGAAACCATTTTTACTAATTGCCCTATATTCTTTGGCATTGTTTTTCATTTCTTACTTTTTGTTGGACGTGGAAGGAATGTTTGTCAATGCAATTGCGAAGCAAACTGAAATCGAAATTCCAGAAAACGTCTTGCTCGATACGCTGGAAGATATTCGCTATTGGAATAAGTTTAGTGTCCTTTTTACTTTTCTTATTCTGGTCATCAAGTGCTGGTTGATCGCTTTGGTGCTTTACGCAGGATTGTTTTTTGCAAATCTTCATCAAGGCATCAAATTGCTGCGACTATTCAAAGTAGCGGTATTTGCTGAGAGCATCTTGGTCATAGCAGGATTGGTGAAAATAGTCATAGTCGCAGCAGGGGACTTTTCCTATGAAGAATTTTCTGTCTTTTATCCTTTGTCGATCTTGAGCTTATTTGACCTCAATGAACTGAACAATCTATTTATCTATCCGCTGCAACTGGTCAATCTGTTTGAGTTTGCCTACTGCTTTCTTCTGGTGTTCTTTTTTCATCAAGAGTTTGAGGTGGATATGGGTCAAAGTGCCAAAGTGGTGATTGCATCTTATTCCTTCGCCTTGGTCTTTTGGCTGGTTTTAATTCTCTTCTTGACACTCAATTTCACCTGAAATTTTTTAATCTATGAAAAAAATAATCCTACTCATTCTTTCCGTAATCCTGATCTCAGCGGTCATCTATCTTGGTTTTTCCTTCCAGAAGAAAGAACAACGAAAAGAGCTAGTCCAATCTCAAATCCAGACAATTCCTGACTTTGCTATCCCTGACTTAGCGGGTGATCTGGTGAATTTGAAAGAAATCGTTGCCAACAAGCCGAGCCTTTTAGTCTATTTCAACTCTACCTGTGGGATCTGTCAACTCGAATTGAACTCTATCGCAAAGCGGATAGCCGAATTTGATTCGTATCGCTTGATTTTTGTGACGGTACAGCCGTCGGAAGAGGTAGCAGACTTTATCCAAGAACTAGGGATTTCCAATCGTGAATCTGTTCACTTTTTGATCGACTCGGAGATGAAAGTAGCCGGACACTTTGGGATCAAGGGCGTTCCAGCTTTATTTATCTATGATCCTGCAGGCAGGCTGCTGGGGAATTACACAGGGCCGGTTAAGGTGGATTTGATTCTGGAGCAGCTTCAAAACGGAGAAAAACTATGAAATTTTCTCCTAAAAAAATAAAGAAACATCACGTATCTCAGTTGGGAGAGTATGCCTGTGGCTTGGCTTGTCTCTGCACGATCTCCAGATATTACGGCGCAGAATTTTCTCAGGAAAAGCTTCGGGACATCAGTGGTACTTCCCAAAGCGGAACCACCTTACTTGGGTTGATTCAAGCTGCCCAAAGGATAGGCTATGAAGCCAAAGGCTTTGAGGCGGAGTTGAAGCATTTGGCCGAACTTGAAGGCCCTGCAATTCTCCATGTGGTTCAGGATCAAAACAGAGAGCATTACTTGGTTTATTTTGGCTTGGCCGATGGAAAGCATTGGGTAAGCGATCCGGGAGTTGGTATTTTGGGTATGGAGGAATCCGAATTGACCGCACAGTGGAAATCGGGCATTCTCCTTCGACTTCAACCTACAGAAGCACTTCAAAATAAGGCAGTGGTATCACAATCCAAAAAGCGCTGGTTTGTTTCTCTGATTGCAGAAGATATTCCAATTCTCATCGTGGCCACGGTGATTGGGAGCTTAATGGCTGGAACGGGTCTATCCACTGCTATATTTTCTCAGCGCTTGATTGACGACTTCTTGCCAAATCAGTCCTATGAAAAGGCAATTATGGGAGTAGTTGCCCTAGGTTTTTTGCTGAGTTTCCGAGCGATCTTGGGCTATATCCAAGGCGTATTTATGGCGAGGCAGGGCAGAGACTTGAATGTTCGGATTGTTGCTTCATTTATCGAGCGGATTTTGAGATTACCGATGAGCTATTTCCGAGGCTACAGTACGGGAGACCTGATCGCCCGGATGAATGATTCTCTCAGAATCCGGAATACTGTCTCCCTGATTACCGGGACGGTCATTATCAATATTCTCGTGGTGGTTGTTTCCCTTGCATTTGTGTTCTATCAGTCTTCGTTGATCGGTTTTATATGTTTGCTGGGTGTATTTTTCTTCTTGATTGCAGGTTGGAAATATCATGCACCAATCTTGGCGAAGCAAAAGGAGGTGATGGCGGCACACGCGCTGAATGAATCACAATATGTGGATAGCCTGACCGGGATGCATGTATTGAGGTCCTATGGAAAGGAGCAAGAATATCAGCAGCGTATCGAGCAAGTCTATGGCATGTATCAGGGCAAGGGCTATGACTTGGCGATCATCGGGAATAATTTTTCCTTTTGGACACAGCTGATCGTAGCCATATTTTTGAGTTTGCTTTTTGGGGCGGGGGTTTATTTAATTTTTCAGGGGGAATTATTGCTTGGCGAGTTGATGGCTTTGGTGTCTGTAGGAAGTACGATTGTCCCTGCGGTAGCGGGCTTGGTGGTGGCAAACATTCAATTTCAGGAAGCCAAAGTAGCCTTTGATCGACTGTTTGAGATTGCAGGCTTGGAGGTAGAGTCAGATCAGGAAATAGAAGAAAACAATGACTTCAAAGCAGACAGCCCACTATTGGAATTGGATCAGGTGAGTTTTCGGTATCCGGGACGAACTCAGATTTTGAAGGGGCTGAGTTTTCAACTGGAGCCTGGAGCGCATTTGGCACTTTTCGCCCCAGTGGGCAAAGGCAAGAGTACCTTGGTGGATTTGATTCAGCGGTTTTATGATCCAGAGTCAGGAGCAATTCGATGGAAAGGGCAAGACGCCCGGCATACTTCGGTCAGGACTTGGCGAAAAGCATTGGGGGTAGTCAATCAAAAGGAAAAAATCTTCAATTCTACTGTCTTCGATAATATAGTCCTAAGTAGCGATCTCAAAGAACAGGAGCGAATCGCAAAAGTCGGAGAGTCCCTTGGCCTTTGGAATCTTTTTCATGGCTTGCCTCAGGGCGCAATGACACTGTGTGGAGAAGATGGGCGCAATCTCTCGGGTGGACAGCGTCAGCTGGTTGGTATCGTGCGTGCACTCGTGAGAGAGCCGCAGCTACTGATTCTGGATGAGGCTACTGCCGCTATGGATTGGGAGCTGGAGGAGCAGCTGATCACTATGATCCGCCACTACCTTCAAAAGCAACAAGCAGGCCTGCTGATGATCACCCATCAGCCTAGCCTTGCCGCCCGTGCAGATCGGATTTTACTGCTTAAAGACTACCAAATCGCTCAATCCGGCACGCATGAGGCCCTGATGCTAAGTGAAAACGACTATTCTCGGGCGATCAATCAAATCCTACAACCAAATCAATAAGATCATGGGAGGACTAAAATACTACGAACGGACGAAATTGCTTATTGAGCTGATTGAAAAGGAGAGGACGGGGAGTCCAAAAGACTTGGCAGGTAAACTTGGACTAAAGGAGCGGATGATATATAATTTGATTGACGACCTGACTTTGGTATTGGGAAAAGATGTTTGCTACTGCAAAGAAAAAAAATCTTACATTTTTTCAAAAAAACCAGACTGACTGCAAGGAAATTGCAGTGGGTTGGATTTAAGTTTAGATATTATGAATCAAATTTCTAACTTTAAACAACAACAATTATGAAAGAGCTAAGTATTGAGAAAATGGAAACAGTTACAGGAGGATGTGGCATGGATGATATGCTATTCTACTCTGGGATGCATTTGTATTATCTTGGCAAACAAGATTATATGGCCGCAGGCGCTTATTTAGCTAGAATGTTTGGATGCATGTAAAAAAATAACTCAGGCGTCTAATGTGATGCCTGAGTTCTTAATTATAAAAAATATGAGGATATTATTGAGTTTTATATTAGTAATCTTTTACACTAGTTCCTTTTCACAAAATTTCGAAGGGAAATACTCTGGAAATTTTCTGGATCCAGAAACCCTCCTTACTATTGAATTAAAAAAAGGGCAATATACTGCCATTATTCTTACCTCCTCGAAGACTAGTTTTGTTTTAGATTGTGAGGTTGTGGAAAGCTCATTATTATTTTCTGTCCCGATGAATGACGAAAAAGAACTTCAGGTCACTGCGGTATCAATGGATCATGATCTTGAATTAAGTTTCACATTAGAAGGGCAAAATTATACTACCTTATTAAGCAGGTTTGGTGGCAAAATCGATTCTAAAGAAAATGTTGAAGAAACGAGAGATAAACCCTCCTTGAATCCAGAATTAATTGGAAAGTGGATTCAGCTTGAAACCTATGATGCATCAGGAAAACCGGTAGACGGCGAATATTCAGGAAAAGGATATTATAGAATTTATACCAAGGATGGAAGATTAATAGTCGACCCTCAGCGGTTTAGAGATGAAAGCAGTAAAAATGGACGATCTTTTTCTTATTCTGACGTTCCAACCTTTATTTGGACAACCTTTAAATCAAATATACTGGTCACAAATCTACCGGGTATCATTGAAATTGAAGAAGAATATTTGATAAAAGGGGATTCCCTATCATTGAAAACCGATAAGAATTTTATAACATTTTTTAGAAAGGGTAATAAATAGTGAAGAAATATATACAAGAATAAAATCATAACTCTTGGAGAGACTAATTTTCAAAACATAGAATTTTATATTTGATCACATAGATATGATTTTAGTATTTGGTTTTTCCAAATAAATTTTTACTAGCTATGAAATATTTATTAATTCTATTCTTCTGTTTTAATTCATTTCTTCTATTCGGCCAAAGCTTCGAGGGGAAGTACTTTGGCAATTTTCTGGATCCAGAAAATATTGTAAGCATTGAGTTAAAAAAAGGACAATATTTTGCTACTATTCTTACTTCCTCAAAAACTACTTTTGTTGTGGATTGCGAACTTGTGGAAGGATCACTTAGATTTTTTGTGCCTCTTAATGATGAGAAGAAACTTCGGGTTACCGCAGTGTCAATTGATCAGGATCTTGAATTAAGTTTTACTCTTGAAGGAGAAAATTACACTGCCTTACTAAAGCGAATAGGTACCCAAACCGTTTCAAAAGACAATAACAAAGAAAAAATAGATAAACCTTTCCTTGATCCTGAAATTATGGGAAAGTGGATTCAACTAGGATCCCATTACCCATCAGGGGAGCCTACCGAGGTAGATTTTTCTACAAAAGGATATTATAAAGTTTTTACCAAGGATGGAAGAATAATTAACGATTCCAGAATGTTTAGAGATGTAAGTGCAAAGAATGGTCATTCTTTTTCTTACTCTGATATTCCTGACTTTAACTGGAGTATGAGACGTCCCAATATTTTGATTACTTCTTCTCCTGAATTTGGATCATTTGAGGAAGAATATTATATACAAAACGATTCTTTGATTTTGAAAACAACAGGAGGATTTAAAACCTACTTTGTACGCGAAATTAAAGACTGATACCTAAATTTTAGCTATTTCAAAAGGCTCGATTCAATCCAAATCGAGCCTTTTATATTTTTAATACTAAATTCATAATTCGAGCTGAATCAAAAACTACGAGGAACAAATTATACTCCGGATAGTCAATAATGTTGACTTGCCTACTTTTTTATTATTCCAACCGATTCCTGCTGTTCAGGTCCCGATCACTATCGTGGATGTAATCCTGAACCTTTATCATAGGATTTTCAATCCGTCAGGTACTGTTATTTTACTTAAAGCTGAAAGAATACTACTGGCGTCCGACAAAATTTCGGCCTCGGAAATCAAGCGGCTTAGAAATGAGTATTTGGAAATTTCCCCGTACCTACCTACGTGATGTACCCCTGATGGTCAAAAAGGGGGTAGTTTTCAGAAAGGCATTGAAATATTCATTTTGAGCTAACTGAAACACGTTTTTTCACAGTTTTAGTTTTACTCGGACGCCAGTAAAAGAATACCAAATCACACAACCAGGCACGCACGAGGCCCTAATGCAAAGTGAGAACGACTATTCTCGGGCAATCAATCAAATCCTACAACCAAACCAATAAAACCATGGGAGGACTAAAATACTACGAACGAACGAAGCTGCTTATTGAGCTGATTGAAAAGGAGAGGACAGGGAGTCCGAGGGATTTGGCGAGAAAACTACAGGTCCATGAGCGAACTATGTATCGAATCATTGAGGAGGTTAGGCTTATACAACCATGTGAGACTATTTATTGCAAAGAACGGAAGAGCTACATTTTTATGAAAAATAAATAACTCACTGACAAGAAATGTCACTGACCTGCCATTATATTTAGGTATTACAAAATAAATTTCTAAATTTAAACAACAAAAACATGAACGAATTAAGTATTGAAAGAATGGAGATGGTGAGTGGGGGGATTTGTCAAAGTGATTCGCTTAGCTTTTTGGCTGGAGCAACATTTATGGGAACAGTTCTGGGCGGCGGTCTCGGTTTTGTTGGAGGTTTAATAGTAGGAGAGATTGGTGCTCTTTATATTACGTATAATGGCGAGGCTTGTTAACAATCTTTAATTAATAGTAAGTTATGAAAGAATTAAATAATCTAGAGATGGAAACAATTTCTGGTGGTGCTTTCGATAGTGCTTTTTGTAAAGGAGTAGCAGCTGTTGATATTGCTTATGGGGCTGGAGTTTTATTAAATTTATGGAATCCGGTAGGTTGGGTAGGAGCTGCAGGAGGCTTAGCTGTTAATGCCTACTGCTTCGCTTACGGATAAGACTTTTGAGAGTGGTATATAATGTTTAAATATACCAACTCTCTATTCTTTCTATTATTTAATTCCGGTATTTATACAAGTAAGTCAAAAATTGTTTAGAATTTATCGGGAAAGCAAATGGACATAGAATTATATAAAATTGGAAAAATTTATGAATTTATTTAAAATTATTGTTATAGTTTTTGCTATTATTATGTTTATAGGAATATTCATTGAAGAATACTCGACCCTTTTTGTCAAATTGTCCCTAATAATTGGTTCTCTAATAATAGTTTATACCTCTTTTATAAAAAAAAGTAAATCCTCTGGAAAATCTTCTCAATAATTCTAAATTGCATTTCATTTTTTTCTCAATCTCCAATAAGTTTATGTTCTATCTAGATTTTTTATTTTAGGAATCTTGCAATTCTGGTTGAAAACTAAAACTCACTAGAGTGTTAATTTTTTTTTATTGTTGATCGAAAAGGAAAAAATAGGCAGTCCAATTTCCTGCTGTTCAGGATTTCTAATCCTGAACACTTATCATAGGGTTTGTAATCCGATAAGATTTCGTCGAGAAAAAAAGCTACATTTTTTCTGAAAATAATTGACTCGGTGAAAGTTTTTTTCGCCGAGTTGGATTTATGTTTGATTAACAAATCAAATTTCTAATCTTAAACAACAAGAATTATGACCGAGTTAAGTATTTCTTAAAAACATTAAATTAATAATTATGAACAGCATTACTTTGAAAATCTTATTGTTCTCGATAGGCTTTGTTATTCTTTTTTTTGACTACACTGCAGCATTGATTTTCCTGATTCTGTCTAACCTTATTGTTTATTTTGAGGAAAAACGTAAGGTCAAGCAAAAAGCTCATGATTGAGGTAGTAGGAACCCTGACGAGGCAATCCGACTACCGTACGAATCCCTTCCAGTCACCTCGAATTTCAGATTACACCGATCGGGGATTATGAATCTGAATTTCAGATAAAGCAAAAGATTCGATTCTGATAGAATCGAGGCTTTTTCTATTTAATACCAAATTCATATTCCTACCTGAATCACAAACAATGAGAAACGAACTATACTCCGGATGGTCAAAAATGTCGGCTAGCTTACTTTAATTTTCATTCCGATCGATTTTTTTTGAAAACATATACCAATATTTGGTATATTCGAGCCAAAGGATAACAACATGAACAAAAACACGTCAATATATCTAGGAAATTATTTTGACCAATTCGTCCAAAATCGAATTAAGGAAGGTCGATTTAATAATGCCAGTGAAGTTATTCGAGCTGGTTTAAGATTATTGGAAGAAGAAGAAAGTAAGGTCTTAGCTTTAAAAAATGCTATTCAGGAAGGAATCGGTAGCGGTATTGCGCAGGATTTTGACCCAAAAAATCACCTTCAATCTCTGAAGGCTACCAAGAAGACCAATGGCTGAATTTAAACTAACAAATAAGGCTATTGCCGATTTAGCTCAAATTTGGAATTACACCTTTGATACTTGGTCAGAGTATCAAGCTGACAAATACTATGAAATGCTAATTTCTGCTTGCAGTGAAATTGCAGCTAATCCGACTCGAGGAAAGATATACGAGGGGATTTCTGAAGGTTTGTTCGGAATGAGAACGAATCGACATATTATTTTCTATCGGATTTTAAACGAAAGCCTTATCGAAATTACAAGAATTTTGCACGAGAGTATGGATTTAAAAATGAGAATAGAGGAATAGAAACTTTTTGTTGCAAAAGTCTTTTTTCTCCTCATCAACTCAGTTTCAGATTTTTTCAATTCTATTTTTACACTATGCTGAGTGTAGTAAGAACTTTGTCTAAGCGTAGTCCGCCAAAATTGTCGGTATAAAGTACACTTTTTTATCAAAACGAATTAGTAATTCAATGTGAGATTAGTAAACGACTTAGGTTTTATATCCAAATCACATCCCGATTATCATTGAGGATGGTAAGGATATGGGGATGAAATTACATCCGACTAACGTATGGATTCCACTCAGCCAGAATAAGATCCAATTCCAATTTCAAGATGTCGTTTTTGATAAGAAATTCTGATTATTCAGACAAAGGATTTTACAATTTAGAAATCAATTCTCGAATGGAAATAGCTGGTATTCTCGAGGATTTGAAATCTTTCAAATTTCTGGTAATGATATAATCGATGGTACGGAATGACTCAACAGTACCCATTTGGACGGCATCTTCGAAGTCTTTGTGTGTGGATTTGAGTGCGATTTTTACGATGGCTTGAGTTACATCCAAAACCGTAACCAAGTCGGAAAGCTCATCAAGAGTCTTTCGCAATTCGATTTCGTCAGTATATTTTTTGAGCAAATAGTGAGTAGTTCCCACCGAATGTGAGGAGGTGAAAAGATTAATTCTGCCTGATTCCCCGAGTTCGAATACTTCCAAGGCCTCTTGAGAGAGAGAGAGAGGATGACGGTTGGTTAGAAAATCAAGCAAAATATTAGTGTCTAGGAAAACATTCATTTGAGATGCTTTTCTTCTAAGGTTCTTCTCAATTCCTGCTCTTCATCAAAATCTTCTGGAAGATTGATTTTTCCTGCAATTGATTTTAATCGGGTAGAAATCTGAGTTTGAGGGGACGACTCGGTTATTTTCTCGAAGTAATCTTCGACTAGGCCAGATAAACTACTTCCAGTCTTTTCGGCATAAATTTTAGCCTTTTGAATAACAGATTCATCAAGGCTTAGGGTTAGTTTCTTATTCATACGTATGCTTTTATACGATATACGTATAGTTTTAGAATTAGATAGCATTCCCTAAACCTAACCTCGGTAGTTAGGGTGTTGCAGACACAGGAAGCATAGTCCAGTTTCTGGACAAGCGGGACAGCAGGAATGAAAAGATCCAGTGATTAGGGCGAAAGATTTTTCGCCCTTACAGCTTGGTTCATAAAATATTCTTCTGTGACCTTTGCGCAACCTTCGCGTTAAAAAAAATATCCATTATTCCAGTTTTCGAAGAAGCAAGACAGCGAAAAACTTTTCTCGCTAGATTCTGTAATTTTAATAAATATCAAAGCCATGAAAATCGAACGAACAAAAAATGAAGTGATTATCACAATTCCCGCCGCTGTTAATATTGATGATTTGCAAGATTTGGCTGACTTGATCGAATACAAGCAGATAGCCAGTAGATCGAAAGCTACCCAACTAAATGTGGATGATTTAGTGAGCGACATTAAACGAGGGCGCTGGGAGAAAACCAAATCTAAACTCGATTTATAAGGATTGTTGTTGATTCAAATATCGTATTCAGTGCGATTTTGAATAGCGATAGCAAGATTGGGAGAATTATACTTCATCCAAAATCTAGATTAAATTTTTCATGCGACCAATCAGCTGTTTGAAGAAATTGAAAATCATAAAGACAAGATAAAGTCGCTTTCGGGTTTCTCAGAGTACGAACTTGAAAAAATCATCCAACTTATCACTCAACGAATCCGGTTTATCAACATCAGGTTGGTTCCACTTGAATTGTATAATAAATCCGAAAGTCTTACGCGTGACATTGATATTGACGATACAGAATTCGTTGCTCTTGCAGAACATGCAAAAGCCAAACTTTGGTCAGGAGATAAAAAGCTTATTAAGGGATTGAAACAGAAAAACTGGAACAAAGTAATCTCGACGGAGGATCTATTAAACTTAATTATTAAAAATATAAAGTCCATTTAAAAGAAGAAATCAATTTATCTAGCCTTCCCAACTCCTTTCTAAGTAAGTAAAAGTCATTTAGCTTCAGGAAATATAAAATAGTCCAGCTTCTGGAGAAGCAGGACAGCAGGAACTTCAAAATGCAACTTCCAGAGAAGCAGGAAAGCGCAACATCGGACACCCAACATCGGACATCCCCCACATTTTCTAAACATTCCACCAATACGTAAACTTCAGCACCAGCGACCTATTCTTCACATTGAATGGTGCGGCCAGGTAATTATCCGTGTACACCAAAAATAGATCAGAAGCTGGCTTGAAACGCCATTGGAATCGAGCATTGAGATTGATGTTTTCGATTTGCTCATTGTACTGGATAAAGGTGGTCAGGAAGAGTGTATTCGTCATCGTCACATCGATTCTCGGTCCTACAAGCCAAAATCTAGTGGAACCCCAAGGTTCCCGCAATTCGATCTGATTGTAGTTTGCCGCCATCGCAATTGCCACGTAAGGCTGAAATCTGTAGCCCAAATCTGCAGTGATATTGTAACGCATCCCATTTTCATAGTAACCGCCCATTCGGGTGCTAAAAGCATAGGTCAAGACGCTTTGAGGTTTTGAGGTATATTCAGTTCCCCAGGCAACCCACTCATGCTCGGAACCTGTTTGAAGCTGCTCTCCACCAAGATTCGTTGGGTCAAAAGGTCGCTGTAATTTCACAAAGTCATAGGCTGTCCAAAGCATTAACTTGCTTTGACTTCGCCAGCGAATATTATATGCTAAGAAAGTAGTATTATCTGTTTTGACTCCGTTTTTGTTCCAAAAGAACGTGCTTCCAAATTGAGGTCCGTGACTTAGGATTTTAGCACTATTGGGGAAAAAGAGATAGCCTCCGCTAGGGTTAATTTTGTAATATCCCCGCCGAGGAACATAGCCCACTTCTGCCGTATAGCTCTCAGACACATATTCATGCTGCCATTCCCACGTCAGGTTGCCACTTGCATATTTCAGGTTGGCTGCATGTACAAAGCCGTTTCCAGAATTATTCGGAGCAAAACTTTGAAGCACCATCGCCTTTCCAGTCCAAAGATTATTGCTGGAGGCAAGGTTGTATTCCAATCCGGCATTTCGATTGAATTCAGAATAAACCGGTTTGCCTTCTTCTGTCGCGTCTGGATTATATCTAAGTGATTGCTTGTTGACAAAAATCGCCCCGATATTGGATCTTGCTCCAACTTGCCGCTGTAATGACATGACCGTGAAGTTTTGGGAGGGTAATCCATTTTCTTCTACTTCCGCGGTTTGCATGGTCATGGCACCGATTCGCCAGTCTTTGTTGATTCGCCCACTCACTCTTGCGCCATACTGGATTGGGACGTTTAGCCCAATTCTTCTGGAGAAGAAGGGTCGAATTGTGGCGTAGCCGAAATTGGCAAAGAGGTCGCCATTTTCCAGAAAAAACTGCCTTCGTTCCGGAAAGAATAATTCGAAGCGATCCAAATTGGTCACCTGTCTGTCCACTTCAACTTGGGAGAAATCAGGGTTGACGGTTAGATCTAAACTTAAAGAAGAAGTCAAGCCGATTTTTGCATCCATTCCGATTTCTCGGCGATAGACATTATCCCCATCATTCTCAAAGTTTTTGGAAACGCCTCCCAGCACATAAGGAATGACGGAGACATTTGCCCCAGCAGGTGGAGGTGGATTATCCCAAGCTAGAATTCCGGTATAGGCGAGTGATGCGGAAGGGAATTGGCGTGGAACGGGTGCCCAGCCTGATTTTTCGGTAGTCTTCAGATCCAGTCGGGAAAAGTTAATTCCCCATTCTGAAATCCCTTTTTTGTAGCGAATCGATTTGAATGGAATTGCCGCTTCGAAGATCCATTTGTCGTCGTAGTTGGTGACTTTCGAAGTCCATTTATTATCCCAACTCAGATCCACGCTGCCCCCATTGGACATGATGCCGTCCCACTGAGCACCAGCTGCATTTGCTCCAAAAGAAAAGCCATTGGTCTGGTCGTCAAAGGGATCCATGAAGAGCAGGAAGTTGTCGTTTTTTCCGAAGGAGAAATCTCGTCTGAGTGACTCCACCATATAAGGACCTTCCATTCCATGATGATTGACCACGATGAGGTAGAGGTTTTCAGCATCGTAACTCATCCGTACATCTGTCCGAACCCGTGCGAAACTGGTATCCATCGGCGTAATCATAAAGAAATCCGTAGCCACATCGGCATCCTCCCACGCCTTTTCATCCAAAATACCGTCAATAATAATCCGTGAACTGGCTTCTCGGATGTGAAGGCGATAATCCGCATTGATCTTCTGGCCGAACGAAAGGGTGCTTGCTAAAAGTAAAAGTGTAAATAAAAGGCTCAGTAGTTTCATCTATTCGAAATTACTGTCTTTTCTAGCGAGAACCTTTGTGTTTTGGTTCAAAGGTCAGAATCTTATTTCGTTCCTGTTAAGAAGGCTATTTTAAAACCAACGGTTAAATTTGGTGCTAAGGCCCAACCGAGACTTCGATACTTATCCTCCAGAATAGGCGATGGGCCATCTCCACCAATAGCCCCTCCTTCCAAAACATTGACCTCATTGTGATTCACCCGAAAGCCCAATCCGATGTATTTATCAAATAACACTCGCTTTCCGATAAATTTTTGCGAACCGATTTTTGCCATGGCGCCGGTAGAGAAATAGCGAATGTTTGAGCGATCATAGCTGAAATTATTTTCTCCATTGAAAAAGAAATCATTTTGACGATCAAAGTCTTTGGCTAACACGAAAACTTCTGCGGCTACATAGCTACTTGCCAGATACCATTTGACTTCGGTTCGAAAGCGGATAAATGAAAAATCCGAATTTTGGTCCCTGCCGGCATTTGCTCCAAAAACACCCGAGTTCAAGCCAATTTCGCCTTGCCAACTCAAGCTGTCATTCAGGAAATATTCGACGCCTCCTTGGAAGACTACTGTCTCCAATTCTGCAAGAGCTAAGGGAGAATATTTGATCAGTAAGCGATTGTCGAGACCTTGATTTTTTTGGGCATTTGCCAAACTAGAAATCCCCAAAAAGAAAAGGGTGAAAAGGGTTCCTATTATTTGTTTCGAGTTCATTTGATTTATTTTTAGTTAATCCTGTCTTCCGGTTAAAATGCCGACCTTAATTCCCAGTGTAAATTGAGGGACCGAATCCCATCCTTCAAACCCGTAACGTTCTCCGCCGAAAAAATTTTCAGAAAATTCTCTATTCTGATCAACAGAGAGCTCAAGAATTTGTATTTCCCGATACCTAGACCGAATCCCAAAACCCACGAAAGAATCCAGTAAAATATTGTCAGAAATATAAACCTGACGACCAAACTTTAAACCTGTACCATAAACCTGAAAATTGATTCGAGCGGTATCATACCAAGTTTTTATTTTGAATGGAATGAAGGAATCATCCGTTCGGATAAAATCCTTCTGCACAAAGAAAAACTCGAGTCCCCAGTAAAACTTTTTAGCGTGAAATTTTAATTCATTTTTGCTTCTCCATACTGAAAAATCCTCGTTTTTACCACGCCCAGACGGAATTCCAAAGACTCCACCGTTTATTCCAATCTCAGATTGAATGCTGACTTTTGGACTGAAAAAATATTCTAGTCCACCTTGAATCACGATAGTCTCGGGTTCGATAAATCATAAAGGGGAGATTTTGACTAGCAAAGCTTTATCTAATTCAGGTCGCTGCTGGGTAAGGCCATGAGTAAATAAACCTGCTGAGAAGAGTAAAAAGAAAATCAATCGAAGCCGGAGAACAAAATGCATAGTTGAATATAACTAGATATGCCTTTAATTGGATTCTCCAATATTAAAAAACTGTTATTTTTTTCTAAAACGGCTAGAAATCATCCTCCCAATAAAGTCAAGCCGCTCCATAGGCGCTAGGAGTGAGCCATGAATCATTTCTAAACTATCCAGTCCACTTTCTTTAGGTTGGTTGGGGTAGATCAGAATAAAACTGTGGTTTTTCAGAAAAGTATTTATCAAATCAGGAACGCGCTCCATTTTAGGGTGATAGGATTCTTCACCTTTTCGGCTTAGCACCATGATGAGATTGTCATCCGGCTTGAGGATGATATTTAAATTTCCCAATTCCCCCCAATCCGGAAGGTTTGCCATCGATAAGTATCCTGACATTGGAGGAGCCGCGTAAACTCACATTTCCTTCGGGATCCACAGCTATAGAGGGAAGGTTCATCAGAATATCACTTGCATTTCCACCCGCATTTGCCAAATCTTTTCCTACATTAAATATCCGCTTGTCCAGCGAAAGCTCCATAATTGTTTTTTCTCCTCGCACCACTATTTCCTCCAAGTCACCAGCTGTAGCTTTTATGGATATTTGACCTAAATCATGTGACGGAGATTCTTTGGAAATTGTAAACGGTTCTGACTTGTACGCTTCGTAGCCCATGAATTCTACTAATGCATAGAATTGACCTATGGGAATATTGATTAGAAAAATTCCTTCATTATTAGAAAGTCCACCCGTGACGAGGCTGTCGGCAATATCATAGATACTCATCGAAGCAAATGGAAGAGGAGATTCAGTGCCGTCTTCAAGGACAACGCCAGTAAGTGTACCTTTTTTGGTTGACTGTAGTGCTAAGCAGTAAGACCAAAATAGAAAGCTCAGTAAAAGTGCAACCGAAAGCATTCTGAATAAGCACAGGAAATAAGTAGACATCAGATGTCGATTTAGGTATAGGTGTGGGTTGATTTAATTCCCCGGCAAATCCTGCTTGAAATAAAGATCGACAAAAAGATATTTCGATTTTTCTGTAAAAACAGATAAAAAAATACTATTGGCGGATTTTGATAGACAAGCAGAGTAAATAGTGTATTCTATCCGTAGTTTTCATATCCTTTTAAAGTAGGGCTCTAGTTCTCCTATCCAATTCAATCAAGATCAAAGCCTCTATGTTGAATTCCGGTTAATACTATGTTGGCATAAAAGAAAAAAATGAGCCCGATATAAAATATCGAGCTCATTCAATTAATCTAATAATATGTTTTAATTACTTCACTTCAAAGCTAGCTCTTCTTGCCATTTGTCTTGCGTCAGCAGAAGACTTGTCAACGCTCGTATCTTCACCATAACCTTTGTAAGATAATCTAGATGCATCTACACCAGTAGCAACCAGAATGTCATAAACTGCTTTGGCTCTTCTTTCTGAAAGCTTCATGTTATAATCTTCAGGACCTAATTCGTCAGCATATCCCTTAATTTCAACACTTACACCTGGATTCTTTTTCAAGAAGTTAGACACATAGCTAGCTGCACTAGTAGAGTATCCAAGTGGTTTTGAGCTGTCGAAAGCATAGTAAACGTTCACGTAACCATCGTTGATTGCTTTTCTGAAGAAATCAATTTGTTCGTCAACTTCTTCAACTGGACAACCATTTGTTGATGCTGGGCCAGGAAGGAATGGGCATTTATCCATATGATCAGGAGTACCATCACCATCAGAATCCATTGTCATACCTGAAGAGTTAACTCTTGCTCCAGCTGGAGTGTTTGGCTCTTTATCCAAGTAATCAGGAACCCCATCACCATCAGAATCTTTCAACATATCTTTGATGCCGTTGATCTGAGTAGCAAGCTCCTCTTTAGTAGCATACTTGTCAGCTGCGATGAACCAATCAGCATGCTCTTCATTTTTACCTAAGTAGAACTGAACGCCTATAGTACCTGTCCACCAGTTGCTATTTGCGCCAAAGAATCCTGGATCATTTGGACCAATTGCAGAAGCACCATCCCAAGTCACTGTTTGGCGACCATTGATGATAGTACTGATGTCACCAAATAGGGCAACGCCTTTGCCTAATTTCAACTGTGGAGATAGACCAACGATGAAGTTATATACATCATCAGTTTCACCACCGTAAAGATTCTCTTGAGGCTTCACATTTCCGATACCGGCACCAAAGTGGCCCAATAAGCCAAGTGATCTTGTGAAAGACTCGAAACTCATGATTCGACCTAGATTGGCAACAGCCTGAAGGTTCAAACGATAGTATTTGGTGTCAAAAGAGCCAGTGACAGCATCATCTGCTCCAGCCTCCTTCATTGAACCAAAACCGTAATCCAGTTTCAAACCGAATTTCTCGTTGAACATGTACCTAGCGCCGATATCAATATGGCCGAGGTTAAGAGATGGAGAAAGAAATCCCGGAGTCAAAGGAGCCATTGGTTTGTTAAAACCTCCGCCTACTTCGAGAGAGAACTTGTCGAATTCCTGTGCATTTGCTCCGAATGCCAGAGCGCCTGCAATAATTGATGATAGTATTAGTTTTTTCATAACAAAAAATTTTTGTTCAAATTTTAAGTGTTGATTGATGTGAATACAAATTTATAAACTTTTAACTTACTACAAATCTAGCTGAATTATTTAAAACCCAATTCTGAGAAGAAAATAATTCGGGACTTTTTTCAAATTAATTAATGAAACATTAACATAATTTATGCCAAAATGAAATTTTTGTTCGAAATCCTCAAACTATATAGTGTTTCCGGAGATGAATCTAAATTGTCAGAATTTATTTTACACTACATAAACCAACGAAAGAATTTTTGGAAAGTTTTACCAGTTATATTTTCTGGTGAAGATTTTCATGACTGTATTTTACTCAAATTTGGAGAGCCTAGAACTGCTGTTTTTGCTCATATCGATACTATAGGTTTCATGTCAAGGTATAATAATCAGCTCATTTGCGTGGGTGGTCCAGAGATAATTGACGGGACTACTCTATTGGGAAAGGATTCTTTTGGCGAGATATATTGCAAATTAAAAGGCGATGAAAATGATATTTCTCATGATTTTCCTAGGGGATTAGACCCAGGAACAAGACTTTCTTTCGCTCAAAACATTCGATTGGATGAAAAATTCATACAGGCTGCCTACTTAGATAATAGATTAGGTGTATATGCTGCGATTAAACTTTGTGAAACTATAACTGATGGTTGGGTAGTTTTTTCTACTTATGAGGAAAATGGGGGTGGAAGTATGCCTTTTCTTTTAAAATTCATACAGGATACTTCACCTATCAAACAGGCGTTGATTGCCGACATTACTTGGATTACCGAAGGAGTTCAATTCCATAAAGGGGTTGTGATCTCTATTCGAGATAAATTTATTCCTAGAAAAAAGTTTATTGATAGAGTTATCAGCCTGGCAATAGATAGTGGAATTCCCTTTCAGCTGGAAGTGGAAGGATATGGAGGAAGTGATGGTAGGGAAGTTCAGTTTTCACCATATGCAATAGATTGGTGTTTTATAGGCGCAGCTGAGGAGAATGTACATACGCCAGATGAAAAAGTATCATTAGCTGATTTGGAAGCTATGCTGAATATATATCCATATTTGATGGAAAGACTTTAAAAGATTGAAATGAGCATTCGAATAAATAACAAGGAATTTGAGATCTACCTTAGTGCTGAGGTAATTAATCAACGAAATTCTCAGCTTGGGCAATTGATCACTCAGGATTTTGCTGGAGTAGAGTTAGTGGTACTTGGGATTTTGAACGGCTCCTTTGTATTCATGGCAGATCTCTGTAGGTACATTGACCTACCGATTTCTGCCACATTTATTAAGATCAGCAGTTATTCTAGCACAGGTTCCACCGGGGAAGTGCGCTCGATTTTGGGTTTGGAAGAAATAATTGAAGGTAAAAATGTACTGATTGTAGAGGATATAGTCGACACGGGAATTAGCATGGATTATTTATTTAAGGCACTTTCTGAGTTCAATCCAGCCAAATTATCCATCGTTACTTTGCTACACAAACCTGATGCTTTTAAGTTTAATTACTCGTTGGATTATGTCGGTTTTGAAATTCCCAATAAATTTGTGGTTGGTTACGGCCTTGATTACGATGGTTTGGGTAGGAATCTGCCCGATATTTATCAACTCAGTACTCCTTAAATAATAGACGTAAGAATGTATAATATTGTATTATTTGGCCCCCCGGGTGCAGGCAAAGGCACTCAAAGTGAAAAACTTATCGAGAAATACGGACTCACGCATTTATCTACCGGAGATCTTTTCAGAAAACATCTTGGAGAAGGAACCAAGCTCGGCCAACTCGCCAAAAAGTATATGAACGAAGGCCGCTTAGTTCCGGATGAGGTTGTGATCGGTATGGTGGAGGACAAAATCAATGAAACCAAAAATGCTACTGGATTTATTTTTGACGGATTTCCACGTACTACAGCTCAAGCAGAGGCATTGGACGAAATGCTTTCTCAGCATAATCTTAAAATCAATGGAATGATTGCTTTGGACGTTCCTGAGGATGTATTAAGAGTTAGAATACAGGAACGAGGTAAAACCTCTAATCGAGTGGATGATCAAGACGATGTGAAAATAAGTACACGTATTAAAGTGTACTTGGAGGAAACACTTCCTGTGGCAGATTACTACGCTGCACAAAACAAACTTCAGAAAATCAATGGTGTAGGTGAGATCGCTCAAATCTTCAAAGACATCACTTCAGTGATCGATAGCTACTGATTGCCTTTATTTTCCTAATTTTGCATTTCATATTTGGCTAGGCTTTTAAGCTTAGCCTTTTTCTTTATCAAAAAATGGCTGATTCAAACTTCATAGATTACGTAAAGTTCTGCTCCCGATCAGGAGCAGGTGGACCTGGATCAACGCATTTTCGAAGAGAAAAGCATGTTCCTAAAGGAGGTCCTGATGGTGGCGATGGCGGAAGAGGTGGACATATTATAGTAAAAGGTACTACTCAAGTGTGGACTTTGCTACATCTGAAATATAAAAAGCATGTGATAGCTGAAGCTGGCAAAAGTGGAGAAGGTGGAAGAAGAACTGGCGCAGACGGTAAGGATATCATTCTAGAAGTACCACTCGGAACAATTGCCAAGGACGCTGAGACTGGAGAGAAACGCTTTGAAATCACCGAAGTTGGCCAGGAAGTGATTCTGACAAAGGGTGGAAGAGGAGGTTTAGGAAATGACCATTTCAAAACATCGACTAATCAGGCGCCTCATTACTCACAGCCAGGCGAAGAAGGGGTCGAAGAGTGGATTATATTAGAATTGAAGCTTCTTGCTGATGTTGGCTTAGTAGGTTTTCCAAATGCAGGGAAGTCCACCTTGCTTTCGTCTATCTCCGCAGCTAGACCAGAGATTGGAGATTATCCGTTTACCACCCTCGTTCCAAACTTGGGTGTAGTCGCATACCATGGAGATCAATCTTTTGTCATGGCAGATATTCCAGGGATCATTGAAGGTGCTGCGGAAGGTAAAGGCCTAGGGATTCGTTTCCTTCGACATATTGAGCGTAACTCCATATTGCTTTTTATGGTGCCTGCTGACGCGGCAGATATTGCTGAGCAGTACAGGATTTTGTTGGGTGAATTAGAGAAGTATAACCCAGAACTGCTCGATAAGCGGAGACTTCTTGCTATATCCAAAGCGGATATGCTGGATGATGAACTGGTGAAGGAAATGGAAAAAGAAGTGCCAGAAGGCATTCCTCACGTTTTCATTTCTTCCGTCTCTCAGTACAATCTTGACAGACTCAAGGATCTAATCTGGCAGGCTATTCAAGAAGGTTAAGGTGTCAGTTTGTCAGACAATGTGCTATGGCAACAATATTGTTAAAGCCATTGTACCAACTATTGTCTATTTCAATTATGAATAATAAAGAACAAGTGGATCAAGAAATGAATCTCAATGATGAGAATATAAATGATGCAACTGCTGAAAACATTTCTTCGGAAATGGATTTCGAAGGGGTAGAGCCTCAAAACAGTTCAGAAGATAATAAGCTGGAGTATGAAGTAGCGGATCTGAAAGATAAATATCTTCGTCTATACTCGGACTTTGAGAATTATAGAAAAAGAACTGCTAAGGAGCGATTGGATTTAATTACCACTGCTTCTGAGGAAGTAATTAAGGATATGATTCCGGTGGTCGATGATTTCGAGCGTGCTCTTAAAGCAAGTGAGAATGAGATAGAAGGATCAAAAGTGAGGGAGGGTAATCTTCTTATTTTTCAAAAACTAGTAAATACACTTGGATCTAAAGGATTAAAGCCGATGGAAGATCTTATTGGTAAGCCTTTTGATCCAGAGACCCAAGAGGCAATCACGCAGATACCTGCACCAAGTGAAGATCTGAAAGGTAAAATTGTTGATGTAATCGAAAAAGGTTACGTATTAGGAGATAAAGTAGTGCGCTACGCGAAAGTGGTGACAGGAGCATAATATTATGGCAAAAAGAGATTATTACGAAGTACTTGGAGTTACGAAGTCCGCATCTGCTGATGAAATAAAAAAAGCATATAGGAAACTAGCGATTCAATTTCACCCAGATAAGAATCCTGACAATCCTGAAGCTGAAGATAAATTCAAAGAGGCAGCTGAGGCTTACGAGGTCCTGAGTAATCCAGAGAAAAAGCAACGATACGACCAATTTGGTCATCAAGGTGTTGGCGGTGCCGGAGGATATGGCGGCGCAGGAATGAATATGGATGATATCTTCTCCCAATTCGGCGATATTTTCGGCGGAGGCGGTGGAGGAGGGTTCGGTTCTTTCTTCAATGGCGGTGGCGGAGGCCGACGTACCAAAAAAGGTACAAATCTTCGTGTGAAGATGAAAATGACTCTAGCCGAGATCGCCAATGGTGTAGAAAAGAAGATTAAAGTAAAACGCCATCTAATCGCTGATGGGGTGACCTTTAAGTCCTGTTCTGCTTGCCAAGGATCAGGTCAAGTGAAGAAGGTAGTCAATACCATGCTCGGACAGATGGTTTCGGCCAGTACATGTGGCGTTTGTGGTGGTAGTGGTCAGATAGTTGACAAAAAACCAGCTGAAGCAGATGCCAGAGGGCTTTTGATAAAGGAGGAAGTAATTTCCATCAATATTCCGGGTGGTGTAGCTGAAGGAATGCAGCTAAGTATGTCTGGAAAAGGAAATGAAATCCCAGGTGGAATTGCCGGTGATCTACTTATTGTTATTGAGGAAATTGAAGACAAAGTTCTTCAGCGCGATGGCAACAATGTTATTTACGATCTATATGTTTCCTTTATTGACGCCGCTCTTGGAGCTTCTATTGAAGTGCCTACTATTGAAGGGAAAGTTAAGATCAAGATAGATCAGGGAACCCAAAGTGGTAAAATGCTTCGCTTGAAAGGTAAAGGAATCAAGGATATAAATGGATACATCAAAGGTGATCAGTTAATTATGGTAAATGTGTGGACTCCTACTCATTTGTCTCGAGAAGAAAAAGAAGCTTTAGAAGGTCTTAGGGATTCTGATAATTTCAAACCCGATCCAGGAAATAGCGAAAAATCATTCTTTGACAAAATGAAAGAGTTCTTTTAAATATAAAAATAGCCGGAAGCAATTCTGGCTTTTTTTATATTTTTAAAAAACCTTTTCAATGTCGCCTCGTAACCTTACCGTATGCTTAGAAAATTGTGTCTGCTTTTTCTGATGATGATTGGATGGGTGGCTGTGGGTAAGGCGCAACTTGTTAAGGAGTTTAAAGCCATAGAAAAAAGCGGTTTTGATATGGTTGCTCTTGAGTTCACTACTTATAAGAGTAGCACCCAGCTCAAGAGAACCAAATCCTCTGACCCTGTTTACATTCACGGTCATCTCGATAAAACGAATATTCTCCCTGTCTTTTCACAGAAAATCTCAAATAATATACTTCAGACCTCTCTGATCCATAAGAATGTGGAGTCTGAAAACTTGGGCAAAAGTATTACTTCCAAACTTTTTTCCGGATCCTCAGATGACTTTGATCATAGCTGGAATGTAGCTCTGAGCACTAATTATCTGTATCATTTAGACTTCAATTTGGGAATGGGCAAGTCAGATTTTGACTTGGCAAATCTCACCATCAGTCAGCTTAAAGTGAAAAGTGCCAGTGCTGATGTCACTATACGTTATAGTAGCGATTCTCCAAATCAGGTTCAAATGGATACGCTCTTAGTCACTTTGAATATGGGGACAGTGGTGATAACTAATGCGAATTTCACTAATGCCAAAAAGATGATTTTTGAGGTGAATTACGGTAAAATAGATTTGAATTTTTCGGAAGGAATGCACAATGAAAGCCATGTGATCGCTGCTGTAGGTGCAGGATCAGTTCACATACATTTACCTTCGGATTCTTTTCCCATCAAAATAAAAATGAGAACAACGGCGATGTGTAAAACTTCCTTGCCGAAATATTTAAAAACTTTAGAAAAAGGAACTTACGTCACCAAGGGCTATGATGCTGCCGATCCGAGATTGATGGAATTGATCGTTGATGTTGGCGTCGGTTCGTTAATCGTAGAATAATTAATCCCTACTTTTTGAAATATGCTGAAAATAGAAAAGCTTAATAAATCCTATGGAGCCAATAAAGCGCTGACGGATGTAGATTTGAATGTATCTGAAGGTGTCGTGTTTGGTCTTCTTGGGCCAAATGGTGCTGGAAAAACTACTCTAATCCGAATTATCAACCAGATTATAGATGGAGATAGTGGTGAAGTCTATATAGGGGGTGAACTTCTGGCTCCAAAACATATCGGGTTAATCGGTTACTTACCTGAAGAGCGAGGGCTGTACAAGAAAATGAAAGTCTGGGATCAGATGCTTTACTTTGCCAGACTCAAAGGGCTAAGTCCGCAGGAAGCTAAGATAAAGATCAAATACTGGCTTGAAAAGCTAGAAATGGAGACTTGGAGGGACAAGAAAATCGAGGATCTCTCCAAAGGGATGGCTCAAAAAGTCCAGTTTATTTCTACCATAATCCACAATCCACCACTTTTGATTCTTGATGAGCCCTTTTCAGGCTTTGACCCTGTAAATGCGGAGATTATCAAAAATGAGATTTTGGAACTTAAAGCCAAGGGCACGACAGTCATTCTCAGTACCCATAGAATGGAATCCGTAGAACTGCTTTGCGACCAGGTAGCTATGATCAATCGCTCTAAGAAAATCTTGGATGGCACGATTAAAAAGGTAAAATCCATCTATAGACCAGAGGTTTATTCTGTCACTTTGGATCACCTTACACGAGATTTACCTACTGAGTGGATATCTAAGGAAGACGAAGGGAGCTATAGTTTTACACTTCCACTCAGCGGCAAGAATCCCAATGAACTTCTAAATGAATTGATGCAATACGGACAAGTGAACCGGTTTCAGGAACTAATTCCGAGCATGGAGGAAATTTTTATTCACCAGGTAAAGTCAACAGAAAATGGATAAGATCTGGTTAGTGATTCAGCGGGAGTATGTTTCTCGCGTCAAAAAGAAATCGTTTTTACTCGTCACCTTATTGACTCCATTGATTTTCCCTGCCATTATGGGGGTTTTCGTGTGGATTGCTCTGCAAGAAGACGATAATCAAGCACTTCGGATTATCGAAGTGGTAGATGATAATAAGTTGTTTTTCCTAGAGAGTTCGGAGCAGTACGCTTTTTCATTTTCCGATGCAAGTCATGAGGAAGCCAAACAGCTAGTACAAGATGGAAATCGCTATGGTTTTCTGCACATTCCAAAATTTGACATCAAAGACCCCACTGGAATTTCATTTTATGGAGAGGAGAACCCAAGTATGAGTTTGATCAGCTACTTGGAAAATAATCTTCGAAAGAAAATCGAGGAACAACGGCTTTTTGAAAGTGGTATAGACCCCAAAATCATCAATGATGTCCGCACAAAAGTAGCGATCAAGTCTATCACACTAGATGAGGAGGGCACAGAAACTGTCAGCGATGCCACTGTGAATTATGCGATTGGCTTCGTAGCGGGGATTTTGATTTACATGTTCATTTTCATCTATGGCAATCAGATCATGCAGGGTGTTATAGAGGAAAAGTCTAGTAGAATCGTTGAGATATTGGTTTCCTCGCTCAAGCCGTTTCAGCTGATGCTGGGTAAAATCATAGGTATCGCAGGCGTAGGGCTCACACAGCTTTTGATCTGGATAGTGCTCATCGGCACGTTGACTACGATTGTAACAGGAATTCTGGGGATGCAAATGCCGCAGCAGCAAGCGATGGAATTAGCCAACCCAGAATTGGCTCAAGGCATAGCACAGAACACGGAGATGGTTGATATACTTCTGGTGATCTCAGGAATTAATTACGTGCAGATTGCATTCAGCTTTGTGTTTTATTTCTTGGGGGGCTACTTGCTTTATGGGGCCTTATTTGCAGCGATAGGCTCCGCGGTAGATGCGCCTTCTGACGCACAGCAGTTTATGTTGCCAGTGACTATTCCATTGATTGTTGCTTACATGGGCTTGTTTGTATTTGTGCTGAATGACCCAAATAGTACTACTTCATTTTGGCTTTCTGTCGTCCCGCTGACTTCGCCTATCGCGATGATGGGAAGGGTTAGTTACGGTGTGCCTCTTTGGGAACTGGCATTGTCCATGGGACTTTTGATTGTAGGATTTCTATTCACTACTTGGGTGGCGGGAAAAATATATAGAATTGGAATCCTGATGCATGGCACCAAACCCAGCTACAAAACACTTTGGAAGTGGATCAAAACCAATAATTGATTTCAGAATGGGCTTTCTTGCTTTTCCATAAGCAGGAGATAAATAACAAAAAATCCGGGCTATGAACCCGGATTTTTCTTTTCTGTATTGGGTGTTCTGAAAACATCTTAAGCCACTCTCTTGAATGATGAAGCTTTTCTAACAAAATCTCACTTTCTTTGATTTCCAATCCTATGTCATTCGTATCTATATTTTTGATGGTAAATTTTCTCGGCTTGAATTAAAGTATAAATTTACTTAGTAGGTATATATTTTCCCTGCTGATAAAATCTATCTCTTAGTCATACTATCTATTTGATTGAGGAGTTAGTAACGGTAGTAATTCAAGTTTGATTAATGAAAAAAAGATTTCAAGACCTCACCTCCTTAGATTTTTACACCAACAAGAAGCAAGTCAAATGGATTGTGGTTGCCGCGTCTTTAATCATAGGTGCAGGCTCGATCTGGTACACTAATAGCCTTGTGGAGGAGTTGCGGGAGCGAGAGAGGCGACAAATAGAACTTCTCTCCAGCGCATTGGAGTACGCTGCTACTACTGCGGAGAATCTCACGTTTATTAATCAGGAGATTATTCAGCAAAATTACTCCATCCCCATTATTATGGTGGATGATTCCGATAACCCCATCGAATTCAGAAATATCCCTTTTAAGAATAATGCAAGTGCAGCCGATTCTGTCGAAACGCTAGTAAGGGAGCTTGCTGAGATGCGTGCTGAATACGAGCCAATATTACTTCCAGAAGCGGATATTCAGATATATTATAGAAACTCAGAATTGCTGATAAATCTGAAATACTATCCTTACGTCCAATTGGGAGTTATTTTGGTATTTGGAATGCTGGCTTATGCACTTTTCAACCAAAATAAAATCGCAGAGCAAAATCGCGTGTGGGCTGGACTGACCAAAGAGACTGCTCATCAGCTCGGAACCCCAATTGCTTCTTTGATGGCGTGGATAGATTACTTGAGAAATTCGCCTGTGTGGGAAGAAAATAAGGAGATCATCATGGAGATGGATAAGGACGTGGTGAAGCTGCGGATGGTGACGGAGCGATTTAGCAGCATTGGAAGTAAGCCCGTGATCCAGTCTGGGAATGTCTACGAGGTGATCGAAGAGACAATAAATTACCTGAGGCCTAGGATTTCCACGAAAGTTGACATGAATATTCATGCAGATTCCAAAGATCTGGATGCCATGATGAACAAGCCGCTTTTTGAATGGGTGGTCGAGAACATTTGCAAGAATGCAGTGGATGCAATGAAGGGCAAAGGGAGAATCGACATAGAAATTTTACAGGATAGTGACAAGTATGTTATTATCGATATCACCGACACAGGCAAAGGCATGGAAAAGCGAATGTACAAGCGCGTTTTTAATCCTGGATTTTCCACACGTCATAGAGGTTGGGGATTGGGCTTAACCCTTGCGAAGCGAATTGTAGAGGGCTATCACGGAGGGAGAATCTATGTTAAAAACTCCGAAGTTGGCAAGGGGACCACTTTCAGGATTTTACTTCATGGAAGTCATGAGGGGGCATCGCAGTTTATTACGGAAGGAATACTAGAGTATTGACCTTTGTGATTTACGAAGTTTGAGTTACGATTTACGAGGGCAATTGGAACCTCAATCCTTACCTACCATTTTATACCCCATTTAGTTTTTCAAAAAGCTCAGAATTGTAGTTTGCTGTTAACACTGAGGAAAATCTCGTAATCGAAAATTGTTGCTTAGCTCTTTCCATTTTTTTAATAATAAATGTCGACCGACGAATAGCGAATGATGAAGTTTGCCAAAGAGGAACCTCAGGCGGGAATTTTCAATTTTTCAATTTTAAATTCTAAAATTCCCTTCGCTCTTTTTTCCTTACCTTTGCCCGCTGAAATACATGCCCCATGAGTTTGAAAGAAGAAATCCAGAAGCGTAGAACCTTTGCCATTATTGCTCACCCTGATGCAGGCAAGACAACTTTGACTGAGAAGTTGCTGCTTTTTGGTGGTGCTATCCAGACGGCAGGCGCGGTGAAATCGAATAAAATCGATACCGCTACCAAGTCGGATTGGATGGCAATAGAAAAGCAAAGAGGTATCTCCGTAGCGACTTCTGTCATGGGTTTTGAATACAAAGACATCAAGATCAACTTACTTGATACCCCCGGTCACCAGGATTTTGCTGAAGATACCTATCGCACACTTACTGCAGTCGATTCTGTAATTATGGTGATTGACTGTGTGAAAGGAGTGGAGATTCAGACGGAGAAACTCATGGAAGTTTGTCGGATGAGAAATACTCCGGTGATCTGTTTTATCAACAAACTCGATAGAGAAGGGCGCGATCCCTACTCGTTGATCGAAGAAGTTGAACAGAAGTTGAACATTCAGTGCCGCCCACTTTCCTGGCCTATTGGCATGGGGAAAAGCTTCAAAGGAGTTTACAATTTGTTTGATCATAAACTCAATCTTTTTACCCCATCGCAGCGAAAGCTTAGTGATGTTCGTCAGTCATTTGAAGATGTGAATGATCCAGAATTGGAAAAATTAATAGGAAAGAGCTATGCAGACCAACTGCGTGAAGATGTGGAATTGATCGAGGGAGTTTATCCTGAGTTTGATCCTACTGAATATTTGGAGGGAAAAGTTGCGCCGGTTTTCTTTGGCTCAGCAGTGAATAACTTCGGCATCAATGAGATGCTGGATACCTTTATCAAAATAGCTCCAGCTCCGAAGAGCCGCAGAACGGAGGATCGTGAAGTCAAGCCTGACGAGAAGAAGTTCTCAGGTTTTGTATTTAAGATCCACGCGAATATGGATCCGAATCACCGAAATAGAATAGCTTTCTTGAGAATTTGTTCAGGAACTTTTGAGCGAAATAAGCCTTACAATCACGTAAGAGGGCCGAAGCCCTTGCGCTTTTCCAATGTAACGCAATTTATGGCTCAGGATAAGGAAATGATCGACGAGGCATATCCGGGAGATATTGTGGGATTGTATGATACAGGGAATCTAAAGATAGGGGATACACTGACTGATGGAGAAGACATGCAGTTTGTCGGGATCCCAAGTTTCTCCCCGGAGATTTTCAGAGAAGTGGTGAATAAGGATGCTATGAAGACTAAGCAGCTCGAAAAAGGCTTGAAGCAACTCATGGAGGAAGGAGTCGCGCAGCTATTCACCTTCGATATGGGTTCTAGAAAAGTAGTCGGAACAGTCGGGCAACTTCAGTTTGAAGTAATCCAGTTCCGATTGAAAAACGAATACAATGCTACTGTAGAATTTCATCCGATGAACCTATACAAAGCCTGCTGGATCACGAGCAAGGACAAAAAGCAGTTGGATGAATTTGTTCGCTCCAAAAACCGTCACATCGCCCATGATAAAGACGGTAAACTGGTCTTTATGGCCGAGTCAAAAGCCTGGCTTCAGATGGTAATGGATAATTACCCTGAGATAGAATTCCACTTTACTTCGGAGTATTGATATGAAAAACCCTCCAGATTTTTAAAATCTGGAGGGTTTTTTAAGAAGTTTAAAGTTAATCTAATTCGTAGCGGGTCAAGTTGGGCTTCCCATCATCATGATAGGATATTAGAAAGTCATCATCACTTGAAACAGTAATAAATTCTACTTCATGATCCAAATTCAATCTCTTTATTTTATTCCCCTCCCAATCATATACTAGCATTATTTCACTTAGATAAGGATCGACGGAGAAATCTTTTCCAGAGAAAAGGAGATAGATGTAATTATTTGTTACTGAGCTTGATATAAAACCAAATTTGTTTTCCTGATTAAGGTTTGAAGATATGCTTTTTTCATCATCATTAGGTTTTGTTTCTGGAGCCCAACCTTCAAATACATAAGAAGATTTTATCTCCGTATCTCCATTAATATTTAATATTTCAAAGTATGGAGCATATTTAGTGGTGCATAGTATTTTATCTCCAGATGGTTTTAAAATAAGATCTCCTTGTTGACTCATTGGAATATTACCTAACTGTGCATTTCCATCCGTGAACGGGTAGGGGATATCCAAGACTTCAACTTCATTAGAATTTGCTTTTGCCAATGCAAATTTTAAATCAAATATTCCAGTACCAAAAAAGGTAGAATCACCTATTTTTAGTAGTTTTTGATAATTGAAATTGAATGACTTAGATGTTTGATTAAAACAGGAATCTATGGCTATATCACTATCGACCTTAATATCTACTTCTTGATACTTCCAGTTTTTTCTACCATATAATCCAATTGTATTTGATTCAGACCCTATTTTTTGAATTGTAGTAGGGAAGATTATCTCACAAGGCCCTTCTCCGATTTTCCCAAATCTACGTAAGCTATTGCTGTTATCTAGATTGAATATTTTAAAATGAAATTCATCTGGATCTGAAACTATTAACTGATTATTTGCTAATTCTATATCAAAGGCTTGGTTTAACTTAGCTGAGAAACCTAAATATTCACCTTTTAGGTCTATTTCTTTTGGGAAGTCATTGAAGAAGGATTCCGAATCCCTTGAAGTAGTACAAGAAGATAGAATTAGTATAAATGCGAAAATCTTTTTCATAGGATTGTAAAAAATGGCGAGAAAACTTTTCCCACCAAAGGTTAAAATGATTTAACATGGGCTTGCTTTGCCGTAGAAAATATGGATAGTGGTAACGGGGTCACCTTCCTCATTCTCTTCTTCGGAAATTACTCTTGAGCACTCATCACTGCCTGAGCTACATCTTGTGCAATCTTCGACTGCCATTGAAGGACTGACAAATGCAAATGTGCTCATCGCCAATACGCCCGAAAATAAAATTAATTTTTTCATTTTAATTAAAATTTAACTTAGAAAACCCCTTTGAGTAAGCGGATTCGTCTTCCCTATCAGTTGGCCAATAGATCACTAGCAGTATAGGTAGGGGAGGGTAAAAAATCAACTGATTTATAAAAATATTTTAAAGAATTAGAAATCAGTAAAAAATAAGGTTTCAAACTTAAATTTATGTCCATGAAAAACATTCGTTTCAGATGGTAATTGATAATCATCCTGAGATAGAATTCCACTTTACTTCGGAGTATTAAGAATTTCACTTTTCTTAATAGAGATAAAGTGCAAGTATTGCTACGTTTACGAGTATTCGGACGATGAACGCAATGTTATTGTTGAGTGGTTTTTCGATTTTTTCCTTGTGTTTCAGGCTTTTTATAAGGTAAAAAGTAGATATAATAATCGTTAATGAAACGATGATAAGTATTGGGAGAATTAGGAATTTAAAACCATTAACTCTGCTTATAAGGAAACTTGCTACAAAGCAGATCATCGTCACTATACTTCCAATAGAATGAGCTTTTTTAATTTGAGATACAAGATTGTCGGTCATATTTTTCATAAACATGGAGGACTAGTGAGCTTTTAAAAACACGTCTTCACACTCAAACTGCTGCCCGTTAAATAGGCCATTATTAAAATGGTGATTGACAATAATTCTGTGATAGAATTCCACTTTACGTCGGAGTATAGACCAACTAAACCTGCCAGATTTTGAAAATCTGGCAGGTTTTTTCTTACTACGAAATAAAAACCTCCTCAAACTCAAACCGCTGCCCATTAAACAATCCCTTGTCACTCAACTTCAAGTCTGGGATCACCAACAAAGCCATAAAGCTCAGTGTCATAAAAGGAGAATTTAAGGTTGCTCCCATATCCTTCGCCATTTTGTCTATTCGGGTGTAAGCGGCTGCAACTTCGTAGCCGTCGGATGCAGACATGATTCCTCCGACAGGTAGAGGAAGTATATCTTCTTGGTCTCCAGAAACTGCAGAAACTCCGCCTTTAGCTTTGATGATCAGATTGACAGCTTTGCAGATGGATTCATCATCGATTCCTACTGCGATGATATTATGAGAGTCATGCCCTACGGAAGATGCAATTGCTCCAGTTTTTAACCCAAAGTTTTTGATAAATGCGACAGCTGGCGGAGCATCTTGATAGCGATTCACCACTGTGATTTTCAAGATGTCTTTGGCAGGATTTGATTCTGCATATCCATCTTTGATTAGAATCTCACCGGAGATTTCTGGGGTAATCAATTGCCCATCCAAGGCTTCTATCACTCTGACTTTAGCCCCTTTTGCTTTGATCTGAAAGTCTTCGGGTTTTTTGAGAGAAGTATGGAAATTATTGATGATGTCGTTCTGGATAGGCTGAATCAGTGTTTTTCCATTTTCTGCCACTTTCTCTCCATTTATATAGGTGCTGATGACCTGGAAATCTTTTAAGTCTTTCACCAGAATAAAATCTGCAGGATCGCCTTCTCTGAGTTGTCCCACATTTAGAGAGTAATGAGCGATTGGATTTAGGCAAGCTGCCTGAAGTACGTTAAATACATCCTTGCCTTTTGCAATAGCTCGGGCGGCTAGTTCATTGATATGTGAAACCGCCAGATTATCCGGATGCTTATCATCCGAGCAAAACATAATCATCTCAGGATATCTATCGATGAGATCTATCAGCGCCTCGAAGTTTTTCGCAGCGGAACCTTCACGGATAGCGATTTTCATCCCGAGCTTTAATTTCCCCAAAGCCTCCTCAGCCGTAAAGCACTCATGATCGGTACTTGGCCCTGCATTTACGTACTTTTCTGCAAGTTCTCCTTTTAGTCCAGGAGCATGTCCGTCTATTGGTTTTCCATATTTCTTTGAGATTCGGATTTTCTCCATCACCAGTTCATCCCGATTCACTGTGCCAGGCCAGTTCATCATTTCTGCCAAGTAATGAATCTCAGGACGAGACATCAGATTTTCTATATCCGCTGAATCGATTTCTCCGCCGGCTGTCTCGAAAGGTGTAGCAGGAACGCAAGAAGGAGCTCCGAAATAGAATTTGAAAGGAACCTGTTTTCCATTCTCGATCATATATTCGACTCCTTGCATACCACAAACATTGGCGATTTCATGCGGATCGGAGACTGTGGCCACCGTACCATGAACTACGGCAAGTCTGGCAAATTCCGAAGGGACAAGCATAGAAGATTCTATATGCACGTGTGCATCGATAAATCCCGGCATTAAATAAGGCAAGGATGGATCAGCTTCGATTTTCTCCAGTTTGGATATTTTGCCTTCCATGAAACTGAGAGAAACAGAATAGATTTCACGGTTTGGGATGTCTACGAATTGACCTTGGATCTGCATAGAAATGTGCTGGAAAATTAAATGGAGAGAATCTTTATAAGCGATTCGATTCCACGGTTTGGAGATAGGTTTAGATTAAAACTACTATATTTGCGCAGTAATAAAAAAACGAATCAAGCGGGTTTTTTGAATGAATAAAATCGTCATCGCCATTGATGGATATTCGGGATGTGGGAAGAGCTCCACGGCCAAAGCAGTTGCAAAGGATCTGGGATACACTTACATTGATTCCGGAGCCATGTATAGAGCGGCGACTTTATATTTTTTGGACAATTTCCTTTCTCCTACCAACCCACACGATGTGGAAAAAGCATTGGGGTCATTTGAGGTCTCTTTTCACACTAATCCCGACTCAGGCCATCAGGAAACTTATCTGAACGGGTTAAATGTTGATAAAAAGATCCGAACTATGCGCATCACTGAGAAAGTAAGTGAAATAGCCACTGTAGGAGCTGTAAGAAAGATATTAGTGACCCAGCAGCAAAAGCTTGGGAAAAAAAAGGGAGTAGTCATGGACGGTAGAGACATTGGCTCAGTAGTATTTCCTGAGGCGGAATTAAAAGTATTTATGATTGCCAATCTGGACATACGTGCAGAAAGACGGCAGCAGGAATTGCTGTCAAAGAGTGAACTTGTCAAATTGGAAGCCATCAAGAAAAACTTGGCAGAAAGAGACAGAATAGATTCTTCTAGATCAGAGAGTCCATTGAAAAAGATGGCTGATGCGATCGAAATAGATACAAGTGATATTTCCTTTGATGAGCAGGTAGCAAAGATTGTGCACGCGGCAAGACAAATCATTGATAAACAAGAAAGCTATGCAGGTAACCATTGATAAAAACTCTGGGTATTGCTTCGGCGTCGAATTTGCCATCAAAATGGCAGAGGATGAGATGGAGCAAAGCGACCAGCTGTATTGCCTAGGCGATATCGTCCATAATGACATGGAGGTTTCTCGTCTAAGCGCAAAAGGTTTGGTGGTGATAAATCGCGAGGAACTTTCAGGATTGCATGACTGCAAGGTATTGATTCGTGCGCATGGTGAGCCGCCTGAGACCTACAAAACTGCCCTACAAAATAACATTGAGTTGATTGATGCTTCTTGCCCAGTTGTGCTGAAGCTGCAACATCGAGTGAAAAGCGCTTTCGACAAGATGGAGCGTGAGGAAGGTCAAATTGTGATTTATGGCAAAAAAGGCCACGCAGAAGTAATTGGCTTGACTGGTCAGACACTGGAAAAAGCCATAGTAGTGATGGAAGACGCTGATTTGGAAAAAATAGATTTTACCAGACCAGTGACCCTCTTCAGTCAGACTACCAAAAGCACCAAAGGCTTTTATGAGATTTCCCAGAAAATAGAAAAGCGAATCCAGGCCACTCAAAAAGAATTGAGTCGGGAGACTTTCAACGCAAATGATTCTATCTGTCGTCAAGTTTCTAATCGTGAACCACAATTACACAGGTATGCTCAGGAAAATGACGTGATCTTGTTTGTGTCAGGCAAAAAAAGCTCCAATGGAAAAGCATTGTATCAAGTTTGTCTTGGGCAAAATGAAAGAAGCTACTTCATAGAAAACGAGACAGAAATAAATCCTGACTGGTTTCAAAAAGATGAAAAAGTTGGGATTTGTGGAGCAACTTCTACCCCAATGTGGTTGATGGAGCAAGTCAAATCCTATGTGGAATCACTCGAAGAAGGAGTTCTTTCAGTATAAATTAGAGATATTTAAAAAGTCAGGATGCCATTCTTCCAAAAGTTCAAACATTAAAGTTCATATACCCTCAAATTAAAAAGGTTATTCATTAGATTTGGGGCGTTTTTCAAAAGCTCATAGTTCAAAAACAGATATGTCTAAAATAGTGAAGCTTAAGAAAGGTTTTGACATCAACATGGTGGGAAAGGCTAAGCAAGAGCTTGCTGATTTCGCCCGGGCGCAAACCTTCGCAATTAAGCCGACAGACTTTATAGGGCTCCAACGCCCAAAAGTTCTAGTCAATGAAGGAGATACCGTAAAGGCAGGTACTCCAATCCTGATCGACAAAGCATTGGATCAAGTAATTTATGCGGCTCCTGTTTCCGGCAAAGTTGTCGAAGTGAAGCGTGGAGATCGTCGCAAATTACTTGAAGTCAGTATTTTGGCGGATGCTACCATCACTTACGAGCAGTTTGGTCAAGTTGATATTGCTTCTCTGGATAGAGATGCTTTAGCAGCTAAATTGGCGGCAAGTGGTATATGGCCAAATATCATCCAAAGACCTTTCGGTGTAGTAGCAAATCCTGCTGATACTCCGAAGAGTATTTTCATATCTGCTTTTGATACGCATCCTTTGGCTCCTGATTGTGCTTTTGCGTTGAAGGGACAAGAGAGATATCTTCAGGCAGGCATAGAGGCATTGGCTAAACTGACAAGTGGCAAGGTTCATTTGAATATTGATGGTTCTAAGGCTGTTCCAGCGGTTTTTTCAAATTTGAAAGGCGCACAAATGAATAAGTTCTCTGGCCCACACCCTGCTGGTAATGTAGGCGTTCAGATTCATCACCTTGACCCTATGAACAAAGGTGAAATTGCTTGGACTGTCTCTCCTTCTGGAGTAGCTCAGATCGGCAAATTTATTTTGGAAGGTATTTACGATGCTTCGAAAGTTATCGCTGTTACCGGGTCTGAACTGACTAAGGCTGCTTATGTAAAGACTTACAGCGGAGCTTGTGTTTCTACTTTCGTGAAAGGAAATCTTAATTCAGGTCATGTAAGAGTGGTATCTGGAAATGTCCTGACGGGAGAAAAGATTTCATTGGAAGGTTTTCTTGGTTTTTATCACAACCAGATTACAGTAATTCCAGAAGGTGATTACTACGAATTCATGGGTTGGGCAAAGCCTACCACTAGATTGAGCTACCATAGAGCACTTGGGTTGCTTTCTTTCCTTACTCCAAACAAAGAATTCGTTTTGGATTCCAACGGCAGAGGAGAAGAAAGAGCATTCGTGCAGACTGGTGTTTTTGAATCAGTTACTCCAATGGATATACTTCCAGTTTATCTTTTGAAAGCCATTATGGCGGAGGATTATGACGAAATAGAAGAATTGGGGATCTATGAGATCGTGGAAGAAGATTTAGCTCTTTGTGAGTTTGTGGATGTGTCAAAGCATCCCGTGCAGGAGTTGGTGAGAAAAGGAATTGAATTAATCCAATACAGTTAATCCATATGAAGTTTCTAAGAGATTTATTGGACAAGCAGAAGCCACTTTTCGAAAAAGGTGGAAAGCTTGAAAGTCTATATTACGCATTTGAGGCAGGGGAGACATTCATGTTTAGCCCTAAGCATACTACAGGTATCAAAGGTGCACAAGTAAAAGATGCCATTGACCTAAAGAGAATGATGATCACGGTGGTAATCGCCATGATTCCATGTTTGCTGTTTGGTATTTATAACACAGGCCATCAGCATTTTTTGGCTACTGGCGGGACTACAGGACTTTGGGAAGATTTTGGTGACAAAACCTGGGTCGGAGTAAAGTTGGTTTTACCTATCATTATTGTTGCTTATGCAGCTGGTGGTATTGTAGAAGCGATTTTCGCAGTGATACGAAAGCACCCAATCAACGAAGGTTTCTTGGTAACCGGTATGCTAATTCCATTGGTTGTGCCAGCTACTACGCCCCTGTGGCAAGTTGCTTTGGCTACTGTATTCGCAGTAGTGATAGCAAAAGAAGTATTTGGTGGTACCGGGATGAACATTCTTAATGTCGCTATGACGGCAAGAGCATTCTTGTATTTCGCTTATCCTGCACAGATTTCCGGTGATCAGGTTTGGACTTACTTAGGAGATAGGACGCCAGTGGATGGTTTCTCTGGAGCTACAGCTCTTGCTGTAGTGTATAATGCAGGTGTAGATGGAACCCAGTCTGCTGTAGAAGCATTGAATTTGCATAATGTGGAAGCACTCAATCAGAGTCTATTCAATTTTACAAATATGTTTATGGGGTGGATTCCAGGTTCAATTGGTGAGACATCAACTTTAATGGCTTTGGTAGGAGCCCTGATTCTAATAGGAACAGGAGTAGGTAGCTGGAAGATTATAGTTTCCGGTTTTGCAGGAGCTTATATCATGGGATTTGTAATGAATCTTTTGGCGGTAAATGAATACATGGCTTTGCCTCCTCAATATCACTGGGTAATGGGTGGCTTGGCATTTGGTATCGTCTTTATGGCAACTGATCCGGTATCTGCCTCACAAACAGAAACAGGCAAATGGATATACGGTCTTTTGATCGGAATCCTAACTGTGATCATTCGAGTGACTAATCCAGCATATCCTGAGGGAATCATGCTTGCAGTTCTATTCATGAACGTGTTCGCTCCACTCATCGATTATTATATAGTTAAGGCAAATAAAACAAGGAGGTTACAACGTGCAACAGTCTAATACATATATTATTACGTTCTCCGTCATACTGACGGTGGTTTTGGGATTACTTCTGTCAGGTACTTCGCAGGTGTTAGGTCCTAAGCAGAAGGAAGCTATGGCTTTAGATAACAAAAAGCAGATACTTGGTGCATTGATCCCTGGAGAAGAGATTGCTGTAATGACTCCGGAAGAAGTCAACTCATATTATGAAAGCAGAGTATCTACTATTGTAGTAGATATCAATGGTAAGGAAGTGAAAGAGCGAGATGGAGTCGCAGTGACAGCTGAGACTGTGGACATAGCCAAAAATTATAAGAAGCCAAAAGAGGAAAGACTGTTTCCGGTTTATATTTATCATGCTGAAGGCAATCCAGAAGATGTAGCAAATTACGTTTTGCCACTTTATGGTGCAGGACTTTGGAATGCTATCTGGGGATATATAGCTTTGGATACCGATATGAATACTGTAGGAGGTATCACTTTAGCACATGCTGGTGAGACACCTGGACTTGGTGCACGGATTACTGAACAAGAAGTACAGTCTCGCTACGTTGGAAAGGAAATCTATGACGAATCTGGAAATCTAGTAGCAGTAGAGATGCAAAAGGGTGAAGGTTATGATTACTCCGGAAGTCCACACAAAGTAGACGGAATGTCAGGTGCTACGATTACTGCAAAAGGTGTTAATAATATGCTCGAGAACTATCTTGGTTATTATCAAGCTTACATAGAAACTAAAAAGTCATCTACCACTGTAGCTGTACTTTAAACAAATTATCAACTCAAGAATTTTAAAGACATGAGTGCTGAAACTGTAGAAAAAGCGATTGCGAAAAAGCCCGCCGAGGCTTTATTGTCTAAGCGAAGGAAGAAATTAATATCAGATCCTTTAGTGGATGATAATCCAGTGACAATTCAGGTATTGGGGATTTGTTCTGCTTTGGCAGTTACTACCCAGATGAAACCTACGCTTGTTATGGCAATAGCTGTAATATTTGTGATTGTTATGTCCAACTTCGTGATTTCTTTGATGAGAAATACTGTTCCTGGACGTGTTAGAATTATAGTACAGCTAGCCGTAGTAGCCACTTTGGTAACTTTGGTAAACGAGTTATTGAAGGCTTTCGCCTTTGATATGTATAAGGAACTATCCGTTTTCGTAGGACTTATCATTACCAACTGTATCGTCATGGGACGGTTGGAAGCATTTGCTATGGGCAATAAACCATACGACTCAGTATTGGATGGATTTGGATCTGCTTTGGGGTATTCTTGGATTATATTAGCCGTTGCATTCTTTAGAGAATTGTTTGGCTCAGGATCTTTGTTTGGTCTGCCTATTTACGATTATATCTCTGGTTTATTTGGACCGGACTTCACATTGGCCACGAATGGATTAATGGTGTCTCCTGTTGGGGCATTTATGATTTTGGGAATCATCATCTGGGTACAGCGTACCAAGACAGGTTATGTTGAACACTAATTAATTAGCGAAAAAATGGATTTATTTAATTTAGGTATTCGGTCGATCTTTATCGACAATATGATTTTCGCTTACTTCCTTGGAATGTGTTCATTTTTGGCTGTTTCCAAAAAAGTAAGTACTGCCATGGGACTTGGTGCTGCTGTTATTTTTGTATTGACAGTTACGGTTCCTACGAACTGGATGCTAAACGAATACGTGCTGAAAGAAGGAGCACTGGTTTGGATTAGCCCTAGTTTAGCTGAGATTGACCTTTCATTCTTGCAATTTATCATGTTCATCGCCATCATAGCTGCTATGGTTCAGCTGGTAGAAATGATCGTCGAGAAATTTGCCCCAGCACTTTACGGAGCATTGGGAATATTCCTTCCTTTGATTGCAGTAAACTGTGCCATTCTAGGTGGATCACTTTTCATGGCTCAGAGAGATTATACTTTGGCCGAATCTACGGTTTATGGTTTTGGTTCAGGTATTGGATGGTTGTTGGCAATTGTGGCCTTGGCTGCAATTCGCGAGAAGTTAAAATATTCTCATGTGCCGAATGGCCTGAAAGGTTTGGGTATTACCATGCTGTTGACTGGATTAATGGGATTGGCATTTATGTCCTTCATGGGTATTGATTTGTAATCACATTCAGTTTGAGAATATATTTGAAAGCTCTGGGAAAGTATCTCAGAGCTTTTGTTTTTAGTGGTAATTGATTTTAATCAATTTGCTTGTAACTTTTACCTTTAAACTTACTGAACCAATAAACCCCCGTCTTATGAAAACTCTTTTGACCCTCTTATGCTTTCTGGCATTCTCTTTTTCAGTTTCCGCCCAAAGTGGTGACTGGATAGAGCTTTTCAACGGTAAAAACCTTGATGGCTGGAAGATCTCTGAAAATTCCGAATCTTTCCAAGTGGAAGATGGTGTAATCAAAGTAGCAGGGCCGCGTGGTCATGCTTTTTATATGGGAGAAGTAGCTAGTCATGATTTCAATAATTTCGAAGTGATCGCTGAGGTGAAGACCATGCCGGGAGCAAACTCAGGTATTTTTATTCATACAGAATATCAAGAAGGTGGCTGGCCAAATGTAGGCTATGAAATCCAGGTGAACCAAAGCCACACTGACTGGAGAAAAACTGGTAGTGTATATTCCTTCCAAGATGTGAAAGATGTCTATGTGAAAGATGGCGAATGGTACACGGAGCATATCATCGTAGAAGGTGATATCGTAACCGTGAAAATCAACGGAGAAACTGTCAATGTCTATGACCAGTCTAAAGATGAGAATCGTAAAGGAGATCTAGGTGTCAAAAAAGTTGATCATGGTACTATTGCACTTCAGGCTCACGATCCCAAATCTGTGATCTATTACAAAAGTGTGAAAGTAAAAATCCTTCCTGATTAATTCTGGAGAAAAATAAACAGAAAGTATTTTCAAGCATAAATCCTGATTATTATTGAGTAATAATCAGGATTTTTATTTTACAACCATGTCATTTACATATAGGCGCATAATTTCTTATTTTCTCAGAGGTCTGCTATTCGTCATTCCTTTAGCAGTGACACTCTATATCATCTATCAAACGATCCTTTTCCTGGATAATCTGATTCCAGTTCCCTTGCCGGGAATTGGGATTTTGATGGTCTTAGCGTTAATCACCTTCGTGGGATATCTGGCGAGCTTATTTTTTGCTCAGCCTATTTTTGACTGGTTTGAGCGGGGACTCGTCAAGATTCCATTAGTAAATATAATTTACACTAGCATTAAGGATTTGATGGGGGCTTTTGTAGGGGATAAGAAGAAATTCTCCTCCCCAGTCAAAGTGCAACTTAGCGATACACTTATCCGATTGGGGTTTATTACGCAGGATGACATGTCAGTAGTCGGTGAGGCGGACATGGTAGCCGTTTATTTTCCACACAGCTATAATGTCTCTGGAAATGTGTTCTTGGTACCTAGGGATAAAGTAACGCCTCTAGTTGGGGTCAAAAGCTCTGACGTGATGAAATTCATGGTGTCAGGCGGTGTGTCGCCGCTTGTGTAATCATGGCTTATGATACCTCACAAAAGCTATCCATTCTCCATCGGGTGACCAGCTATGCACGTTGATCGTCCCTTGCCCTCCGTAGAAAACTTCCGTTAGATCTTTGATCTCTTTTGTCTCGACGTCTAGCAAGCGAAGCTTGACATCTTTGCCAAACGGGTGAGAACCTTTCTGATCTTTTAGGTATGAAATAATTACTGCTGATTTATTGTCTGGAGACGGATGTGGAAACCAATTGTCCAATGAATCATTCGTTAGTTGCTCGGCACCAGTGCCATCGGGTTTCATTCGATAGGCTTGCATTCTTCCTGTACGGTTGGAGTTGAAGTAAATCCAATTGCCATCATAAGAATATTCAGGGCCATCATCAAGACCTTCTGCATCTGTAATTCTTTTCTCTGTACCTCCGGCTGTTGGGATGGAGTAAATATCCCAAAGGTCATTTCGTTCAGCGCAATAAACCAGTGTTTTGCCATCTGGACTAATGCCATGCCAATAGCTTGGATGGTCTGGTGTGATTAATTTTGGCTCACCTCCAGCAAGAGGGACGGTATAGATTCGGGATCCAAAGTCTTGATCGCTTTTGCTGATTACCAGAAGTTTCCCATCGAAACTTATCCCGTGATCATTATTCGCCCGAGAGATTTTATCTGGCTGAATTTGTCCTAGTTTATTCCCATCTAAATCTATTTTCTCAAGAAATCCACCGGAATTAATGAGCAAGAATTTACCGTCTCTGGACCAATTTGGAGCTTCGAAATGTCTGATTTCTTTTAAGATTGTTTTTTGTTCTCCAGATTTTACGTTGAGGATTACTAGCTCACTGGAAGTTCCCTCTGGGACTTGTTGTGCATAGAGCGTAATAGAAGATAAGAGGAAGATTAATGAGAAAAGGATTTTTGGGTTCAGCATGGTGGGTTTGGGGTGATAGTTGGGTTAAGATAATAATAAGTAATACTATGGCATCACTTCTACCACAAATTCATTCCTATCTGTGAACTGACCAATTTCCCAAATGACTTGGTCTTGCTGCTTCATCGAATCCTCAAACCAAGCTTTATTTTCAGGATCTACGGCAAGCATTAATCCCCCGCTTGTCTGAGGATCACAAAGTTTGACCAAGTCCATTCCCACCACGCCCTTGGTTTTGGCGCTATAGGCATTCCAATTTCGGTAGGTGTTGTCAGGAAAAATAAACTGATTGATGTACTCTTGCACACCTTCGATCATCGGAAGTTTTTTGAGATCAATTTCTGCGGAAAGTCCTGCGCCTTCGCACATTTCTATCAAATGCCCTAACAGTCCAAATCCAGTCACATCTGTCATGGCGTGGACTTCTTCGTGATTTCCCAGAATTTCTCCAATGGAATTCAATCTGCAAGCTGTATCCAATAAACTCATATAGTCCTTCTCGGAGATTTTTTGACGCTTCAGGGCTGTTGCCAATACGCCTACTCCAAGCTGCTTGGTGAGGTAAATAAGGTCCCCCGACTTAGCGCCGCTGTTGGTTTTGATTTTATGAGGGTGCACTATGCCATTTACCGACAGTCCAAAAATTGGATCTTTTGCAGCGATGGAATGTCCTCCAGCCAATTCTATTCCTGCAGCTTTACATATTGCTTTTGCTCCTTCCATTACTTTAGCGGCAAGTTCAGGCGCGAGCTTTTCTACTGGCCAGCTTAGAATCGCATTGGCGAAAATTGGTTTTCCACCCATAGCATACACATCTGAAAGTGCATTTGCGGCAGCGATTCTCCCAAAGTCAAAGGGATCATCTACGATAGGTGTGAAAAAATCCACCGTATTTATCACTGCCAAATCTTCAGATACCTGATAAACAGCCGCGTCATCTTTCCCTGAATTGCCAACCAATAAATTTGGATCCGATTGACTAAATGAGCCACTTGAACTTAGAATCTGGTCTAAAATAGCCGGAGCGATTTTGCAACCGCAGCCAGAACCTTCACCCCATTCAGTCAGTCTTGTTGGTGTATTTTCCATGGAATTGTGTTTTTGCTTCAAGTAGTTTTTTGATGGATGTATCGGGATCGATCCCACGTAGATCTAATTGGATAGTCTTGCCTTCGGCATGCTTTTCCAAGTCAAATATGTAGGCTTTGTCGTAGTAGATAAGCATGTTTGAGATCCATTCGGCATGATTTCCTTCTACGATTGCCTCTATCGCTTGAGATGTACGCAACCCCCCTAATCGCTTCTTCAGACGCAAGACAGCAAGGATTAATTCATCAGCAGGCAATACGGCATATTCTTCAGCAATAAGCTCGACTCGCTCTTCATCAGTTTTCAGAATGTCTATGAGAGGTGCTGCCAACATTTGAAGGTAGAATTTGTCAGGTAGAATTAATCTGCCGATTTTTCGACTTTCGTTTTCTATCCAGATAGGCTTTTTCGGATTTTGCTTGCGCAAAGCTTCTGCAAATAGATTTTCAAATTGCTCCACGGTAGGCTGAGCGGGCTGTCCGATGGAACCAAAGGAAGATCCTTTGTGATTTGCCAAGCCTTCCAAATCAATAATTTGCTCGTCTGATTCCTGAAGGCTCTGTAGCAATCTGGTTTTCCCTGTCCCGGTTTTTCCTCCTAAAACAATGAGAACCCATTCTCTTCTGACCAAATCAAAACTGTAGGTTCGGTAGGTTTTATAGCCGCCTTTGAGTCTAAAAACCTCAAAGCCCACCATGGTTAATAGCCAAGAAAGGATTTGGCTACGCATTCCTCCACGCCAGCAATAGATGAGTATTTTTTTCTCTGGAAATTTCTTTAAAACTTCTTTTAAAATCAAATGAAAGCGTGGTCCGACTAGTTCAAAACCTTTGATAGTAGCTTCTTCCGATCCCCTTTCTTTATATAGTGTCCCTACGACTATTCTTTCTGAATTATTTAGAATTGGGATATTGATAGAGTTGGGAATGTGACTTTGTTCAAATTCCCCTTCACTTCTCGCATCGAGCATCGGGAATTGATCTCGCAAACTCCAAAAATCATCTAAAGAAATTAACTGCTCGGCCATAAAGTATGAAGATAAAAAAAAGCCGCAAGGAATTCTTTGCGGCTCTGATTGTAATTTAGTCAACTATTAAAGTTGGGCATCTATTTTTTGTGCCAGAACAGATTTTGGAACTGCTCCTATTTGCTTGTCTACTATCTCACCACCTTTGAAAATCAAAAGAGTAGGGATAGATCTGATTCCAAACTTCGCGGAAATAGTTGGATTTGCATCCACATCTACTTTGCCAATGATAGCTTTGCCATCATATTCTCCCGCAAGTTCCTCTACTAATGGACCGATCATCTTACATGGCCCACACCATTCAGCCCAGAAGTCAACCAGAATTGGTTTATCAGAATTAATGATTTCTTCAAAGTTAGCGTCGGTTAATTCTATCGCTTTTCCCATTGTATGTTTAGTTTAACGTTTCTTATTTTTTCAAATATAGAACTGAAAGGGAATTGAAGATTAATAAGTTCCGATTGGATTAATTTTTTTGTCTAGGATCAATTGATAATGACGATGATGACTACATAATGCTTTTGCAGTTAAACCTAATTTTTTAATACGCAAAACTCAAATATCAATCTTTGAAGTTTGCGTTGAGGTAGCATTGGTCATCGGTCACCCAACATCGGTCTTTCAAGCCCATGGAAATAACAAATCTAGGTTAATCGAGGACACTTCATGTATACATTTATACCACCTTATACATCACCTCAGGAATTTGCTTCAATTCCATGATCATTTCTGAGCTTGGATTAATAGAGAATCTTTTAGATAACAGCTCTAGAGCAATATTCTCCTTGCGATCAATCACATCAAAATAGAGCTTAGCATCTCCTTTGTATTTCTCAGTGATTGCCTGCAATTTCTCCATCAAATCAAGGGTAAGATCATCCAGATTTATATTGACCCGAAGTCCCTTCACCATTTTCCCACGGATTTCATCGAGTAGCGTAATGTTGCTTATCTTAAACTCCAACTCATTTTCTGCCCAGCGCTTACTAGCCGCCGTTCCACTGATGAACAAAAACCAGCCCGGCATAAAGTATTCTTTGAACTTCACATAATCATCTCCAAATAGGAAAAAGGTGAATGCGCCTTGATAATCCTCCAGTGTAAGTGTGCCGAAGGGTTTTCCGTTTTTGGTAGTTCGGTGTGCAAAAGTGGAAACTGATCCAGCCAATTTGATATCGCTACGATTTCTCAAACTTTCCAAGTCAGTCAAATCAGGCAAAGCAGCATTTGTAAAGGATTCGATTTCTAATCTAAACTGATCCAACGGATGCCCAGAAATGTAAAGCCCAACGACTTCTTTCTCAATATTTAATTGCTGCAGTTGCGTGAAAGGCTCCATCGGAGCTATGGTTGGAAGCGGAACTTCCATATTGCCAGCGCCTCCTCCGAAAAGACTAACTTGATTACTTTCTTCCTCCTGCTGTACTTTTTGAGCGTACTTTGTTGCTTTTTCGATCAGATTTAAATCATTGTCCGCAGCTTCTAAATATTGCCTTCTGTGATGCTGTGGGAAGCAATCAAATCCACCTGCCATTGCCAAGGCTTCCATGGTTTTCTTATTGAGTGCTTTGGAGCTTACTCGTTTCGCAAATTCAAAGATGTTTTTATACGCGCCGTTTTTCTCCCGTTCACTAATAATCGCATCCACCGCAGCAGAACCTGCACCTTTGATCGCAGCCATTCCAAATCGAATTTCGCCGGCAGCATTTACGGTAAATCCGTTTTTGGATTCATTCACGTCTGGACCCAAGACGGGGATTCCAGCCCGCTTACATTCTTCCATGAAAAACGTCACCTGAGTGATGTCATTCATGTTATTACTCAATACTGACGCGAGGTATTCAGCAGGATAATGCGCTTTCAGATAGGCCGTCTGGTAGGCAATCCACGCATAGCAAGTTGAGTGGGATTTGTTAAAGGCGTAGGATGCAAAGGCTTCCCAGTCGGTCCAGATCTTCGAAAGTTTCTTGGCATCATGACCTTTGGCAGAAGCCTGTGCTATGAATTTTGGCTTCATCTTATCCAGTACATCCTTCTGCTTTTTACCCATCGCTTTACGCAAAACGTCCGCCTCACCTTTAGTGAATCCGGCGAGTTTTTGGGACAAAAGCATTACTTGCTCTTGGTAAACTGTGATTCCGTAGGTTTCCTCCAAGTATTCCTTCATGTCGTCCAGATCGTATTCGATCGCTTCCGTTCCATGTTTTCTTCTCACAAAAGCAGGGATATATGCTATTGGGCCTGGACGATACAAGGCGTTCATGGCAATCAAATCCGCAAAAACTGTAGGCTTCAGATCGCGCATGTATTTCTGCATTCCCGCAGATTCATATTGGAAAATGCCGACTGTCTCACCACGCTGGAAAAGCTCATAAGTCTTTACATCATCTATCGGGAAATGATCGGCATCCAGCTCGATGCCATGTCTTTCCTCTACAATTCTGATCGCGGTTTTTATAAGCGTCAGGGTTTTTAGACCCAAAAAGTCCATCTTCAACAGACCTGCAGCTTCTACCACAGAGTTGTCAAACTGGGTGCAAACCATATCTGAATCCTTCGCAAGCGCAACTGGGACATAGTTCGTAATATCATCTGGTGTGATGATTACGCCACACGCGTGTATTCCTAGGTTTCGCACAGATCCTTCTAGCATAGTCGCTTGATTGATCGTTTTGGCAGCATCATCCTGACCTTTGGAGATCTTGATTAATTCATCTGCTTTGGCAATCATCTCGCTTTGGCCGTTGAGTTTGTCAGAGATGGCAGCACGGTTTCCTTGCAGTGCAAAGAGTGCTTTCAGTTTGATGTCAGGGACTAAATTAGCCAGTCGTCCAGCCTCGGCAAGTGGGAGATTCAGTACTCTTGCGGTATCTCGAATAGCAGATTTGGCAGCCATGGTGCCATAGGTGATGATCTGTGCGACTTGGTTGGAGCCGTATTTTCTGATCACATAATCGATCACTGACTGGCGACCTTCATCGTCAAAGTCAATGTCAATATCAGGAAGTGAAACTCGATCAGGATTTAGGAAACGTTCGAATAGAAGATTGTATGCGATGGGGTCTATATTGGTAATGCCAGTACAGTAAGCGACAGCCGAGCCTGCTGCCGATCCACGACCTGGTCCGACAGAAACTCCCATTCTTCTCGCCTCTGCAATAAAGTCTTGTACAATTAAGAAGTATCCTGGATAGCCTGTGTTTTTGACCGTGGCTAGCTCAAAGTCTAAGCGCTCTTCGATTTCTGAAGTGATTTCTGGATAACGTTTTTTTGCTCCCTCATAGGTTAAATGTCTGAGATATGCATTTTCCCCGCGCTTTTCACCATCGACTTCATCTTCAGCGTGCTTAAATTCTTCGGGAATTCCGAAGGCTGGAAGGAGGACTTCTCGCGCGAGTTTATAGGTCTCTACTTTCTCTGTAATCTCATTGGTACATTCGATGGCTTCCGGCATGTCTGCGAAGAGCTTTTTCATCTCATCGGGAGTTTTGATGTAGAATTCATCATTCGGGAAGCCGTAGCGAAATTCTCTTCCACGCTTACCAATGTACTTTTTCGGCTTATCGTAAAGCTCTCCGTCTTTCACGCATAGCAATACATCGTGCGCTTTTGCATCGGTTTTCTCACTGTAGTAAGAGTTGTTTGCTGCGAAATATTTCACATCGTACTTCCGCGCAAATTCTAACAGTACCTCATTTACTTTCTCTTCCTCAGGGATGCCGTGGCGATTGAGCTCTACATAAAAATCTTCGCCAAACTGGGCCTTCCACCACACAAAAGCTTCTTCCGCTTGGGTTTCTCCGACGTTCAAAATCAAGAAAGGAATCTCTCCCCAAAGCCCACCAGTGGTAGCGATTAGATCAGCTTTGTATTGAACCAAAAGCTCTTTGTCAATTCGGGGTAAATAGTAAAAACCTTCGATATTGGCGTAGGAAGCTAGTTTTGCTAGGTTGTGATAACCAGCTTTATTTTTTGCTAGGAGAACAGTTTGGTAACCGTCATCCTTATTTGATTTGTTTTTTCTGTCGCGGCAAAGATTGAATTCACAGCCCAAAATTGGCTTGATATCTTTTGCGAGTGCTTCTTTCACGAAGTGGAAAGCGCCCATCATATTCCCGTGATCAGTCATCGCAATAGCTGGCATTCCCAACTCTTTTGCGCGAGCAATCATGGCAGGAATCTCACAGGTGGCCTGAAGAACGGAGTACTGACTATGGACGTGCAGGTGTGTAAACGGAACATCTTTAAGATCTGAGATATCCGCTTTACCGGCCTGCTTTAGTACATCTTTCGCAGCGACTTTCTGAGCATCTTTTGCTTGCGCGAAGTTGGCTTCCTCCAGCTTAGGTGCTTCGTATATTACTTCTTTAATTGCGATTCCAGTCACAGGAGCTTGTACTCCTTGTGTGATCAAGCCAAAGAAACAGCGAGCTGTAGCATCCACATCATAAGCCGCATCGTGGGCATCACCGAAGCCTTTCCCAAAAAGTTTATGATGTAACTCTGTAAGCGTTGGCCATTTGAATTTGCCTCCTCGACCCCCGGGAAGTGCACAGAAATCTGTGGAAATATCTTTGGTGTCCAGCTGCTTTGCTGTCAACGGCATAGTAGCCTCAGCTCGGTAGTATTCCGAACCTGTTACATTGACATCAAACTCGACATTGTGTCCTACCAAATAGGTGGCTTTCTGTACGTCTCCTTCAAATATTCCGAGGATCTGCTTCAGGTCGTGTCCTTCGGCTAAAGCTCGTTTGGTGGAAATCCCGTGAACTTTCTCCGCATTGTAGGGAATCGTAAATCCTTCGGGACGGATGATGTAATTATGATTAGAAATCAGATTTCCCTTAGCATCATGCAGTTGCCAGGCTAGCTGAACAAGTCTTGGCCAGTTGTCCACATCGGACATGGGGGCATTGTAATCGCGGGGAAGACCGGTGGTCTCCGTATCAAAAATTAAATACATACAGCTTGGGGAATTGAGACTTCAAATTAGGGCTAATCTCTGAAAGGAGACAAGCGGAGCGGAGGTAATTGTCGGAGATTTTTACCTAGTAATGAATAGCACCTTAAGCTTGAGACTTTTAAACTTTTTAATTCTCTGGGTGAGATGCCGTAAAAAAAGTGGTTAAGTTAAATCAGGAAAGGATTGAAAAATCTCTCCAGAAGATTACCTTTCCATACGATCTTTTTTGGTTCAAACTACCCGCATTCACCAATCCTTTTGAGGATATTGGAGTTGTAGAAAAAGCCAGGATTTAGCTGTGGGCTGAGAAATCCCTGCTTCATTTGCTAAGGCACTTAGATTCAAAAATTGACCTGCCCGTGCTGCGCAGAGACTCAGGAAACTTTGAAATTGTCTCAAATCTCTGACAACCATGAGTTCTGTCACATCCCGATTGCCGTAGGTTTGGACATAATTGGAGTAAAATACGCTTGGTGAAATCTTCCTGTCATACATGGCAGGGTAAAACCCAGTGATCAACTGGTCAAAAGGATCTTCTGCAAGCTAATTCGCTGATGATAGCTCCTTCGTGTCTAGTGGTAATAGCTTGAAAATAGCTACTCGGTCAGCTAAGCTCTGAGTGATTCGCTCCTTTATGTGAAAGTTTGAGATCCGGAAAGTATAAATCCGCCCATTCGATCAGGACGACTGTCAACAAGAGTTTGTAGGCACGAAAATATAGCTGGTGCTTGCTGTACTTCATCAAAGATCACCTGATCGTGGTACTCAGCCAGAAAGCCATTTGGGTCTTTCAGCGCAAAATCCCGATTATCTGGATTTTCCAAACTAACATAGCGATAGTCTGGGAAAAGCGTTCGTAAAAGCGTAGTCTTTCCTGACTGTCTTGGGCCAGTGATTGCCTGTATGGGGTATTTACTTTGACATTCCCGTATTGCGTTGAATATCTGTCGATTAATCACATTCATTTGCTACAAATGGACATCTAATTTTGAAATTGTACAGACTTTATTTTAAAATTGTACAACTTTTATCTTTCTCTCAATGATTGTAAAAGGATAGCTTTTACTCTCAATAGAGAAATCCCAGCAAATAAAGTGGGATCTGCTTTCCCCAGCCTATTTCTAATTCATCTGAAAACACGAGGTGGTTTTCGTGATGAGCGACTTGAGCTGGTGTTTTGTTCTTTCCTCCGATTTCCAATAGAATTTCCTCATTGACCAAAAAGTCTCCTCTTGAGGGATGAGTGATATTCAAGCCCGCGTTTTGAAGTTGGTCGAGGGCAAAAGTCTCTCTAATGTTTCCAGAGTTCCAGCCTTTCTCGGATAGAGATTTAATCAAATTAGCATTGGAAAGCAGGATTTTTTCTGGCTTGTTCATCAGGCTAATTCCTTTAGTAGAAGATCTGAGATTTCGAATGAGCCGTGCTTCTTCTAGGACGTGAAGCATTTCAAGGAGAATTGGGCGAGTTGTTTCTATTTGAGTTGCGAGTTTGGTGATATTTGGCGTGAAGGGAACAGACTCAGAAATTATATAAAGAAGCTTTTTGAGTTTGTTTTGTGTGCTAACGGATATGTCTTTTGCTTCAGGAAGGTCATAATCGATGATTATATTGATTATCTGTTGTAATCGATAGCTATAATCAGTAAGTCCTTCTTTGAAAAAAGGGTAGGATCCATAGGAAAGAAATTCTTGAAAATAGTGTAGTGGAGACGCAAGTTTTTGTTTGATGCTTCGGGAGATCTCTACATGGTTGATTTGAATTTCCTCCAAAGTATATGCAGGGAAGGCCCAGTCGTACTTTAGTTGAAGGAATTCTCGAAAGGATAATGCAGTGAGCTCATAAAACAGAACCCTGCGGCTTAGGTCCACAGTCGATTTCTGCAACTCAAGAATGGATGAGCCTGAGAATGTAAGTTGAAGATCGGGGTAAAAGTCATATAGATTTTTGACTTCTCGATGCCAGTCGGGGTACTTGTGAACTTCATCTAAAAAAAGCTTCCTTCCGCCAGCTTGATAGAAGCTTTCTCCTGTTTCTAGAAGTGTTGTTGTTTTGAAATATAGATCATCTAGCGAAAAGTATAGCGCTTTTTCTCCATAATCTGCCGTCTTGAGATGTTGAAGCATCAAGGTAGATTTTCCAGTTCCACGAGCACCTTTTATGCCAATTGCCCGAGCATCCCAGTTGATTTTTTTCGAAAGGGATCTTTTGAAATTCAAATCAATTCCAGTGAGTAAGCTTTGATATCTTCGAATGAGCTGCTGCATTGTATTTTCAAAGATACAATATTTGTCTAAAAATGTATCTTTGAAGATACAATTCTATTTATTTTAATCTATGTGAGAAGAAGGCAGTAGCGTTCACCTGACACCTAACATCCCAACATCGGTCACTCAACATCCAACATTCTACCTACCTCTTATCCTCCCAAGGCATAAAAATTACCTTTTTGGTCTCAAAAAATTCTTCTTTGAAGTAGTCTTCCAAGTGGTACACCACATAGGATTTTCCTAATTCCTCCATCTCTTCGTCAACTTCTCCGCCTTTGAGATAAAGGATGCCATTTGGATATTCGTTGATGTCTTCCTTGCGGATTTTGTTTTTCACCCAAGGATAAAAAGTGGCCATACGAGTCACTGCACGACTGATCACAAAATCGTATTTACGGATCAACTCCTCTGCTCTTGCTTGCTGAGCTTCTACGTTGGTTAATTTCAGCTGCTTTACCACATCTTTTACTACAGTGATCTTTTTCCCAATAGAATCCACCAAATGGAAATGTGTATCGGGAAACATAATCGCCAGTGGAATCCCGGGAAAGCCACCTCCAGTGCCGATGTCTAAAATCTTTGTTCCTGGCTCAAACGGCATCACTTTTACAATCCCAAGGGAATGCAGAACATGATGCAAGTAGAAATGCTCCATGTCCTTGCGACTGATTACATTGATTTTGGAATTCCAATCATCGTATAACTCTTGAAGAAGGTCGAACTGGGCGAGCTGAGCTTCGGTAAGTTCTGGGAAATAAGACTGGATAAGCTGAGTGCCAGAGTTCATCAAATGTGTTTTTGTTTGCCAGCGGCAATTTCGTAGAGTAATTCTCTGGAGCGGTGAAGTTGCGCTTTCACGGTTCCCAGTGGTTTTTCAAGTTCTTTTGCGATTTCCTCGTAAGAAAGCTCATCGAAATAGCGTAGCTGTACCAGTTTTCGATATTTCGCGGGAAGCTTGTCCACGAAGATTCTCACCATCTCGATCCGCTGAGTACGAATGAACTCGTCCTGCGGATTATTGTCATCATCTTCCACGTCTATGGTCACAGAATTTCCCCCGTCATCAGACATCGTCGTGTTCAAACTCATCGTCTTGAGTTTCTTTTTTCTGATGAAATCAATGGTGTTGTTGGTGGCAATACGGAAAAGCCAAGTGGAGAACGTATAGTCTTTTTTGAAGCGATGGAGATTCTTGAATGCTTTGGCAAAAGCCTCCATGGTGAGATCCTCTGCATCATCTGCATCTCGGATCATTTTCAGGATCATGTAATAAACGGCCTTTTTGTAGCGCTTCATTAAAGAGGCGTATGCTTGCTGATCTTCGTGGTGTACCGCTTGATCGATCAGATCAAAGTCTTCGAGTGCTTTCTTAGAAAAACCGCGTTCATTTATTTCCATTGGATGTCTTTTGCCTGATGGGATATAGTCCCTAAAATCCAAAAATAACCTAAATACAAGAAATCAAGCATCCAGATGTTTTTTGGTGGTTTAGTTCCTTGGATCTTTTTCTCGGCAGCTTTGAAAATAAGCGTGATAAGAAAAGACCTCAGAAGGATAATACCAAAAACAACGGAAAAATGTTCCCAGCTATGGACTAAACCGACATAAATAAGCAATCCTAAGCCCCCAAGCCAGAATAATGCATGCGAAAAGGAGTATAGTCCAATCTTTCTCTTGTCTTCACCACTATAATATTTCCCTACACTCAAGTGCCTTTTTTTCTGAATAAGATATTCTTTGCGCGTTTCTTTTGGTTTGGAAATCGTATTCGCTTCTGGATCTAAGACTATTGCAGTATTTCTACCACTGGCATATTGATTTATAAAAAGATCATCGTCTCCGCCTTCAATATGCCAAAGTCCTTTGAACGCTTTTACATTCATGAAAAAATCCTTGCGGTAGCAGAGGTTCCTTCCTATTCCCATGAAGGGTTTTTTCCAAAGTCCAAAAGAGATGTAGTACAACCCAGTGAGTAAGGTCTCAAATTGAATCCAGTTATTTAAAAAGCCAGGCTTTTGTTCATATCCTGAAAATCCAACTGCAAATGTTTTTTCCTGATTTCGCACTGGAGCAGTCATTTTTCTGATCCATTGGTTGGTTTCGGGCAGGCAATCTGCATCAGTCAGGAGAATTACGTCATGCTTGGCTACTTTGATGCCCAGTGTAAGTGCATACTTCTTGGCAGTGACATGGGTTGGTGTGTACTTGATGGTGACGGAGCGCAATTTGGGATAGCTTTCCATCATTTTCTCCAGTAGGCGCTTAGTACTATCCGTTGATCGGTCGTTGACGATCATGACATCGAAGACAGGATAGTCTTGTTCGAAGAGCCTAGGGATGAGTGTCTTAAGGTTTAAAAATTCATTGTGCGCACAAATCACCACAGTCACACCCTCTTCATTTTTCGAAGTAGATGGAGATTTATTGCCAGCATAAAAAGCTGCCTTCCCAAAAATAACCAAGAGGTAAATTGCTTGGATAAGTATTCCAATACCGAAGAAAAACCAAAGTAAAAATAGGCCCATAGGTCGTTTTTGCTGCGCAAATATAAAATCAAATTCAGCAAACCATTTAAGAATAAGCGTATATTTTTGCAGGCTGAATGGGACCATCTGTAGAAGGTCTCACCAGCAACCCATTAGCGATATGAAGTTTACCTTAGAGTACAGTGATCCCAAAAGTAAAGCCAGAGCAGGTGTAGTTAAAACCGATCATGGTGATATTCAAACACCTATTTTTATGCCTGTGGGTACAGCTGGCTCTGTGAAAGCTGTTCATCAGCGGGAATTGGATCAAGACATCAAAGCTCAAATCATTCTGGGAAATACCTATCATTTGTATTTAAGACCAGGGCTGGATGTGCTGGAAAAAGCTGGAGGACTTCACAAATTCAACGGCTGGGGTAAACCAATCCTGACTGATAGCGGAGGATATCAAGTCTTTTCGCTTTCGGGAACCCGCAAAATCAAAGAAGATGGGGTGATGTTTAAGTCACACATTGATGGATCGAAGCATCATTTCACTCCAGAAAATGTCATGGATATTCAGCGAACAATAGGCGCTGACATCATTATGGCTTTTGATGAGTGTACTCCTTATCCTTGTGAATATGGCTATGCGAGGAACTCGATGGAGATGACCCATCGCTGGTTGACGCGCTGCATTGATCGTTTTGACGCGACCGAAGGGAAATATGGCTACCATCAGACGCTTTTCCCTATCGTGCAGGGATCTGTTTACAAGGATTTGCGTAAGCAAAGTGCGGAATTCATCGCATCGACCAATCAGCAAGGAAATGCAATCGGCGGACTTTCTGTGGGCGAGCCTGCAGAGATGATGTATGAGATGACTGAGTTGGTCACGGATATTTTACCCCACGACAAGCCTCGATACTTGATGGGCGTAGGAACTCCCGCCAATATTTTGGAATGCATTGCTTTGGGTGTGGATATGTTTGACTGTGTGATGCCTACTCGGAATGCTCGAAACGGCATGCTTTTCACCTCGGAGGGTTTTATCAATATTCGAAACGAGAAGTGGAAGGATGATTTTTCGGGCATCGATCCAGCGATCGGAGGCTATGTGAGTACCTTTTATAGCAAAGCATATTTGAGACATTTGACTATTAGCAAGGAGATTTTGGCTGCGCAAATTGCCAGTATCCATAATCTAAGTTTTTACCTTTGGCTGGTTGGCCAAGCTAGAGAGCATATCCTAGCTGGTGATTTTGCCGTTTGGAAAGATCAAATGGTGAAAAAAGTGAGCACCAGACTCTGATATGAAACTACTCGACAAACTGATCATCAAGGATTTTCTCAAGACCTACTTTTTCGTAGTCGTCATGCTGATTCTGGTGGTTTTGGTTTTGGATTTTACAGAAAAGAATGACACTTACATCAGAAATGATGTTCCTTCTGGAGAGATTTTCAAGTATATGATTAATTATGGCTTGTACCTCAATAACCTCTTAACTCCAATCACGGTCTTTATCTCTGTTATATTTATCACTTCCAAAATGGCAGATAGAACAGAAATTATTGCAATTCTGAGTAGCGGAGTTAGTTTTATGAGATTGTTAAGACCCTTTCTTTTTGCTGCCAGCATGATCGGTGGGGCGAGCTTTTTATTGAATGGCTGGGTATTACCGGGAGCGACTGCAGGAGTGACTGAATTCCGAATCACCTATCTGGATAAGGAGAAAACTTCATCCGAGGCAAATCTTCATATCAAAGTAGGTGCAGAGTCTTACGCGTACATAAGTAGGTTTTATAATACCAGTAATACAGGCCATAGTTTCACCTTAGAGACAATCAAAGATGGCGAATTGTTAGCTAAACTCTCTGCAGATAGAATCGAATGGGATACTGCCAAGCGGGTATGGACTCTTCACAATTGGAGGCTCAGAGAGCTCAAGGAGCGTGAAGAAATTTATACAGTAGGTGAAGATCTTGATACTACGCTTAGCATTCGGCCAGAGGATTTTGACTTGCCTGAAAATCATCATGAAACCTTAAAACTTCCCGAGCTAGGCAGACAGATCAAAATCTTGGAAGAGCGAGGTGCAGACAATGTGGGCTTCTACAAGATTGAACGATATGTGAGGTTCATGTCCCCTTTTGCAGCGATAATTTTGACTTTTATTGGGGTAATCATGTCTGCTAGGAAGACCCGTGGAGGTTCTGGTTTTCAGATTGCGATGGGCTTTTTGCTCGCGTTTGTTTATATCATCCTGTTTATTCTTTCCAGGACTTTTGCAGAAAATGGCGCCACATACCCTATTTTCGCTGTTTGGCTGCCCAATATCATTTTTGCAGCTACGGGTCTTTTTCTCTACAAAACCGTCCCGCGCTAAATGACCGCAACGATCAAGGATTACTTGATGCTTCATTTGATAGTACTCATATGGGGATTCACAGCTATTCTGGGTTTGTTGATCAGTTTGCCAGCGATAGAACTGGTTTTTTATAGAACCTTGATCGCAGCCTTGGGCGTTGCTGGTCTATTTTTATTGAAAAAGAAGAACCTGCTCCTGCCTTTTCCTGACATGATCAAAGTCACTGGAGTAGGTTTTGTGATTGCAATGCACTGGATTCTGTTTTTCTGGTCAGCTAGAGTTTCCACAGCTTCTGTATGCTTAGCAGGAATGGCAACTACGTCACTTTGGACTGCTTTTGTGGATCCATTATTCAACAGAACCAAAATCAAATGGTATGAGGTAGGTCTTGGTTTGATGGTGATTTCAGGGATCTTGGTGATTTTTAGTTTTGAATCGGGCTATTGGTTGGGCTTAAGTATGGCACTTGCGTCTTCTTTTTTTGGGGCTGTTTTCTCTGTCATGAATGGGAAGCTAGCGCACAGGCACAATCCTTATCAGATCACTTTCTACGAGATGGCAGGCGCTTGTTTATTTTCTCTGCTCTTTATGCCCATCTATACCAATTTCATGACAGATGAAGGTCTGAAATTTGCATGGGTTGGTTACGACTGGTTCTGGCTTTTTATTCTTGGAGGAATTTGCACGGTGTATGCTTTTTCCGTTTCGGTGGAATTGATGAAGAGACTTTCTGTTTTTTCGATCAACTTGACAGTGAACCTGGAGCCTGTCTATGGGATTGTGTTGGCTGTTTTGATTTTTGGAGAAAGTGAAAAAATGACGCCCCAGTTTTACTTGGGGACGGGGATTATTCTGTTGTCGGTGCTGATTTATCCTGTGTTGAATTATCTGAATAAGCGAAGAAAGCCTGTTCGTCCACTTGGATAATTAATTCTACAGAGTTGTAATATCCTTCAGTGTGGCTAATGTCTGAGTTAATTCCGTAGTTGATATCTCTCCGATTTTCTCTATCAGCCGATCCTTTGAAATTGATCTGATATGAAAAACCATCAGTTCAGACTCCACCTTCAGCCCGTTTTTTTGAGATGGTTCTAAAATCGGATTTCCCTGATAGTTTTTGATTTTGGAAGTAAGCGGAGCGGTGATCGCTACTTGCAGGAATTTGTTCATCAGATTTCCGCTAAGGATCACCACTGGTCTTCTACCCGCTTGCTCAGAACCTATCACAGGACTGAGGTCAGACATCCAGATATCACCCTGCCGCATTTTCTATCTGGTTTAGGTAGTCAGCCATTCCTTCTTCTGCGACCATAAGAATGTCATCATCCTGAGCTGCCTGTCTGTAAGATTTGACATATTCAGCCCTTTTCAGATGGTCGAGATAAAGATTGAGCGCATTTTCTATCAATTTATTCTTTGGCAGAGAAAGCTTTTTTGCATAATCGGCGAGCCTTAGAAGAAGGTCGTCCGGAAGTGTACTAGTGAAAGTCGCCATTGTGATTTATATTTATGATTCACAAATATAAAAAACAAATTTATTATTTACCTTCCTATTTTTAATAATTTATAAAATCGCTTCAAATTTAAAATATCCATCCTGCCAGGCCATTGAAGTGGGCTTCTCGTCAAACAGTCCGAACACTGAAGAGCCAGAGCCAGACATGGCAGCGTAATAAGCGCCATACTCGTAAAACTGTTCTTTTATGGCAGCAATCTCTGGATGATTTGGGAATATGCTGGCTTCGAAGTCATTAACAAGCTCATCTTTCCATCGGCTTTTATCTACCAAAACTTCTTCGAGTCTTATTTTTGGACCGGTTGGAGTTACACCAGCATAGGCTTCTTTGGTCCCTATGTGGATTCCGGGATTGACCAAAACCAAATAAGTCCCAGTTAAGTCTAACTCCACAGGTTCCAAAATCTCTCCTCTTCCTCTGGCAATTTTCGTTGTGTTTTCAATGAAAAAAGCGCAATCACTTCCAAGTTGCGCAGCATATTCTTCCAAAAAGAAATCATCTAGGATCAGATCAAAGAGATTGTTCATCAGACTCAATGCAAACGCTGCATCCGCAGAACCACCACCCAATCCAGCTCCCATTGGGATATTTTTGTGTAGGTGTATGCTTAGTTCTGGCAGGTTTGGAAAGTCTTTCTTCAAAAGCTGATAAGCTTTAAGGATAAGATTGTCATGAGAATCTCCTGGTATTTCGAGCCCAGTGTTTTCAAAGCTTGTTTTTTTTGTACTGATGATCATTTCCAAAGCATCCAAAAGCGGAATAGGAACCATACAGCTCTCTATATCGTGATATCCGTCTTTTCTTTTGGCAGTGATATGAAGACCCAGATTAATCTTTGCGTTTGGAAATGAAATCATTGGAAATAATGTTTGTTCAAAATTAGAATAAATTTTAGGGGGAATGAGGTTTTTCTCAATTGAGAATTTGGCAAAAAATCTAGCGTTTATTGAAGTAAATGTGGTATATCATTTTTCTTATTAAAAAAAAGAGAATAACTTTTGATAAAAGTTGAAGAAATCAAAAATCAGTACAAAATTTTGAAAATTTAAAATTTAGACAAATCATTTACTGAAAAACAGGGGTAAATTCAGGGAAATGGAGTTTTATATTTTGAAAAAATAAATTTCCCATACATTTTTTATCTGAGAAAGATGAAAAATGTAAAATTAAATATTGTAAGTCTGAAATTTCGGTTTTAAGTTTGTCATGTACTTCGGCATAGAGTCGAAGGGTAGCTCGAAAAATAGTATGTATAAAGTAGTCATTTTGCTAAGCGGAATTATTCTCATTGGATTTTAAATGTGAGGCACTAGACTATTCTTTATAATGAAATAAAAAAAAATCTGAAGTGCCTCACTAACCTGAGGCACTTTTTTTATACCCCCATGAATATGACCCTGAAAAAACACAGTTGGGAAATAAGCGACAATCCTGAGCATCCAGCAGGCATGGCAATGTTGTATGCCACTGGAATGAGTGACAAGAAAATGAAACAGCCTTTTGTGGGGATAGCCAGCTGTGGCTATGAGAGCAATCCCTGCAATATGCACCTGAACGACTTTGCCGGTCTGATCAAAGCCTCCTCGCAGGAGCACGATCTGACCGGTTTAGTTTTTAATACCATTGGTATTTCTGACGGTACTACCATGGGTACATTAGGTATGCGCTATTCGTTGGTCTCTAGGGAAATAATTGCTGATTCTATTGAGTCGTTCATAGTGGGGCATTCGTTCGATAGCTGTGTGGCAGTGACAGGCTGTGATAAAAATATGCCAGGTGCATTGATGGGTATGATCCGAACCGATAGACCTGGAATTTTGGTATATGGCGGTACGATAGCATCTGGTAACTACAAAGGCGAAAAGCTAAATATTGTATCTGCTTTTGAGGCGTTCGGAAAGCGAGTAAATGGAAATATTACAGATGAAGATTATGATGGTGTCATTCGAAATGCTTGTCCTGGTGCCGGAGCTTGCGGAGGAATGTACACAGCTAATACCATGTCTTCAGCTATAGAAGCGATGGGTATGTCCCTTCCTTATTCTGCATCTTATCCGGCTAATTCTCCTGAGAAACTCAGAGAGTGCCGTGAGGTGAATAAGTACATGAGAATTCTTTTAGAAAAAGACATCAAGCCAAGCGATATCATCACCAGAAAAAGTATTGAAAATGCAGTGACCGTTGCGATTGCTTTGGGTGGAAGTACCAATGCTGTGATGCATATCATTGCAATAGCACGAACTGCCGGCGTAGATTTTAATTTGGAAGATTTCAAAGCTATCAATGCCAAGACTCCAATGCTTGGTGACTTTAAACCTTCTGGCAAATTCATGATGGAGGATCTCCACGAGCAAGGCGGCGTTCCTGCATTCATGAAGTATATGTTGCAAAATGGCTTCTTGCATGGAGATTGCTTGACTGTGACGGGAAAAACATTGGAAGAAAATCTAAAAGATGTAGCTCCAATTACAGTTTCTATGGTGAATGTGATTCATCCTCTGGAGACACCAATCAAAGCAACCGGTCACTTATGTATTCTTTCTGGAAATCTGGCTCCAGAAGGAGCTGTAGCTAAAATCACAGGTAAAGAAGGAAGTTCGTTTACTGGTCCAGCTCACGTGTTTGATTCTGAGCAAGAAGCGAACGATGCGATCCGTGATCACAAAGTTCAAAAAGGTGAGGTGCTCGTCATTAGAAATATCGGTCCAAAAGGAGGTCCAGGAATGCCAGAAATGCTAAAGCCGACTTCTATGATCATTGGGGCGGGTTTAGGTTCTGACGTAGCATTGATTACTGATGGAAGATTCTCTGGTGGTACACACGGTTTTGTAGTCGGACATGTCACTCCAGAATCTTGGACTGGCGGTCCTATTGGTCTTGTTGAAAATGGTGATATCATCACTATAGATGCAGATGGTTTAAAACTATCCGTCAATGTATCAGAGGAAGAATTTGTAGAAAGGAAGAAATCCTGGAAGCAAAAAGATGTTTCTGACTTACAGGGAACATTAAAGAAATACAACAAATTAGTTTCTACCGCATCGGAAGGTTGCGTAACAGATAAATTCTAAGCCCATGAAGGATTCAATGATAAGAGGAGCTGACATCGTTGTACGCTCACTCATTGCCGAGAATGCGAAAATAATCTTCGGATATCCCGGAGGGGCAATAATGCCCGTTTACGACGCATTACATGATTATCATGATGAGCTAAGGCATGTACTCACACGCCATGAGCAGGGAGCGATTCATGCAGCTCAAGGATATGCCAGAGTCTCTGGTAAAGTGGGAGTCTGTATTGCAACCTCAGGACCAGGAGCAACTAATTTAATCACAGGGCTAGCTGATGCTCAAATCGATAGTACACCGTTAGTGTGTATCACGGGGCAAGTTGCCTCTCACTTACTTGGTACAGATGCTTTTCAGGAAACCGATGTATTGGGCATCTCTATGCCAGCAACTAAATGGAATATACAGGTCAGAAGAGTGGAGGATATTGCTCCAGCTATCGCAAAAGGCTTTTATATAGCCAAGTCAGGACGACCAGGGCCAGTATTAATTGATATCACTAAGGACGCACAGACTAACTTTGGTGAGTTTAATTATAGCAAATGTTTGGGTTTCCGATCTTATAGAACACATATTCCTGTAGAAAAAACAGCCATTCAAGAAGCTGCTTTCTTAATCAATATGGCAAAAAGACCCTATGTTCTTTTTGGACAGGGAGTGGTGCTAGGCAATGCTGAAGATGAATTGAAAGCATTTTTGGATAAATCAGGAATACCCGCTGCCTCCACCTTATTAGGTTCAGGAGCTCTTTCTGAAGACCATCCGAATTATGTAGGTAAGCTTGGTATGCATGGAAATTATGCACCAAATCTATTGACTAATCAGTGCGACGTGCTGATAGCGGTGGGAATGAGGTTTGACGATCGAGTGACTGGTGATTTGAAGCGTTATGCTAAGCAGGCCAAAGTGATTCATCTGGAACTTGATCCTGCGGAAATAAATAAAATTGTTAAATGTGAAGTAGCTGTTCTTGGTAGCTGTAAGGATAGCCTCAGCTTGCTTATAGATGCAGTCAATGCAAATGCATATCCTGAATGGATGGCCAAATTTCAAGAGCTAGCAGATCAGGAAAATGCTACGGTCATTCAACCTGATTTGACACCAGTTAAGCCTGGCTTGACCATGGGGGAAGTGATACATCAGATCAATAAGTACAAAGCTGATGATGCAGTTCTGGTAACTGACGTCGGTCAGCATCAAATGATTGCTTGGAGATATTTCAATTATAAAAAGCCTAGAACTCAAGTTACCTCTGGTGGATTGGGAACAATGGGATTTGCTCTTCCAGCAGCATTGGGAGCTCAGATGCATGATTTCTCAAGGCAGGTAATTTGTGTGGTTGGTGATGGAGGGATTCAGATGACTATCCAAGAACTTGGAACGATCATGCAGACCAAAGCTCCTGTGAAAATCGTGTTACTTAACAACAATTTCCTTGGAATGGTAAGGCAGTGGCAGCAAATGTTCTTTGAAAAGCGCTACTCATTTACCGAACTTGACAATCCTGATTTCATCAAAATAGCTGAAGCATATAATATTCAAGCTCAGAAAGTCACAGAACGAGCTGATTTACAAGAATCGATTGAAGATATGCTGATTCACGATGGACCGTATTTCCTCGAAGTGGTAGTGGAAAAAGAAGATAATGTATTCCCTATGATCGCCACTGGATGCTCAGTGGAAGAGGTTAGACTTAGCTAAACCAACCCAATGAAATCGAGCATGACTCAGGCGTCACGCAGAGGGATGTCCCGATAGCTATCGGGATGCCTTGCGAGATTCCATGTGGCCTTCGAAAGAAAATTATAAACACATGAAACGATATACCATATTTGTTATTACCGAGAATTTCATCGGTATCCTTAATCGCATCACTATTATTTTTACCCGGAGAGGTATCAATATTGATGCACTTACAGCCTCTGAAAGCCGATTGGAAGGAATCCATCGGATCACAATCGAGGTTACTGCTTCAGAAGACACGGTTGTTCAGCTGGTCAACCAGATCGAGAAAATCATCGATGTGATCAAGGCTTTTTACCATGAGGATGAGAGCGTTGTTTATCAGGAAATTGCATTGTACAAAATCCCTGTGTCAAGACTTGACGGTGGCCTGGAGAAAATCATTCGCCAGCATAATGCGAAGATCATTGCTGCAGAACCGGACTTCGTAGTCTTGGAGCTGACAGGTCACAAGGAGCAAACGCAGGATTTACTCGAAATTCTAAAAGGTTACGGACTATTGGAATTTGCAAGATCGGGTAGGGTGGCTGTCGCAAAAAGAATGTTGACAATTGACAGTTTTGTCAAATAATAATAAACCAAAAAAGGGATTCCGAAGGAACCTATTAAACACTAGTACTAAAAAATAAAAGCTCATGAAATTAAAATTCGGCTCAACAGAAGAAAACGTAGTAACTAGGGAAGAATTCCCACTGGAAAAAGCAAGAGAAGTACTCAAAGACGAAGTGATCGCAGTATTAGGTTACGGCGTTCAAGGTCCAGGGCAGGCGCTCAACTTGAAAGACAACGGATTCAACGTGATTGTAGGTCAGCGTAAAGGCTCCAAAACTTGGGACAAAGCCGTAGCTGATGGCTGGGTTCCTGGACAGACACTTTTCGAATTGGAAGAAGCTTGCGAAAAAGGCACTATCCTTCAATTCCTTCTTTCTGATGCAGGGCAGATTGCTCTTTGGCCAACAGTAAAGAAACACCTCACTCCAGGTAAAGCATTGTATTTCTCTCACGGTTTCGGGATTACTTACAAAGATAAAACTGGCATCATTCCTCCAGCTGATGTAGATGTGATCTTGGTAGCACCAAAAGGTTCTGGAACTTCTTTGAGAAGAATGTTTGTAGAAGGTAGAGGCTTGAACTCTTCCTATGCAATCTATCAGGACGGAACTGGTAAAGCTTATGATCGTGTTGTAGCCCTGGGTATTGGAGTTGGTTCAGGTTATTTATTTGAGACCGATTTCTACCGTGAAGTTACGTCTGATTTGACAGGAGAAAGAGGTACCTTAATGGGTGCAATCCAGGGTATTTTTGCAGCTCAGTACGATGTGCTGAGATCAAACGGTCACTCTCCTTCTGAAGCTTTCAACGAAACAGTGGAGGAATTGACACAGTCATTGATGCCATTAGTTGCTGAAAACGGAATGGATTGGATGTATGCTAACTGCTCTACAACTGCACAAAGAGGTGCGTTGGATTGGTGGAAGCCTTTCAGAGATGCAACTAAACCAGTATTCGAAGAATTATATCACAGTGTAAAAACTGGACAAGAGGCTCAGAAGTCTATCGACTCTAACTCTAAAGATGATTACAGAGTGAAATTGGAAGCTGAATTGAAAGAATTGAGAGATTCTGAAATGTGGCAGGCAGGTGCTGTCGTCCGTCAATTGAGACCAGAAAATAATTAACACAAATAACCCCAAGAATTATGAGTGAGAAGCTATGGATATTTGACACTACCCTGAGAGATGGGGAGCAAGTACCCGGGTGTCAGCTGAATACCCAGGAGAAAATTGTGGTAGCAAAAGCGCTGGAAGAATTAGGTGTAGATATTATCGAAGCCGGCTTTCCTATTTCTAGTCCAGGAGATTTTAATTCTGTGCTCGAGATTTCTAAGGCAGTTTCCAACCCGATTATCTGTGCCCTCTCCAGAGCTGTAGAAAAAGATATCGAAGTAGCGGCTCAGTCCCTCAAATTCGCTAAAAAAGGTCGTATTCATACTGGAATTGGCGTTTCTCCTTATCATATTCAATTCAAACTGCGCTCCACTCCCGCTGATATTATCGCTCGGGGTGTGGCTGCGGTCAAATTCGCTAGAAGGTTTGTAGACGATGTGGAGTTTTACGCTGAAGATGCCGGCCGAGCAGATCCGGACTTCCTAAATAAGATCATTGAGGAAGTGATCAAAGCTGGAGCTACAGTGGTGAATATCCCTGATACTACTGGATATTGTCTTCCAGAGCAATACGGAGCTATTATCGCGAGTTTGAGGAATAATGTGCCAAATATTGACAAAGCCATCATTGCTACACACTGTCACAATGACCTTGGTATGGCTACTGCCAACACGGTAGCAGGCGTACAGCACGGTGCACGTCAAGTGGAAGTGACTATAAACGGAATCGGCGAACGCGCCGGAAATACTTCTATGGAAGAAGTGGTAATGGCCATCAAATGCCATAAGTCAATCGATGTCCACACTGAAATTGTCACTCAGAAAATTTACAATACCAGTCGATTAGTTTCTAAATTGATGAATATGCCTGTGCAGCCAAATAAGGCTATTGTAGGCAGAAATGCTTTTGCACACTCATCTGGAATTCACCAAGACGGCGTGTTGAAACATAGAGAGAACTATGAAATCATCGATCCTAAAGAAGTTGGAGTAGGCGAATCTACTATCGTTCTAACAGCAAGATCCGGAAGAGCTGCTTTGAAGCATCATTTGGATGCTTTGGGAGTGGAATTGGAAGGAGAAGCACTTCGTGAGGTTTACGAAGAATTCTTGATTTTGGCAGATAGCAAGCGTGATATTGGTCGAAAAGATCTTTTGGGACTCGTAGGCAAATTCGTAGAAGATTCAAATTTCATTGAACTAGGTAAAGTAACCTATTCTTCAAACGGGACTATCCAAGCCAAGGTATCTTTGAAGATTGGAAATGAGGAACATACTTCTACCGCTCATGGCAACGGCCCTGTGGATGCGGTGCTTAAGGCAATTGAAAAAAGCGCCAAGTCAGCAGTTGAACTGGAGGAATTCCTAATTCAAGCCATTACACATGGAAGTGATGATGTGGCCAAAGTTCACATGAGACTAATTAAAGGAGATAAGCCTTACTATGGCTTTGCATCTCATACAGACATTGTATTGGCATCAGCTCAGGCTTTTGTCGATGCACTCAATAAAATCCCGGTCAAAGAATACGTGACCGCATAATTATGGAAAAGACAACATTATTCGATAAAATCTGGGATGCCCATGTGGTAAAATCAGTTCCATCAGGGCCTGATGTTTTCTTCATAGATAAGCATTTTATCCATGAAGTGACCTCGCCGGTAGCATTCCTTAATCTGGAAAAACGCGGAATAGGGGTAAAAAACCCTAGCCGTACAGTTGCTACACCTGATCATAATGTACCCACAGTAGATCAGGATAAAACAATAAAGGACAAGCTTTCCCGTATGCAGGTGGAAAGACTTCGTGAGAACTGTGCCAGATACGGCATCGAACTTCACGATTTGGGATCTGCACATCATGGGATTGTACACGTCATTGGCCCTGAGCTTGGCATCACTCAGCCAGGGATGACCATCGTATGTGGTGATAGCCATACTTCTACGCACGGTGCTTTTGGTGCTATCGCTTTTGGTATTGGTACTTCTGAAGTGGAAATGGTGCTTGCTACGCAGTGTATCATGCAGTCCAAAGCCAAGAAAATGCGAATCACTATTGATGGAGTAGCTGGCAAAGGAGTGACATCTAAAGATTTGATTCTTTATGTAATTGCGCAGATCTCAGCGGCAGGAGCTACAGGTTACTTTGTAGAGTACGGAGGTTCAGCTATCCAAAGTCTTTCTATGGAAGCTAGAATGACCGTTTGCAACATGTCTATCGAAATGGGAGCACGTGGTGGCTTGATCGCGCCCGATGAGACTACTTTCGAATACTTAAAAGGAAAGGAATACGCTCCTAAAGGTGAAGCTTGGGACAAAGCCGTTGCTTATTGGAAAACTCTGAAAACGGACGAAGATGCTGTTTTTGATAAAGAATACCATTTCGATGCTGCCGATATCGAGCCGATGATCACTTACGGAACCAATCCGGGAATGGGTATCAAGATAATAGGGAATATCCCGACTACCGAAGGAATGGAAGGAAGCAATAAGACTTCTTACCTGAAAAGCTTAGCATACATGGGCTTTGAGCCAGGTGAAGCAATCATGGGTAAAAAGGTTGATTTCGTATTCGTGGGATCTTGTACCAACGGAAGAATTGAAGATATCAGATCTGTAGCCGAATTTGTGAAAGGACATAAGAAAGCTGAAAATATCACGGCTTGGATTGTACCGGGTTCTCGTGAAGTTGAGAAAATGGCACATGAAGAAGGACTGGTAAAAATATTGGAAGAAGCAGGATTTGAACTTCGTCAGCCAGGTTGCTCGGCTTGCTTAGCGATGAATGATGATAAAATTCCTTCTGGAAAATACGCAGTATCTACTTCCAACAGAAACTTCGAGGGCCGTCAAGGACCTGGAGCGCGAACTATGCTCGCATCTCCTTTGACTGTAGCGGCAGTTGCCATTGCTGGCGAAATCTGCGACCCAAGAGAAGTGTTCGAAAATTAATCTGAAGTTGGGAATCTTTCAATCCGCCACGGCGGACAAGTTCTTCCAATCCGCCACGGCGGACAAGTAATTCCAATCTTTCAATCAACAAAAAATGGCTTACGATAAATTTACTGTTCTTACGAGCACAGCGGTTCCTTTACCGACGGACAATGTGGATACAGATCAAATCATCCCAGCTCGATTCCTGAAGGCAACTGAGCGTGAAGGTTTCGGCGACAATCTTTTCCGTGACTGGAGATACGATGTAGAGGGAAATCCTAAAAGGGATTTTGTCTTGAACGATCCTACCTATAACGGGAAAATCTTGGTTTCCGGCAGGAATTTCGGTTCTGGATCCAGCCGGGAGCACGCGGTATGGGCACTTTATGATTACGGATTCAGATGTGTAGTTTCCAGCTTTTTTGCAGATATCTTCAAAAATAACTGCCTAAATATCGGCGTATTACCAGTAACGGTTTCTCCCGGATTTGCGGACAAATTGCTGGATACGATCACCGCTAATCCTGCAGCGACTATCACCGTGGATATTCCTTCTCAGAAGATCACTTTGGATTCGACTGGCGAATCTGAGTCTTTTGACATCAATGAATACAAGAAAGATAACATTCAACATGGCTTCGACGACATCGACTATTTATTGAATATGTCTGAGGAAATCGATGCATTTGCTGCGGATAAATAAGTGAAAATGACCGCTAGGAAGCTCATTGAAATAATGGATACAACGCTGAGGGATGGTGAACAGACCTCAAGCGTTTCCTTTCTGCCTTCTGAAAAGCTTCAAATCGCTAAACTTTTGCTGGATGAACTGAAGGTAGATCGGATAGAGGTGGCTTCAGCAAGGGTTTCAGATGGTGAATTGGAAGGAGTGCAGAAAATCACCAATTGGGCAGCCCAAAAAGGCTATCTCGATCGTGTGGAGGTTTTAGGTTTTGTAGATACACCTACTTCGGTGGATTGGCTGTTGAAGGCTGGTGCAAAAGTAATGAATCTGCTGACCAAAGGCTCTTTAAATCACCTGATTCACCAGCTGAAAAAAACTCAGGCAGAACATTTCGAAGACATTCAAAAGAGCATAGAATACGCTCAGGAGAATGGGATCGATGTAAATGTGTATTTGGAAGACTGGTCAAATGGCATGCGTAATTCGCAGGAATATACCCTTGCGCTGATCGAATTTCTGACTACTCAGCCAGTGAAGAGAATCATGCTCCCAGATACGTTGGGGCTCCTTTCTCCTGAAGAGACTAAGGGTTTTTTCATCCAGATCTGCACTAAATTTCCTGATGCACATTTCGATTTTCATGCGCATAATGACTATGATCTTTCTGTCGCTAACGTGATGGAAGCAATCATGTACGGAGCGGCGGGAATTCACACCACTATAAATGGCTTGGGCGAACGAGCTGGAAATGCTCCACTTGAGTCAGTTATTGCAGTGATCAAAGATTTCACTGATTTTCAGATCAATGTGCAGGAGCAGAAGATCTACCGCGTAAGCAAATTGATAGAGCAATTTTCTGGTCAGCGTATCCCTGCCAACAAGCCAGTCGTCGGCGAGAATGTCTTCACTCAAACTGCTGGAATTCACGCTGACGGTGACAATAAAAAGAATCTTTATTTCAACGATTTACTTCCAGAGCGCTTTGGTCGCCAGCGTAAATATGCCCTTGGCAAAACCTCTGGCAAAGCTAATATTCTCAAGAATCTCGAGGAGTTGGGAATTTCTTTGGAAAAGGAAGAACTTACGAAAGTGACTCAGCGCATCATCGAACTTGGTGATAAAAAGGAGCGAGTGACCACAGAGGATCTCCCTTACATCATATCTGATGTATTACAGAACAATTCCATTTCCAAAAACATCTTCATAGAAGGCTACCATATGACTCATTCTCATGGGTTGAAGCCTTCCGTGCAACTTCGATTAAACATCCATGGGAAGTCATATAATGCAGCTGCGACAGGAGATGGGCAGTATGATTCCTTTATGAAGGCTGTCAAAAAAATCTATAAATCCCGCAAGAAAGAACTTCCTAAGTTGATAGACTACCACGTCTCCATACCTCCTGGAGGGAAAACGGATGCTTTTGTCGAAACTGTTGTTACCTGGGACTATGGGAAAATATTCAAAACGAAAGGGCTAGATCCTGATCAAACAGTGGCTGCGATGATGGCCACGGAGAAAATGCTGAACATCGTCGAATCTTTTAATCAAACACCAACGAAAGAAGAATCCAAGTTTTATGGAAATGAATATCGCACTGTTGCCGGGTGACGGCATCGGACCTGAAGTAATCGACCAGGCTGTAAAAGTAGTGAAAGCTATTGGCCAGAAATTCGGACACAAAATCACATTTACCGAGGCAGTAGTAGGCGCGGCCGCAATTGATGCGACGGGGGAACCTTATCCTGATGCTACGCATGAGATTGCGGCAGCTGCGGATGCAGTTTTGTTCGGAGCTATCGGTGATCCCAAATACGATAATGACCCAAAGGCAAAAGTTCGTCCAGAGCAAGGATTGTTACTCATGCGTCAGAAATTGGGATTGTTTGCCAATGTTCGCCCTACGTTTACTTTCCCTTCGCTGGTGCACAAGTCTCCGTTGAAGTTGGATCGTGTGGACGGTGTGGACTTTGTTTTCTTCAGAGAATTGACTGGCGGGATTTACTTCGGTGAGCCAAGAGGAAGAAATGAGCAAGGCACTAAGGCTTTCGATACCAATGTTTACAGCAAGTACGAGATTGTACGCTTGGCGAGAATGGGTTTTGAAGCTGCGCAAAAAAGAAGAAAGCTTCTCACCTGCGTGGACAAAGCAAACGTAATGGCTACTTCCAGACTCTGGAGAGAGACCGTACAAGAGCTTGCTCCGGAATATCCTGATGTGAAAGTGGAATATGAATTCGTAGATGCTGTGGCAATGCGTTTGATTCAGTGGCCAAAAGCTTACGATGTGTTGATTACCGAAAACTTATTTGGTGATATCTTGACTGATGAAGCTTCTGTGATTTCAGGTTCTATGGGCTTGATGCCATCTGCATCCCTGGGTATTTCCAACAAATTATTTGAACCAATTCACGGTTCATATCCTCAAGCAGCTGGAAAAGACATTGCAAATCCTTTGGCTACCGTTCTTTCTGCAGCGATGATGTTTGATTATGCATTTGATTTGAAAGAAGAATCAAAAATGATCTCCGATGTAGTGAATCAATCACTAGAAGAAGGATTTGTGACGGAAGATATCGCTGATGGCGGTAAAGCTTACAAGACTTCAGAAGTTGGCGACTGGCTTGCGAAGAAGATTTTGGCTTAAGGCAGAGTCAGTAGAAAAAATGAAAACCACCTTGAAAGAGGTGGTTTTTTAATTCATTAGCAACCTATTCTCGTATAATCCCTTAAATTCAATTCTTAAAGAAATGCTTCACGAAGTTGTTGACTCTGCCGATCCTAAATTATTAGAGATATTGTATTCTGTGGCAAGTGATTTCAATAATCCAGAGAATGATTTGAATTCAGATCAATTGGATGAGTTGAAAAGAAGGCTTGCGTTATATGACTCAGGGGAAATGAAGTTCAGTTCCTGGTATCAAATGATTTCTAGGATTGAGAGTAAGTAGTGGATGCCTCAATTTTTTATTCGAAACAAGCTGAGAGCGATATTCAAGAAGCCTTCAACTATTACAAAGGCAAAAGGGAATCTTTAGGCAAGTATTTTTGGGATCTCTCAAGCATGCTGAAAATGTAATATGTAGTAATCCAGCAAGTTTTCAAGTTAGATTTTTTGATCGAGTCAGAGCATATCCGCTCAAAAAGTTTCCTTTTTTACTGCTTTATGTTTTTGATGTAGAAACAGTTTATGTTCTTGCAATTTTTAATACAAATCAGAATCCCGAACTTCTAAATTTTAGATTAACATCTAAGTAGAAAATCACAAATCCCCAATTCCCCTTGCAATCCAGACCCCATTCTTACCTCTTTTCCATTTCCTATTTCGGCGCGCGATACAAAGGCTGGGCACCTCAGCCAAATCAACAAACCGTTCAGCGAAGAGTGGAGAGAGTGCTTCGGCATGTGTTGGAACATGAAGATTTTTCTTTGATCGGAGCTAGCAGGACAGATGCTGGAGTTTCCTGTGTGGGTGGATTTGTGCAGGTTTTCCTTCGGGAAAAAGTAGATATGCAAACGCTTTTACCTCTGTTTAACGAACATCTTCCTCAGGATATTCAGCTAAACTCAGTGCAAGAGGTTCCTGCCAGTTTCAACTTGATCCAGTCAGTCACTCAGAAAACTTACCGTTACTATTTCGCTAATTCCAGAGATTTCCATCCTTTTGCTTCAGCTTTTATCGTCAATGTTTCTGGAGAGTTGGATTGGGAGATGATGAAAGAAGCTTACCAATTGTTCTTGGGAAGACATGACTTCAAAGGCTTTTGCAAACCTTCGGTAAATAAGAGTGATTACGTGCGTGAAGTACTTTCTGCAAGCATTTCTACTTCGAATGAGTTCCTAGGCCAGTTTTTTCCGCAGGAGATTTATTACTTCGAAATCACCGGAACAGGGTTTCTTCACCATCAAGTCCGCATGATGATGTCAGCGATTTGGCAAATTGGTACTGGAGAAATGGAGATTTATGAGCTAAAGCTGCGCTTTGAATCGCCTGAGGATTTTGAGAAATTACCACCAGCACCAGCAAATGGCTTGGTTCTATGGGAGACGATTTTGAATAACCTTTGAGGTGTTATTGTGAGCGACAAAGGAGTGAACAATCTGCTCGAAGGTTTAACTCTCAATATAAAAACCTTCGAGGAGATTTCTCAGTCGTCCCTCTTTCGAAATAAATCCTCAAAGGTTAACAAGTACATCAAAGATTTCCAAGTTCCTCAAAGCTTCATCTCAAACACAAAATCATCCATCACATAGCCATTCCCTATGTCATTGACTTCGCTTTTAATATTTTCAAATCCCAAGTACTCGTAGAAATCGATTGCTCCCTGATTGTATTTATTCACGTTGAGTAGGAGACTTTTCTGGTCATTGGCCTTGGCCACTTCTCTTATTTTTGCAAAAAGTTTCTTCCCTACGCCTTTTCCCTGTGCAGAAGGAAGAAGGTAAATCTTATGAATCTTGGTTTTGCCCGGCTCATTATCCACTTCGATTCCTGTGAAACCTAGTTTTTCGCCATCCTCATCAGCTAAGAAAAACTGATGTCCGTCCTTATGCTGCTTTTCAAGATGTTTCACATCGTACATCCAGTCCAACATATAATCGATCTGCGCCGGACTTAATACTTTCCCGAAAGTATCAGGCCATGTACGGTGAGCGATGGATTGCACGAAGACCAAATCTTCAAGTTCGGCAGGGATGATATAGACCATATTCGTAGAATGGTTGAGGCGAGTGCAAAAGTAACAAAACCGACCTTTTAGATGAAGAGGTCGGTTTTGAAGAATTAATCTTTTAGCGATTTATTAAATGCTTTTAGGCTCGGGATGCGTGTAGCCTTTTCTATAAGGTCTTCGCAATCTTTCCGTCGCCTCATTATCACCAATAACTGTCATGGTCTTTGGATCGTATTTCAAAGCTCTACCTCCCAAATCCATAGAGATATTCGCCAAAATACAGGCAGCAGTTGAGATATGCCCCTCTTCAATATCCGCAATAGGGAGTGTATTAGTTTCAATTGCTTTCAGCCAATTCTGCATATGAAGTCGGGTTGCCGGTGCAGCGTTCAGTTCTATATCTTTTTCTGTTAAATCTTCTGGATATTTTTCTCTTTCAAAAAGACAGTCAAAATGGATAGCCTTTTCATTCTTGTCCATTGGTATATAATCAGCCTGCATTGTACTTCCAGCCAGCATTCCTTTTTCTCCAAAAATCTTAAATGCCCATGGATATTCTGGATCATCTGGATTGCCCCAAGTTCGATGTTGCCAGACTACATTGAGCTCTGGGTATTCGAAAATCGCAGATTGCGTGTCAGAGATATTGGATTTTCCTTCCTTTTGCACAAAGATTCCGCCTGTAGAAGTGATCTGAGTTGGCCAGCCAAGATCAAGCATCCAGCGAACGGTGTCTAACATATGCACACACATATCTCCTGTGATCCCATTTCCATATTCCATAAATGTTCTCCACCATCTCCTATGTGGTAAGCCATCATAAGGTCTCAGCGGAGCCGGACCGGTCCAGAGATCATAATTCAAAAAGGCGGGAACTGGCTCCAATGGAGGATTTCCATTAGCGCGCATGTGAAAATAGCAGCAGACTTCAACATGAGAAATCTTACCTAGCTTTCCAGTATCGATGATTTGTTCCTTGGCATCGATCAAATGTGGAGTGCTTTTTCGTTGAGTTCCTACCTGCACTTTCTTATTATACTTTCGAGTAGCTGCCACTATTGCTTCGCCTTCGATCACATCCACAGAAATTGGCTTTTGCAAGTAAACATGCGCACCAGCTTTCAAGCAGTCTATTGCTTGAAGAGCATGCCAATGATCAGGCGAACCTATCAGTACATATTCTGGCTTTTCTTTGGCTAAAAGTTTTTTGTAATCTTCATATAGTAAAGGGACTTTTCCAGACTTTTGGCGGGTCGCGACCAGGTCACCGGCTTCTTTCAACATGTTTTTGTCAGGATCGCAAAGTGCGACCACATTGACATCTGCTACTTGAATCAGGCGAAAAAGATCTGATTTTCCATACCAGCCAGCACCGATTAGCGCAACTTGAAGAGGCCCTTCGCGGTCTTTGAAATCCATGCCTAATAGGCCAAAACTAGCAAGGGTAGCTAAAGCGGAAGAGCCTTTGAGGAAATCTCTTCGATTAAATGAATTCATAAATTAAGGGTTTGAGGTTTATTGCATCTCTTAAGTTACAAAAACACTAATCCTTAGCAAATGTAATTGGATGAACGGGTGGTTGTTCAATAATTTGAAATCTCAAATTTGATCTGGTTCAGGATGCACATACCCATCACGGTATGGTCTTCTCAAAAGTGCGGTTGCTTCCTCATCACCGATCACTGTCATGGTTTTTGGGTCGTAGCGAAGCGGTCTGCCTGCTAGTTCCATGGACATATTTGCCAAGATACAGGAAGCAGTAGAAATATGACCTTGAAGCACATCTGCCACAGGCAAAGTATTGCTTTCTATGGCATGAAGCCAGTCTTTCATCTGCTCACGCGTGGCAGGAGCGGCATGTATCTCAATGGATTTCTCGGTGACATCTTCTGGATATTGCTCTTTTTCAAGCAGCACCTCGTAGTGAATAGCTTCTCCTTTGCCGTCAGGATAATAGTCTGCTTGCATAGGACTTCCAGCCAGCATGCCGTTTTCCCCATAGATTTTAAAAGCCCAAGGATAATCCTTGTCCACGGGATTACCCCAGGTGCGGTGCTGCCAGACTACATTCATTTTGTCAAATTCGAAAAGTGCAGTTTGCGTATCTGAAATATTTGATACACTGTCTTTTTGCACGTAAATCCCGCCTGTAGAAGTCACCTGGACCGGCCAACCCAAATCCAGCATCCAGCGTACTGCATCCAGCATGTGGACGCACATATCACCAACGATGCCATTGCCATATTCCATAAATGCGCGCCAGCCTCGGTGCAAAATGCCTCGATAAGGTAGCATGGGAGCAGGTCCAGCCCAAAGATCATAATTCAAGTTTTCAGGAACTGGCATCGCAGCAGGTTTGCTGCTGTTGCGCATGTGGTAATAGCAGCAAACCTCCGCATGGGAGATTTTTCCCAGTTTTCCAGAATCGATAATTTCTTTTTTTGCTTTTATTAAATGCGGCGTGCTTCTGCGCTGAGTACCAATCTGCACTTTTCGGTCATATTTTCTGGCTGCCGCCAAAATTGCCTCCCCTTCGATCACATCTACCGAAATCGGCTTTTGCAAGTAAACATGCGCACCAGCTTTCACGCAGTCTATCGCTTGAAGGGCATGCCAGTGATCAGGTGTTCCGATTAGTACATACTCCGGTTTTTCTTTTGCCAAAAGCTCCTTGTAGTCTTCGTAAAGTGTGGGTACTTTCCCGGACTTTTGCCTAGTGGCTACTAATCTTCCTGCCTCAGCCAATTGCTCACTGTCCACATCACAAAGACCAACTACTTCTACCTCTGCCACTTGAATCAGTCTAAAAAGATCCGATTTGCCATACCAACCAGTGCCGATGAGCGCCACTTGCAGCGGGCCTTTTCTGTCTTTAAAATCCATTCCAAGTAGGCCGAAACTGGCCAGTGACATCAGAGCAGTACTTCCTTTTAAAAATTCTCTTCTATTCAGGGGGTTCATAGGTAATGGGTTTCGATGGTTAAATTACAAAAAGCTCAGGCTTTGGCAAGAAGATTTAGTAAGTGTGTAAGGACTTGCAGGAAGATAAACCTACTCGATGAAATAAGGTCTCAAATTAAAAAATACTTACAGAAAAGTTATTTGGCCAACCAGTCCAATTGACGACCCTCTTCCATAACTTTTTTGTCCTTTGCAGAACCTACTGCTATACCCACGCCCATCCCAATCGGCAAGCCAATTCCCATAAAAGCCAAATTGCCTAATGCAAAACCAAAGACAACCCCCAACGGAATACCGAAAGCTGCCATTCCAAGAACGAGCCATTGAAGCTGATAATGATTTTTGGGAGCTATTTTAAGATCATTTTCCAAAAGTGTTATAACTCCTTTCTGCGCAGATTTTAATTGTTTAAGTAACTCTGGATCTGGGCCGGGAAAGTTATTCACTCCAGTGACGATCTCGTTGATTTTCTGCTTCTGAATAGCAGGAATTGACATTTGCTCTATAGCAGAGATTAGCGTGCTCAGGTTGTGAGCTGCTTTGGCAAGCTTGGGATTTTCCTCGAATGAGGGGCGGGGAGTGAGGAGGGATAGAGGCATGGGAATAATGGTGATTTACTAAAATTGTTATCCAATATTTTCTAAATCATCCCTATCCTTGGGACGATTTGAGGCTTTCTTTGCTGTTATTAAATCATTTTTAGGGATTGTTCTTATTTGAACACCTTGTTCTTCAAATATTTTACTTTTTTGATATGATTCTTTAAAATCTAAACCTTTAACTGAAGTCATGATATCAATGGCAACAGGGGATCTTCCAAATGAGAATACATCCCAAAATGGATGATTCAAAAAATTCTCCTCAGTCATATCAAAAACCGACATTCCGAAATCATTTAAAGCTTTATTAAGTCTCTCATAATTTTCCTTTGACTTATTCACCCACACATCAAGATCTCCTGTGGTTCGAGAATATCCGAGAATCCACCAACTAAAATACACTCAACGTTATACTTGTTTAATGCTTCTATAAACTCTCTGAAATCTTCATCAAATATATTTTCCGTTAATCACGAGATCTTGCGCTAAATACAGTTTTGTCCATTCTTGGAGGATTATCAATATCATATCCGTAAGCAATGCTATTTAGGTATCGATGGATTCGTAGCCAATCCTGCCAAGTGAGATTACGATGCTCTTTGCCATAACCGACTCTTTCAGAAGCATTTCTTGCTTGGAAGGCAGATCGGTCGAGCTTGTATTTTTAGGACTGTCGGACATTCTGTTTTAAGGTATAAAGGTAATTTAAAGATTCACATGGAAATTAACACACTATCACCATTCTCTTTTCACTCAATCTCTCCTATGCTCACAATACTTAGACTCCACCGGTCACCCAACATCCGACATCCAACATTCCTAAAACTTCACCCCAAACCGTTCTCCCAATTCCGTCAAATCCTTCACCACAGGATCAAGTAATGGAATCCCAACTTTCATCCGAATTGCTTCCAGTTCCCGTTCAGGATCCCCAGGAATCAGCACTTTTTCATTTCCCGGCGTTGGAGTAGCAGCACGAAAACGTGTGATCCAATTATCCATATGTGCTTTGAATTCATCCGCAGGGCGGAAAGCATCCACACGCATAGCGCCGAAGAAGTGACCGATTCCTTCTCCTACGGGATTTGGATCTGGCTCCAAGAAAGCCACGAAAGGAGGAACCCAAGGGCCATAATTGGCACCGGAAAGCACCGCTGAAAAAATATCTACGATTGATCCAAGTGCATAGCCTTTATGCGACCCGTGTTCACGATCGCCGCCTAATGGCAGTAAAGCGCCACCATCTTTAACTCCACTGGTGGAAGTGGTTGGGTTACCATCTTTGTCCTGAACCCAGCCAATTGGTGTATCCATTCCCTTGCGTTGCAAGATTTCCAGTTTGCCATTCGCAGCCGTCGTGGTTGCCATGTCGGCAACGAAGGGAGGTTGGTCTTTAGCAGGAATAGCTACTGCAATCGGATTGGTACCCAAAAGTCTTTCTTGTGAAAAAGTCGGAGCTACCAACGGACTGGCATTGGTCATTGAAATGCCGATCATATCATGATCCAAAGCTTGCATGGCATGATAGCCCGCGATACCATAGTGGTTCGAGTTTTTCACAGAGACCCAACCTGTTCCAGCAATCTTGGCTTTCTCGATAGCAATTTTCATCGCATAAGGAGCAACTACCAAACCTAACCCGCCATCTCCATCGACTACCGCTGTGGAGGGAGTTTCGTGAACTACCCGCACATTCGGCGTAGGATTGATTCGGCCTTTTTCCCACAAACGCACATAGCCAGAAAGCCGTGCTACTCCATGACTATCTACTCCACGAAGATCTGCCGAAAGCAATACATCTGCTGCCGTCACTGCATCTTTTTCAGAGCATCCGATTTTGGAAAGCATGCCTAGCGTAAAAGAGTGAAGTTGTTCGTAGGAATAATTCATAGGAATTGGGGGATTAATACAGCCGGTAAATTTTGGCTAAAGATAAGAAAGGAAAGTTTTTGAAAGGCCTGATTAGGCGGTTTGCTCCTGAATTAGCAGCGAAGAAATTGCGCCTTCTTTCAGTGCATAATGCGAGCAGGTGATAAAATCCACCTCGATGTAGCGCAGGATAAATTCGATCAAACTCGATGCTACCACGATCATATCCACCCGCATGGGGATCATGCCAGGAATCTGCAGACGTTCTTCTTTGTTCTTACTCAAAATCAGGCGATGAATCGCTTCGTATTCTTCTATTGGCAACTCAAATACATGGCGTCCGGTGAGTTTGCACTGAAGCATGGATTCAAAGTAAATATCCGTCAGCGTATCAAAAGTCCCTGAAGCTCCCACCAAACCAACTGGCTGGTATGTTTTAATAGCTTCAATCAAAGGTTGAAGTTTTTCTTCCAAATATGCCTCTAGCCTATCTATTTCCTCTGGCAGAATTGGATCGTGGTAATGAAAAAGCTCCAATAAACGCTGGCCTCCGATTTCAAAACTCTGCTTCCAAATCGACTGCTGGCTGTTTCCGATAATGAATTCTACAGAACCGCCCCCGATGTCCATCATGAGTTCTGTTCGACCATTGAGAGAACCAGAAAGTCGGATCCCATCATAGATCATCTGAGCTTCTTCTTCACCGGATAGTACTCTGATCTCAATGCCTAAAGTTTCTTTAACTTCTTGGACGAAGTCCTGTCCATTCTCGGCATTGCGCACAGCGCTGGTTGCAAAAGCGAAAGTTTGGGGGATATTTTCTCCTTCAATAAGATTTTTGAAGTGTCGGAGCGTATGAAAAGCGCGCTTTTTGGCGTCGTCCGCAATATGGTTTTGGTTGATACCGCCTTTTCCCAATTTGACAGGGATTTTCTCCTTGTAAATTGTATTGAAACTGACACCATTTAATTCTACCAATAACAAATGAAATGTATTGGTCCCCATGTCTATCACCGCTGCCTTTCGGGTACTCATACGCTGCCAATTTTTTTTTGGATGGGCGAATATAGAAAGTTATTTGAAATGAGGCCTTTCTACTTTTTACTTTATTACCCAATTTTTCGAGAAAGTCTCTGACATACCTAGGTTAAGGATTTGTCAGATTGATTCTCGTATGCCACTTTTAACAGGTACTTTTTACAATTTTCACAAAAAGGCTCTAACACTGAGCTCATTCTCTGTGGATTTTTTCATAGCAGCCAAAGCCTGTTATATTTGGGCAAGTCTAAAAACTATCAAATGAGCAAGCAGGATAAACCCAATTATACTTTGCCCGGTAAAGAAGGCAAAATCGAGTTGCTGAAACAGAAAAATGTTGAAGCACTTCTTGGAGGAGGAGAAAAGAGAATAGCTTCCCAACACCAGAAAGGTAAACTTACAGCCCGCGAGCGCGTGGAATTGCTGATGGATGAGGGGACGTTTCAGGAGATCGATAAGTTCGTGATGCATCGTGCAAAAGATTTTGGTCTGGATAAGGAGCATTACCTCGGCGACGGTGTCATCACGGGATATGGAGAAGTGAATGGGCGGTTGGTATATGTTTTTTCGCAGGACTTTACCGTTTTTGGAGGATCACTCTCAGAAACCCATGCTGAGAAAATCTGCAAGATCATGGATATGGCGATGAAGAATGGAGCTCCTGTGATTGGGTTGAATGATTCAGGTGGAGCAAGAATCCAAGAAGGTGTGAATTCTCTCGGTGGTTATGCAGATATATTCTATAGAAATACCTTGGCTTCTGGAGTGGTGCCTCAGATATCCGCGATCATGGGCCCGTGCGCTGGAGGAGCGGTTTATTCCCCCGCGATCACCGACTTTATATTGATGGTGGAAAACACCTCCTATATGTTTGTGACCGGTCCAAATGTGGTAAAGACAGTTACTCAAGAAAATGTCACTGCGGAAGAACTAGGTGGAGCATCTGCACATAGTTCCAAAAGTGGAGTCACACATTTTGCTTGCGCAAATGAGCTAGAATGTATACGGCATATCAAAAAGATCTTGAGTTACATGCCTCAAAACTGTGAGGAAATTGCTCCAGTTTATCCCTATGAGTTATTAGAGGACGAAAGCAGAAAGGAGTTGGATACCTTGATTCCTGAGAATCCACATCAGCCGTATGATATTCGTGATGCTGTGAGAGGTATTGTGGATGAAAATTCATTTTTGGAGATACATGAAAACTTTGCAGACAATATTGTTGTTGGTTTTGCTAGAATCTCTGGTCGCAGCATAGGAGTTGTTGGCAATCAACCTCAATCTATGGCAGGAGTTTTGGATAATGACGCTTCTGTCAAAGCCGCACGCTTTGTGAGAACTTGCGACAGCTTCAATGTGCCGCTTTTAGTTTTGGTGGATGTACCAGGCTTTTTGCCCGGAACGGATCAAGAATGGAATGGGATAATAACGAATGGGGCAAAATTGCTGTATGCATTTTCGGAGGCCACCGTACCGAGAATTACGGTTATTACCAGAAAAGCTTATGGAGGAGCATACGATGTGATGAATTCCAAGCATATCGGCGCCGATCTGAATTTTGCCTGGCCAACAGCCGAGATTGCAGTAATGGGAGCGAAGGGAGCCTCGGAGATCATTTTCAAGAAAGAAATCGCCGAAGCCGAAGATCCAGAAGCTAAACTACAGGAGAAAGTAGATGAGTACACTGCCAAGTTTGCCAATCCCTACCGAGCAGCACATCGAGGCTTCATTGACGAAGTCATTATGCCGTCCGAAACTCGTATCAAACTAATCAAAGCCTTCAAAATGCTAGAAAACAAGGTGGATAAACTCCCGAGGAAAAAGCATGGGAATATACCTTTGTGATCAAGTCAATTATAAATTTTCAAACACAATTTTAATATGGATTCAAATACCTTTTTATATAAGTACTTAAATAACGCCTCCCCTACAGGCTTCGAAGCTTCAGGTCAGCAGATTTGGCTGGATTATATTAAGCCATTTGCAGATGATTATTTCACTGATAATTATGGAACTGCTGTAGCGGTAATCAACCCGAAGGCTGAATACAAAGTGGTGATCGAAGCGCATGCGGATGAGATCAGCTGGTTTGTTAGCTACATCAAGGAGGATGGTTATATATATGTGCGCCGCAATGGGGGTTCAGATCATATGATCGCGCCATCTATGCGTGTAAATATCCACACCGACAAAGGTATGATTCCCGGCATTTTTGGCTGGCCAGCCATTCACGTCAGAAAAGATGGAAAAGATGGAAAAGAGGATACCCCAACTTTGGATAATATATTTATCGATGTCGGTGCGAGATCCAAAGATGAAGTGGAAGAAATGGGGATTCACGTAGGCTGTGTGATCACCTTCAAAGATGAATTGACCGAATTGAATGGGAAATTCTATTCAGGAAGGGCACTTGACAATAGAATTGGCGGCTACATGATTGCTCAGGTTGCCAGAAAAATCAAAGAGAATAATAAGAAACTGCCTTTTGGACTCTATATAGTAAATGCGGTGCAGGAAGAAATTGGCCTTCGTGGAGCGAAAATGATCGCTGCCAAAATCAAACCTAATGCGGCAATTATCACAGATGTCTGCCATGACACCACTGCTCCTCTATATAATAAGGTGACAAGTGGAGATTTCACAGCAGGCAAAGGGCCAGTATTACCAGTTGGGGCTTCTGTTCACAAGAAATTACTTGATCTAATTATCGCTACAGCCAGGAAAAATGAAATCCCTTTTCAGAGAGCTGCAGCATCTAGAGGCACAGGTACTGATACCGATGCTTTTGCTTATTCTAATGAGGGAGTCCCATCAGCTTTGATTTCTCTTCCTTTAAAATATATGCACACGACCGTTGAGACCGCAAGTAAAGATGATATTGAGCAAGTGATCAACTTGATGTATGAATTTTTACTTGAGTTTGATCCTACTTTTGATTTTAGATACATAAAATAAGTCCCCAGTCCACAGCCATCGCGGCTGTGGACTTTCACATTGGATATGGAGTATTTCGATCAACTCAAGCGCAGAATTTTTATTTCGCATCCACCTCAGCGAATCGTTTCTCTTGTTCCTTCACAGACGGAGCTATTGGTTGATTTAGGATTGGAAGAAAGGATAGTGGGAGTGACCAAGTTTTGTGTTCATCCCAGAATCTTGAGAAAGAGCAAAACCATAGTTGGTGGGACAAAGAATTACCGAATCGATGTGATTGATTCGTTGCAACCAGATTTGATTATTGGCAATAAGGAAGAAAACGAGCAGTCAGGAATTGAGGAGTTGATGGAAAAATATCCAGTTTGGATGAGTGATATTTATAATCTTAAGGATAGCTTGGAGATGATTGGGCGTTTAGGACGAATGCTTGGAGCAAATATTAAAGCTGAAGAAATCATCAAGCATTTAAATTCAGACTTTGCTTTGCCAAGTCCCAAGAAAGGATCGGCCATTTATCTGATCTGGAAAGACCCTATTATGGTAGCTGGAGTTGACACCTTTATCAATGAGATGCTGGGTTTTGCAGGATTTGAGAATTTGATCCAAACTTCTCGTTATCCACAGTTTTCGATTGAGGAGTTCGTTGATTTGAACCCTGAGCACCTTTTGCTGAGCTCGGAGCCTTTTCCTTTTAAAGAAGCGCATATACATTACTTCCAAACACTTTTGCCTAAAGCTAAAATCAGGGTAGTAGATGGGGAGATTTTCTCATGGTATGGCACTAGGCTGCTGAAAGCAAAATCATATCTCGAGAGCTTGTGAACACTATATATAAGGAGTAAGTAAATCTTTACAAATACTTGACATAAAAAAATTTGTTTAGCTGAGACACTTTATTAAAAAATTCAATTAACTTTTGAATTCAATTACTTTGAAACTTATCACAATATGAAAAATACAAGATATGCATGGGTGGCATTGTTCGTCTTTGCTTGGTCATGTGGACCAAAGCCCGCCGAAGATTCAGTGACCGAAACAGTTGTTGAGGAGGTCCTGGTAGCAGAAAATTCACTTTCAGAAGAAGAAAAGGCAGATGGTTGGATGCTTCTTTTCGATGGCACTAATACTGATGGCTGGAGAGCATTTAACGGGGAAAGTTTTCCTTCAGACGGCTGGACAGTAGAAGATGGAGCGTTGAAAGCACTGGGAAAAGGTGGAGATATTGGTGGAGACATTGTTTTTGCTCCAGTTGAATTTGAAGAGTTTGAGATGGAATGGACATGGAAAATAGCTCCAGGAGGAAATAGTGGAGTTCTTTATCACGTAGTAGAAGATCCAAAATACAAGGCACCTTACGAGACAGGGCCAGAATACCAGATGATTGATCAGCTAGGTTTTGCAGATCCATTGGAGAAATGGCAATCAATTGGAGCAGATTATGCAATGACAGAGCCAGATTATGAAGGAGTAGTGAAACCAGCAGGCGAATGGAACACCTCGAAAATCATTTTCTCTGAAGAAGGCTCAAGCTATTATTTGAATGGGAAAAAGACAGTTGAATTCGTTCCTTATTCTGAAGCTTGGACAACTGCCCGTAATTCTGGTAAGTGGAATGACTTCCCTGATTATGCTATTTCAAAAACTGGTTTGATTTCCCTTCAGGATCATGGTGCAGAGACTTGGTTCAAAAACATTAAAATTAGAAAACTATGAAAAAGGTATTAGTGGCGGTGCTATTGTTAGCGTCTGTGAATTTTGCGTATGGGCAGAAGAAAGTAAAACTCTTTAACGGTAAGGATCTTTCAGGTTGGACCATTTATGGAACGGAAAAGTGGTATGTAGAAGATGGATTGTTGATTTCTGAAAGCGGACCAGATAAAGGCTATGGTTATTTAGGCACTGATGAGGAGTACGACGATTTCGAGATCACATTGGAATTCAAGCAAGAGGCTAATGGCAATAGTGGTGTATTTATTCGATCAACAGTTGATGGAACGAAAGTTTCAGGCTGGCAAGTAGAGGTTGCACCTCCAGGTAACGATACTGGTGGTATCTACGAATCTTACGGTAGAGGCTGGTTAGTTAAGCCAGATCCAGAAAAAGATAAGAATTTGAAGTTCGGAGAATGGAACAAAATGAAGATTGTCGTCAAGGGTGATAATGTTACATCCTATTTGAATGGCGTAGAGATGGTAAACTTCTCTGATGCTAAAATAGGAGATGGAAAAGGCGGTATTAACCTACAGATCCATGATGGTGGAGGAATTAAGGTTTACTGGAGAAATATTGTTTTGAAAAAGATCTAAAAGCCAAAAGCTATAGATTAAATGCCCTGATGACTGAGTTGTTAGGGCATTTTTGTTTCGTGGAAATTTTTCCCCGTCTCTATCAGGGGCTTATGTCAAAATCAATTAATATCTGAAGATATCTCTTGCCACTAAAATAAAAAGGTAGATATTTGCACTCCCAAACGACACAAACGGTGTCGGGGAATGAGGAATAAGAAGCTCAAAAAGTATTGAAAAAATTAATTTTGCATCAGGTTTAGGAAGTCAAAAATGAAGTCTTACCTTTGCGCACCCATCTGAAGAGAAGGGAATAAAGTCGGAGCGGTTTAGGACTCTGAGAAACTTTAAAAATTAATTTTGCTACAGGTGTTGCAGTTTAAAAATAACGGCTTACCTTTGCACTCCCTTCAGCAAGGAAGGGGGAAAAACGGAAGCGGAAACGAGGGTTTCAGTATCTGACCAGAGTCACAAATGCGTGACGCTAAGTTCTTTGAAGTAATGTAAG
>NZ_MSSW01000028.1 GCF_002150685.1 Algoriphagus antarcticus
GATGAATAATAAATGAACAAATAAAAGCCTCAATAATTAATTGAGAAATAAGGAACAATGAAGGGAAATCAAATCATACAAACAGCGGCGATTTTTGGAATGCTGGCAGTGGGAATCGGTGCTTTTGGAGCACATGGACTGAAAGAGATTTTGGCAGAAACAGGCAGAGCTGAAACTTTTGAAACCGCCGTGAAATACCATTTCTATCATTCGCTGGCTATTTTTATAATTGGGATTTTAGCTTTAGTAAAACCAAATTGGAAAAAACTCAGCACAGCAACTATACTAATGGTGGTGGGGATTTTTATTTTCTCAGGCTCTCTATATATACTGTCACTCACAGGTATCACATGGCTGGGTGCTATCACTCCTCTCGGCGGAGTAGCATTTATCTCTGGGTGGATCTTGGTGTTTTTGGCAGCTTCAAACAAGAATGAACAATGAGAAAAACCAGTTTTCTTGCCTTTCTAAGCTTACTCCTTTTCAGCTCATCTTTTGCCCAACTTACCAAAGAACAATACATCAAGCTGGAGTCGGCTCTGGGAGAATCCAGTTTTTTCAATGGTCACCTAACTGGCTTTATGCTGTATGATCTGGATTCTCAAACTGTATTATATGAGAAAAACAGTCATCAACGATTTATCCCAGCTTCTACTACCAAGCTTTTTACCTTGTTCTCCTCACTCATTATTTTGGGCGACAGCACACAAACACTTCGGTATGTGCGAGATGGTAAAACGATTAGAATTTGGGGGTCGGGAGATCCAAGCTGGAAATACAAAAAGTTTGATCAGCCTAGAATAGCACAACTTATTGAGCCCTACGATCAGGTTATTTTCTCGGATGCGAATATGATGTCGCCTGCATTTGGCTATGGTTGGCAGTGGGATGATTACTATTTCAATTATTCCGCAGAGCGCACTTCCCTGCCTATCTACGGCAACCTAGTTCAGGTGAGAAAAGTAGGAAACGCCCCAACTGTCTTCCCTCCTAGCTTTCAGCCAGCTGTATTCCGCACTCAGCGAACTATCCGCGAATTGGAGCGGGATTTTCACAGCAATAAATTCTACTACAACCCAAGCAACTTCAGAGCTAGAGAGGAATTTATTCCATTTATCTACACGCCTGAGCTTTTCATACAACTAGCTTCTGACGCAACTGGAAAGAAATGGATCTATCAAGCTGACAGTTTACCCCAGAATCACGAGATTCTCCGTGGTGCGCCGCTTTTCCCAATCCTAAAGGAAATGATGCTTGAAAGCGATAATTTCCTGGCTGAGCAGTTGATGTTGATGGTTTCAGATCGTCTTTTTCAGCGATTGGATACCGAGCGAGCGATTGAATTCATGCTCAAAACATACCTCTTTGACCTTCCTGATCCACCTCAATGGGTGGACGGAAGTGGCTTAAGCCGTCACGATCTGATGACTCCGCGCACCATGGTCGCACTTTTTGAAAAGATCTATCGCATGATGCCAGATCAGCAGTTGTTTGAGCTTTTGCCAACAGGCGGAAAAACAGGAACCCTAGAAAATGGTTATAAAGCAGAGCAACCTTATATATTCGCGAAGACTGGTACGATGAGTAATAATCACAGTCTTATAGGTCTTATCAGAACCAAAAGTGGCAAAATTTATTGCTTTGCTTTCATGAATTCCAATTATCCTTACAAAGCCTCCGAAGTTCGCAGTGAAATGGAAAAAGTGATGAAAATGATAAGAGATATGATTTGATTTACTATTGACGGTTTACGGTTTACGAGGTCAACGAATCAGTTGAAGTCTGAGCTAGAAATCATCCGATTTGATGTTATTACCAAGAAAACATTATTTCTATACGGAATGATGCCAGAAGCGAGATTTCCCGTATCAAGAGAGCAGAAAGGTAACGGAAGAATAATAAAATCAATTTGAAATAGCTCTTAGTTTCACTTTTGAATAAATTAATTTTATGACAAATAGGGCTGTTCAACCTAAATTAAGACCTTCCACTTTTTTCACTTCAATCAACGAGTATTCATTTTAAATTTTCAATTCAATAATTTCAAATTTCACAGTGCTTTTAGAAATACTTTTCGAAGACGAATACCTCATTGCGATCAATAAGCCTTCTGGCTTGCTTGTCCACCGCACTTCCATCGCAGCAGACGAAACTGTCTTTGCCTTGCAGCTGCTCCGAGATCAGATTGGGCAGCATGTGTCGCCAGTGCATCGCCTAGATAGACCAACTAGCGGAATACTGCTTTTTTCCAAAAAAGAAGAAATTCTACCTCTACTAAAGGAGCAATTCGCCGACCGATCCGTTAAGAAAACTTACTTAGCGATAGTACGCGGGATTCCTGTTAATAAGTCAGATCTGATAGATCACCCCTTGAAAAGCGAAAGATCAGGAAGAATGCAGGAAGCTAAAACCTCTTATCAAGTCATTGCTGAAGCTGAGATTCCATTTGACACGACTGGAAGGTATCCTACCAGTCGGTATAGTTTCCTTGAGCTAAAACCAGAAACTGGCCGCACTCATCAGATCAGAAGGCATTTGGCTCATATTCGACATTACATTTTGGGTGACAAAAAGCATGGAGATAACAAACAAAACCAGTTTTTCGAAAAGCAATTTGGTTTGGAGAATCTTCTTTTGCATGCCAGGCAACTTGAGTTCGGCCATCCTATTTCGAAAGAAACTATAATCGTTCGTGCGGAACTTCCTTCTCATTTCCAAAAAACCATCACTGACCTGGGATGGTCAAAGTTTCATCTGGAGGAATAAGGACATTTAATTCAAAATTAAATTACTTTAGTAAGTATGTCCTCTTTTCTGCCAGAGAAGAAAATAAAAGCAATATAGGAAATGGTTAGTGTTAACATTGAGACTACATCGGTCATCGGCCATCCGACCATCAAAACAGGACAACTGAAATCAAGCGCATAATCATATATTCTAAAAATCACACTTTATAAACACATGAAAAAATCACTTTTAGGCCTTAGCCTTTTATTATCTGTGACTTTTGTAGCTGAAGCACAAAAGAAGAAAATTGAAAAGCAATTCGATCAAAAAGCAGCGGTTGCTGATCTAACTTATTTGGCTTCAGATGAACTGAAAGGAAGAGATCCTGCTGCACCGGAAATGGCACTTGCTTATGATTTCATAGCAAATCAGTTGGAAGCAGCTGGCGCAAAGCCAGTTCCAGGAGCTGATGGCTATTTTCAAAATATCCCCTTTCGCCTTTCATCCCCACCTTCCAAAGGTGAAATCACTATGGGCGATTCTACATACAGCCAAGGTGTAAATCTTCTTGTTCTGGATGGGGAATCTCTTAGCGGAACATATGAGTTGGTAGATTTGGGATTCGGTACACCTGAAGATTTTGAAGGGAAAGATCTGACTGGAAAAATAGCAGTAAGCAGTGTGGGCGCTCCCGGCAAAATGGGGCCTGCTGATTTGTTTACTTTGGGCAGCGAAAAAACTGCAAATGCCAAGAAACAAGGCGCAGTGGCTCTGATCGAGCGTTTTAATATCCCATCTATTCCTTGGCAATTGATTTCCAATTACCTAAACCGTGCTCAAATGGGCATTGATAATGGTGAGTCGAGTAAATTGCCTTACATCTGGGTGAAGGATTTGTCCAATGCACTACCAAAAGAAATCTCTACGGGAAAAGCTAAATCGGCGGTTTTGGAAATTGAAGGAAAAACTAACAAGGAAATTGAAGGTAAAAATGTAATCGCGTGGATAGAAGGAACAGACAAAACACTCAAAAATGAATATGTGATGCTTTCTGCCCACTATGACCACGTAGGAATAGGACGCCCTGATGAGAGCGGAGATTCTATTTACAACGGAACGCGAGACAATGCCATCGGAACTGTAGCTGTGATGAATGCAGCTAAGTATTTTGCTGAAAATCCTCCCCAAAGATCCGTTCTGTTGGCACTTTGGACTGCTGAGGAGAAAGGCCTGCTGGGTAGCCGATACTTTGCAGAAAATCCATTGGTTCCTCTAAATCAAATCATATACAATTTGAATATTGACGGCGCTGGGTACAATGACACTTCTATTATTACGGTGATCGGTTTGGGAAGAACGACTGGTGATGACTTGGTTTCTCAAGCAGTTTCGGAATTTGGCCTTAAAGCAATAGCTGATCCTGCTCCTGAGCAAGGACTTTACGATAGATCAGATAATGTAAACTTCGCAAAAGAAGGTATTCCAGCTCCAACCTTCAGTCTTGGTTTTACGGCTTTTGACGATGAGATCAACAAGTATTATCATAAAGCTGGTGATGAAGTGGAATCAATCGATTTGGATTATGTGACGCTTTACTGGAAATCTTTTATCCTGGCTGCTGAAAACATCGCCAACGCCGCCGATCAACCGATGTGGGTTCCAGGTGATAAGTATGAGGAAGCTGGGAAGGCACTTTACGGAGATAAGTAAGACGTTTGATTTGTAAGTAGTTAACAGTGTAAGAAGTAAGACGTAGTTAGTAATTTGATTTGTAAGCAGTAAGAGGTAAATAGTAAGAGGTGGTAAGTAGTTTGATTTGTAAGTAGTGTTTTCTGTAAAAGGTAAAAGGTAGTAAGTAGATTGATGTGTAATAAGTAAGAGGTAGAAAGTAATTCAATGTGACATAAGTCTTCCGAACGGTTAAGTTTTCTGTTGGCAAGATTTCGTATATCCTGTAAGGACTTAGTAATGCTCGCCAAAATTTGTAAAAAGTTTAGAAAACTAAATAAAATCATCATGTCAACAGAATCAGAAGCTATCATCAGCCAACACGAAGCCAACGGCAAATACGTGACTATAGAAGGGATCAAAACTTTTTACCTGGATGCCGGCACTGGCCCTGTGGTATTTTGTATTCACGGGGTACCTACTTCGTCATTTCTTTACCGCAAAGTCGTGGACCAGCTCCAGAAAAAAGGCCTCCGGGCTATTGCCATTGATCTACCGGGTTTGGGTTTGTCGGATAAGCCGGAAGATTTTGATTATATATTCAGCAACTTTGGTCGGTTCTGCAACCAGTTTTTAGATGCACTGGACATTAACGAGGCACACCTTCTCGTTCATGATATTGGAGGACCTATTGGCTTTTCCATGGCTAACCAAAACAGCGACCGCATTCGGTCGATTACGGTTTTGAACGCTATGCTGGATCTGGAGAATTTTGTAAAACCTCTCCCTTTCCGCCCATTTGAAAAGCCAATCCTTGGCGAGGCAGCCTTAGCCATGTTAACACCTACAACTTTTCCGTTGATGATGAATATGGCAGGGGTGGTCAATAATGATGTTATTTCATCGGAAGAAACTGGCGCCTACATTCATCTTTTAAAAAGAGAAGATGACGGTAAGGCCTTTTTAAAAATTATGCGCAATTTTGATCAGTCCTCAGCATTTACACGGGACTGTTACCGTGCTTGGCAAAACCCGGCTTACCCGGTGCAACTGGTATGGGGAGAAGAAGACCCTTTCTTAAAATTCGAAGAACACGGTAAATCATTTGAAGATGCCCGGCCAGGCATTCCGGTTACCAAAGTAAATTCCAAGCATTTCTTACAGGAAGAGCAGTATGAAATAATTGCGACCAAAGTGAAGGAACTGATACCTGAAGTTGATTTCTCTTCTGATCTCGGTTAATCACCGCAAAGACCCTAAAGTTAGAAAACTGATACAACGAAAAAGACTCTTCAGAACTTAGAGTTTACCGTATCCATGCCCCAAAAAACTTGGACGAGAATCAACTATGCTGAATTTATTCCCCGTTCGGCATAGTCAAAAGTTCGTGATAACTTTGTGCAATCCGTACAGTTGTCGGATATAATCCCATCCTCATATCCTTACAATCCTCAATAACAATCGGGATGTAATTGATTAAATATCCTACATCGTTTACTGATTGTCTTATACAGATCGTGCCGTTGGCACTCTGTTTATTTCGAATATCCTAATACCCAGAATTTCATTCTGGGCTAATACCGATTGTGCCTTCAGCACAAAACGAAAACCAGATCCCATTTACGATTCTAGCAATCACATAACAATCGGATTCTGCGATATTGCCAAAGGCAATTCCTGTAAAAGCGCT
>NZ_MSSW01000029.1 GCF_002150685.1 Algoriphagus antarcticus
TTATCCCAATTACAATTCTAGCAATTTCAGAACTTTGGATTTTGCGATATTGCCAAAGGCAATTCCTGTAAAAGTCCTGAATACAGCGAAGCGAAATTCAGGGTTTTGTCAGATAGATGCATGAATAAGAGTGCCAAAGGCACGATCAGTATTATTGAATGAAGCAATAAGAGAGAATCAATCCTATATCATTTCGAACCCTAGAACAACGGCAGTTTATATCCTTCAATTATACTTACGTTTTCTTAGCTCCAGTTTCTAAAATTTTTTGTTCAAATGCTAGTTTCAGTGAATCTAGGTCTAGTAAAAAACAAATAACAATTACCTAAATCAACCTCCTCCCAGAGTTTCTCAATTTCATACTCTAGAATGAATATGAGATTTAGCATATTGAACCAATTAATTTTAACAATTGTCAGAAGAGTAAGCTTATTCATTTGTATTTTCATACGATTATCGTAATGGATATGCGTTTTAAGTCAAAATCTGATCACGTTTAAAGGTATGACAGAAAAATTGGTTGAAATACCTTTAATCGATTTCTAATCGGCAGAACGAGACAAAAAGATCAAATCAAGTATGAAAAAGTCAGCTTTATCATCACTTTCAATGAAAATAATCTTAAGATTTTATGAAAACACAAGATATAATTATCGCACATCCAAAAACGAGCGAGCAAGTTTCTGCTCTAAAAGCGTTTATGCAGGCTCTTGAAATAAAATTTGAGGTATCGAAAGAAGAAGCCTATAACCCAGAGTTTGTGGCTAAAATCGAAGAAAGCCGAAACCAAGCCAAGGAGGGTAAAGTTACACGAGTTGAAAAGAAAGATTTAAAGAAATTTTTAGGAGTGTGATCTATAATTTAGATTTTACCGACAAGGCTACAGCAGACATTGCTTGGCTAAAAAAGTCAGGGAATAGAGCTTTACTCAAAAAATTACTTACGCTTTTAGGAGAACTAAGCGAGCACCCTTTCAGTGGTACAGGCAAACCAGAGCTGCTGAAACATTCATTTAGCGGGGTTTGGTCCCGGAGAATTAATAGAGAGCATAGACTCGTTTATGAAGTTGTCGATGAAATTGTTTTCGTCCTTTCTGTTAGAGGACATTATGAGTAAATCAAAACTTTCGATTTCCCCAATAATCATTTTGAAAAGTTCGGGGAATCCTCAGCTAGGCGTAGTCCAAAGTTCGTGGTGACTGGGTGGGATTCGTACAGCTGACGGATGTAATTCCACTCTCATATCTTTATCATCCTCAATAACAATTGGGATGTAATTGGTTAAATATCCTAAATCGTTTACTAATACTCTCCAATCGAATTGAAAATTCAATTTAATCGAAAGGTGTTTTGCATTCGATGACTGCATGAATTACGCCTATTACAAACCCTATTGAAAACGTAAATCTCGAATTCATTACAGATCGTGCCTTAGGCACTCTGTTTATTTCGAATAACTTAAAACCCAGAATTTCATTCTAGGCTAATACCGATTGTGCCTTCAGCACAAAACGAAATCGTATACCAATTACGATTTTAGCAATTTCACAACAATCGAATTCTGCGATATTGCCAAAGGCAATTCCTGTAAAAACCCCGAATACAGCGAAGCGAAATTCAGGGTTAGATAGATATAAGATTAGGGGTGCCTAAGGCACGATCAGAAGTAAAGGACAAATCAAGGAATAATTTATCAATTATGGGCTGTTTCACACAACGAAATCCGTATCCCAATTACGATTCCAGCAATCTCACAACAATCGAATTCTGCGATATTGCCAAAGGCAATTCTTGTAAAAGCACTGAATACAGCGAAGCGAAATTCAGGGTTAGATAGATATAAGATTAGGGGTGCCTAAGGCACGATCAGAAGTAAAGGACAAATCAAAGAATAATTTATCAATTTTGGGCTGTTTCACACAACGAAATCC
>NZ_MSSW01000003.1 GCF_002150685.1 Algoriphagus antarcticus
TGCTCATCGTCATTCTTAACCCCCGGTTATACCGGGGGCTATTCATGGTTTGACCACTTCGTGGTCTGTGGAATAAAAACCAGCTGTATAGAATTTGTAATCTCGAACCTTGATCGAGGGATTTGCAATCCCAACACGATCAACAATTAATCGTTTTGGCGAACCCTCCTTTTCTTGATTGACCTCATTCCTGCCAAAACAAAAAACCAATGCCTTTCTTTTACCCGGGATTGAAACCCCGGGCTACCAATCTAGCGTCCCTACAGGACTTTTAATTCCCCGTCTAGGTGTAGAATGTTATCCTAAGCATAATCCGTACAGTAGTCGGACGTAAAACGCTTTAATATCCTTATATTAATTACAAGGGGAATTTTGCTCCCGGTGTTTTTTTGAAACTAGTGTGATTGGTTTTTTGCACGAATGTGCTTATCAAAGCTCATTCTTGCAAATAAAATCTTATAGCCTGCAAGAAATGTGAAATTCAAGGCTGTTTGATCTCCATACTTTTATTGGCACGATCTCAAGTCAATTATCTAACAGGTTCATTCTGTTGGTCTTGACTGAGGTATTTCAATTAAACATAACCCAAAATAGTATGGTAAAGACCTTTTACACATCCTGCCAAAAATTCCTCTTTGGAATGTTTGTCTGTTCAATGCTGCTAGTTACGAGCAGTTTTATTTCTTTAGAAAGGGACAATATCCCAGCTAAAGTAGGTAATGACAGTATTTTAAAAGAGTCGCTGTCATTGGATTTTTCCGCTTCAATTGCTGATTTTAACAAAGCGGAAATCACAATCACAGGAACCGTCTCAGACGATACCGGTCAGCCAATGCCGGGCACTTCAATTCTTGTTAAAGGAACTACCACAGGGGTTGTGTCAGATTTTGATGGGAAATACACTATTGCTGTGCCCAATGAAAATTCGGTTTTGGTATTTTCATTTATTGGCTATTCCACCCAGGAAAAAGCTGTTGGAAATCTTTCCAAGATTGACGTGACATTAATTGCAGATGCTTCCGATCTGGAAGAAGTTGTTGTGATAGGTTATGGTACTACCAAGAAGTCAGACTTAACGGGGTCAGTAATTTCTGCTCCTCTCAAGAATTTTGAGGAAGCACCAAATACGAATATTCTACAGGCATTAAATGGGACTACGCCTGGTGTAAACATCGGTCAGGTCTCTACTGCTGGCTCTGATCCAAGCATACAAGTGAGAGGGCAAACTTCCCTCAATGGTAATCAAAGCCCACTGATAGTCTTGGATGGAGTATTCTATCGCGGAAGAATATCTGATCTAAATCCAAGGGATATTCAATCCATTGACATTTTGAAAGATGCAAGCAGCAAAGCCATTTATGGAGCTCAGGCTGCAAACGGGGTAATTATCATTACTTCTAAAACTGGTAAAAAATCTCAAAAGCCAGTGATTAGCTATTCTGGTTTTATCGCTTCGCAGAATCCTGCGAATCAACTTACCCCATTAGGAAGAGAGGATTATTTGAAAAGTGCCCGGGATGTAGATTGGCAAAGAGGCTATGTTGCTCCTGACTATTTAACTGAGAATCCTGATTGGACATTGGATAATAATACAGGCTTTTTCCCGCCTTTGATGGATGGATTGCGAAATGGAACTGACTACAGCTGGTACGATGAAGTAACCAGTCCCGGATACATCAATGATCAAAATATCAGCATCCGAGGTAGTTCAGATAACACTTCTTATTTTATTTCAGGAGGCTATACAGATCAAACTGGCTGGATGTTAAATGATAAATTCAGCCGGGTAACCGGAAGAATCAATTTGGATACAGACATTACGAAGTGGTTGAAAATTGGAATAAATACCTTCGGTTCCTTTACAGATTATTCCGGAGATAGTCCTGAATTCAACATCATCCCTACCATGAGTCCGTTGGTTACTTCTCAAAAAGAAAACGGTGAGTATAACATAAATCCATTGGGTGATTTTAGATTGAATCCTTTTCTACAGGCTCAGTCTGATAATCGTGATCTGAGAAATAACATTTCAGCAATACTCTATGCAGATGTTAAGATTCCATTCATTGAAGGATTGAGCTATCGGGTAAATTTCAGCAATAACTATCGCTGGTCTAATTTCAGTACCTCCAATCCTTACGATGGTGGATTGGCAGGTCGAGCACAGAAAAACAATAGCTGGACACACGATTTACTTCTTGATAATATTGTGACTTACACTAAGGAGATCAATTCAAATCACAGATTGACTCTGACTGGCCTATATGGTTTCAATAAGATCGTTTTTGATGAAACCAGAGCGGTAGGTACAGATTTCACCAATCTCACCCTTTCTTACAATAGCTTGCAACAGGCATTGATTCAGCGTATCGGATCAAGTGCATGGGAGGAAAGTTACTTATATCAGATGGGCAGATTCGCATATGATTTTAAGCGCAGATACTTGTTCACTGCCACCATTCGAAGAGATGGATTTAGTGGGTTTTCTGAAAATAATAAGTTTGGGGTTTTCCCTTCTATAGGCTTGGGGTGGGTGATTTCGGAAGAATCCTTTCTTGCCAATGCAAAAAATATTGATTTTCTAAAGTTCAGAGCTTCTTACGGTGTCACTGGAAATCTAACGAGCCGCTATAGCTCGTTGGCGACAGTTTCTTCGGGAACTAACTCACAATATGTTTTTGGTGATGGGGCAAGTGCCGAAAATGGTCAGAGGATTGTTTCTCTGTCAAATCCGGATTTGTCTTGGGAGAGAACGGGCGGAGTAAACTTCGGTTTGGATGCAGATTTATTTGATGGGAGGATCTCAGCTAACCTTGATTACTACGAGTCCACCACTACTGATCTACTATGGAACTTTGTCCTGCCAAATGTCACTGGCTTTTCAAACATTGTCTCAAACGTAGGCGAGATCAATAATAAAGGTCTGGAACTGGTTTTGAATACAAAACTTATTCAAGCGCAAGATTTCTCCTGGGATTTTGGCTTTAATTTCTCCAGAAATACCAATAGAATTGACAAATTGATCGGACTGGATAGAGATGGAGATGGCAAAGAGGATGACCTGATAGCCAATAACCTGTTTATCGGAGAATCGATTGGGACTATTTATGGATTTGTAATAGATGGTATTTGGCAAGTCGAAGACGAGATACCAACAGGCTTTGAAGCCGGATTGTATAAGTTGAAGGATTTGGACGGAGATGGAAATATTACTCCTCAAGGTGATCGACAAATATTGGGAAGGACAGAGCCAGCGTATCGCTTTGGAATCCAAAATACACTCAAATACAAAGAGTTTACGCTTCGGTTTTTCATCAATTCTGTTCAAGGGGGCAGCAATAGCTACTTAGGGCAAAACAATCCTTGGGCAGGTGTGAATTATGGAACTGTGGGAACAGCGCAAAGCAGCAACTGGTATTCTGAAGTAGACTATTGGAGTCCATCAAATCCCGGTGCGACGTACAGAAGACCTGGCCCGGATGCGGGAATTGCAGGACAGAGATATTTTGACAGAAGCTTTGTCAGACTTCAAGACATCTCACTCTCCTACAGTTTCAACAGTACTATGTTGGATAAAATCGGCATGCAGTCTTTTAAGGTGTTTGTCTCAGGTAAAAACCTCCTCACTTTCACCGATTGGGAAGGTTGGGATCCGGAAACAGGTCAGGGATTGGGAGCGGAAGCAGGGCAAAGCTTACCAGTCATGAAAGGATTTTCCCTTGGACTAGATGTATCATTCTAACGCATTAATCTCATTCTTATGAAATCAACTATTAAAAATATACTTGCAATTATCCTCTTTTCAGCAATGACCAGCTCATGCGTAGAGGATGACTTTCTTAAAGAAACGCCTTTGGATTTCTATAGCACAGGCAATTCATTTGTAACCTATGAAAACTATCAGGGGGCGCTTACGGATATTTATGCTCAGGTTAGAAATCTGAAGTTTAACGCCAACGAAAACGGCTACGCTCATCTGTATGGTACCGATATGATGATCAATGCGAGGAGAACGAGTGACGGGTTACGATTTGGTAACTATAGCGTGGCACTAAATCCAACCAGCGGAATACCATTATATCATTGGAACGGATTGTATAAGATCATCACAAGCGCAAATAGTATCATAGATCGATTGGAAGAAAACACTGTCCTTACTGAAGAAGAAAAGAAATCGGTAGCTGCCGAAGCCCACTTTTTCAGGGCTTTTGGTTATCGAAATCTCGTTTACCTTTTTGGAGGTGTACCATTGCTGCTTAATGAAGTAACTGCACCTACCACTGATTTTGTACGAGCAACAAAAGTAGAGGTGATCAATCAAATCGTAAGCGACTTGCTGATTGCGAAAGAAAATCTTCCCGGCATCAATGCAGTGGAGGACGGGAAGCTTTCAAATCTGGTCGCAAATCAACTGATTGCTGAAATCTACTTGGAACAGGAGAAGTGGGATGAGGCAATTGCGGCATCATCAATTGTAATAGATGATCCTAGCACAGCATTGATGACTGAGCGTTTTGGTTCTTTGAAAAATCAGGACGGAGATGTTTTTTATGATCTTTTTCGAGTGGGAAATCAAAATAGAAAAGGTGGAAATACCGAGGCTATTTGGGTAGCTCAATTTGAGGTGGATATACTTGGTGGTGTTTTGTCTTCGACGAATTTGGGAGGAAATGTGTTGGAGCGCGTGCATGCCCCAGCCGTATTTACGCTAACTGATCCGAATGGAAAAAGGGGGTCAGCAGGTTCACTTTCCAACTTAAATGCAGGAGGTCGAGGCGTATCCTTCATGCGACCTACTCAATACATGGAGCAAACCGTATGGGCAGATGACTTTACAGGGGATATTAGAAATTCCAAATACAACTATGTGCGTGATTTCAAATACGATGAGCCAAGCTCAGCATGGTTCGATTCAAGTGCGGTTAAATATCCTGGCCCAAATCTGAAAGCTGAAAGCTGGAGATGGTATCCTTGGATTTCGAAAGTGACTACTCCTGGTCAGCATCCGGATAATCTATACGCCAATAAAGAAACAGGACTGTTGACAAATGGTGCCGGCTCTACTTATTCTGATCAGTATTACATGAGATTAGCGGAGACTTATCTGATCAGAGCAGAAGCTTATTTAGGGCAAGGTAATTTGGCAAAAGCTGCCGATGACATCAATATGCTTAGAAACAGAGCCAAGGCAAAACCTGTAATGCCCTCTGAAGTGACTATCGATTATATTCTGGATGAGCGGGCTAGGGAATTGAGTTTTGAAGAAGACCGAAGATTGACGCTGGCTAGATTGGGAAAAGTGGTAGAAAGAGTGAGAAAATACAATGATCTCAATAGCTCCAATATTTTGGATCATCATGGACTTTGGCCTATTCCTGCCAGAGAGATCGAGGCAAATATCAATGGTAAACTGGAGCAAAATCCAGGGTATTAATTAACTTAGGGTTTACTATAAATTTAAAAAGGGGAGGCTTTTGCCTCCCCTTTTTTTTTGCTCAAATTCAGCTGACCAGGTGTTTTCTTTGATATTGTTGAGGCGTAAGACCCAGCGTGTTTTTAAAAACTCGGTTGAAATAGGAGATGTTTTTGAATCCACACTCGTAGCCAATTCCTGATATATTAAGGTCTTCGCTTAGCAGCAATTTACAGGCGTATCCGATTCGTACTTCATTGAGAAACTGCGTGAAAGTTTTCAGCGTGCTGGATTTGAAATAGCGGCAAAATGCGGTTTCATTCATGTTGGCTACATCCGCAGCTTCTTTGAGTGAGATCTCTTCCATGAAATTGTTCATTACAAAATCATGCACTTTATTGATCCTCGTTGCTCCTTTGGATTGGTAAGAATCCATAAAACCTATACTGGATAGCTTTCTGTATTCCTTAGATTTTGAAATCAGATATAGCATCTGGATGAATTCCATCAACTTTTCTCCGCCTTCCAGCTCATTAAGTCTGACCAACCGAGTTGAAATTAACTCTCGTGTTTTACCAAGAATCTGTAAACCCTGGTTGGCATCATCCAATAATTCCTGGATGCAATTCATCTCTGGTAAGCTGAAAAATTCCTTTCCCACAAAATCCCTAGTGAATTGTGTGAGAGTTAATTCTATCTGAAGTTCAGGAATATCCTCGTAGTAAATTTTGTCAGAACGCCATACATGAGGTAAATGTGACCCAACCAAAACCATATCCCCGCTGGAAAATGCTTCAATGCTATCCCCAATAAATCGAGTGCCACTTCCATTGATTATATGCAAAAACTCCAGTTCAGCATGATTGTGCCAAATGTCATAGGTATGATTTACAAAGACTTTTCCAGTGTAAAATGACTGCTCAAAAGAGCGGGTGTTCTTTTTCAGGAATAGAGGTAACATAGCTTTTCAAATGGTTTTTGGGTTTACTCATTAGAAATATGTTTAATTCTTGCCAATTAGTAAAGAACTAATCGCTGAAATGCTAAAATAGTATTATAGGTAGCAAATTTCAGAGAATAGGGTTTTGCCAATTGCATGTACTTTAGGGTATTATTTAGTATAGGGAAGAGACTTTATGATTGCTTGATCTGGAGTTTTTTTCCAAATACAATAGACCCAAAATACATGAGGAAATTCATATTTAGTGTACTCCTATTCGTAGGGGTTCAAGTAAGTAATGCACAATCCATTGATACCTCAGCAGAAAGAGTTTGGACACCTCTGAAAGTTGAGATGAGGCGAATTGGAACTTTAAAGCCTAAATCCACTTCCGAAATAGTATCATCTAGAATAACAATAGGATGTGAAACGCTGGACAGAGATTTGGCTGTTTGGGATAATTATAAAGCCTACTTAGCGCCTTTAGGAGCAAAGAAAATCAGGCTTCAGGCAGGTTGGGCAAAGTGCGAAAAAGTAAAAGGGGAGTACGATTGGCAGTGGTTGGATGAAATCATTGATTATGCGATAGCAAATGATTTGGAACCTTGGCTTCAGCCATCTTATGGCAATCCCATCTATGAAGGCGGAGGAGGAAAAGGATTACTGAATTCACTGATGTCTTCTGAAGAAGCATATCAGGCATGGGATAACTGGGTTGCAGCATTGGTCAACCGATATCAAGATCGTGTGCAGGAATGGGAAATCTGGAATGAACCTGACCATCCTATGCAGGAAATCAGCCCCGAGACAACAGCGGCATTAAATATCCGCACTGCAGAAATCATTAAAAAAATTCAACCGGAAGCCCAAATAGCGGGATTAGCCTTTGCTTCCAATAGCGATCAGGAGTACTTAGATCGATTTCTTAAAGTGATAGCAGATCAGGATAAATTGAATTTGTTCCACTGGATATCGTATCATAGCTACACTATGCGACCTGAAGACGCGTATTCTGAAAAGCGGGTTTTAGGCCTCAGAAAGATCATTAGCAAATACTCCGACAAGCTACTTCTCAGACAGGGAGAGAATGGTGCGCCATCAACCTACATTCCAAGCTTTGCACTTTCAGAATATTACTGGACAGAATATACACAGGCAAAATATGACATGCGCCGATTGCTTGGGGACTTGGGAAATGATATCGAGACTTCAGTATTCACCATAATAGACATTTATTATAAACCTGTTTTGAATACCAAGGGATTGATTCAATCTGACATAACCATGGCGGCCATCCGTCCTAAAGTGGCCTATTATGCGATTCAAAATTTGACTTCATTGTTTGACGATACCTTGGTACTGGATGGGGATTTAGAGTTTGACACTGATGCCGATTCGTCTCTTTCGGTGTACAAATACCAAAGCAATGGAAAAGTCCCTTCCCCCTTAATTGCTATTTGGCTCGATGGACAAAATGCAACTAACTCATTTGATACGCAGAAGATTACTATAAACTTTTCTGATACAAAATTTCAGGAGCCTGTTTGGGTGGATTTATTGACAGGGAAGGTTTATGAAATAGCGGATGATCAATGGGAACAGAATGGTGAGAAAGTAGAATTTGAAATTCCAGTCTATGATTCCCCTGTGTTGATTGCCGAGAAATCAAGTTTAAATCTCCTGTGATCAGCTCCTAATCCTAAAAAATCAAGGGAAAAGAGATGAACATTTCTTACCTATATTTTGATATTTCTACCTTAACTATCCTTAACCCAAAATACTGACATGGAAAAACTTCAACAGCTGGATTACTACGCATTCATACTTTATATGCTGCTGATGGCTGGAGTAGGTGGTTTTTTCGGATGGTTTGTAAAAGACATCAAGCAGTATTTCAAAGGTGGAAATACAATTCCCTGGGTAATCGGTGCCATCAGTAATTACATGGGATTATTCAGCTCCTTTGTTTTTGTAGCTCATGCCGGGATAGCCTACCAATATGGATTGTTCGGAGTGATTATTCTCTGGAGTACCGTATTTCCCTGTTTGATCGCTGCGAGGTATTTGGGGAAAAGATGGAGAAGATCTGGCATCATTACTCCTGTGGAATACCTGGAAACCCGCTTTAATTCTGGGGTGCGACAAACGTTTAGCTGGATAGGTTTGGTGATCCGTTTTTTGGATAATATGGTGAGACTTTATGCCATTGGAATTTTCATCACGACGGCGACTTCCTTCTCCTTTTATGAAAGTATCCTGATCTCAGGATTTGTCATCACGGCTTTCACTATAGTTGGTGGAGTTTGGGCTGTAGTAGTGATGGACACGTTGCAGTTTGTGATCTTGATTTTCGCCTCCTTGATTTTGGTGCCTTTGTCACTGGAAGCAGCTGGCGGACTGTCTAACTTGATGGATGCGCATCCAGCTCATTTTAATATATTCAACGGGCCAGACGCGACACCACTTTGGATCTTGGTTTATTACGTGTTGATCAGTTTGAAATACAATGCCAATTGGGTTTTTATCCAGCGTTTTTACAGCGTAAAAGATGAAAAATCCTCCAGCAAGCTAGGCTATTTTACTGCCGCCTTATTCTTCGTTTTCCCTATTTTCTTCTTATTGCCCGCCATTGCTGCACAGGAAATTTTACCTGATTTGAGCAATCCTGAAATGGCTTACGTTGGGGTGGCGGTGAAATTACTCCCAACCGGATTGATGGGTTTGATGCTGGCAGCCATTTTTTCAGCCACCATGTCCTCGCTGAATTCTGAATTTAACGTCATGTCTGGTGTATTGACCAATGATATCTATAAGCGACTCTTCAATCCGAATGCTTCTGACATGCACTATATCTGGGTAGCAAGACTTAATATTATTCTGGTTGGAATCGTTGCAACCATCGGAGCATTATTTGTCGGACAGTTGGGTGGGGCTTTTGAAGCGAACAAACTGCTCACCGGCATCTTTTCTATTCCACTGGCAATCCCTTTGATTTTTGGGATAATATTCAAGAAACCCAGACCACTTGGCGCGATTGCTACCGTGATCGTAGGGATTGGATTGGGGCTAGTGTTGAATAGTATTGCTGGTTTGAGTTGGGAAATGGCGACCTTAATTGAAATCGTGGTTTGTTTCCTTATATTTTTCGGCTCAGGAATATTCGTTTCCAAAAGTCTGGAATATAAAACAAGGGTGGAGGAATTTTTCAAGCAGCTGAATACGCCGTTGCGGAAAGATGAAATCCCTGAAATCTCTGAACAATTCCAGAATATGCTATTCATGGTTTTTATCATTGCGCTTGCGATAAGTGGCTTACTTATTTTCGGAATGGCAATGTTTTCAGTAGGAACCCTGGGAAGTAAAATAGCGATCTACGGTGCCATATTTCTTATGTTGTTGGCTGTGATCCTGTTTTTCTATTACAAAAAAATCAAACCTAAAACCTATTGAATTTTATGAAAAACTTTATTGACGATAATTGGCTGATAGGAAATAAAACAGGGGTATCCTTATTTCATGAGGTAGCTTCTTCCTTGCCAATTATAGATTTTCATAACCATATCAATCCTCATAATTTGGCGGAAAATAGGTGCTTTGAAAACCTAGCCCAAATTTGGGTAAATGAAGATCCATACAAGCACCGGGCTATGCGGATCTGTGGAATTGCCGAAGAGGAAATTACCGGAAATGCCAGTGACCTTCAAAAGTTCTATAATTGGGCAGAAACGCTTCCAAAAACAATGGGCAATCCGCTTTTCCATTGGAGTGCATTGGAGCTGAAACGCGTATTTGGAATCGATGACTTATTGAATTCTTCAAATGCCCGGGAAATTTGGGATTCCTGCAATGAAAAGCTTCAACAAAATGAGTTCAGCAGTAGGTCACTTGTCAGCAGCTTCGGAAGTGAAATACTGATTACCTCAGACGATATTTTGGACGATTTGGAGTCTCACCATTCACTGCATTTGTCCCAATTCGAAACCCAAGTGCTTCCATCCTTACGGGCGGATAGTTTGGTTACTTTTTCCAAAACCAACTCCAAAAACTGGATTGAGAAATTGGGAACGGATACGCGAGTGTCCATCAACAGCCTGCAGGATTTTCTGGAGGCAGTCAAAATCCGACTGGATTATTTCGGTGAAAGTGGTTGCCTGTTCGCAGATCATGGCTTGGATGCGGGCTTTTCGTATATGCCTACTTCTGAAGAAGAAGCGTCCAAAATCTTCAAACAACTGATTTCAGAAGACTATCCAATAGAAATGGATCTGATCAGGTTGAAATCGTTTTTACTCCATTTTTTGGGAACCGAATATGGAAAACGAAATTGGATCATGCAGCTTCATATTGGTGCTCAGCGAAAAACCAGTTCCAGATTGCGAAAGTTGGCAGGAGCAGCAGGTGGATTTGCAAGTATTGGGAATGCTTGTGATATCAATTCGTTGACGCTGTTTTTGGATGGATTAGAGCAGGTAGGAGCGTTGCCAGAAACCATCTTGTACACCTTAAATCCAACTGACAATGCAGCATTTGCGAGTTTGACAGGTTCCTACACGGAAGATGGGATTATTGGGAAAATTCAATTTGGGCCTGCATGGTGGTACAACGATCATGAGGCAGGCATCCGAAATCATCTTAGCGATCTGTCTTCTTATGGCGTATTGAATTCATTTATTGGAATGACCACCGATTCCAGAAGCATTCTTTCGCTTTCCCGACATGAATATTTCAGAAGAATTCTTTGTGATCAAATTGGAGCTTGGGCAGAAGCTGGAAAAATTTCCAACGATACTGCCATGCTTACAGATTTGATCTCAAATATCTCATACCAAAACATCAAAACTAAGATTCAAAAAAGACAAGGAGTATGTCAGAAATAGATAAAACAAAACGCGTCGCTGTGGTGACTGGAGCAGGCGGAACACTTTGCTCTGAAATGTCAAAATCATTGGCCTCTCAAGGAATTGCTGTAGCACTTTTGGGAAGAGACCTGCAGAAACTGGAGTTGGTTCTTCGGGAAATAGAAGCTGAGGGCGGAACTGCTATTGCTATCAGCACAGACGTCACTTCCGCCGAGGAGGTAGAAAATGCCAGGTTACAGGTTTCAGAACAATTGGGATTATGCTCAATTCTAATCAATGGAGCTGGCGGGAATCAGGCTGAAGCGGTGACTAATTACTTGAAATACCATGAAGATGAACTGCAGGAAGCTCAGGAAGGAACGCGTGGTTTTTTTAACCTCAATCTTGATTCATTTCAGTCTGTTCTCCACACTAATACCATGGGGACTGTGATTCCCTGCCAGATTTTCGGAAAGGATATGGCGAAAAATGGCGGAGGTGTGATTATCAATATCGCCTCGATGAATTCATTCAAACCGCTGTCACGCGTTGGAGCTTATGGGATGGCCAAGGCTGGAGTTGCGAATTTCACCCAATGGCTCGCGACCTATGTGGCACCGGCGAATATTCGCGTCAATGCCATAGCGCCGGGGTTCTTTGTGAATGAGCGAAGCAAGAAAATCTTATTTAATGCCGATGGTTCAACAAGCCAAAGAGGGGAGAATATTCTTCGACAAACCCCTATTCACCGATTTGGACAGGCAAGTGAATTATTGGGCTGTATGAACTGGCTGATCAGCGAGGAGAATGCAGGTTTTGTGACTGGTACGATCATTCCTATCGATGGTGGGTTTCAGGCAGATTCAGGGATTTAAATAAAGCGACAATGATAAACTTCAAAGTAATATTAGCCAGCTGCCTCATTTTCCTTTTTGGAATCAATGCAATAGCGCAGACTACTGATTCTTACGGTTTGACAAAAATCGGTGAAATTAATCCCAGAAATGCAAATGAAATCGAGGGCTCCAATTGGCTTTTGGGCTGCGAAACATTGGATCGGGATTTCACCGATTACGATGCTTATAAAGAATACTTGAATCCATTAGGCATCAAAAGATTGAGGCTTCAGGGCGGCTGGGCAAAAACTGAAAAAGTCAAAGGGCAATACGATTGGGCTTGGCTGGATCATATTGTAAATGATGCGACTTCTCGAGGCTTGGAGCCGTGGATTCAGTTTTCCTACGGGAATGAAATCTATGAAGGCGGTGGCGGAATCAATCTAGCGGCGGGTGTTCCACATTCAGAAGTAGCATTGGCTGCCTGGGATCGCTGGGTGGCTGCAATGGTGAATAGATATAAAGACAAAGTCATCAACTGGGAAATTTGGAACGAGCCAAATTTTGGAGACAATCTCGAAAATACGGCCGAGAAAGCCGCTGCTTTGAATATTCGCACCATCGAGATCGTAAAGCGAATTCAACCTGAAGCGAAGGTTTCAGGATTGGCTTTCGGACATATTGATTTGGAGTACGCAGCAGAATTTTTCAAAGTAATGCATGACTCCGGTAAATTGGAATTGTTGGATAATATCACTTACCACGACTACGTCTATAATCCCGATTCCCATTATCCTAAGGTGATGGAAATGAAAAAGATTTTGGAGCAATATTCCACTAAAATAACCCTAAGACAGGGAGAAAATGGTGCTCCTTCTATTGGCGGGCCAGGCCGAGGAGCCATCGGAGATCATGATTGGTCAGAGCTTTCTCAGGCTAAGTGGGATACCCGACGTATGCTGGGCGATTTGGGTCATGATATTGAAAGCAGTGTTTTTTCCATTATTGACATGGCCTACAACAGTGGCCCGATCAAAAGACTGAATGTAAAAGGACTGCTCATGTCTGATTCCACTAAGCAAGTCATCCGTCCAAAAATGGCCTACTATGCGGTGCAGAATATCGCAGCAGTTTTTGATAATTCCCTGGAGCGCATCACTGATGTGAAGGATTCACATAATTCGAAATACATCCCAGAAGACCCAAATGAGGTAGTTTTCAATAAAAGTACAGACAGGAGTTTCGCAGTTTATGGCTACAAACACCAAGAAACCGGTCAGCAGGTATTTACTATTTGGGAAAGTGAGAGTATGCCTAATAATTCCACTGAGAAGCGTCTGTTCAATTTCACTTTTGCCAATGCAAAATTTGAGGAACCCGTTTATGTGGATATGATTACGGGAGAAGTGTTTGACATTCCAACTGACCAATGGAGTAAAAATGGCGCACAGTATACCTTCCGCAACATTCCGATTTATGATGGCCCAATTCTACTGGCAGACAAAAGTCTAATACCGATCAAAAAGTAATTATTCACAGAATCTAAATAGAACTAACATGAGTGTAGAAAACTATAAAAAAGAAGTCGGGATGATGAATCTCGAGCGATTGATAGAAGCCAGAGAGGTTGTTCCCAAAGTCACTTTCCCTGTATCGGATGAAGAGCTTTTGAGCCGATTTGAGAAGATTTATACAGGAGCGATTAATGATGTATTGCGGGAGTTTACTTATTTGAATCAAGCTTTGCCGATTCGGATTAAAGCGCTCCGTGAGTATCAAACGGTTGCCGGTTTTGCCTTTACTGTCAAAAGCTCCAGCAGTACCCGAGTAAGTGGGGAAATGGAGTTTAGAACAAAAATGCTGGATGAAATGCACCCAAACGCTTTTGTCATCTATGATACCAGTGGAGATGAAGAATCCACTTCCTGGGGTGGTGTGATGACTGCTACTGCCAAAGGGAAAGGTGTAAAAGCCGCATGCGTGGATGGAGGAATTCGGGATACACATCAGATACTGGAAGCGGATTTTCCTGTTTTCTATAAGTATAAATCGTCCAATGGAAGTCTGGGAAGGTGTTTGATTACAGACTATCAGGTTCCTATTCAGATTGACAAATGCTTTATTAGACCCGGTGATGTGATCATGGGAGATGTAGATGGGGTTTTGGCAGTGCCAAGAGAAGTGGCCTATGAAGTGCTTTTGAGAGCTGAGGAAATCAAGGAGAATGAGAAAAAGATTTTCGGATGGGTGAAAGAAGGGCAGAGCGCCAAGGCAATTTCTGACAAGGGAGGGTATTTTTAAATGTAAAATGTGATTGTACGGAATTATGCCAGTAGCCTTATTTTCTTTGCTTATTGTGACCGAAGACAGAAGACGGAAGACCGAAACACCTAATTATCAACTATGTCCATTTATATTCTTGGCTCTTCTGCCTACTGGCAAAGTGGCCGATAATCATAAAGTTTAATATGATTGTACGGAATGATGCCAGTAGCCTTATTTTCTCTGATTAAAAGGACCGAAGACCCCTGACCGAAAGACAGGCGGGGATGACTGATGACCGATGTGGCGTTCATTGAGAGTTTTTAGCAAATTCTGTTTTCGTATGTCCCTTACTTGCAGAATAGCGGATACACATAAAGTTTAATATGATTGTACGGAATTATGCCAGTAGCCTTATTTTCTCTGATTAAAAGGACCGAAGACCGATGACCAATGTGGCGTTTATTGAGAGTTTTTAGCAAATTCTATTTTTCGCATTTCCCTTACTGGCAGAAAAGCGGATACACATAAAGTTTAATGTGAAAAGTGAGATTGAGGATAGTCGTTTGTTATTTTGATAAAATTATGGAGTTATGAAATTTTCAATGCTGTTGCCGGCGAAATACGATGAGCGAAAGTGGTCTTTGGCAAAGCAAATCGGGGTCAATCACGCCATCACCAAGGCCGCTTCCGATCTTTCGGGACTGGCGGATCCATCCCATTTCGAATCTCTAAGGAAGATCTCCGATCAGTTTAATCAAAAGGGATTCGCCTTGGAAGGTTTGGAAGGGGATCAATTTGATATGCAACCAATCAAACTTGGCTTACCAGACAGGGATCAAACGATCGAAAAATATATTCAGATGCTCCGTAATATGGGGCAACTGGAGATTCCGCTACTTTGCTACAATTTCATGGCGACGATTGGTTGGTTTAGAACCCGAGTAGATATACCAGAAAGAGGCGGAGCGCAGGTAAGCGGTTTTTATCATGAAGATGTACAAAATCAATTGGTCTCCGATGAGCTTCGAGTCACTGAAGAACAGCTTTGGGATAATCTGTTTTACTTTCTTGAAGCCGTCTTGCCAGAAGCAAAAGCTTCGGGAGTGAGCATGGCCTTGCATCCTGATGATCCACCGATAAGTCCGCTAAAAGGAGTTGGTCGAATTTTGACGAGTGCTGCCGCATTTGAAAAAGTTTGGGACCGCTTTCCCATAGAAAGTAACAAAATCACCTTTTGCCAAGCGTCATTTCTGACGATGGGTGAAAACATCCAGCAACTTGCAGCGCTGTGGCTTGAGCAAAAACGGATTTCTTTTCTCCACATTCGGGATGTGGAAGGAGATAAGTACAACTTCCGAGAGACCTTTCATGACAATGGCCCCACGGACATGGTGGAAATGTTTAGAACCTATAAGAAATATGGGTTTGACGGGCCAATACGTCCAGATCATGCACCCGCGATGTATGGTGAAACTCAGGGTACTTTTGGGGGAAGTACTTCAGTTGGCTATGAGATCACCGGTAAAATCTTTGCCATAGGCTATTTGAAGGGGATTTATGAATCGGTATAGTTATGTTTAACTAGAGATCTGTGTTCAGAGTGAAACTAGTTTGACATCTAATGATCACAGTATTTTTCCTTTTTACTCAAAAAAATATCCAATAATGGGCTTCTTTCAGGTTTTCAGATCAACGCTAGTTTTAACAGTGATTATTCTTTTTGGTGCTTGTAATCCAGCTCTTGAAGAAACCAATTCACTCCGTGATGGAAACCTTGTTTATGAGGAATATAATCCTGAGTCGTCAGATTTAGTGATTTCTCGATCAGGGTTCTTATAAAGTGCTTTCTTGGTCCATATTTTCCCTAACCTTGTATAGGTGATCACAGAAAGAATATTTTTATGAACCCAAATACTTTAAATTTCAAAGTAATCCCACTTCGCTTCTTTACAGTCACGTTTTTGTGGTCTTGGCTACTTTGGCTACCCTTTGTATTGGAAGGCTTGGGAGTACTTAAAATAAATGACAACCTGATTAGCTATCTAAGCATGTCGGCCATCATTTTAGGCGCATTTGGTCCTGCCATGGGTGCGCTCTTTTCCATTAGGACCCTGCAAGGAAAGTCAGCCGTCAAACCCTTTCTCAAGTCCTTTCTTTCGGTGGATTTTAGCTGGAAAATTTGGGTTACTATTATTACTGTTCTAGGCCTCGTCAATTTTTTGGCGTGGTACCTTCCCGGATTTTTTGGATATGAAAGATTGCCCATGTTGTTACCAACTATTTATATTTTTCCCATCTATTTGCTCTTGATGATATTTTTGGGTGGAGGTCAAGAAGAAGTGGGTTGGAGAGGATATATCATGCCCTATTTAGAATCCAAGTTTGGGTTATGGTACGGAAATATCCTTTTAGGCATTATTTGGGCATTTTGGCATGTCCCGCTATGGTTCATTTCCGATTCTTTTCAAATTTATATGCCTTTTGCGGCTTTTCTAATCGGTTGCATAGGATTGTCATTTTTTTTGTCCTGGCTGATAAAAGCCTCAAAGCACAAGCCTATGTCCGCTTTGGTGGCACATGGCACCTCCAACGCCTTTATGCCGGTATTTCCCAGCGTGGTCATGGCAAACGATGTTTTCCAATTGAATTTTTGGATACTGGAACTGCTCATATTAGGCATAGGCATAATCGCCTTATTATCGATAAAAACAACCAACGATTTATGATCATTTATCTTAAATTTGGTTTTTTGTGATATGTTGCAGATTCCTCTAGTGCCATCCCTCTTTTTCAGCTCAATTGAAGGTTTAGTCTATCTCAAAAAAGAATTTGTGAAAAAAAGGTGTTTTGGACTATTAAACTAGAAGCCATTATTTAAAAGCTTCCTTTTTGGTTTGCTTTCTGTTTGGTTATTATTTTAACGAGTAAAGGATTTTATACCTCTCTCCTGGCTATGCTTTCAAGCAGATTGAAAAAAGAAATACCCCAAAATTATTTACTCCAAAAGCCCTGGGCTGCTTTTGTGATCATCACTGTTTTCGGGTTTTTGTTTACCTTAATTTACACTCCATTTGACACCGCCCAAGTAGAAAGCCAGCTTTTTATGGGAAAACTGATAATTTATGGACTGATGGTTGGTTCAGCCGCATTTATAGCTACAACCTGGCTAGTTAATCCTTTCATCTGCAAAAAGGCTAGTTTTTGGACCATAGGAAAAGAATTGTTATCCTTTGCTGTCATCCTATTTGCGATGGGTTTGACCGTTTATTTTGTCGCCTTCCTGTTGGAACCTACTGCAGGTCGGTGGAATTTTCATACTTTTTTGGACTCCTTCAAATATGCAGTTTTCATCTGTTTTCTACCCTATATTTTTTTCAGCCTCGTTCATGCCCCTTTTTGGTTCAGTACTTTGCCCATTCAGGAAGAGTTCTTCAATCGGCTGCCAGCAGAAAAGCCCAAGGATGTGCCTCTCTTAAACATCAGTTCCAAACTCAAAAAGGAGTCTCTGGAGTTTTATTTGTCCGAACTCCTGTGCATAAGCTCGGAAGGGAATTATGTGGTATTTTATCTGTCTCAAGAGGGCAAGCTTCACAAAAAAATCATCCGCAACAGCATGAATGAAATTGAAGAACAGCTTAAAATGCATGCCTGTCTTCTGAGGGTACACCGTGCTTTTTTGGTCAATCTCAAGAAAATTAGCCAGAAGAGGGGCAATGCTTTAGGATACCGCTTGCGTCTGAATGGATTGGATTTGGAAGTTCCGGTTTCCCGAAATAAGGTCAGGGAATTCGAGGAAAAATTTGCTGCATTCCGATAAACCATTCATCCCAAATGCTTGCTTTTGGTAACAAGTTGGGAAGGTTTCTTGTCCCTCAACCCAACTATTTGGCATCTGTACCACTTCTTGGGTGCTTTCAAAGACCATTAGTTCCTTTGTTCTGTACAACCAACGGATCAAAAGGCCATGAAGACATCAGTTATTTTCCACAAACAGTTCGCAATGATCCTCACATGCATCGCGTTGACTGTTTCCTTCCTTGCAAATGCCCAGACTACAGAAAAACTGACTGGCACTTTGCTAAATGCGTCCAATGAGGAGCCAGTTCCATTCGCCAATGCGGTCCTGTACCAGCTTCCCGATTCAATATTTATAGCAGGAACGAATACGGACAGCGATGGTAACTTTCATCTGCCCTTTTCAGGAAATAGCCCTTTGTTTTTAAAATTCAGCTACATGGGTTTTGAAAACGTAATTTTGACGCTAGAAGATTCAGGAGAGCTTGATCTCGGAAAGGTATATATCCGGGAGTCGGAAATGGTATTAGAAACCCTGGTGGTAGCAGGTGAAAAGGTAAAAGGAAGTACAGAAGGAGGAAAAGCTGTCTTTTTAATCAATAAACAGCATGTGGCCGCTTCTAATACCGGCATGGATATCCTGAACCAGATTCCTGGAGTTTTTGTGGATTTTAACCAAAGCATCCGTATTAGTGGAAAGAATAAGATCATCATCTTTGTTGACGGTGCTGAAAGGGACCACAGGTATGTGCAGCAGCTTAGGGCAGAGCAAATTGATAAAATTGAGCTGGTGATGAATCCTTCAGCCATGTTTGCAGGTGAAGCAGATGCCGTCATCCATATCCTATTGGCCGAAAAGGAAACCGGCTTCTCGGGAATGGTCTATGCTGAACTGCCCATTTCGCGGAATGAAGTATACAGTTTCCCCACAGCAAGTCTGTCAATTTATACTCCGAAACTACATGCCTATACCAGTTACAATGGAGCTTTTAGCTTTTTTGATGTTACACAGAGTTATGAGCGAAAAATTTTTGGTGAAGGGGAAATTTTGACGGACCAACAAACCCGGCAGAGAAGTCTTTCCCACACCTTGCATCAAGGATTGGAATATGCCTTTGCTCCGAGCACTTTACTTCATGGCTATCTGGCGGCCAGCTGGTTTTCAGAAACCCATAATGGGAACATAACCCTTCAAAAAAACGAAATGGAGCCTTGGATAGCTCAGCGGCAGGAAAAAGACTGGAATAGGTCTGTGACAACAGCCCTCTATCTGCAGCATGAATTTAATAAAGAAAAAGATAAAGGAATTACGGTGGATTGGACACATAGCCGCTTGATGGGAGAAAACAGGTTAACCCTTCTCCATGAAGAGGAAAGTTTTGTCAACGCTACTCGCCCGGAACAAAAAGTTTCAAATTTAAAGGTTGATTTCAGAACAAGGTTAACCTCTGCCATTCGCCTGATGACAGGATTTCAGATACAACAGCAACACTTTGGGAATGGCCATGAAAACAGCTTTGATTTTAAAAGCAGCGTCCAAGCCCTTTACAGTACCATCCGTTGGAAAAAAAATGCGTGGGATATGGAAGCCGGGCTTAGGACAGAGCAAATACACATCCAAACGGCCAATCAGGACAAAAAAAGGAATCATTTGTACGTCTTGCCCAATGTAAGAATGGGATATGTTTGGAATGAGAGACATTCTGCGAGGTTCTTTTTCCGTTCCGCCATGGTATACCCCTTATTTCACCAGCTAAATGATTTTGAGGCCACTCTGGATCCATATACCATATCCTTTGGCAATCAGGACTTACAGCCTTATATCTATTATCAGGCCAATCTGGAACATACCTGGAATACAGGAAACCTCATGCTTATGAATTCTTTGTTCTTTGAAAAAAGAAGCAATGTGATCAACAGTCTAAATAGCATGAATACATCTGGTCTGATGGAGGTCACTTTTGACAATCTGGGAGACCTGTACCAAATAGGCTTACAGTCCAGTGGGTCTCTGAGGCTGAGTAAATCCATTTCATTAAACCATATGATCAGAATTTTCCATAGCAGTGGCGTCGGAAATGAGATAGAAAATTTCCCATCAAGAGACCGTTTGGCCATGGAGACTGGATTTTCGGGAATAATGGCAATTAAAAAGGATATTACCATCACCCTCCGGTTCAGGTACCTATCTCCAGTTTATGATATTCAATCTAATTTGTTTAGCGGTCCTTTGTATTTTGTAGCAGGAGAGAAAAAGCTAGGAGATCAGTGGAAAGTCGGCTTGACATCTGCTCTGCCCTTTTCCCGAAAATTTACCTACTATGGATTGGATACCAAGGGAGATGAATTTTACCAAAGGGCTATCGGACAGATTAATATGTCCAGGATACCATTATGGTTTACTGTGAACTACTCATTTCAAAAAGGCAAGAAAGTAAAAAAAGAAAATAGGAACGTTTCCAGCGGACTACACATCAATAAAAGAGGCTTCTGATTTCAGAAAAAGGTATTCCACACCTGATTTCCCCTGCGAGGTGTATTAATATCTTCACTGTGCGTTGCTTCTATCTATGTTCGATAGAAAGTAACAAAATCACCTTTTGCCAAGCGTCATTTCTGACGATGGGTGAAAACATCCAGCAACTTGCAGCGCTGTGGCTTGAGCAAAAACGGATTTCTTTTCTCCACATTCGGGATGTGGAAGGAGATAAGTACAACTTCCGTGAGACCTTTCATGACAAAGGCCCCACGGACATGGTGGAAATGTTTGAAACCTATAAGAAATATGGGTTTGATGGGCCAATACGTCCAGATCATGCACCCGCGATGTACGGGGAAACTCTGGGTACTTTTGGGGGAAGTACTTCAGTAGGCTATGAGATCACCGGTAAAGTCTTTGCCATAGGCTATTTGAAGGGGATTTATGAATCCATATAGTTATGTTTAACTAGAAATCTGAGTTCAGATTGAAGATAGATTGAGATTTAATGATCACAGTATTTTTCCTTTTTACTAAAAAAAATATCCAATAATGGACTTCTTTCAGATTTTCAGACCAGTACTACTTTTAACAGGTATTATTTTCTTTGGTGCTTGTGATCCAGCTCCTAAAGAAACCAATTCACTCCGTGATGGAAACCTTGTTTATGAGGAATATAGTCCTGAGTCGTCAGATTTAGTGATTTCTCGATCAGCCTATTTGGATAAGCTTTATGGCTTTTGGTTGGGAGAGAGCATCGGCAATTGGACTGGGCTAGTGACCGAAATGGATAAAATTGGAAATATTGGAGAGATCCAGATAGGAGACTTTTACACCAGAAAGGATTGGTGGGGCTCTGATGACGATACGGACATTGAGTACATGTACCAATATTTGCTTTACACCAATCAAACGAGCATACTTACTCCCGTTCAAATTAGAGAGGGTTGGTTAAAGCACATCAAGTCCGAGGAAGAGAATTACCTCTGGGTTTCCAATCAAACTGCCTTCAACTTGATGGAGGAAGGGATGCTTCCACCGTTGACCGGCGATCCCATTAACAACAAGCATTTTGATATGATAGATGCTCAGTTGACTACGGAGATTTTTGGACTTTTTGCTCCAGCTAGACCTGATAAAGCATTGGAACTGGCTAATCTGCCTATTCAAACCACCGCCAGAAATGAAGCTCAAAAGATCGCTGAGTTTTACGTGATCATGCATTCAATGGCTTCTAAAGTGGACAGTAAGCTTCCCATGAAAGATCAATTGATGTGGATGTCCAAAGAGGCGAGAAAGAATTTGCCAGCCGATTCGTATCCAGCAAAGATGTATGATTTTGTGTTCGATCAGTATGAGAATGGTGCTAAATGGGAAAGTACGCGTGACTCCTTATATGTAAAGTACCAGGAGAATCAAGAAGATGGTTACGCCATTACTTCAAAAAACCTGTATTGCAATGGTTGTTTTGCTGCAGGAATAAACTTTGGAGCAAGTATGGTGAGTTTGTTTTATGGAGAAGGAGATTTGAAAGAAACCATTAAAATAGGAGCACTTTCGGGTTGGGATTCTGATAATCCAACAGCGACTTGGGCAGGTTTAATAGGATTTATGCTGGGAGGGGAAGAAGTGCAGAGGCAATTTGGAGGAGGTCTTTCCGAGCAATTTAATATCCACAGAACGAGACAGAATTTCCCAAACAACGGGCTGGATACTTTTGAGAATATGGCTAAAGTGGGCGTTTATATTACAGACCGTGCCGTTCAAGAGGTACTTGGTGGAGGAGTCGATCTGGAAAAGGTTGTTTGGTATGTGCCTGTTGTTAAATAGTGAAAGGCGCTTAATTTCAATTTATTGGGTGGGCGAAGTACGTCTAAAATCTTTCAGATCAGCGTTGATAGTTTTTTCAACAGAGTTAATATAATCGTCCAGAGAGTAAGGCTTCTGGCGTCATTCTGAATAACGGATCATAAATAGACTGAATTTTAGACGATTTGATATCCGTTAGCTCATGAAGTCAACTTTTTGAAAGTAGGGGGAATTGCGGATAATCAGATAAAATCACAACCCTTCCAGGTTGGACTTTCTTTTAGCACTCATTTTTTCGTAAAGGGATGGAGACATACCTGTGACCTTTTTAAATTGATTGGATAGATGACTGATACTGCTGTAATGAAGTCTGTACGAAATCTCCGTCAGGTTCATCTCTCCATAGAGCAGAAGTTCTTTCACCTTTTCGATTTTGTTTAGGATGATGAATTGCTGAATAGTGATCCCTTTTTCTTCGGAAAATATATTGGACAAATAGGTGTAGTCATAGTTCAATTTCTCACTTAAAAAATCAGAATAATTTGTCTTTGGCAATTCGTCAGAATAATGAATCATTTCCACAATTACATTTTTGATTCTTTCTATAAGGATATCCTTTTTGTTTTCAATTACTTCCAGCGCTGATACTTTTAGATTTGCTTTCAATCGGTGGAGCTGTTCCATGGAGACATCTTCCAGAATATCTACTACTCCTAGCTCCACCTTTACTTTTGTAATACCAAGGTTATCAAGTTCTTTTCTCACCAGCATTTTACATCGCTGACTCACCATATATTTAATATAGAGCTTCATAGCATATTCACATTAGGTATCTAGTCTAAATTCAGAAATCATATCGGCCTGATGGTAAATTAAGTTCACTAAAAAGGTATCCCCACTAGGGAGCTATTTTGAAAACCTTGAAATATCCACTACGGACAACAGGCATTTTTTGTCATCGTCGACCACACCTTCTACATAAACAGAGCGTACCAACTCTTGGTCATAGCCAAGTCTTATGTGGCAGGATTCTTTTGAATTACTGGTATATAGCAGGTCAAAAAAACGATTAAACATCTCCAAAGAATCCTGTGAGAGGAATAGTCTAAAGTTACTATCTACTAATGAAAACCGCGGTTCTCCAAGCATTTCTGCTCCTGTGAAGTTGAGTTCCACTATTCCACTGTTCTCGTTAAGGATGAAAAAACCAATAGGTGCCAGATCGTACAGCATGGTGAGCTTTTTCAATGTTGCCTCTACTGAATCGTAAGCAAGGTGAAGCTCTTCGTTCTGCATCTCAAGTTCTATCTGATGTACGTGAAGCTCATGCAATAGCTTTTTGACATCTGCTTCCTCTGTGGGAGCGCTCTTTATTTTCTGATTCTTGATCAGTTTTTCCTCAGCTTTTTTTCGCAAAGTGCCTGGATCCTTAAAATCAAATTCATCTTCAGGTATCATATCATACTTTAGTTATCATCATCATCATTACTTTTGAGGCTTTCAAATTACTACTCAGGAATTGAAAAGTTCCTATCACGAGGGCCTTTTTATTTTCAGCTATCAAAAGCGTCATTTCATATTTCCCCGGCTTTCCTAGTTTTGCCAATTTGTTGATGTCTTTTTCAGTTTTAGCCCATTCTGATTTAGGCACAAACATCTTTACATAATTTCTCCCTATTACTTCCTCTTTGTTTATCCCAAAGAAAAATTCTGCATTGCGGTTGAATTCCTTTATGTCTCCGTTGGCGGATAGGCTAATGAAAATGTCAGACGTGGAATCCAGGCACATACGATGCATTTGCTCATTCTCTTCCAAGCCAACTTCAAGTTGCTTCAAGTCGGAAATGTTGATAAAAGTGATGACGAGACCGTCAATTCTGTCATCATTGGTTCTATAAGGCATAATCCGAATGGAAAACCATCGACCGTCTTTGGCAGGAATCTGTTTTTCAATAAATATCAGCGTTTTGAGTACTTCCAGTGCGTCATCTTCTAGTTCAGGATAGATAAGATTGGTGACCTGATCTGTAAATGGTCTACCTATATCGCTCTTGATAAATTTGAAAATATGGGTAGCCTGGTTGGTAAAACGTCTGATATTTAATTCCTTATCCAGAAAAAGTGTGGCAATGTCCGTGCTGTTAAGCAGGTTTTTCATGTCATTATTTACCCGTGAATAATCATCTGCATTCGCTAGTAACTCGGCGTTTACAGTTTGGAGTTCCTCATTTAGGCTCTGCAATTCTTCCTTCGAACTGGTTAGCTCTTCATTGGTGGATTGTAATTCTTCGTTGGTGGATTGCAGTTCCTCGTTGGCAGATTTCAATTCCTCCTGTGATGTCTGCATTTCTTCGACCGTGTTCTGCATTTCAGATTGCATTTGCACCAATTCCTTTTCCAGTTCTAATTGACGGGGAATTTTACTTCCGGCTTTTGATGAATTACCAACAGGCAAGGGCGTATCTACTTCCTTAAAAATAATCATCACATTCCCCTTTAGCAGGTCTGGCTGCTCAATAGGTTGAATCCTGATGTCTAAAGTTTGAGAATCACCTTTCGTTCCTACTTTAATATTTCGCAGTACAACAGGCACTTTCTTTTGAATGACTTTCCGGAAGGCTAAAGGGAACTTCTGGCGCAATCCTTCCCGTAACATGGCGAAAATATTAAGATTCGCCTTACCCACAGAAGGTTCTAGATATTTCCCCGTACGTCCGCTCGTGTAGATAATGTCGCCGTCTTCGTTGACCAGTACACCCACAGGAGAAAAATACTTAAGCAAGAGTTGATCAGCAAGTGTTTGAATATTCGGTATTGATTCGAGAGGAGATGTTTTTTCATTTTCAACGGGATTCGTCTTGGAAAATGAAGTGGGAAAATCAAATGATTCGGGTGATTGGGTCAAGGCAGTCTTTTGGTAAAATTTAAGTTTGGTGTCTAATGTGCTGAAAAGATTTCCCTGAGATCCAAGGGACTCGGAGCTGCCCAGGAGTAGGAACCCTTCGGGATTGATGCTGTAGTAAAACAACCCAATTATTTTCTTTTGCAACTCATGATCCAAATAGATCAGTAGGTTACGACAGGAGATAAAATCAAGTTTGGTGAAAGGCGGGTGCATCGTGAGATTGTGTTGAGCAAATACCACCATTTCCCTTATTTCTGTTTTCACACAATAGCCTTCCTCCGTTTTTACAAAGAAGCGTTTCAAACGTTCAGGTGACACATCAGAAGCAATACTGGCTCGGAAAACACCTTTTCGTGCCCTTTCGATTGAGTCATTGTCCAGGTCTGTAGCAAATATCTGCATGGAGACGCCCTCCCTATCTGTTTTTTCAAGCGCTTCTTTGAATATAATAGCCAGCGAATAAGCTTCTTCACCAGTAGAGCACCCGGGCACCCACGCTCGTAAAAGTGGGTCGGATTTTGCATTGTTTATAATAGACGGTATAACTGTTTTTTTCAATTTCTCCCAAACATTGGCGTCCCGAAAAAAATTGGTGACCCCAATCATCAGTTCCTTGAATAGAATATCTCCTTCGTTTGGATTTTCGTGCAAAAAATTCACATAGGAAGTGATTTTGTTAAGTTTGTGAACAGCCATACGTCTTTCAATACGTCGGTAAAGCGTGCTTTTTTTGTACAGAGAAAAATCATTGCCGGTATAAGAATGCAAGAGGATAATGATTTTTTCAAGTGAGCTATCATCCTTAACCTCAATCTCCGGATTTGATTTCTTAGCAGGAATATGCTTAAGAAGTTCAATTAGTTTTGCAGGCAGCTCATTTGCTGGGGCCACTGTATCTACAGAAACGGCTTCAATAGCACTTCGTGGCATGCTGTCAAATTTTGCATTTTCTGGGGTTTGTACCATAACTCTGCCGTTGTTTTCTTTTATGGCGCGAATTCCGGCGGATCCATCGGATCCCATGCCTGACAGTATGATGCCGACACCAAGCTCTTTTCGGTCTTCAGCTAGGGATTGCAAGAAAAAATCAATTGGAAGTCGCATTCCTCTTGTTTCCAAGGGGTGGAAAAGGTGAAGTTTTCCTTTCATTATGGACATGCTCTTATTGGGCGGAATCACATAAACGCTATCTGGTTCCACCAGCATGCCATCGGTAACCTCCAATACCTTCAATTTCGTTTTTCGCTGCAGAATCTCAGGGAGCATACCTTTCTGCGTAGGATCCAGGTGCTGGATTATCACATAGCCAAATCCACTGGCTGAGGGAACATTAGTCAAGAATTGTTCTAAGGCCTCAAGACCGCCTGCAGATGCGCCAATACATACAATAGGGAACATTTCAGATTTTAATTTCGGATCAATATTATTTTCACTTACGTCCTGAAAAATAGCCTTTTGTTTTGATTTGGTGGTTGTCAATTCTAAGAATTTATGGTAACATCTGGTTTTGGGAGGACATCTGCAGGGTTGTTGGAATGCCTATGTTCAGAAATGCAAAAGATAAGATATGCGAAATGATAAACGTAAAATAATTCTGGGTAAAAGTTACATATATCACACATTTCAGCTTTTCAGCCAATTCCTATTTGAAGCATCTAGTAGTTGTTTTACGGAGTGTTCTCCAATTATACCAAATTAGGGTGTTTATTCTTCCAGTAAGGAAAATGAAAAAAGCTTACCAACAATGGAAAAAGTAACGATCATAAGTCCATGGCCGTTTATCTCATGATTACCCGGTGCTAGCTTCTTTAATTGCTTTCGAGTAAAATGGATTTATCCTTGATAATAATTTCCAGATTGATTTTTGATTCAACCGACCGGGCAACGTGACACGCATCTTTTGCTTTTTTTAAAATGCGCATCGTTTTACTTCTGTAGAGCTCATGGGGGATTACAACCAAAGGTTTGAGGAGGATTTTGCTCATTATAAATTCCCCCTCAACCAATTCCATCCTACCTTCTGCCTTACAGCTGAAGCTTGTAATTTGCAGCATGGAATTTTTGGCTATAGCAAAAAAGGTAGTCTTTAGGCAGCCACAAATAGCAGCAACAAATAAATGCTCCGGAGACCAAATCCCAGCCGTTATCTGGGGAAATTCTTGAGGTGATACCACCTTAATACAAACACTGTTTTTCTTGTTTAACTCAGGAGAAGACAAGTTGCCCTTGAGAATATGTACTAAATCTATAATTCCGTTATTGCGATAGTGGATTTCCATTTTTTTCTGTTACGAGGTTTTAGTTCTCCCAAAGATTCAATTGGAATCACTTTTACTTTGCTGAAAAAAGTCTGTCTTAGAGTTTTGTTTTTTCTTAGTACTTATTCCAAAAAGATAATAAATCGGGCAAAAGCTAAAAAAGCTCGTAATGATTAATATCCCAATCACAAGTAATGACACCAAAGCTAAACTGGGCGAAATTACCTGAGTAAAGTATAAAGTTGAGATCAGTACGGCTAATGCTATCCTGATCATTTGGTCTGTTGATCCTAGGTTATTTTTCATTGTAGCTAATATTTACATATCGTTCAACCTTTGCAAAGTAGATTAAAACCAGAATCGAACATGTTATACATTTACCTTCAGAACTTACATCTTTCACACTTTTGAGAAGCGTGAGCTAAAAGTTTAGATGATTTCTAGGGTCTTTTTTTTAACCTTACCAGTCAAAATTTTTCGGCTTTATTATATTCTACTTCAGTGATTATGAATTTCGCATAGCTGAAATCACCTTTCTCCAGTCGCCATATCACCTCAAAGGCTGCAGGTATTAATATATTGTTCAATTCCTGATACGTTGACAGTTTGATTACCCAGGTTTCCAGTTTTTTTGCGTCCATAAATCGTTTTGTTTCCATTTCAATAATCTCACCTATCGCGTTGAAAGTGATTTTGAAAAATAAGGTATGTCCCTTGTACTCGAAAGTGAGTTTTGCGGAGTTTGCATCAATAGGAAACCAGTGAAGTCTTTCGCTGGGTAGGAGGTTGGTTGGGTACAAAACACTTTCCCCCAACCATCGAAGGAGTTCACCCTCATCATATTGCTCCCCTGAAGCATTCACTACATTGAACAATGAAAAAAGTGACACAACCAATCTTCCTTTATCGGCGATATACATGTCTCTTGCCACAAACTTAGTTGTTGTTCCTTTCCAGATAAAGCCGGGCTTTTCAGTGGTGGCGTATTGTTCGCCTTTTATGTTGATCCAATCCTTATCTATGCCAGTTTTGAATTGCCCCACATGTTTTATCCTTGCATAGCTGATGCAGGGTTGTCCCTCCTTTAGAATATGATTAAAATATCGCTTGACGGGATCCGGAAGACTATCAAGCTGGGTCTTGTGAAATACTTGGCTTGATCTATTTTTAGATTGAGCAAAAAGTGTTTTTACTTCTTTGTTGAATATAATGGACGCTTGTATTCTTTTGGCAATGAAAATCACCAAAATCATAGCAATAATGGTTATGGCAATGTTCATTAGCTAGGTTTAATTCCAGTTGATTTGCTTATCAACTTTTATCCTCCTCCAGATCATTATGGTCATCTCCTCCCAAACTGTAATAATTGTTTTCCTCATCTTCACTACCCACACTTTCCTGCTGATCATCTAATTCGGAACCGGGCACATCCAAATCATCCCCAGACATATCAGCCTCAAAATCCTTTTCGTTTGATAAACCTTTTACTTCGTTAGGTCTTTTCTTTTTTGAAGGATCCTCGGGATTGAGATTCATTTCTTTTTTCCCTTTGCTATAGATATCTTCTGAAGGTGGGTAAAGTGGATATCCTTCAAAATTTGAGGACTCCGATTCATTTTTTTTCATATGTGTTTTAGAGTATTCCGATACTATCTCGGCTAAGGAATTGTAGTATTCCTTGAATCTCTTAATTCCCATTTCATCAGTATCAATTCCAGAATCATTTTCTGGTATCTCAGTAATGTATTTAGATAATTCGGGGAATTCTCTATGAATTCTCATGGTGACAGTTATAATATCCTGTTCGAGTTCAGCTTTCGTTTTCATGGTTTTTGATTTTAGAGGATACTGTTCTTTTCTATCCTTTTAGCATTGAGTGTTGTAATTTCGTGTTCCAAAGCTTTGATAAGGCTAGTTTGGATTAGTCTATCTCATTCTATGAGAATTTTATTTTGTTCTAAACAAGCTAAGTTATACATCGTTGTCTTGGCAAAATTTCGTAAGGATGTTATTTCAGGCATACGTAAGTTACCGCTGACCAACGGTGAGTATATGAAAAGTAGGCGATTTCTAAGCACCAAAATTTCAGATTTGATCTGAGTTTGATATGAGCCAAAACCCTTGACTTTACAGATATTTCGCCTATTTTTTAAATACGTTGTGTGTGCCTTGAATGATGAATATAGCTCATGAAAATGAGTGTTCCAAAGGGTGCAAGTCCCGTAAGCGAGGGAGTCGTGTCCCTAAGCGAAGCAAGTCGTGCCGATAGCTATCGGCATGATTTGCCGTGAGGCATGCAGTGAAGTAAGCCAGACTGAGGTGTCTGTACTGACAGCCTGTCCCGCAAGGTGGGAGACAGAAACTACATACAGAGGCTATTAGCCCTCGAGCTATCGAGGGGATGAGGTACCACATGCTGCCGAAGTCCAAAGCTCTGATTGATTTATCAACAGGAGAGCTTACCGAAATAGTAGATGTAGCAGGGATACATACAAGGATATTCATCTTACCGAGAGGGCAGTGCGTAAGAAAAATATTCAGTGGATATTTTTAGCACTGGGACAGCTTGTAGGGTGGGAGATAGATGTCGAGTACATTGAAAAGAAGTCAGCAGAAGTCATAGTACCTACGGGCAAACGACCAGTGAAAAGCAGAGACCTCACAAAATTGGGAAGGACTGAACATTTAATTGCTTCCAAATTCGCAAAGGAATCTACGGATAGCTTTTGCTTAAGCGGACAAAGGAAAATTATGATAGAAAAAGTGCTACATCCCCGCAATCTGACAAAATCATACTACCAAGTAGTGCAAAAAAAAGGGAGCGCAGGCATTGACAAGATGAGTGTTTACGAATTGGCCTCTTATAGAGAACCTAAAGGCGAAGCGCTGATTACATCTCTGCTGAACAGGAAGTATGTACCGCAAGCTAACAAAGGAGTAGAAATACCAAAAGGTAACGGTAAAACCCGTTTATTGGGAGTTCCCACGATAGTAAATAGGTGGTTGCAACAAGCAGTAAGCCGTCAGCTAGCAACAAAATTCGTGGTAGAACCATTTTTTCATGACTGAATTTCGAATGGATTCATTAATATATTTAATGTATTCCATAATATATATAAATTATGATTTATGGTTTCGTTTTTAAAGATTTGCAGATCGAAAAAATAAAATATCCATGAATCATACCATTCCCTTAGCAACAGAAAAGATAGTTAAAGCAGAACAAGCTACAAAGATAGCTGTTGCCCATGGTGATGGTATCGGGCCAGAAATAATGAAAGCCACATTAAAAATACTGCTTTCTGCCGGAGCAAAGATTGAAGTTGAACCTATTGAATTAGGAGAGCAAGTCTATTTATCAGGTAATAGTTCTGGTATTACGGAGCAGGCATGGAATACTATCTCAGAGAATAAGATAATTTTAAAAGCTCCTATTACTACTCCTCAAGGAAAAGGATATAAAAGCCTAAATGTTACGCTAAGAAAAACACTTGGATTATTTGCCAACGTTAGACCAGTTAGTGCCTTATCTCCTTTTGTTAAGACTAATTTTCCTACAATGGATATTGTGGTCATTAGGGAAAATGAAGAAGATCTCTATGCAGGTATTGAGCACCGACAAACAGAAGACGTAGTACAATGCCTTAAGCTGATCTCTAGACCAGGTTCTGAGAAGATAGTAAGATACGCTTTCGAATATGCTAAGGCATACAACAGGAAAAAAGTAACCTGCATGGTAAAAGATAATATCATGAAATTAACTGACGGATTGTTCCATAATGTTTTTAAAGAAATTGCTTTAGAATATCCTGAGATTGAAAGTAATTCGCAAATAATAGATATAGGATCTGCAAAAGTTGCTAATTCTCCTGAAAATTTTGATGTCATCGTTACTTCAAATCTTTATGGCGATATCATCTCAGATATAGTTGCTGAAATTGCTGGCTCGGTGGGAATGGCTGGCTCGGCAAATATAGGAAGGAATGTCGCCATGTTTGAAGCTATTCATGGCTCCGCACCTGATATTGCGGGTCAGAAAATCGCTAATCCTTCTGGGTTACTAAATGCTGCCATTATGATGCTAGCCCATATCGGTCAAGCTAAAATTGCTGATAAAATTAAAAACGCTTGGTTGGCAACTTTGGAAGATGGCATTCACACAGCTGATGTTTATCAGGAATCCATAAGTACAAAAAAAGTAAACACAGATGAATTTGCTGATGAAATAATTGAACGCTTGGGTAGTTTACCTAAAAAGCTTCCAATAAGTGATCTATCAAAAGGCTCTGGTACAATATCAATTCCTGAATACAAAAGGAAAAATTCTATCAAAACCTTAGTAGGTGTAGATGTTTTTCTAGATTGGAAGGGCAATGATCCAGAAGAAATAGGGGGTGATTTAAATAATATTCAATTACCTAGTCTGAAGCTAAAAATGATTACCAACAGAGGAGTGAAAGTTTTCCCTAACGGATTAAAAGAAACGTATTGTACAGACCACTGGAGATGTAGATTTGTTTCTCAACAAACTCAAACTAACCCTAAAGAAATTCACTACGAGCAGATAAAATATGAAGAAGTTTTGAATCTATTTTCATCACTTAATAAAAGTGGTTTTGATGTAATCAAAACAGAAAACCTTTATGATTTTGATGGAGCAAGAGGATTCTCTCTAGGGCAGGGAGAGTAGTACTTCCAGTGTTCCATCAAATGGAAAATTTCCCCTTTGATCTTACTCAGGAAATTTCTCCCTCAGTAAGGTTGGTGAGTCAGATGAAATGTGGCAATCCCAGATTTCATCTGACTTCCTCCCAATCCGTAAATTGGGTTAACATTTGCCTTATTGACGAGCATTCTTACAGATACTCACATGATTCAATTTGCTAATAAGGACCAACAGCTTTTTTAATTTAAATTTTTGGCTAATTTCTAGAAGTTCAGGTGATAGATCAGGGGCACAAAATGTCGGGAATATCTGAAGTCAAAATCTCCGTCCACACGGCCAACTATCTCAGGATCTTTGCTTTTAAATACCCATTCATTGGGCTGTTGTGCTTCCCGATATGCCACTAAACTCAAATTAGAATATCGGCAAGCGGAACACTGTGATCCTTTTTGCCTTTTTTACCTTTCATTTTTACCTCCTCCTCTTCATTCTGGCTTTTCGCTAAAATGTCCAGGTGATATTTTCTTAGCGCTTGGCCCTGATCGGTACTTTTGAGATTTCTGACCTCAAAGGATCGAAGTTCACAACTATAAAAATGCCCGATAAATATCACATGCTTCAATAGTTTGGGAGCACTGAGAAGGCGAAGTACTTTTCCCTGACTCCAGGAAGAAAGGCTTCAGCTTCGCTTGATGATGGGCAACTTGATCTGTTTATCCTGCATCAGGCTTAGCGCAACGCATATACGGTGAACTTGGAAGATTTTTGTGAAGGTGCAAGTTGGCTTCTTTTGACCAGATCCAGGTAATCGTTTATCTAATCAGGATTTACTTCAGTGGGAAGTTCATTGAAGTGGATAGCAAGATTAGCCAGATGTCCGGCGTAGTTGGACAGGGTAGTTTTGCTTTTGCATTCGACGACAATTTTTTGCTCCTACTTAGCAAGCAGTTCGGCAAATCCTGATAAAATATAAAACGCTGTCTGGAGGAGATTTTCCTTTCCTCCTTCGGCCAGACAGATCTTTCATGATTATTAGGAGTTAAGCATCGGACGCTTTTGGAAATAGCACATACAACAACAAAAATGCATCCTTAAAGATTAAATGGCCTATTTTAAACACGAATTCTCTCGTCAATGCCTGAGAATCTGTCGAAGTGTTATAAATTAGACTAATTGGATTTGTGGTGCTGTCGAAGGATTTTATGTCACTAACTGATCATGAAAAAGCCATAGTTGGTTCAAGGCAGCTAGAAATTTATACACATCAAATCAGCCATCTAGCTGATAACTTTAAAGACTTTGGTGGTGAAATCTATGGATATATGTAAGATTGGGACGATGATTGATTCAGCTACAATCAATTCGTGGGAGATAAGAAGCTCGAAAACAAAATAAATACACAAACCATAACTGACACAAAAATGGAGGCAGAGCTAAGCGCAAATACCAAGGTAACTATTTTCAAACCCGTGATGGATCATCTGCTACCCGGTAAAAAAATTGGCCTGGCTATCATGCCCTTAAGCTATATTTCTGCTTCTTTTTATACAATTACCCTACGATTCTTCTAGCTAACTAAATAGCTAAACAATCATGAAAAAAAAATATTCCATACTAATAGGAGCTGCACTGATCCTGCTGATTTACTCAGCTTTCCAACATCTACCAGTTGAGGCGCAAGAAGAAGATTGGTTTATTTTTCAACCACAAAATTATTACGAAAGCAATATCCTTGATCTCAGCCATTGGCTAGATGCACCTGCTGGAAAACATGGATTTGTCCAAATGCGAGGCAAAGACCTTGTCTTTGAAAATGGGCAGCAGATCAAATTTTGGGGGGCCAACATCAATGGCAATAATCCCTTTTCATTACCTGAAAAAGCCCGTGAATGGTCACAGTTTTTGGCAAAGTATGGAATCAATGGAGTACGATTTCACAAATTTACCTGGGATGCCACGGATGGTAAACATTCAACACAACTTACCCCCGAAAAATGGGAGAATTTTGATTATTTCAGCAATACCCTCAGAGAAAAGGGAATTTACTATGGCTGGTCAGCTATTTACGGACATCGGGTCATGCCGGCAGATAGTACCCGGCTTTTGGCTTACAGCGAAGTAGCAGATACGGACTTCCCCTGGGCTCACCTCAATGGCTCTACCGCATCATTGGTCAATTTTGCAGAGGATTTGCAAACGCTGAATATAGAGCTTACAGTAAATATGCTCAACCATGTAAATCCGCATACAGGCCTGAAATATGCAGAAGATCCTGCATTGGCATTCGTTGAGTTCCAAAACGAGGACAATATATTTTGGGGTGCCATGGAAAGAACACTGGAACAAACACCGACCTACAGGGCACTGCTTTGCCGAAAATTTTCAGATTGGCTGCAGGCAAAATATCAAACGCAAGTAAAATTGGAAATCGCCTGGAACAAAGAAGGAATCGCCGAAGGGGAACGATTAACCGAAAAGAATTTCTACCCCAACCCGAATCACGGCTTTTTTAGCCATGAATATCAACAGGCAGTGGCAGACGACAGACCCGTAAAGCAACATGTGGTTGATAAGCTAAATTTCCTTTTTGAAGAGCAAGCTAAGTTTTATACTAAATTTCTGGAGGCAGTGAGAGCTACCGGCTACAAAGGCACCATCGTTGGCAGTTGCTGGCAAGCGGGAACAGGCCTTTCGCACTTGTATAATCTGTATGCCGATTACCAGGTGGGAATGATCGATCGACACAATTACTTTGGCGGTGGAAACGGTCATAATCTCAACACAGGAAAAATGACCAATGCCTCCATGTTATCTGAAATTGGTTCCGGTTTATTTGGTACAGGTTTGCAGCAGGTAAGCGACAGGCCATTTGCTATTTCAGAATGGATGAGTCTGATCCCTTCAGAGTGGACTGCTGAAAGTGCGCCTATTATAGCGGTCTATGGCATGGGACTTCATGGCTGGGATGCTTCATTTAGCTTTGCTATCGATCAACCATCGTATACACCCACCATTCAAACACCTCCATGGGGTGGTGTTTACAACGTTACTTCACCTACGCAACTGGCATTGTACCCGGCTCTTGCCATGATGATTTACCGCAATGACATCCAGGAAGGTGAAACGATTGTAGATCGTAGGGTGAATTTTGACGCCTTAGAGTCCGGAGTACGTGTTTTCGATGAGCAGGTGATCCAGGATTACGACAGGAAAGCTTTTAAAAGTAGTTTTCCACTAGAGGCCATGGCCGCCGGCAAAGTCACCCTGACATTTACGGAAGATAATGTGGCAGATGAAATCAGCCTTTTAGATCCTTTCAAAAAAGACAATGGCGTTGTTTCTAACACCGGTCAATTATTTTGGACTGAAGAAGACAATGGCCATTTTACCATCAATAGTGATGGTACAAAAGGCTTGGTAGGTTTTGCCAAAGGCAAAAAGATTGATCTCGATAACTACAGCATAACAACTAGCAATGAATTTGCAATTATTCTGCTGAGCAGTATGGATTCCTCCAAGGGACTAGAAGAAACTGACCGTATGTTAGTCACCACCATGGCCCGTGCAAGGAATTCAGGTATGGAATATAATGACGATAAAACTGAATTGCTGGTGGTGGGCGAGGCTCCGGTGTTGGTTGAGCCAGTAAATCTGGAACTCAAGCTTCCTGAAGGCCGTGAGTTTGACGTATATATTCTCGATCATGTAGGAAATAGAACCGGCAAAACGCTAAAGACCAAAGGCAACACCATACTAATCAACGGGGGAGAAACCAAAGCCATTTATTATGAAGTAGTTTTTAGGTAATCTTTTGAACTAATGTGACATCTCAATCTTTCGCCCAAGTAATCAGTAAAAATAATTTCTGCAGGAACAATTTTTTTCTTTTTCTCAAAATTCATGTTTTCCGGGTAAAGAAGGCTCGCTTGCCGAAAGACAATTGTCGAGTCCGTTTGATTAAGCACTTATCAGTAACAATAAGGCGGAAAATATTTCTCATAGAAAAATATTTACCAGTCATTATGGGGTTCCTAATATTTTAAGTTCTCTCTCTTTACTGCGTAGAAATTTGGTTTTAACCTGAGAATCGAGTGGAAAATATATGAAAGGAGACAAAAAGGTTTCATTCAATCATATTCGATTTAATGATACATTTAAAGAGAATCATCATGGAAACTGGTTGCAATAGTCTTAAAATAAAAAAAATGGGTTCATACACATTACTTCAATATTTTCAAGGGCAAGTCAAAACCAAAACATTTAAACCCAGTATAATTTATTCAACGGCTTCTAATTCTATATTTTTTCTATTGGTGATCAATCTTTTATCCTGTACCACAGAAGCTAATATAAAAACATCGGATGGTGTTGTTGATGCAGAGCCTGGCTCGATTCAGGTGCCGGAGGGATATACCGTTGAAGTGGTTGCCGGTGCTGACCTTGTGGATTACCCTATGTTTGGAACATTGGATGAAACTGGAAGGCTGTTTCTCTTTGAATCCACCGGCGATGTCTATTCTGAAACTGAAGATGCCATTAATAATCCCCAATTCAGGATCAATCTCTTGGAAGATCTAGACGGTGATGGTATCTATGATAAAAGCACCATCTATGCAGACAAGGTAGGTTTTCCGCAGGGAGGTGTTTTTTACAAAGGGAGCTTGTATGCTACCTCTGCACCGGATTTGATCAAATTCACGGATACCAATGGTGATGGCGTGGCAGATCAGCGGGAAGTTTTGCTATCGGGCTGGACGCTGAATGTAAATGCCAACAGTCTAATTGGGCCGTTTATGGCGCCTGACGGCTGGTTGTATATGACGAGTGCCATTGAAGGGTTTGATGTCACTACTCAGGAAGGTCAACGGCTAAAAGGGGGGACCTCCCGCGTATGGCGAGTCCGCCCTGATGGCTCAGACTTGGAATGGGTTTCTGCCGGAGGAATGAACAATCCGGTGGAATTGACCTTTACAGAAGCATCGGAGCCTATCGGTACCATGACTTATTTTACAGATCCAAAGGCCGGACAAAGAGATGCATTGATTTACTGGACAGAAGGTGGCGTATATCCCAAGCCTAATAGTAATATCGCTCGGGACAAACTTTCGCGAACCGGAGATTTATTGCCTGTCATCTCAAAATATTCCAGGGTATCACCGGCAGGAATTTCCAGGTATCGAAACACGGTATTGGGAGATGATTTCAAGGATAATTTATTCAGTGCCCAATTCAATACGCATCGAATCATCCGACATAAACTTATTCGTGAAGGTGCTTCATTTCGAACCGAAGATGAACCTTTCCTTTGGAAAGAGGATGAGGATTTTCATCCAACAGACGTATTGGAAGATGCTGACGGAAGCTTGCTGGTCGTAGAGACAGGGGGCTGGTTTATTAAGGGATGCCCACTTTCACAGGTTTCTAAACCAGAACTTAAGGGTGCTATTTACAGAATTCGGAAAAGTGGTGCAGAAAAGCCTTCTGATCCGTACGGTAACGCTGTAAAATGGGCTAGCTTATCACCAGCCGATCTTGTAAAACTCTTGGAAGATCCGAGGCCTTTTGTAAAAGATCGGGCTGCACAGGGTTTGGTGGATCAGGGGAATTTGGCGGTAAAGCCGCTGACGGATTTGCTAAGAAATTCTCCGTCTGTTGAGGACCGCACCAAAGCTGTTTTTACCTTATATAGAATTGGGACTGACGATGCGCTGGCAGGTGTCCGTCAGGGATTGGATGACGAGGATCCGCAGGTAAAGATTGCGGCAGCCCGGTCAGCTGGCTTGGCAAAAGATGTGCTTGCCCTCGAAAGGCTGATAGCACTTACCCAAAAAGATGAACCTGCTGTGCAACGCCAAGCCGCTACAGCTCTGGGACAAATTGGTGATAAATCGGCGGTGTCTTCCTTGTTGGCTGCTTCTGAAAAAAATAGCGACCGATTTACAGAGCATGCCATCATCAATTCATTGATTCTCATCAATGACCCAACCCAAGTCGTGGAGGCATTGGATCATCAATCAGAAAAAGTGCAGGAGACTGCATTGATAGCACTCGATCAAATGCTTTCATATCAACTAAAAGCTAGTCAACTGACGCCTTTCTTGGAGGACAGTGAGCCTAAATTAATCAAAACGGCACTTTGGCTGGCTTCCCTTCATCCGGAGTGGTCGGGAGAGATGTCAGGATTCATAAGTAAAAGATTTCGAGGCGCTCCGTTATCCGAAGATGAGAAAGCCATGTATGGGGATATTCTGGCGTCCTTTTGTGGGGATGCTATTATGCAGAAGTTTATGGCTGATCAACTGAAAGGTGCACCTTCCGAGCGGAAAATTTTCCTTTTGGTAGTGATGTCTAAATGTAAAGTCGAAGAATTCCCAAACATTTGGGTCGATCAAATCGGTCAGCAGTTGGCCATGAGTGATCCTGCAGTTCAATCCAAAGCATTGCAATTGGTTCGTTTGAGGGAGATTTCATCCTTGTCCAAACCGCTTCAACAAATGGCAGCCAATGATAAAATTGCGCCAAGTTTAAGATTGGAAGCCATGGGGGCGCTATTGATTTCGGAGCCCAAACTTACTGATCAGCAGTTTGAATTTATTTTTGCGCAGCTTCTATCTGATAAGGAACCGCCACTTCGACAGCAGGCAGCTAGTGTTTTGACCCAAGGTGAGCTTTCCGAAAAGCAACTTTTAAAAATATCCATGGATTATTTACCTACGGCTGATGCGTTTATTCTACCACGCCTGTTACCGGTTTTCTACGGAAGCACCAATGGGCAGATAGGCAAAGCCTTGGCCACCACCCTCACAAATTCTCCAAGCTTGGATAGCTTTAGCGAAGAAAACCTCAAAGTCGTTTTTGCAAACTATCCTTCCGAAGTTAATTCACCGGTTGAAGCGCTTATGACGAAACTGAGAAAATCACAGGAGCAGCGTCTCGAAAGGCTACAGGCTATAGAAAAGCAGATTCCAAAAGGCGACTTGGAGCGAGGTAGGACACTGTATTTCGGCAAATCTATATGTTACAGTTGCCATACTTTAGGTGGCGAAGGCGGAAATCTTGGCCCTGATCTCACTTCCATTCAGCGAGACAGATCGGCACACGATCTCTTGGAGGCTATCGTTTATCCAAGCGCTACTTTTGTGCGCGAGTATGAGACCTATCGAATCAAAACCAAGACAAATGAATATTTGGGCATTATACAAGAAAATACCCCTGAAGCTATTGTACTGGCAACTTCACCACAAACCTCTGTCCGGATTCCCAAAATAGACATCTTATCCACCGAAGTATCGGATGTCTCCATGATGCCTCAAGGATTGAATCAATTGCTTACTGATCAAGAGATGGCCGATCTGATGGCTTTTCTTCTGGGGCAAGATCAGGATCCGGAGACTGAAAGTGCTATTTTGAGATAAGATTTCGATTGAATCAAAATAAGACAACATCTACAAAATCAGGTTAACGAACCTAAAAATCAGAGCCGACAGGAGTAGGCTTATTCTTTCAATTGGAAATAACACCTTAAAAAATAACAGCTTATGGAAAGACGAACCTTTTTTAAGAATGGAATGCTAACCGGAGCGGCACTGATATCTGGAGCTACTTTGGCTGACTCTTTCGCTGAATCAGCGTCACCTAAGTTGGCAGAGAAGTTTAATATGAAATTCTCTCCTGAGTTTGGGATATTTTCAGAGCTCTCCGGAAAAGATCCCATAGATCAAATAAAATGGGGCTACGATCAGGGTTTTAGAGCTTGGGAAAGTACAGGTTTGAGGAGCCGACCGGTGGAAGAGCAGGAGCGCATCAGTGCAATTATTCAGCAGAAAGGAATGGAGTTTGGTCAATTTGTAGGAACGATGACTTTTAAGGACGTCACTTTTGCCGGTAGAGATGCCGATCAGCGAGAAAAAGTATTGAGCGATGTGCGATCCTCAGTTGAAGTTGCCAAGCGGATGAATACCAAATTCATCCACAATGTCTTAGGTTGCACAGATATAAGATTGCCTTGGGATTTTCAAATGGCCAATGCCATCGAACTTCTAAAACGAATAGCGGAAATCTACGAGCCGCATGGTATCGTTATGGTCATGGAATCCATGAACCATCGAAGAGATCACCCTGAAATGTTTCTCCACACCATTCCCCAAGCTTATGCCCTGGCCAAAGCAGTTGGAAGTCCCAGCGTAAAGGTCTTGTATGATTTTTATCACGTTCAGATTCAGGAAGGGAACCTACTGCCAACCTTAGATTATGCCTGGGATGAAATTGCCTATATACAGGTGGGCGATACTCCGGGACGTGCGGAACCTACCTCCGGAGAAATCAACTATCCTAATGTCCTCCAACATCTTCACGACAAAGGCTACAGGGGATTTGTAGGCTTGGAACATGGGATAAGCAAACCGGGAAAAGAAGGTACGCTGGCTGCGTTGAATGCTTACAGAGCCATAGATCCAAAATAATAACTGAAGATTTTGTTTTGCTTCAAAGTAGAAACCTTTGAGATAAGCTACTTTTTTTCTTTAGGTGGGGTCATTTTGCATTAAAGCGCCTCTATATGTTAGCTTGTATTGGGTTTTAAATGTGAAAAGAGTCATTCTTATATAGTAAGAATGACTTTTTCTTAATCTGGAAATTTCTCATGCATCAATTTAGGATTGTTTTAGTATCAGTATTTTTATTTCTAGCCTGCTCCATAGATGAAGGAGATTCTATATTCGATCCAATGGATCCCGAAAAGTCAAGCTGGAGTATTAGCGTGTCAAATGGCAACTTGGTTGATTCCGAGGGTAAATTGTTCATTCCCTACGGTTTCAATAGTGTTCATGTCTGGTTGGACGAGGCTCAATCAATAAATGCATTAAAGAACGAAATGCCAAAATCTGGGGCAAACACGGTAAGAATAGTTGCCTCGGGATCTTCCTGGACTTGGAATCAACAATCAAACACAGCGTCTAAACGAAGGAAACTGATTGAAGCGGCAATAGAAGGCAAAATGGTTCCGATGCTGGAATTTCACGATGGTACCTGTATGGAGCTATGCGATTTGCCTGCGAAGGATGGTAAAATGGGTTTGAAGCAGATCGTAGACGAATGGCTAGAACCTGCAAATCTCCAACTGTTAAAAGACTATGAAGGTCAGCTGATGGTAAATATTGCCAATGAATGGGGTCCCGAAGACCGCGGCTTTTTAGATTGCTATAAAGATGCCATCTCCAGATTGAGATCGGCAGGCGTCAAAAATGTATTGGTCATCGATGCAGGTAGATGTGGGCAAAGCGCAAATACTTTATTGGAGTTTGGCGATCAACTATTCGATCATGACCCACTAAAAAACTTGGTGTTGTCCATTCATATGTATGGATTTTGGACTACCGAGGATAAAACTTTTTCCGAATGGACCCCTCCGTTTGATATCGAAACATTCATACCTAGGTTGGCAAACTTGAAAGCTCCCGTGATCGTTGGGGAATTTGGATGGGAAGGTGAGGGGTCGTCTATTAATTATGATCCAAAGAAAGCACTTCAGATTTTTCACGATAACCAGATTGGGTGGCTTTTTTGGGCTTGGTATGACGGTAAGGATAAGCCTTTTTTCAACGCTACCAAAGATGAGTCCTACCGATTCAACAAGGATTCAGACCTGACAGACGCAGGTCGATTTATCATCCATGATCCCAAACTGGGAATGAAAGTAATAGCCAAGAAACCATCGAATATGTAATCGATTCAATCAAAAGAGTAGCCTGCCATTGGTTTTTGCCGAAGAATGGCTGGAAGATTTTCCTGGACCACTCGAAAGTCGTTTTGGTTAAAATCCTTGAAGATCGAAGTACTCACTAACGTAGATTCTACCGGGAAAAGCGGGCCGTAGTCAGAGGTTTCATTCACTAGAGTAGTTTTGCCTACCCAGTTATTTTCAAGAGTGAGATTGGTTTTTCGCAGATTTTCTTCTGAGTTTTCAAACGGTAAGGCCAAGTCAAATCCATAGTTTTCGATGCTTATGTTGTCTTTAACTAGCACGTTTTCAAAGTTTGGAGAGCGTAAATCTATCCCGCCTGTAGGAGCAGACCAGTGATCTTTACTGCCATTTCGGACGATGGTATTATTGCTGATCTCAATGTTTTGTCGCATCAGATTGGTGCCCCAAATACCGAAGTAAATTCCTGAGCCTCGATTATCGTAGATCAAATTGTTGTGAAACTTTACTGCATCCACGACTGAGTTTTCGCCTTCTACAGATATCACAAAGCCCCATTCGTTATTGTAGGCTATATTATCATACAATTCGATGTTGCTCAAGTGGCCAAACCATGCATCCACGTAGTAGGCCTGACGCTTGACATCGTGAACGACATTGCGGTAAACCTTTCCGTTTTTGCTAACTTCTTTTATATCAATTCCTTCCTTATCGCAGTGATGAACTTTGTTGTGATGAATTTTAAAATTTGTGGCTCCGGCAACCGTGAGCGCCTCATGTGGAGCTTCGCTGCCGAGCTTTCTTCCTGGGGTTGCCATCTCCTGACGATTGGCCCGGGTGATTTCGCTTTCATAGACCTTGGATTGATCTGAGTACCAAAGTGCTATTCCCGAACCATACGTATTGTCAACTTTGCATCTGCTTATATCTATGAAGGATGTCTCGGCTCCGCGAACAATAATGCCTTGGGAGCGGCTGTTGATGACTTTTATGCCGTTGAGGCGTAAGTACCTTGCTCCCTGAATCAAGACCACCGCATGATGATCAGAGCTGAGTTGGGCTCCTTTTTCGTCATAGAGATAGTTTTCTCCATTTAAGACGACCTCATGATTTTGGTAATTGCTGATGGTGATCCAAGCAGTGGGCTGACCTTTTACTTGGATTTTGAGACCTTGATCAATAGCATATTGGCCACCCAATAGAAATAGTGTGTCACCTGGGGTGATTTTATCCAATCCTTTTTCGAGGATGCCAAAAGGATCGGAGATTGTTCCGTTTCCTTCTGACTTACCCGAAGAACTGACGAATAGATTTTGAGCTTGACTAATCTCTGCTAGAAGGATAAAAAGAATGATCAACCCCCAATTTGATCTTGGGGTTGATAAGGGTTTTTTCAGGATATCATACATTATTGCAGGTTTTGAGGGATTAGATTTCCTTTGGTGAGGGTTTGGAAAGCAGCAACAACCCCAAGGCCCGCGTTCGAAAATGTATTTTCTTCGAATTTGGACGAGTAGATTACAGATCCTAAATTGGTTTCTTATCCTCCAATTTTGGGTTTATTAGTGAATCTTACACCCAATGAAACCGAGTAATCATCAATAGGTAATTGAGGTCTGAAATACTTAATTTGGTTACTGTCAACATTCCTTACTTCAAAATTTAATTAGTTTTAATAATTGCCCTATTTCTTTCTAGAAGGCAGATGCTATAAAAGATTTATTTGGCACATCCCCATAGTTAGCGGAACGATAAATCTACATTTTGGCCAGCCTCGCCATGGCCAGTCTTCGGTCTTCGGTCCCATTAGTCAAGACAATGTGGCTACTGGTTTAATTCTGACTAACGGCACCCCGTTAGCTTAAAAAGTCAACTTTATCAAAGCAGAGGGATTTGCGAATAATCATATAAGTTTTACAAAATGGATTCAAGCTATTTAGCGCTAGCCAAAAGACTTTTCTGCTTACTCATATTGGCTGGACTGTCATTTCATTGCCAGAGTCCTATGAGTACTGAGCCATTGCTGAGTCAGGATGAGCAACTCCTACATGCACGACGCCTTGCGGAACTCAAATGTGGGTCTTGCCATCTATTTCCTGAACCAAATCTGCTTGACAAAAAGACTTGGTCATCTTCAGTACTTCCTGCAATGAAATCTTTCGTGCTTAACTCAGAAGTACAGAAGGGTTTTTTTGAAAAAATTTTAAGTAAAAATACGCTGCCCAAGTCAGAACTCGAATATCAGCAGATTGTAGAATATTATAGTCATGAAGCACCCGAAATGCTACCAAAGATGGCAGTTGATTTACCAATTTCCGGTATTCCGGGTTTTCAGTTGATCGAGCCTGATTTCCGGATCAATAGATCCACCTTGACCACATTTGTCCAATGGGATTCTATTTCAGGTCATTTGTGGGTTGGTGACCGTCTCAATCAGATTTTTGAGCTTGATCCAAATGACTTTTCGATTCTAAGCAAAATCGAAACTTCGAGTACGCCAGTCCAGGTGCAGCCATTGTCTCTTACAAATCTGGAAATATTGACGATGGGGAAAATGGATCCAGCAGATCTATATCAAGGTCAACTGCTCAATTATTCGAAAGAGTCAAAATCATTCGAGGTGATCATTGACAGCCTAAACAGACCGGTGAATATGATCCGCCTGCCGGCTTCAATTTCGGAAAAAGATATAGCTAACAAATTCATCATTTCTAGTTTTGGAAATTCCATGGGGAGTTTGGATATTTTTTCCAATGCCAAGAAAACGACTCTGAGAAGTGCACCAGGAGCCAGAAGAGCCATTGCTGTGGACTGGGACAATGACGGTTTGATGGATGTGATAGCAGGTTTCGGACAAGCTTTAGAAGGAGTTTTTTGGTTTAAGAATTTTGGTGATGGAAAATTTGAGACTATACCATTGTTAGAGTTTCATCCACTTTATAGATTGAGCGATCTAAGCGTCCAAGATATCAATCAAGATGGTTTTGAGGATCTTATCGTATCAAACGGGGACAATGCGGATCTTTCTCCAATACTTAAACCATACCATGGCATTCGAATTTACTATGGGGATGGAAGTAGAGAGTTAACTGAAGGTTGGTTTTATCCTATGCCCGGAGCGATGTCAATTATTAGTGCCGATTTTGATCAAGACGGATTTATAGAGATAGCTGCGGTATCTTATTTCCCGGACTTCAGCCAAGAGGAAAGATTGGATTGGCTTTATTTTGATAAGGTGGAGGATTCAAAACCTGAAGTTTTCCAGTTGCCACAATCGATCAGAGGCAATTGGTTGACACTTTCCCATGGGGATTTTGACCGAGACGGTGACTTGGATATTTTCACTTCTTCATTTGTATTTCAGAGTGGGACGCCTGATCCAAATACAGATTACGAATATTCCATTCCGTGGCAACCTTTCTTTATCCTCGAAAACAAGCTGAATTATTGAATCTCGGATATTCAACGGGCAATCAGAGCATCTTTTTTCGCTTGATATTGAAAATCAAATTGGTTTCCCAAATCTTCAAAATCATCTATTTGGCTCCATCACGATTTTGATTTTTTTAGTTTCTTGAATTTTCTTCCACGTCAGTCCCACAGAAGATTAATGCAAAAACAATAGATCATGGAGTTAATTTTACCGATTGGATAAATCGAAGTTTCTAATTTGCTTGATCCGGGCTACTATGTGGATTTTTTGATGGATAAATGAAAATTTTAAAATATTATGGGGTCGCCAGTCAAAATTTTCTCTCAGTATAATAAGTGTCACAGGTTAGGATAAAAATTTGATGAACATAGACCCAAAAAAATCAAGTGAAGCAAAGCATATCACCCTGCATAGCCAAGAAATAGTAAGAATTTTCGAAAGCAAGTCAGATTGTGAGATATGGACAGCGTTCGATAAAGGCGATGAAATGGCCTTTAATTACCTCTATAGGATCTATGCACCTATTCTGTACCAGTATGGATTTCAATTTTCAAGAGACTCCTCGCTTATCCAGGATAGCATTCAGAATATTTTTATTTACCTGAGGAGCAAAAGAGGCGAACTCAGTGAAGTGGCTAATATTAAGGGGTACCTATATCGATCAATTCAGCGAGAGATTATCAAAAATCTAAAAGCAACAACCAAAAGAGACCAAATCAATTCTAGTGCTTTGGAGAATTCTTTTAAGATCGAGATCTCGCCCGAGACTTCCTTTATTCAAAGCGAAACAAATTCGCTGCGGAAAACTAAGCTTCAAAATGGCATTGATCAGTTGACATGTAAACAACGGAAAGCTCTTCTTCTCTTTTATCAAGAAGAATTAAGCTACAACGAAATTGCTCAAATTATGGATTTTAAAGAAGTAAAAACGGCTAGAAAACTGATTTATAGAGCAATCACAAGTTTAAAAGAGTTTATCAAACCAGCTAAGTAACCACATGTTTCAAGATAAGGACCACATAAAATTTAAAGATTACCAGCTTGAAGATTTCCTCACAGATGAATTCTTCATTCAATGGGTCAAAAACCCGAATGAGAACACTACTCATTTTTGGGAAAAATGGATTGAAGCTAACGCTCAAAAAAAAGAAATAGTGATGCAGGCAGCTACATTCATCAGGTCAATTGACTATCAGGAAAAACACCTGATGAAGAATGAAATCTATTTGGAAGTTTTTGAAAAGATTATCAGAGTTGATCTCAAGGAGGTTTCTCAAAAAAAAAATTCCATAATCCCCTTTCATTGGAAGTCTATTCTCTCTCTTCGAAATATTGCCGCGATTCTCATTCTAACATTTTGTAGCTGGATTTTTTATTCATTGGCGTTCAAAAGATCGATTGTAAAAGAAGATCCTATCGAATGGATCACTAAGGTCAATAGAGCCGGAATAAAAACGGTTTTAACGCTTGAGGACGGGAGCAGAATTCATCTGAACTCCAGCTCGAAAATCACTTATCCAAACCGATTTTCTGATACAATCCGATCGGTATTGTTAGAGGGAGAAGCATTCTTTGATGTGGCAGAAGAATCAAGACCATTTGTGGTGGACTTGGGAAAAGCTCAAATAGAAGTATTGGGCACCACCTTCAACGCCAAAAAATCATCTGAAAACAAACTTGAAGTGGCTTTGGTCTCAGGAAAGGTAAAGGTAAACGACCGCAAAGGAAATCAAGTAATGCTCATGCCTTCGGAAATGCTGACGATTCAGGCAGATGGAGAATTCCATAAGTCCAAATTTGACTCATTAGAAATAATTGGATGGAAAGACAAAATTTTGGTTTTCAGAGACGATGACTTTATTACTGTAAAAAGTAAAATAGAAAATTGGTATGATGTGGAGGTAAAGCTCTCGGGTAAGTTAAGTACAACCTGGGCATACACGGGTAATTTCCACGATGAAAGCCTAAGAAATGTGCTAGAAGGGATCAAACAAACTTCAAAAATCAAGTATAAAATAAATGGCAAAAAAGTGGAATTATACAATTAACCCAAAACTTAGAAATATGGAAAATTCAAATTGCTCCTAATAAGCAGCCAATTCAAAGTGAATTGGCTGCCCTTAAAAATGCCTGTACTAGCGACAACCATTCCAGGCAAAAGTCCAAGTTTTTCTATTACTTAAACCATAACAATATTATGAAAAAAAATATACGAAGACAACTAATTATGATGTCAAAAAAGGTGTTATACGCGTTCGTTTTTCAGTTGATTTTTTGTACTGTTTTGTTAGCAAACTCAGGCAATGCCCAGCGAAAAAATATCGAACAGGTTCGAGTTGATTTGAGCGAGGAAAATTCCTCCTTGCTCTCAATTTTCAATAAAATCGAACGGCAATCAGGTTTTGAGTTTACTTACAATTCCAGCACAGTAAATCTCAATCAAAAAGTTTCTGTCTTCTCAGATAAAAACACTGTTTATAAAATTCTGCAAGACGTTTCGCTGAGCACTGGACTCCGATTTATACAAGTGAATGATAACATTCATGTCAAGGAGCGGGTAACCTCAGCTGAAGTAGACGTGAGTATCGCCATAAGAGAGAATATCGCTGTGTCAGGTATGGTGACTGACTCAAATGGGAATGGAATGCCCGGAGTGACTATTATTATCAAAGGCACGACAAACGGAACGGTAACTGACCTAGACGGAAAATATCAAATCAATGCTGAAACTACCGATGTGTTGGTTTTCTCATTTATAGGCTACTCCAACCAAGAGATTTTGGTTGGAAATCAAACTATGATAGATGTTTCCCTGACTGAAGATGCAACCAATCTTGAAGAAGTTATTGTGATTGGATATGGTGAGAAAAGTAGAAAGCTAATGACCGAGTCCATCGGAACCGTCAGTTCGGCAGAGATCAACAAATTGCCAATCGCCTCAGCAGATCAAGCTTTGCAGGGGCGTATTTCAGGAGTTCAGGTTACAGCTGTTGATGGTACACCAGGATCTCCGGTTTCGGTAAGAGTGCGAGGAGTAGGTACGGTGGGAAACACACAGCCTTTGTTCGTAGTGGATGGAGTGCCTGTAGGAAATAATTCAAGCGGAATAACCAATCCTCTTTCAACGATTAATCCAGCAGATATTGAAAGTATTTCTGTTTTGAAAGATGCTTCGGCATCAGCGGTATATGGAGTGAGAGCTGCCAATGGTGTAGTTTTGATTACCACCAAAAGAGGAAAGAAGGGAAAACCTACAGTCAATTTGGATTCCTACTACGGTGTTCAAAATATTACTCGGATTCCAGACTACATGAATACGAATCAATGGCTTGGACTGACTCAAGATGCCTATAATGCGGCAAATACCCAGAATGGTTTGGCTCCCACAGATGCTGCTTATCAAGTATTGCATCCGGATCTACGAGAAGGAAGCCCGATTAGAAATAGGAATAATCAGCTTCAATGGCGGGATCAGGCACTCAATCTGAATGCTCCGATTCAGAATCACAACGTAAGCGTATCTGGTGGTGGAGATAATTATAATTATTTTGTTTCAGGCGGATTTTTTGGGCAAGAAGCTACGGTGCAAAAATATGATTTGAAACGCTATAATTTCCGAGCCAATTCAGATTTCAGAGTAAACAAAAGACTGAAAATCGGACAAACATTTACAGTTTCACATCAAGAGATTATTAGAGGCATTAATGGTGGAGGCGATGGTTTTCTGCTACAGAGTGCTTTGACAATGCCTCCATTCTTTAATGTTTTCGAAGACCCATCAAATCCGATCCCCGGCAATCGATATGGCTATGACGGGAATAATGACCTCGGTGGGTTGACGATAGGAAATCAAGTAGGTATAAATCAAATCGTGAATAATAATGATCGACTTACTAGAATGTTAGGAAGCATTTATGCTGAACTGGAGATTTTTAAAGGGTTGACCTATAGGTCTGTTTACTCCATGGATTTTAGTAATAACAGAGATGATTCTTGGAGACCTGAGTATTTGGTTTCAGAAATGGGATTGAATAGACCGGGCAATCAATTCAATGATTCTCGAGGTGAAGGGTATACTCAAGTCTTTACAAACACACTTAATTACTTCAAAGAAATAGGCAAACACTCTGTTGACATACTCGCAGGTATGGAGTATCAAAAAAACAGATCCACTTCACTTTCAGTCCAAGGAAGTGATTTTATAAGTAATTCTAAAGATTTCTATGAAGTGGTCAAGAATGGTAGAGGAGATCCAAATATAGGAGGCGGAGCGGGTCAGTTTGCTTTTGTCGGATATTTAGGACGTATTTCCTATAACTATGATGATAAATATTTGCTTACAGGAACAATCAGAAGAGACGGTACAAGTACTTTCTCGGCTGAAGATAACCGAAGATGGGGGACCTTTCCTTCTTTCTCGGGCGCCTATAGAATTAGCCAAGAGGATTTTTTCCCAAAATCCGGAATTATTTCTGAGATGAAAATCAGAGGAAGCTGGGGTCAACTTGGTAACTCAAATACGGCGGCTTATCCACATATATTCAGGGTGTCAACTACTCCTGATTACGGAAGTGGAAGTACCACTATCCAAGCACCTGTTCCTATCAATTTTGTCAATAAAAATGTAAGATGGGAAACAGTCGAGACGATCGATTTTGGCGTTGACCTGGGACTTTTTAATAACAAAGTTGATCTTTTGGTTACTTATTATAACAGGACTACCAAAGACTTCCTGTATTCTCTACCATTGCCTAATTCTACAGGTTTTGGAAGTACGCCTGTAAATCTTGGCAGAGTGAGCAACAAAGGAATCGAGATAGAGCTTGGCTACAGTAAGACGTTTTCCAATGGAATCCAACTTTCGTTAAACGGTAATTTCACCACAGTACAGAATAGGCTGGAAGAACTTGCGCCTGGAATCGAGGAATTCACATCAGATGCCAACTATCGAACAGCTGTAGGTCAACCAATTGGTTATTTCTTTGGATATAAAACTGACGGTATTTATCAGACCCAGGCAGAAATCGATGCCATTTTCACTGGAGGTTTTGTAGATAAAAATTCTCCCCAAAATCCTAGACCTGGTGATGTCAAGTTTTTGGATATTAATGGTCCGGGTGCTGATGGACAGCAGTTTTCCGGTGAACCAGACGGGGTCATAGATTTCAATGATAGAACCTATCTAGGAAAAACTATCCCGTCTTATTTCTATGGGTTAAATATTGGATTGAATTACAAAGCATTCGATTTGTCCATGCTATGGCAAGGAGTAGGGGATGTCCAAGTATTCAATCAAGTAAGACAGGATAACCTGAATCTGGAAGGTGGCGGAAGAAATATGCTAACCGAAGGCTTGAATAGATGGACTGGTCCGGGTACAAGCAATGATGTTCCCAGGGCTATAAACGGCGACCCAAATCAAAACTTCAGATTTTCTGATAAGTTCGTTGAGGATGCAGGATTTGTCCGATTACGAAATATTCAGATAGGCTACACTGTTCCTAAGACTGTACTTAACAAGTTAGAGGGTTTCTCCAGTGGAAGAATTTACCTGGCTGCATCCAATTTATTGACTATTACGAACTACACGGGTATGGATCCTGAGGTTTTGACGTTTGGCTCCAACTCTAACCAAATAGGTGCTGGAACTGATAGAGGAAATATGCCACAGCCTCGCATCTTTCAAATGGGAATCCAACTTCAATTTTAAAACTTAAAATCTAAACGCATGAAAACTAAAATATTATCAAGTTTGCTGATTCTAAGTTTAGGAATTGGCTTTGGATGTGATGACAAATTAGATCTACCACCGCTGGGTGAATTGAATTCGGAGACCTTCTATAAGACTGTAGAAGATTTTGAAGCGGCATCATTGGGTCCATATAGTACCCTTCTCAATTTCTATTTCGATCAAAATGGACAAGGGCACTACAACGGAATAGAATATCCCTCTGACGATACTCGTCATGGAGGACAAGGTGTGAATAATAACAACGACTTTATCTGGCTTCCAAATAATGGAGACTTTGCATGGTTATATTCTCAGAGTTATAAAGGAATCATGAGAGCTAATGTGATTCTGAACGAAGTGCCAAATGCTGATATGGTTGATCAAGAAAAGGCAAGGTTTGAGGCTGAGGCTAAGTTCCTCAGAGCTTACTTTTACTTTTTGCTTGCAAATAATTGGGGAAATCCACCATTGATTTCTGAATTGACCACCACATTGGAAGGTGCTCAAGTGGGTAATAGTCAGCCTGGTGAAGTTCTCAATCTGGTAGAGACTGATTTGATTTTTGCAAAAGAGAATCTTCCTCGCTCCTGGACAGGTACTGATTTGGGTAGAGCCACTGCCGGTGCGGCACAGGCACTTTTGGGTAAAGTCTATTTATACAGAGAGAAATACTCGCAAGCAGCGGTAGAGTTAAACGCCGTTATCGGCAGCGGCACCTATACTCTTCTGGATAAATTTGGAGATAACTTCAGGGAGTCACTGGAAAACAACCGAGAGTCGCTTTTTGAGATTCAGTTTACCCGTGGTGATTTCAACACATGGCTACCTGCTGATTTCGGATTGGAAGGAAATCAAAATGTAGGGCATGCCGGTACGGGCAGAGCAATCGTATTTAGAGCATCTTGCTTCTTGGGTATTTGCGCTCCAGGCGCCAATGGCCAAGGATATGGTAGAATGCATGCGACCAAGAGTTTGCAAAAAGAGTTTGAGCAGGGTGATCCGCGAATTATCTCAACTATTTATCGTCAAGGTGATCCGTATTTTGGAAGTAGTTTTGATTCACTTTGGTCTATCACCGGTGCGACTCCCTCCAAATATTTGATGGACTATATTTCTTACGATCAACCAAATGCAGGCACAAACAATGAACGAGTGATCCGACTGGCAGATGTATTTCTTATGGCAGCTGAAGCTGAGCTTTTAGGAAATAATAATGTGTCTAAAGCGGCAGAATATGTGAACATAGTCCGAAATCGAGCCGATCCTACAGGAGCTATATTGGCGCCAAGATCAGCGGCAATATCCCCTGATGCGATGTTGAAATTCATCATGCATGAGCGTAGAGTGGAATTGGCCTTTGAGGGACATCGCTACGCAGATCTGGTCAGATGGCACAATGCAAGTATCATAGATATCCCCAATGATATTGATTTTGGAAATCCCGGAAACCAAAATTGGAATGAAACATACTTGCTCAAACCATATCCCCAGCGAGAACTTGATCTTGTGCAAAGTCTTTCTCAAAATCCAGGCTATTGATTTGAAAATAAGTTGAAGAGGTAGGAGAAATCCTACTTCTTCATTAGTAAATATGTGTTGCCGCAAAGCTGCACATAGCCAAATTTGTTATTGATTTGATTTGAAAAATCCCTCCCGATATTCGGGACAGGCTCTTGCCCCCTTTGAAAAATGGGAAATTTGCTCCCTTTCCAATCAAGATTTTGTTTTAATTCCTTAAGTGCACTTATGAGAAGAAACATATTAGTAAATAGTCAATTCGTAAATCGTCTCTGTGAAAAAAACTCTACTTGCCTTTAGTTTTATTTCGATACTGATTAGCTGTAATGATTTGGATAAAGAAGTATTTCGAAAGATTTCTCCTGAAGACTCCGGGATTCATTTTTCTAACGATCTAGTTCTGTCAGACTCCTTCAATGCAATCGAATTTGAATATGTCTACAATGGCGCCGGACTGGGAGTTGCAGATTTTGACCAAGATGGCTGGATGGATGTTTTTTTTGCCGGAAACCAGGTTTCTAATCAGCTCTATCACAATATCAAAGGAAAAAAATTTCAGGATATCACTGATGCTGCTGGACTTGGAGGAAACTCTGACTGGTGTACAGGAGTCAGCATTGTAGATATCAACCAAGACGGATTTCCGGACATTTATGTCAGCGTAGCGGGATTTGAAAAGAATGCAACTCGTAATTTATTGTACATAAATCAAGGTGATCTGACTTTCACGGAAGAGGCAGCTAGCTATGGCATAGATGACTCAGGATATGGAACTCAGGCCGTATTTTTTGATTATGACAAAGATGGCGACTTGGATCTGTATGTATTAAACAATGCATTGGAGACTTATAATAGGGGAAACATCAAACCAAAAGTCGTCGACGGATCAGCTGCAAGTAATGATCGGCTCTACCGAAATGATGGCCTGAAAAGATTTACAGACGTAACCCTATCCGCCGGAATACTGAAAGAAGGTTGGGGATTGGGCGTTTCCGTTTCAGATTTAAATGGTGATGATTGGCCTGATATCTATGTGTCAAATGACTTTCTGTCAAACGACCTGCTCTATATCAATCAACAAGACGGAACCTTCCTAGACGAGATTACCGATCGACTTTCCCATCAAAGCTTGAATGGTATGGGCAATGATGTGGCAGATTACAACAACGATGGATGGCCCGATATCGTGGTGTTGGATATGCTTCCTGCGGATAATTTTCGTGAAAAAATGATGTTACTACCCACCAGTTACAATCAGTTTAAAATGAATCTTCACGAATCTTACCAACCTCAATATGTGCGAAATACCCTTCAGCTAAATCAGGGCGGGAAATTCAGCGAAATTGGTCAATTGGCAGGAATCGCAAAAACCGATTGGAGTTGGGCAAGCTTGTTTGCAGATTTTGATCTGGATGGACAGAAGGATCTTTTTATCACTAATGGCTATCGCAAGGATGTGACCAATCTGGACTACATCGTCTATTCCAATAATACCTCAGCATTTGGTACACCTGAGGCAAAGCGGGAGGAGATTCTCAAGGAAATGAATCTTCTCGAAGGCGTGAATCTCCACAACTTTATTTTTCAAAATCAAGGAGATTTGACATTCAAAGATCAAAGCTTGAACTGGGGAATGGAAGAAGAAACATTCTCCAACGGTGCGGTCTATGTAGATTATGACAATGATGGCGATCTGGATCTGATCGTAAACAATATTGATCAAAAGGCCTCAATCCATGAGAATCGAACGCTGGAAGCAAGGTCTCCCAATTCAAACTATATAACTATCAATCTTAAGGGGTCAAAAGGTAATATTGATGCCTTGGGAGCAAAAGTCTGGCTGGAGACTCAGAGTGGCTTCCAGTTTCTTGAAAAATACCCCGTTCGTGGGTATAAATCATCGGTAGATCCCAGATTGAATTTTGGATGGAAAATAGATGATCCTTTGGTCGCTCTTTGGGTGAAATGGCCAGATGGTAAAATTCAATCTGCATTCAATACCGCTTACAACAAGATCGTTGAAATTGAGTATGCTCCCAACCAAACTGTATTGCCAGAGCATCTAACGGTTAGTTCCAAAAAGATTTTCATCGAAGCAGAAGTGAAAGGGCTGGACTATACTCATGCAGAACCCGATTACAATGATTTTCAAGTGCAGGGGGCCTTGCCAAGAAAGTATTCCTCAGATGGCCCAGTGTCAGAAGTTGGAGACTTGGATGGTGATGGCTTGGATGATCTAATCGTGGGAGGTAGCGTGGGCGAATCCACTTCTATCTTCTTTCATAATGCGGATGATTCATTTACAAGATTGAGTCTGGAGGAGACCATTCCTTTTCATGATTCCGGAATAGCAATTTTAGATGCAGATCGAGATGGAAATATGGACTTGGTTCTGCTATCAGGAGGCAACCGGTTTGAAGTAGGAGACAAGCATTATGAAACAAGACTCTACCTAGGCAAAGGGAACCGCAAGTTTGAGCGGGATGTATCAGCGATTCCTCAATCCCCAAATAATTCGGCAGTAATTAAAGCAAGTGATATTGATCAAGATGGTGATCTGGATTTAGTGATTGGCGGAAGTATTCTGCCTGGCTATTTTCCGATGAGCTCTGATAGTTATGTGCTTATCAACCAGTCTGGGAAGTTTTCCAGAGTCGACTTTCAGTTGGATCAAGGACTTGGCAAAATTGGAATTGTGGGAGATATTGAACTGGTTGATTTGGATCAGGACGGATTTGATGATTTGGTCCTAGTTGAGGAATGGGGTAAGGTAAGAATATTTCAAAACCGAAATGGACAGTTTTTTGAAATCGGAATGGATCTTTCTCACAGACTTGGTGGCGGTTGGTGGAGGAGCGTCACCACAGCTGACTTTGATCAAGATGGGGATATGGATTTGATTTTGGGAAATCTGGGAGATAATCAATTGGATCAGCCCAGACTGGAAAGACCTGTTCGTCTGTACTATGGTGATTTTGATCTCAATGGCACAAGAGACCAGGTTTTGACCTATTTCAATGCTGAAAATGAGGTGGTCAAGTATCCAAGAGATTTATTGATCGCCCAAATTCCAGTAATTAAAAAAAGATTTCCCGATTATAACAGCTATGCAATCGCAGATCTCAAGCGTACTTTTCGAGCCGATGAGCTGGCACTTGCCCGTAGGTATGAGGTGACGAACTCTTCCTCTTATTATTTGGAAAATTTGGGCGACTTCAACTTTGAGCTTACCAAATTACCTATCGAGTCCCAGTTTTCTCCACTACTGGATGCACAGGTGTTGGATGTCAATTCCGATGGATTTGAAGACTTAATCTTTGTCGGCAATGACTACGGCATGGAGATGCAAGCTGGGCAGCAGGATGCCTCACTAGGTGGAGTGCTGTTGTTCAATCCGGAGACAGGATTCCAATCTATTTCAGCAAGGAAAAGCTGTTTTCAGGTGAAAGGAAATACTAAAGCGATAGAAAAAATCCAGCTGGCAAGCGAGAAAGTTTTGCTTTTGGTTCTTCAAAATGGTGGTCAGTCAAAAGTTTTTCAATTCGACTCATCCAGTATTTCTAGTAATTGGCCGTGATGCAAAGTAACTAGAAGATACTTGAAGTTAGTTAAATTAGATAAAATGAAGGGTAAATTAGGTTTATATCAATCGTTTGGATTTTTGTGAGTTATATCGATACACATTTGTTTATTTATTGGTAAAGCTTCAAATCGAGTAGCTTTCCTTGCCGTTTTTTATTTTTAAGATAGAGTCGCTTATATTGGGATTACAGGCAATTGTGGAAATTTTAAGAGTTTCATCCACAAAAAAACCTGTAAAGAATTTCTTTACAGGTTTTGATTTGCTTCTAGTGTAGTAATTTGATTAATTCTCAAAAATTTTGAAAATCAGTCTTTTAATTCATTTAAACTCTTAATTTTTCAGTAATAATTCACTGATTTTTATAATTATCAAGGAGTTTAGATACTTTGCCCTAGGCGGAAACCTAGGGCTTTTGTGCACTCGGAAGGATTCGAACCCTCAACCCTCAGAGCCGAAATCTGATATTCTATCCAGTTGAACTACGAGTGCAATGATGTATTGAGGATTGCTCCTCAATACATTTTATATATTATGCTTCGAGTACAGCCTGTACTTTGTCAGCAGCTTCTTTCAGCGTAATCGCTGAGAATACTTTCAATCCTGAATCATCAATGATTTTTGCACCTTCGGCAGCATTTGTACCCTGTAGTCTTACGATAATAGGAACTCTGATGTCTCCGATTGTTTTGTAAGCTTCTACCACACCGCTAGCGATTCTGTCGCATCTTACGATACCACCGAAAACGTTGATCAAGATAGCTTTTACATTAGGATCCTGAAGGATGATTCTGAAACCAGCCTCCACTGTAGTAGCGTTTGCCCCTCCTCCCACATCCAGGAAGTTAGCAGGTTCGCCACCTACCAACTTGATCATATCCATAGTCGCCATCGCAAGACCAGCGCCATTCACCATGCAGCCTACGTTTCCGTCAAGTTTCACATAATTCAGTCCTGATTCGCCAGCTTCTACTTCTAATGGATCTTCTTCAGCCACATCTCTCAATGCTGCCAACTCTTTTTGTCTATAAAGCGCGTTGTCGTCGATATTCACTTTAGCATCTACTGCCAAGATTTTATCATCAGACGTTTTCAATACTGGGTTGATCTCAAACTGAGAAGAGTCAGTTCCTTCGTATGCATTATAAAGAGCAGTGATGAATTTTACCATTTCCTTATGTGCATTTCCAGAAAGACCAAGTCCGAAAGCTACTTTTCTAGCTTGGAAAGGCTGCAGACCAACTTTAGGATCGATCCACTCTTTCATGATTTTCTCAGGGGAGTTTTCTGCAACTTCCTCGATGTCCATTCCACCTTCGGTAGAGGCCATGATTACATTGCTTCCCGTAGCTCTGTCCAATAGGATGGACAAATAATATTCTTTTGGCTCAGAAGCACCTGGATAATATACATCCTCAGCGATCAAAACCTTATTTACAACTTTTCCTTCTGGGCCAGTCTGGTGAGTTACCAATGTACCGCCAAGGATATTTTTAGCCTTTTCAGCGACGTCTTCTAATTTCTTAGCAAGTACAACTCCATTAGAACCAGTTTCATTGACTTTGCCTTTTCCACGACCGCCTGCGTGAATCTGAGCTTTGATCACAAACCAGCTCGTACCGGTTTGCTCCTTCAACTTAACGGCTGCTTCATGAGCTGCTTCAGGTGTTTCGGCGACTATACCTTCCTGAATACGGACTCCGTAACCTTTTAATACTTCTTTAGCCTGATATTCGTGAATATTCATCCTTTGGAAATTTTTGCCCGAAGTTAAGCCCTAAGACTCGATAAATCAAACGCGGCTTTTTCCTTTTTCAGCAAAAAAAGCCGTTAATTCCCGACCGGGATAAGCAATTGTCCTATTTTTGAATCAATAAAAAATGTTAGCATGCTGAAAGCCAATGGAATCCATAAATCCTATGGAAGCCTACAAGTATTAAAAGGAGTAGATCTCGAAATTTTAACTTCTGAAATTGTTTCCATAGTCGGTTCCTCAGGAGCAGGAAAAAGTACACTTCTACATATTCTTGGGACTTTGGATCATCCGGACCAAGGCACTCTCGAGATGGATGGGAAAATGCTCCTCAATCTAAAAGGGGAGGAGTTGGCAAAATTCAGAAATGAACGAATTGGCTTTATTTTTCAATTTCATAATCTTCTTCCGGAGTTCACAGCCCAGGAAAATATTATCATTCCGGGACTGATCGGCCAAACTTCTCCCGCGAAATTGAATAAGAAATCAGGAGAACTAGCCGAATTGCTTGGTATCTCTCATCGGTTGGATCACAAGCCATCTACACTTTCGGGCGGAGAGCAGCAGCGAGTGGCCGTGGCTCGAGCTTTAATAAACAGCCCTGCGGTGGTGTTTGCAGATGAGCCAAGCGGCAACTTGGACACTCAAAATGCCAAAGGACTGCATGAGTTGTTTTTCAAGCTCCGCAAAGAACTCGGCCAAGCTTTCGTGATCGTCACGCATAACGAAGAGCTGGCCGCGATGGCAGATCGAAAGGTTGTGATGCAGGATGGGTTGATTCTTTGAGAATAAATGCCCGATGCCTGATGACGGATGAGCGAATCCTAGGTTGCTTTAAACATTCGTAACTACACGATTCTAGAAGAGAGATTGCGGATTTGGAGACACCTTCTTAATTAAAAAAAAACGCTTCATTAAATATAATTGCACCTTTGCGCCCTACCGGGAGAACAAATATTCTTTCTGATTTGTAAAATTTATTGACTTTAGAAGGTAAAAACCGCTGAGGTCAAAAAAAGACCTCAACCGTTAAAAACGTTGCGCCGGCGCGCCGTGGCGAGAGATTTTTTTGCAATCTTATTTCTGCAGACTCTTCAACATACTCTGGATATGTCCCTTCGACTCGAACATGTCTGAAAACACAGCTTCTACTTTATATTCTTTATTTATTAGATAGGTAACCCGCTTTGGCATTTTGATCAGTGGAATGAGCGCATCGTAGGACTTGCAAACTTCCCCACTTGGATCGGAAAGCAAATCAAAAGGAAGCCTATGTTCTTTTTTGAATCGCTCGTGAGAAGTGATCGTATCTTTACTGATCCCAAAAACAGGGATATCCAAATTTCGAAAAGCTTCAAACTGATCTCTGAATTCACAGGCTTCTGCAGTGCATCCTTTCGTGAAGTCTTTAGGATAAAAATAAAGTATAAATGCTTTTCCCTTGAGATCTTTTGATGAATCAACTGATTTAGCTCCTGTGGATTTCAGAATAAATTGCGGTGCAATACTTCCTTTTTTCAATGCCATAAATTGTAAAACCCAAGTTGGAAAGAATGGTTCGGATGTTTGTGAAATTGTCTATTGCTAATCAAAGCAATAGCTAAAATTGCCTGTTCAAAAACTCGGGTAAAACCAACTTTGGTCATTTGACCGGGTTCAAAGGCAGATTATCCTCGTCTCGAAAGTTTAATTAAGTATGCCCAGAAAAATCCGGAGATTTTAAAATACTCTAATTAAGTGCAACTATTTAGTTATGAATAGATTGAAACTTTTATTATGTATATTGTGATGAATAAGTCAAGGCGCTCAATCGTGAGATGACTATTTATTTGAGATTCAAATTTTTTTAAGCGAATCAATAAAATAGCTTTTTTTTAGGCATAGTCCAAGTACAATCCTTTACAGTTAATTAAGACTCAACTTTAGGCAAGCCATATGAAGTCAGATGATCAAAATCAAAAAATGACTGTAAGTCAGAAGAGGTGGATAACAGTAAGCGCAATAGCATTTTTTATTTCGCTCTCAGCATCTTTTTTATTGATCGTATTCGGAAACAGGTTAAGCGATTTTGGAATTACAAACAAAATCTATTTCTTAATATTAATTCCATTAGGTTTTAGTTCTGCTGCTTTTTTATCAGGTGCGATGAAATCCTACGCGTCTTATACATCAGATGGAAAAGGATTACCGGGAAAACTTGAATTAACCGGACCAATCGTTATTTTTTTGCTTGTGGTCATTGGAGGATTTTATATTCCCAAATTAATGGAGGAAAGTCAAACTTTTGATTTAAAGGTAAGGATTCTAAGCGAAGATCAGGAAACAAGCCAGTTTGACGATGGGAGCATGCGATTGTACTTGGATGATAAAACCTATACTGGAAATATCAGGGAAGGAGAGGTTGTCTTTTCGACGATTCCCAATGAATTTCAAAATAAAAATGTTAGGATAGAATTACTGGTGGAAGGTTACCAATTGGTCAGTCCAGAGGGCATAAGAATTTCTAAGGACAAGCGAGCTCTTGACCTTCAGGTGAAAAAGAAGGAAGCTTACAAGTCAACTGTGGTTAGGGGTAGCGTAACCGATGAAAAAGGGTATCCTATACCCAATGCGATATTGAATTTCAGCTCAGGTCTAGCCACGGGTTCCACCAATGAAATTGGAGACTTTAATATCCAAGTGCCTATCGAACAGGGAAGGAAAATACCTCTTAAGATTTTATTGCAAGGTAAAATCGTGTTCAATGAAAATGTGACTTTAGATTCGCAGTCACCACTGAGCTTTAAAATTGTGGCAAATTGAAGAGCTATGAAAGTATATATAACAAATTCGTTTCTCTTTTTATTGGTATTCATGCAGTCAATATTATGTTTGGCTCAGCAAACCCAAATATTTCGAGGAAGGTTAGTGCATATAAATGGGTTGGACTCGCTTGTTCAAAATATTCAAATTAGGCTTTTAGATTTAGGGACAGGTACATCTGGTACAGACGGTGTTTTTGCGATTGCAATACCTAAGGATATTAATGAAGTTACTGTAGAATTGGTGAATAACGAGTCAACTATTATTTATCCCAGAGAAGGGAAGATAAGTGTTCCTAAGAATGTGGATATATTGGTAGAAGTTATCATTGGGGAGTCCACTATGAATATTCTAACAAAGGCAATAGCAAGAAGTAACAACGAAATAAAGGCGAATTTAGAGCAAATTGGAATAAATCAAGGAGATATAGAAGAGACTTTAAATGCTTTCAGGAATGATATACAATCCTTAACAGATATTAAAATATCAGATTTAAAAAAGGAAATAGATCTAGAAGATAAACAATCTTCATTTTATCAAGAAATGTCCATTACCTTATTAAATTATATTAATGAAGCAAAAGATATCAAAGATGCCTTCAAGTTTGTAAGCAGACATGCTTTTGATGACCAACAAGCATTGTTGTTACTCACAGATGCGGTTAATAATTATAATGTTGCATATGAAGAGTTGAATAAAGAGCATAGTACCTATGAAGTAGAGATACAGAAACTTTGGCAAAGTGAGAGAAGGACTTCAGAAGCCCGAGAAGTTTTTAACTATGCATTGGGTGAGCTTCATAGCTCTAATATTTTTGTATTAAATTTGAAATTGGAAGATATAAATAATTACTTTCATGGTAAAATTAAAAGTTCGGAGAAAAAACAAATTAAAGAATCTATACTAAGAGAAATAGATCAAACCGAATTTCAATTGGATAGAAGATTAGCTGAGTTGGATAAAAGAGCGCTGGTTTTATTAGCCAACTTAAGGAACTGAATATGGTTTAAATTAATTGTAATAATAGTTAATTTGTTTATTCATTTATAATAGTAATTATATGAAAGACTCTCTCATAAACCAAAGAACTTGATATAATAAATTTTTAAAGACATGATGATGAAACTATTTTCCCTTATCGAGATCGGCCAAAAACTCATATTGAGTTTGTTCGTCGTAATTGTAATAGTGGGTTGTGAATCAAAAGAGGTTCCTGTTCCCATTCTTGACTCTATATCACCTTCAAAAGGGTATATAGGAGACCCAGTGCTTTTAACTGGCCAGAATTTAAATAATCCAAGCAAAATTTTATTCAACCAGACGGAGTCTGAATATGCATTAGGTACTAAAAATAGTATCACAATTGTGGTCCCTCCTGGAGCAGATCTGGGTGTTAACTCTATTACTCTTGTAAACAAGGGGGGTAATTCCAATATCATGACCTTTGAAGTACTAGAAGATACTAGAGTGGTGGATTCTGGGCCGCCTAAACTCGTGAGTTTGTATCCTTCTAATAATTTCATAAAGTATCCTTTATTGATTTATGGTGAGAATTTGTCAGCTTCACGGGTCACTTTCAATGGCGTTCCTTCTCCAGTATATACAAATAATAGAAATGTGGTGACAACTACCATCCCTGATGGCTTACCTTCTGGAATAGTTAAATTAAAAATAATAACACCAAAAGGCGAATCAAATACATTTGATTTTACAGTATCTGGCCCTCCTCCAGCTGGAGTGCCTGTGGTTAACTTTTCCATAGTTGCAGTTCCTCCTCCAGCCTACGTTCCCACTATTTCTAATAACTGGTCATGTGGTTTATTTAACATAAAGACTGTTAATCAAACTGTAGTAAATGGCACAATTGAAATAAAAGGAACATTTGACGATCTTAACCTAATCGATGCTAATGGAAATTCATTTATAGAAGGATATTACGAGTTTAGCTATGATAAGGGGAAGAAATATAACTCCTTAAACTATGTGCAAATTAAAAACAAAAATACTGGCGAAATCTGGGCAGGTCAATTTTCATCAGAATATGTTAACCCATGTATTCTCAAAATGATACTAGTATCATCAGTTTCAGGGGAGGTTTTCGAATGTGATTTCGATAGGAGAGTCAATGGGGTGGATAATTGTGATAACTGATTTAATCTATTAACACTCTTATACTTAAAGAAATGTTGTCATAAGAGTAATAGTTTTTACCTCCAACTTCTTTTGCATAATAAACGTTGAGTGCATAATTCTTAGAATGCTGATATTGCGTGCCAAGGCCAAGTTGAGTTGTTCCTGCATTCTTGAAAATACTCTCATTTGATCGGATTTGCACGTGATTGCCAAACCCGAAGAAAATTACTTTTTGAGTTGCCAGATAACTTAGAAAAAGCGAAAATGGGAATATGTAAATATTGGAGCTTTTCTTATTATTAATCCCATATTGCATACCGATCTGAGAAAACAAGAATAGTTTTTTGGTGATTGGTTGATTATAAAATATTTGAGCATTAGCGTAGACTTGTTCCAACCCAAACAGATAACTATAGTCAGATTTTCCATAGGTAGGAAACCAAGTGCTCACTTGTATGACAAGATTATAATTCTTCAGGAAAGGCCTCCATCTCATTCTTGGGCCAATAGAAGTAACAGTTAAGCCAGTGGAAATGTCAGGGTACTCTTTTTTGCGGAAAATAGAAGATGGAAAATTATTTGCATTGTTGTCTATATCAACCAATCCTGTATTAATATCTAATCCAAGATTCAGTCGATCACTTTTAATTCCATAAGTGGCTTGAAGGCCATTTTGTAAATACGTTTGTAGAAAAGGTAAATCATCATTATTCCCAAGGTCATTTCTAAAGCTGCCAGCATATGCCAGTGAACTAAAGAAAACAATTTCGATTTCGCCACTATTAATTACAATCGAAGAAACAGCAGGGATTAGTTGTCTATATTTGGCTATGGAATCTTTTAATACGCTGTATTTTTGTTCAATCTTATCGGAATCCTTTGCGGAATCCAATAAGATTTTATCCTGACCAAAACTAGTAAGGATAATGAAACAATAAATGATGGACAATAGACCTAAATGTTTCATAAAATAATGAATAAAAATTTCTATTTGGTTAGACTTATTAAGCTCATGATTTAGTATATTCAGAAAAGTACTTAGTTTTCATTCAGCTAAAGTTCATTCATTTTGATGCAATTTTGGGGACTAACTAGTATTGAACTTTAGCTCATATTCCCTACCAACAATTTTATTATTTAAAGGATTATGTGTGCCATAAAGAATTGATACTAAAGGCGTAAGTACTTGAAAGTCAAAGCATTTTTATCGGCCGAACCAACTAACGGCTAACCAAAACAACTATTCTCTAACAAAGAGTAATACTGACTGATTTAATGTTAAGAAATTTACTGATATGAATTTAATTTTTTTTACTGAAAAAAGTATATTCATATTCGGATATCTTCAAATAATCAAATGGAAATAATGGTTCAAATGGTTTGTGAAGTTGGCATACTTAAGTATTAGAGACCTATACCATGAGATTGTGGAGCTTTTGCTCAAGTTTTTCTTTAGAATTTATCTGCGAGATTAGCTATAACTATACCTGAAGAAGATCTGCATAGATCTAAAAACTGCAAGAATTTTACTAAACCCTATGAATTTATTGAAAGAGTTTAGGTGAGTCTTCGTCCTACTCCACTAAGTTGTTATGATTTATTCTTTAAGTCGAGGTGCTTATCCAATATGATATTTGGTGAAAGTGAGATCAATTTGTTAGAATTTTTGAACTATTGCTCCGACAAATTCCTTAAAAAAGGATCACTCTGAAAAGCTACTATTTTGAAGATTAACAGTGTCCAGTCCATGCTTTTGGCTGGAATTTTTTTCGCTCTGATGAATGTCTCTGTCAAGTACATTCCGCATATTCCCGCCATAGAAATTATAGTTTTCAGATCTATTTTCTCATTGGTTTTTAGCTATTTGGTTTTGAAAAAGCAAAAGGTGAATGTCTTTGGCAACAATAAGAAATGGCTGATTATCCGTGGGGTTGTAGGATCTATAGGTCTGATTTCATTCTTCTACACGCTTCAAAATATTCCTCTGGCAAGTGCGGTCACTATTCAATATTTGTCTCCGGTCTTTACCACTATCTTCGGAATTTACATTCTGAAGGAAAAAGTAAAGCCTATTCAATTCTTATTCTTTGCTATTTCCTTTGTAGGTGTGATCGTCATTCAGGGGGTTGATGCTCGGGTAGATACATTCTGGGCAGTAGTTGGGATTATCTCCGCGATCTTCTCTGGCTTGGCCTATAATGTCATCCGCAAGCTTAAGAACACAGAGCATCCTTTGGTCATCATTTTCTATTTCCCTCTTGTGACGCTCCCATTTGCATTAATTGTCTCAGCTTTTGGTTGGGTGAATCCAGTCGGATGGGATTGGGGGATTTTGCTTTTTATAGGTATTTGCACCCAGACTGCGCAGTATTTCTTGACTATTGCCTATCAGAATGCCAACGTTTCAAAGGTGGCAAGTCTTACCTATATAGGAATAGTGTACGCGTTGATATTTGGGTTCTTCTTTTTCGGAGAGACGTTCAATGCCTTAGCTTATGTGGGAATGGGGCTTGTTTTGTTGGGGATTCTACTGAATATGCGGGTGAAGCAAGTTTCGTAAATGAATTGGACAGGAAATTAAAGGAGGTTATTTTTGAGTTAAGCTAAAACGAAAAATGAAAATCACGAAAGATCTATATCAAGGCTCACTTGCGCTTCTGACAGATTTTTATCAGCTGACCATGGCTTATGCTTATTGGAAGTCAGGAAAAGCTGAGCAGGAAGCTGTGTTCAATCTTTTCTTTCGAAAGCATCCTTTTCACGGCGGATTTACCATTGCTGCTGGGTTGGATTATATAGTGGACTATTGCAAAAATTTCCAATTTAGCGAGGAAGATTTGAGTTATCTGGCTACGATGAAAGGCAAGGGTGATCAGGTGTTATTTGAAAGTGGATTTTTGGATTACCTCCGGGAAATGAAATTCAGCTGTGATATCGATGCAGTGGAAGAAGGAACGGTTGTATTTCCCAATTCACCTTTGGTGCGCGTGAAAGGCCCACTGATCCAATGTCAATTACTAGAAACGCCACTTTTGAACATTATCAATTTCCAAACTTTGATCGCCACCAAGGCTGCAAGAATTAATCTGGCTGCGCAAGGAGAACCAGTTTTGGAATTTGGTCTACGCCGTGCTCAAGGAATTGACGGTGGTTTGGCTGCTTCGAGAGCAGCGTATATAGGCGGTTGTACTTCCACGAGTAATGTGATGGCAGGAAAGCTTTTTGGAATACCGGTATCCGGTACGCATGCACATAGCTGGATCATGTCTTTCGAAACCGAAATGGAAGCATTTGAAGCCTATGCTGATGCTTTTCCAGATCAATCTATTTTCCTAGTCGATACCTATGACACAGTAAATGGAATCAAGAATGCCATCAAAGTTGGAAATGCTTTGCGAAGCAAAGGCAAAGAAATGGTCGGTATCCGGATCGATTCCGGTGACTTGGCCTATTTCAGTAACGTGGCAAGAGAAATGCTCGATGAAGCAGGTTTTCCTGAGGCGAAAATAGTCGCTTCCAATGATCTCGACGAAAGTATCATTACTTCTCTGAAAGGACAGGAAGCTTCTATCAATGTATGGGGAGTAGGGACGAAATTGGTGACCGCTTTTGATCAGCCAGCATTGGGTGGAGTTTATAAATTGTCTGCGATCAAAGATAAAAATGGTACTTGGGTTCCCAAAATCAAGCTTTCGCAGCAATCGATAAAAATCAATATTCCCGGATTACATACGGTAAAGCGTTTTTTTTCCAAGGGAAAAGCAGTTGCAGATATGATCTATCTGGAGTCTCAGGAACTTGACCCGCAGGCAGCTTTAATTATTGATCCAAATGATCCTACGAAAAGAAAGCGAATGATGCCCGCCTATTATCAGGAGGAAATATTATTGAAGCCAATATTTACTAAAGGCAAGCTGATTTACAAGCTGCCGACAATCAATCAGATCAGAGATAGGGTTCAAGATCAGCTGAATTTTTTGGACAAGACACATAAGAGATTGGTAAACCCGCATTTGTATCCGATCGGTTTAGAAGAAAATCTGCATCAATTGCGTATGGATTTGGTATTGAAAGCAAAACAAATTGATAATGGCAATGAATCTGAAAAATAGCGTACTACTGATTGTGGATGTACAAAATGACTTTTTGCCGGGAGGCAAATTGGCAGTTAATAGTGGAGGTGAGGTCGTTCCAGTCATCAATGCACTGCAGGAGCAATTCGATTTCATAGTCGCCACACAGGATTTCCATCCGGCAAATCATGGAAGCTTTGCTGCAAATCATATGGGTAAAAGCGAGGGAGAGCTGATCGACTTAAATGGTTTACCGCAGATTCTCTGGCCAGTTCACTGCGTGCAGGGAACTGAAGGAGCCGAGTTTCATGAGGAGTTGAACCCAATCAAGTGGAAGGCTATTTTCCAAAAAGGCAAAAATCCCGAAGTTGATTCTTACTCAGGATTCTTTGACAATGCCCAAAGAGAAGATACCGGACTTGGGGATTTTCTGCAAAACGAAGGAATAATGACTGTTTTTGTGACGGGACTTGCACAGGATTATTGCGTGAAATTCACTGCGTTGGATTCAGTCAGTTTGGGATTCAAAACTTATCTGATCACAGATGCGACCAGAGCAGTAAACCTCTCACCTGAAGATGGAGGTAAGGCTTTGGATGAAATGAAAAAAGCAGGAGTGAAACTTATCGATAGTACAGCCATACTAGATTAATCATGTTTGAATATAACTCAGAGAAGCATTATCCAAAGGAGACAGAAAGCAGAGTTCTGATTAGATTCCAGGATTGTGACCCGCTTAGACATTTGAATAACGCCAAGTATTTCGATTACTTTTTCAATGCACGGGAAGATCAAGTGCCAAAGCTTTACGGCGTGGAGATGATGGATTTCATCAAAAAATATCAGGCTGCCTGGGTGATATATAATCACAATATTTCCTATGTAAAGCCAGCTATGGTGGGTGAGTGGGTACGGATTAAGAGTCGCATTATCTGGCATAATCATAATACGGTGGTTTTAGAATATTTCATGACGGATGATAGCGAGACTCAATTGAAAACCCTATTGTGGACAACGATGCGCTACGTGACACTGGCGGAAGGGAAATCTACAGATCACGCTGGAGCAGTGAATGAATTCCTGACGGCGACATCAATGAAAGTCGATATTTCGGGAATTCAGATAAAAGATAGGGTGAAATCACTTTCACAGGAGCTTAGAAAGAGTTGACATAAATCAAATTTATGTATCTACGCGAACAAGACCTGTACACGAGCGTACAGGTTTTTATTTTTTAAATCATTTAATTTCAGGCACTTATAATTTTTTAAAAAATTAATATTTACTATTAGTTACAATAGAGTGTAACCTGCATTTTTTCCGAATCAGTAGTAAACTGTGCGGGTGCAATACAATTTCAAGGTAAAGCGATCATTTTTAGAACAGTTATCAGTAAGGAATTGAAGTATTAGCCAAATTATATATTGTGCCAAATACAATTTCAATAAAAAGAAGCCCTTCTGAAAATGGCTTTGAAAGGCCCTTCTGACACAGTTGGTACATGGTTCGCAACAGGGACAAGCATATCTCTAAACCAACAATGTTATGAAAACTCTAATCACATTCGCTCTCGCTGGACTTTTAGCTACCAGTACTTTTGCCTCCAATGATCTGGAAGATTTGAAAGCAAATTCATCCGTTTACACGAACTATAAGAAGATTTCAGTTCTTCTCAGTGGAGGTGTCGGTAAAGCAAAAATTGCCATTTATGATATGAGCGGCATCAAACTTCATCAAAGATCTGTCAAAGCAAATGAGGATCTACGTGTTCCGTACGATTTGAACGGCCTTCCTTGTGCAGAATATCAAGTAGTGATCACTACAGATGAGGAGGAAGTGATCTACACCGTAAAAACTGTCGAGAAAGAGGTGGAAACGCCGACTGTTTACCCGCTCATGGCTTATGGTAAAAAAGTAAATGATTATACGATTAATCTATTAGTCATAGGATTAGAAGAAGCTGGAGTAGATGTCAAAATCAAGAGGGTTTCAGATGATAGACTACTTCATGAGGAAATGGTAGATCAGCCAGAAGGATTCCGAAAAGACTACAGATTAAATGGAGTTCATGCTGAGGATGTCTATATCGAAGTTACTGACGCAAAAGGCAGAACCCGCACAATACATATTTGAATTCTAATCCAGCCTCTTGTGTCCAAACCCTGAATCGTGAGATTTGGGGTTTTTTCTTTTAGTTTTTTTAACCGAAGACTGCACGAAGGTTTGCGCAGAGAGGGCCAATGCAAAATGGTTTAACCACAAAGGACACTAAGATTCCGCAAAGGGAACAATCTAATATTAACCTAACTCCTTGATCATTGAGTTTGTAAACCGATCATGAAATACTTTTTTCCATACAATGCGGAAGGGGCAAAAAATCTTTCGCCGTTACCCATTGGAAGCAGTCTGAGGACTGCATTTCAATTGGTCCAAGTCAGGAGACTTAAACCAGAATCTATGTTTTTCTATGTGACTATGTGGTCCAAGATAAAAAGGTTGGTGAGTATACGGAATCTTGCCAGTAGAAAATTTATAGGATCAAAAATTCATAGACACCTTGAATTCTGGTTTTCTTCGGTCATCGGTCTTCCAACGCATTGACCAAAGAGAATTCGCTTACAGGAAGAAAAGCGTACATACAGAAAAAGGTTTAACCTAGACTGTTTTTACGCTTTTCTTTGTGGGCTTTGTGGCCGGATTTTATTTGCCCAACATATGAGCTGTCAACTCATTCGCGATTTGCTCTAGATCTGTTCCCAGCATCTCTTTGTTCACTTGCAACACTTTTTCTCTTTCAAGTTTTGGTAATTGTTCAAAGCCATAAAAAGCTCCTAAAATCCCACCGGCTACTGCGGCTGTAGTGTCATTATCTCTGCCGTAATTTACGAGAAAAGTGAGTGTTCCCATAAACTCAAAATCTGAATAAATCATAGCTGTGAGTGTCTGAAGCCATATTTCACCTGCATGAAAAGGCATATCCTGCAGTCTCTCATCTAGCTGCGCAAAAGCAAATTGGAGCGCTTTGCTATCTGGGTGAAGTAGATTTCCCAAAGTGTCTTGCTGTGCCGCTTCGGAAGAAATCAAGAGCGCATTTTTCAAAATGCTATAAGCTGTTCTACCTACCAACCTGCTTTCAAAGTAATTGGCTGGATCCAAACGTAAGGATGCGAGTAAATCTTCCTTCGTGGCATTGAGCTTCATTCCAGCTGCTGTCATGGCTGCGGATTGTGCTGAGATGTCTTTGGCATAGCCCAAATCATAAAAAGAAAGTTTGTAAGCTTCCTGGTATGCCTTTTCTGGATTTCCTGGAAAGAAAGAACCTAAGGTAGGAGAGTACAACAACCCCGCACAAACCATTTCACCTCCGTAAAATTTTCCCAGTGAATCAGCATATCCAACCAGATTGTCATCAATAAAAGGCTTACTTACCTTTGCCCATTCTTGCAACCACCCTAGTTTTAATGAAGCTGATTCAAATGGCTCGGGATCAGTGCTTTTTATCTCCTTAAATTCTTTAGCATAAGACTCATAAGTAGTAAGTATTTGCTTCGCAAAATCCTTCGCATTCAACTCATCATGCTTTTGCGTAAGCAGATATGTAGAAGTCAATACCTTCCAGCGCGTATCGTCAGTGGTGCCACCAGCAGGCAGATTGGCTATCCAAATTCCTTCTGAAGACACTTGACGAATCATGGAGTCAAGGCTTTCTACAAATCCATATTCCAAGTTGATAGCGTCTCGTGACCACATCTCGGTAGGAGCTCCCATCGCGTCCCCAATGGCTGATCCCACCAGCATTCCCAGTATTTTGTCATGCAATTGTTTCTCTGTTAGTCCCATCTCTGGTACTTGTTCATCAGAAAACTGGATAGGAATATTGGATGTCTTTTTGCCGCAGGCGGTCAATAGGATAAACAGAAGAAAGACGATGTTCAGGTTTTTCATTGGGACAAAATAAAGGTTCTGGCTTTTTCTAAAAGTTTTTTCTTCTCATCTAAGGAAAGTGACAAGGGAAGTTGTGCTATGCCTATGAGTCTTCTCATGATCTCCATACCTCGGTATGCATTCACCAAGTTTTCAGCATAGCTATGCTCATAACTTTTTAAAAAATCCTCCTGAAAACTGGCATCCATTCTAGCCAAATCAAAATGTGCGAAAAGAACCCCAAGATCAAATTCGCTGTCGCCCATATACGCAAACTCAGTGTCGATGATTTTGACTCCGTTCTCAGTTTTGAGCCAGGAAGCTGGGTAGAAATCCCCATGCAATAAAGTGGTGCCGTGCGATAAATACCGCTTTCCAAGAGTTTCTAAGGCAGATTTCAACTCAGTGTCTTTTTTATACTTCAAACTGATCACCTGTAAACCCGGCTGAATAGTATCTAAATCAAATCCATTTTCCTCCATAAAAGGAAAGTGAAAAAGGTGCTCATGGTTTAGCTTTCTCATTTCCAGATTATCGGGAAAATTGCTCACTTCCAGTTCATGCAAAGCATTCAAATACTTGCTGATAGAATGAAAATCTTTCGTTTTCCAGGTATAGCCTTGAGCATAAATGTCATTGAAGTCCATTCCATCTCCCAGATCTTCAATGAGTAGTATGTGATGTTCGGCATTGTAGAGAATGACTTTTGGGCTGTAGCCACTGAGTACTTCATCATCCTCTATGAGCTGGTAGTAGCAAAGTTCAATCTCAATTCTATCTATCGGAGCTGGGATCTGTGGGAATTTCCGAACAAAGGGTTTAGACTGCTTTAGGATAACTGATCTCAAGTTTGTTTTTATACGCAATACCAGATTCATGTTGCTTTCTCCCGCGGGGGCAGCTGAAAGGAGCTTTTCATTTTCTTTCCAGAGTGGGAGAGAGTGGAGCGTATGAAGACTGGATTGTTCCTTTAGATCGATCATTGTACTGGATTTATGTAATAAGTAGCGAAACTATAAATAAGTTTAGTTAGACTGACACGATTTTGTATAAGTTGCACACGGATAGGCAAAAGGTCTTTTCAAAGACAAAACAACGTGTAAGGAGTTAATTTCTTAATTTCGAACTGAATTAAACCCTAAAATTTAGAGACCATGTTTGGACTACCCCGAACCCTTTTCACTGAAGAACACGATCTTTTCAGAGTCAGTGTAAGAGATTTTATCGCACAGGAAATAACCCCATATAATTCCCAATGGGAGAAAGATAAGATGGTGTCGCGAGAAAGTTGGCTCAAGCTTGGAGAAAATGGTTTTTTGGGAATACAAGCCCCAGAGCATCTTGGAGGTAATAATGTGCAGGATTTTCGCTACAACGCCATTTTCATAGAAGAACTTGGCTTGAGTGGATGCTCTGCTCCAGCAATTGGATACCCGCTTCATAATGATATCGTGATGCCTTACATTTTGCGCTTTGGAACTGAGCAAGCTTTGGAAAAGTATATTCCTAAGATGATTTCAGGTGAATACATAGGAGCAGTGGCAATGACTGAGCCGGGAGCTGGTAGTGATCTGCAGGGTATCCGCACAAGCGCAATAGACCATGGGGATTATTATTTGGTGAATGGCAGTAAGACTTTTATTACAAATGGATATCTATCTGATGTAGTGGTGGTCGCGGTGAAAACAGACCCCCAGAAAGGTGCAAAAGGAATCAGCCTGCTTTTACTGGATAATTCCATGGAAGGCTTTACAAAAGGTCTCCCTTTTGATAAAGTAGGTCTGCATGCACAAGATACCTGCGAGTTGTTTTTTGAAGATGTCAAAGTCACCAAGGAAAATTTGCTGGGTAAAGAAGGAGAAGGATTCACATACCTGATGACCGAACTGGCGCAGGAGCGTTTGGTGGTGGCGTTGGCAGCGGTAGCATTGGGTGAATACATGCTTCAGGAGACAATTAAGTATGTGAAAGAGCGAAAGGCTTTTAATCAGGCGATTTCCGAATTCCAGAACACCCGCTTCAAATTGGCAGAGATGTGTGCAGCGCTAGAGCAGGGAAGGATTTACTGCGATTACCTCGTTCTGCTTCACAATGATGGCAAATTGGATTCTGCCATGGCCTCAGCGGCAAAATACAATATGACTGAGTTGCAATGTAAAGTAGCTGATGAATGTGTACAGCTGCATGGTGGCTATGGATATATGTGGGATTATGGCGTGGCTAGAGCTTATGCTGATGCCAGGGTGCAGCGGATCTATGCCGGAACTAATGAGATAATGAAGGAACTGATAGCGAGAAAAATCTTGAAATAGTTAAAAATCCTTTTGACCAGAGCCAAGTTTTCGATTAATTCAACAAAAATAGATTCACCCAATATTAACTCATACTATGAAGGATTTTTCCTGGTTTAACCATTATCCGCATTCTGTGCCTAAGGAAGTAGATTGTACAGCCTATTCCAGTATCGCAGAGCTTTTTGATGAAAGTGTAAGGAAGTTCGGAGATTCTGTGGCTTATGAATGCATGGGCAAAACAATGTCCTTCAATGAGTTAAATAAGCTCAGTGAGGATTTTGCTTCGTATCTTACTCAGGTTTTACGACTGAAAAAAGACACCAGAGTAGCTATTCAGATGCCAAATACCCTTCAGTATCCAGTGGCGATGTTTGGTGCGCTTCGAGCTGGTATGATCGTGGTGAATACCAATCCCCTTTACACTTCCTCAGAAATGAAGCATCAATTCCATGACTCTGGAGCTGAATTGATCATCATCATGGCCAATTTTGCCACTAATCTGGAGAAAATTCTGCCCGAGATTCCAGCCAAGCATGTCATAGTAACTGAGATAGGTGATATGCTGGGAGGCTTCAAAGGAACGATAGTCAATCTGGTAGTGAAGTACGTCAAGAAGATGGTGCCAGCTTACTCTATCCCTAAGGCTGTTTCTTTCAAATCAGCATTGGCACAAGGTGCAAATCATAAATTTAAGCCAGTAGAACTTGCTCTGCAGGATACTGCTTTTCTTCAATACACAGGCGGTACCACTGGTGTGTCCAAAGGAGCCGAATTGTCGCATGGAAATATTGTAGCAAACATGCAGCAGATTTCTGCCTGGATGAAGCCGAAGTTGAAGGAGCAGGAGGAAATTGTCGTGACAGCGCTTCCGTTATATCATATTTTTGCCCTGACGGTAAATTGCCTTGCCATGCTCAAAATCGGTGCACATAATCTTTTGATTACCAATCCTAGAGACATGCCTGCTTTTATCAAAGAACTTTCAAAAAAGAAGTTTACAGTCTTTACAGGCGTCAATACTTTATTTAATGGATTGCTTAACCAAGAAGACTTCAGGTCTCTTGATTTCAGTAGTTTGAAAATAGCTGTAGGAGGAGGAATGGCGGTGCAAAAAGCAACTGCTGAAAAGTGGCTAGCCTTGACAGGAACTCCGGTGGCAGAAGGCTACGGGCTAACAGAAACCTCCCCGGTAGCTTCCTGCAATCCCATCGACGGAACAGAGAGGAATGGCACGATCGGCCTTCCCCTTCCCAATACTGAAATGATGGTCATAGACGAGGAAGGCAATATCCTTCCGGTGGGTGAGCGTGGTGAGATATGCATCAAAGGGCCACAGGTGATGAAGGGCTACTGGCACAAACCGAAAGATACTGCCGAGGTAATGATGGGAGAATGGTTCAAATCAGGCGACATCGGAGTCATGGACAAAGACGGTTTTACCAAGATTGTGGATAGGAAAAAGGAGATGATTCTGGTTTCCGGTTTCAATGTATATCCAAATGAAGTCGAGAACGTGATCGCTTCCTATCCGGGAGTTTTGGAAGTCGGCGTGATCGGTATTCCAGATGATAGATCCACCGAGCGGGTTGTCGCTTATGTGGTGGGAAAAGACAAGTCAATCACCAAGGAGCAAATCATAGCACATTGCCATGAATCCCTCACGAATTACAAATGTCCGAAAGAGGTTCATTTCACAGATGAACTACCGAAGTCAAATGTAGGCAAGATCCTGAGAAGAATGATCAAGGAAGCACATATGGAGAAGATAGGGAAATAGTGGTCAGATGGCAGTTATTGCAGAGAGCAATTGGCAGTCACAGGGTGAGGTGAGGAACTGAACGCTGACTATATTTATCAATCACCTAGATTTTTAAAAAAAATACCCTGTATAGGGTATTTTTTTTCGGCATGCTTACAGTATTTTGTGCAGCGAAGCAAAGACAAAAAAATGCCCCGCAGAAAGGCGAGGCGCTTAATGTTTTCACAACGGAATAATCCTTATTGTGAATTGCTTTCAAAATGTTCTGAAATATAGGCTTAAACTTTAATTTTTAAAACAATATGAAAAATATTCTTGGCCTTGATTTAGGCACGACTTCAATTGGCTTTGCTCATGTGATTGAAAGTGAAGACTCTTTAAAATCAATAATTAAACAAATAGGAGTTAGGGTTAATCCGCTTACAACGGATGAGCAAACGAATTTCGAAAAAGGTAAGCCAATAACAATAAATGCGGATCGTACACTGAAACGCGGAGCTAGAAGAAATTTGGATCGATATCAAGATAGAAGAGCTAATCTGATTCATGCTTTATTCAAAGCCAATATCATTACAAGAGAAACAAAACTGGCGGAGGATGGTAAAAGTACTACCCATTCGACTTGGAGATTGAGATCTCAATCTGCTACAGAGAAAATTGAAAAGGATGATTTGGCAAGAGTACTTTTGGCGATCAATAAAAAGAGAGGCTACAAAAGCAGTCGTAAAGCTAAAAATGAAGACGAGGGGCAAGCGATTGATGGAATGGAAGTGGCTAAAAGACTTTATGAGGAAAAGCTTACACCCGGTCAATTTGCTTATAAGATGCTGCAAGAAGGCAAAAAGCATATCCCGGATTTTTATCGTTCAGATTTACAAGAAGAATTGGATAAGGTATGGGCTTTCCAAAAGAAGTATTATCCGGGGATTTTAACCGACGAATTCAAGAAAGAATTGGAAGGAAAAGGGCTGAGGGCTACTTCAGCTATTTTTTGGGTTAAATACCAATTTAATACAGCTGAAAATAAAGGAACTAGAGAGGAGAAGAAAGTTCAAGCCTATAAGTGGCGAAGCGAAGCTTTTTCTCAACAATTAGAAAAAGAGGAAGTGGCTTATGTAATAACAGAGATCAATAACAACCTCAATAATTCTAGCGGATATCTAGGTGCAATTTCAGATAGAAGCAAAGAGCTTTATTTCAACAAAGAGACTGTTGGACAATATCTGTTCAAGCAATTGCTCAAAAACCCGCATACACAGCTGAAAAATCAAGTTTTTTACCGTCAAGATTATTTGGATGAGTTTGAAGTAATATGGAGCGAACAAAAAAATCATCATCCAGAATTGACCGATGAGCTAAAAATAGAAATTCGAGACATTGTAATTTTTTACCAGCGAAAGCTGAAGTCCCAAAAAGGATTGGTTAGTTTCTGTGAGTTTGAAAGTAAAGAAATTGAAATAGAAACTGGTAAAAAGAAAACAATTGGGCTTAAAGTAGTACCAAAGTCTTCGCCATTGTTTCAAGAATTTAAGATTTGGCAGGTGCTTCAGAATGTTCTAATCAAGAAAAAAGGGAGTAAAAAGCGAAAGACAAAAAATGAGCAACAAGGCAGTCTATTTGAAGAAGCGAAGGAAATATTTGCATTCGATTTAGAAGCAAAAAAGCATCTCTTTGAGGAATTGAACTTAAAGGGGAATTTGTCTGCCAAGACGGTACTTGAATTATTGGGATACAAAAATCAAGATTGGGAAATTAATTATTCGGTTTTGGAAGGTAATCGAACTAATAAAGCTTTGTATGAAGCCTACCTGAAAATACTCGATATCGAAGGATATGATGTCAAGGATTTATTGCAAGTAAAATCAAATAAAGACGAAGTTGAGTTGGATGATATGCAGATCGCTGCATCTGAGATTCAAAATATGATCAAACAGATTTTCGAAACCTTAAAAATCGATACAGCAATCTTGGACTTTGATCCTGAGCTAGATGGTAAAGCATTTGAACAGCAACTATCTTATCAACTTTGGCATCTTCTGTATTCTTATGAGGGAGATGAATCGGCTAGCGGAAATGAAAAGTTATACGAGTTGTTAGAAAAGAAATTCGGATTTAAAAGGGCCCATAGCCAAGTATTGGCTAATGTGTCTTTGTCTGATGATTACGGGAACTTGAGTAGTAAAGCTATTCGAAAGATATATCCTTTCATCCAAGAGAATGATTATAGTACTGCTTGTGAATTAGCAGGATACCGGCATTCTGCATCTTCATTGACAAAAGAAGAGATTGCTAATCGTCCTCACAAGGACAAATTAGAAATACTTAAAAAGAATAGCCTTCGTAACCCTGTAGTTGAAAAAATCCTAAATCAAGTGGTCAATGTGGTAAATGCATTGATCGAGAAGAATAGCAAAAGGAATGAAAATGGGAATATTGTTGAGTATTTCAAATTCGACGAAATACGGATTGAACTTGCTCGTGACTTGAAGAAAAATGCTAAAGAGCGCGCCGAGATGACTTCGAGCATCAATGCGGCAAAAACCAATCATGATAAAATATTCAAACTCTTACAAAATGAATTCGGAGTAAAAAACCCTAGTCGAAATGACATCATCAGGTATCGCTTATATGAGGAGTTAAAGAGCAATGGATATAAGGACTTATATACCGACACGTACATCCCCAGGGAAATACTATTTAGTAAACAAATTGATATTGAACACATTATTCCACAATCAAAATTATTCGACGATAGCTTTTCTAATAAGACAGTTGTGTTTCGAAAGGATAATCTTGATAAAGGGAATAAAACTGCTTACGACTACTTGGAAAGCAAATTTGGAGAAAAAGGTCTTGAAGATTTTGAATCCAGAATATCAAGTCTTTTTGATTTGAACAAAAGAAATAAGGATGAAGGTATTTCTAGGGCTAAATATCAAAAATTGCTTAAGAAGGACACGGAAATAGGTGATGGATTTATCGAACGCGATTTACGGGATAGTCAGTATATCGCTAAAAAAGCAAAGAACATGCTTTATGAGATTAGTCGTTCTGTATTGACCACCACAGGTAGTGTAACTAATAAGCTACGTGAGGATTGGGACTTGATTAATATTATGCAAGAATTGAATTTTGAAAAGTTCAAAAAGCTTGGATTGACTGAAATGGTCGAGAAGAAGGATGGAACTTTCAAAGAACGTATCAAGGGTTGGAGTAAAAGAAATGATCATCGGCATCACGCAATGGATGCTTTGACAGTTGCCTTTACAAAACACAACCATATTCAATATTTGAATAACCTCAATGCCCGAAAGAACGAATCCAAAAAACTGCATAAAAATATTATTGGGATTGAGTCTAAGGAAACACACATATCAATTGATGACAGGGGAAATAAAAAGCGAATATTCAATTTGCCAATCCCAAATTTTAGGGAACAAGCAAAAGAACATCTAGAAAATGTGTTAGTGTCACATAAGGCCAAAAATAAGGTCGTTACCAAAAATAAGAATAGAACAAAAACAGACAAAGGAGAAAAAGTTAAAGTTGAACTCACACCTAGGGGGCAATTGCATAAAGAAACGGTTTATGGGAAGTATCAATACTACACTGGCAAAGTGGAAAAAGTTGGGGCAAAGTTTGATTTGGCGATAATTGGAAGAGTCGCCAATCCAACACATAAGCAAGCTCTTTTGCAAAGACTTTCCGAAAACGGGAACGATTCATTGAAAGCATTTAGTGGGAAGAATTCACCAAGCAAAAAGCCTATCTACCTAAATACTGAAAAAACAGAAATACTTCCTGAAAAAATAAAGTTGGTTTGGCTAGAAGAGGATTTTTCTATCCGTAAGGATGTAACCCCTGAGAACTTCAAGGATGAAAAATCAATTGAGAAAGTAATAGACATTGGCACTAAAAGAATTCTATTAAGTCGTTTGTTAGAATTTGGAGGCGATTCTAAAAAAGCTTTTTCTGACTTAGACAAAAATCCAATTTGGCTGAACAAGGATAAAGGGATTTCCATTCGGAGGATTGCCATAAGCGGCGTCAAAAATGCAGAACCTTTACACTATAAAAAGGATCATTTTGGAAATAATATCTTAGATAAGAAAGGAAGTCAGGTACCAGTTGATTTTGTGAGCACTGGAAATAACCATCATGTAGCTATATACAAGGATGGGGATGGAGTCCTTCAGGAGAAGGTTGTTTCCTTTTTCGAAGCACTAGAAAGGGTGAATCAAAGGTTGCCAGTTATTGATAGAGTGTTCAATGATCACATGGGTTGGCAGTTTTTATTTACGATGAAGCAAAATGAATGCTTCGTATTTCCGAATGCAAATACTTGCTTTGACCCAAATGAAGTTGATCTATTAGAACCCCAAAATGTTAAAGTCATTAGTCCCAATTTGTTTAGGGTGCAAAAATTCACTTTAAAGGATTATTTTTTTAGACATCACCTTGAAACTAATGTTGAAGATAATTCAAAATTGAAAGGCGCTACTTGGAAGCGTGAAGGACTATCTGGAATAAATGGAATTGTTAAAGTTCGCTTGAACCATTTGGGAGAAATTGTAAAAGTTGGAGAGTATTAATTTTCAGTTATAAAAAATGGAATCAGGCCAATCCTACCATATTTACAATCACGCAAATGGCTCGGAGAATATTTTTCGAGAGGAGGAAAACTATCGATTTTTTCTTCAACAATACGATAAGTATTTGGGTGGTGTAGTTGATACTTATGCCTATTGCTTGATTCCTAATCATTTTCACTTGTTGGTGGGAGTCAAGGATTCGTTAGACCTGCCAGGTTTTCAAAACCTGGCAGGTCTGGATAAATCAATTGCCAAAGCTTCAGAATTTCCCATAACAAAAGCATTCAGCAATTTTTTCAACAGTTATACCAAAGCGTTCAATAAAAGATACCAAAGAAAAGGAAGCCTATTCATTAAAAACTTTAAGCGAAAACCAATTTTAACAGAAAGCCAATGGCAGGATACGTTTTTATATATCCATTTGAATCCAATTAAACATGATTTTGCGAAGGAGTTGAAAGATTGGAAATGGTCGAGTTGGAAGGCTTATCAGACAATGGAAAAAAGGTCTTTACTGAATAGAGATTTTTACTTTAACTTCTTTGACGGTTTGGATCATCAAAACGAGATGATAGAATTGAAGAAAGAAAGCCTAATCAATAAGAATTTTGAATAGAAACTGCGAGACCTGCCGGGTTTTCAAAACCCGGCAGGTCTTTTCTAATTAACGAAATTATCTATGATCAAACGAACACTTTTTTTCGGTAACCCTGCTTACCTGAGCACAAAAAATGAGCAGATTTTAATTTCATTCCCAGATGATAAACCAGATCGGATTGTACCTATCGAAGACATTGGAATGCTTGTGTTAGAGCACCAGCAAATTACAATTACGAATGGGCTGCTCTGCAAACTTATAGATAGAAAGGTAGCTGTCGTTACCTGCAATGCTCAGCATCTTCCTGATGGGCTTTTACTCCCTATGCATGGACATACCGAACAAGTGGAGCGAGTTGGACATCAATTGAATGCTAGCCTACCACTTAAAAAGAACCTTTGGCAACAAACTGTAACTGCTAAAATTGAAAATCAACATGGGTTACTAAAGGAAAAAGGGAAACCAAGTAAGCGAATGGAGTATCTGTCAAAAAATGTGAATTCGGGAGATACAGGAAATCATGAGGCTCAGGCCGCAGCTATTTATTGGCAGAGCTTATTTGATATTCCGGATTTCAACAGGGGTCAATCAGGCATTCCTCCAAACAATTTGTTGAATTATGGTTATGCAATTTTGCGGGGCATTATTGCAAGGGCGCTCGTTTCTTCAGGTTTACTGCCAAACGTGGGGATTTGGCATCACAACAAGTACAATGCGTATTGTCTAGCGGATGATATTATGGAGCCATATCGTCCCTATGTGGATTTGGTAGTTTCACATATCGTAGAGACTGAAGATTGCTATGACGAATTGACTGTGGAGCTTAAAAGAGAATTGCTGACAATTCCAGCTTTGGATGTGGTAATTGACGGACAGAAAAGCCCGTTGATGGTAGCTGCCAGTCGAACGAGCAATTCACTTTATGAGTGTTTTGCAGGGATCAGTCGAAAGATTATTTATCCGGAATATGCATGAGAATTATTATTCAAGGCTTAATCAATATCGAAGTTTGTGGGTCTTAGTATTTTTTGATCTGCCCACCGAGACGAAAAAAGATAGAAAAATCGCTTCATCTTTTCGTAAGAAATTACTTGATGATGGATTTGCAATGTTTCAGTTTTCGATCTATATGCGATTCTGTGCCAGTCGAGAAAATGCCGAAGTGCATACACGCAGGGTAAGGATAAATCTCCCACCAAAGGGGAAGGTGGGTATTATGCAGATTACAGATCGACAGTTTGGGATGATGGAATTATTTCATGGGAAAACTATTGCAGAGAAGGAACAACCCGTTCAGCAGTTAGAACTTTTTTAGATTGTCTGTAAACTTTTCTAATCCACCTCGGAGGATTGGAAAAGATAATGCCGGGTTAGCACAGGTATAGAGCACCAAAAGACCCAATTTTTATTTTCCTAAAAACGAGCATAAAAAACAGCATACCAGCCACTTAGCGTGGGGTATGCTGTGATTTCCACTGGAAAGATACATTTTGAAAGCAATTCACAACGGTCTTTGCTTCCAACATGTAAGCCTTTGCGCTGTGATTTCCACTGGAAAGATACATTTTGAAAGCAATTCACAACAAGTCGCCGAAAGTTGGCCTAAAACTTTCGCTGTGATTTCCACTGGAAAGATACATTTTGAAAGCAATTCACAACTGGATCCCTGCATCCTCACGATGGATATGGGCTGTGATTTCCACTGGAAAGATACATTTTGAAAGCAATTCACAACCGGGTGGCTATTCACGATCAACCCTTCGAAGCTGTGATTTCCACTGGAAAGATACATTTTGAAAGCAATTCACAACATTCTACATGAACAAGACAATAGGAGAAGGCTGTGATTTCCACTGGAAAGATACATTTTGAAAGCAATTCACAACTAAGGAGGGGAAACCAATTTGCCAAAGCCAGCTGTGATTTCCACTGGAAAGATACATTTTGAAAGCAATTCACAACACGCTATTTATTATCTGTTTTTTTTTTATGCTGTGATTTCCACTGGAAAGATACATTTTGAAAGCAATTCACAACACCTTCTTTGACAGCTAGGCGCATACGTGAGCTGTGATTTCCACTGGAAAGATACATTTTGAAAGCAATTCACAACTACTGATGTCTACGAAGATGATCAAACAGCGCTGTGATTTCCACTGGAAAGATACATTTTGAAAGCAATTCACAACGGATCGGATCTTGAGCTTTACAGAATGCCAGCTGTGATTTCCACTGGAAAGATACATTTTGAAAGCAATTCACAACTGTACTTAAGAACATTGTCTCCACGAATATGCTGTGATTTCCACTGGAAAGATACATTTTGAAAGCAATTCACAACAAAGGCGAACTTCAACCCCTAAAACAAAGGGCTGTGATTTCCACTGGAAAGATACATTTTGAAAGCAATTCACAACTCTTCAATTCGGCATTTACGAGAACATGGGGCTGTGATTTCCACTGGAAAGATACATTTTGAAAGCAATTCACAACAATGATCCGTACCGAGGCAAATCTAGGGGCGCTGTGATTTCCACTGGAAAGATACATTTTGAAAGCAATTCACAACCCTGGTCAAGCGTTGGAATATTCTTTGTTGGCTGTGATTTCCACTGGAAAGATACATTTTGAAAGCAATTCACAACTAAGGACAAAACGGTTTTCATTTTATGAAAGCTGTGATTTCCACTGGAAAGATACATTTTGAAAGCAATTCACAACGGTTGAAAAGACACACTCCATTTTTTAAAAGCTGTGATTTCCACTGGAAAGATACATTTTGAAAGCAATTCACAACTCTATCAACTAAAGATCTGGATGGAAGATAGCTGTGATTTCCACTGGAAAGATACATTTTGAAAGCAATTCACAACCCTGCCATGATTGAAAATACTTCTGTTCAGCTGTGATTTCCACTGGAAAGATACATTTTGAAAGCAATTCACAACTGGTTTGGCTTCTCGGTCGCTCTGTCGCTGGCTGTGATTTCCACTGGAAAGATACATTTTGAAAGCAATTCACAACTAGAGAATGAAGGGGCTAAAGGATTCATTAGCTGTGATTTCCACTGGAAAGATACATTTTGAAAGCAATTCACAACACCTTAAACCACACGCTGAAAAGGATTTCTGCTGTGATTTCCACTGGAAAGATACATTTTGAAAGCAATTCACAACAAGATTCGGTTGATTATGAAAGCAGTCAGGGCTGTGATTTCCACTGGAAAGATACATTTTGAAAGCAATTCACAACCCTTACTACAATAACAACCGCAGGGGCGATGCTGTGATTTCCACTGGAAAGATACATTTTGAAAGCAATTCACAACGAACGGTCTTACAGGCCATTTCATCCGTGAGCTGTGATTTCCACTGGAAAGATACATTTTGAAAGCAATTCACAACCATTGGACAATTCCTTTGCGTATTTAATGGCTGTGATTTCCACTGGAAAGATACATTTTGAAAGCAATTCACAACTTACCGTGTTGCCTGAATCCTGCTGAAGCTGCTGTGATTTCCACTGGAAAGATACATTTTGAAAGCAATTCACAACTGAGGCGACCAAAGTGCCAGCAACTGCAAAGCTGTGATTTCCACTGGAAAGATACATTTTGAAAGCAATTCACAACGATAACTCATTGATGCAGAGCAGGCCGTTGCTGTGATTTCCACTGGAAAGATACATTTTGAAAGCAATTCACAACGCAATTTTATTTTCATCTTTCAAGAACCCTGCTGTGATTTCCACTGGAAAGATACATTTTGAAAGCAATTCACAACAAGAAAGACCCACAAGATTTGGGCAGAGTAGCTGTGATTTCCACTGGAAAGATACATTTTGAAAGCAATTCACAACATATAAACGTGTTAGGTGCAATGCCAGCGGGCTGTGATTTCCACTGGAAAGATACATTTTGAAAGCAATTCACAACAGCTGTCTATTCTTTCCAACACCGTTATTTGCTGTGATTTCCACTGGAAAGATACATTTTGAAAGCAATTCACAACTACAGATGTGCGCTCAGCACCTTCCATAAAGCTGTGATTTCCACTGGAAAGATACATTTTGAAAGCAATTCACAACGTAAAGACCCTATTCCTAGTAAGTCGTTCCGCTGTGATTTCCACTGGAAAGATACATTTTGAAAGCAATTCACAACACGGAACACACCTCGATGCATCAGCCATGCGCTGTGATTTCCACTGGAAAGATACATTTTGAAAGCAATTCACAACGGATAAAAACTTTAAATACTTCTTGAGATTGCTGTGATTTCCACTGGAAAGATACATTTTGAAAGCAATTCACAACAACAATAATGTTCTATAACACCCCATAGAAGCTGTGATTTCCACTGGAAAGATACATTTTGAAAGCAATTCACAACAAGGTGCTCGCGCGGATGCAATAGGTCAGCGCTGTGATTTCCACTGGAAAGATACATTTTGAAAGCAATTCACAACGAGATGTGCAGCAGTCCGGAGAAGCGCAGCGCTGTGATTTCCACTGGAAAGATACATTTTGAAAGCAATTCACAACTATGAATATGTACGTACGTTCTACCATGTTGCTGTGATTTCCACTGGAAAGATACATTTTGAAAGCAATTCACAACTGATATAACCTTTTTCCTTCAATCGCTTCAGCTGTGATTTCCACTGGAAAGATACATTTTGAAAGCAATTCACAACCACTTTTTTACAGTTCTTTTTTTGCTTTTTGCTGTGATTTCCACTGGAAAGATACATTTTGAAAGCAATTCACAACGCGTGCTGGTGTCTATCGTGGTTCAAGTGGGCTGTGATTTCCACTGGAAAGATACATTTTGAAAGCAATTCACAACCGAAAGTTTTGACGCGATCCATCTGATAGTGCTGTGATTTCCACTGGAAAGATACATTTTGAAAGCAATTCACAACGGCTTCTTATTCAATACCGATAATCCAAACGCTGTGATTTCCACTGGAAAGATACATTTTGAAAGCAATTCACAACTTTGACTGCCAAGCTGGGAACGGATAGTACGCTGTGATTTCCACTGGAAAGATACATTTTGAAAGCAATTCACAACCTGCCTCTTCTATTGCTTATCCCCTATTTGGCTGTGATTTCCACTGGAAAGATACATTTTGAAAGCAATTCACAACATACTAGTATTATTGGGTAAAGATTCTTTAGCTGTGATTTCCACTGGAAAGATACATTTTGAAAGCAATTCACAACCTGTGGTAGTAGAATGTTTTGGTTTAACAGCTGTGATTTCCACTGGAAAGATACATTTTGAAAGCAATTCACAACTAGCGACAGGAAAGTATGAAAGTTATTTTCGCTGTGATTTCCACTGGAAAGATACATTTTGAAAGCAATTCACAACATAGAACATTCGAATCGTTTTGCGTACCTGCTGTGATTTCCATTGGAAAGATATATTTTGAAAGCAATTCACAACTGCTCGCCATTATTTTATTGAAAAGATCTGAATTTTTAAAACCAATTTTTTACTATCTTCAGTTTCTAATCCATTAAAAATGAAACTCTTGGCTATGACATTACAGCAACTAATCAGACCCCTTTTCAAATTCCTACTTTTTAATTTTGTTACATTTTTCACGCTATCTGCCAACGCCCAATTTCAAATTGTAGGGATGCAATTTAATGGGAATTCTGCAGATGCTGTCAATTTAACAATCATTGCCCCAAACGGAACGCCATTTACGGGCATTGTTCCTTATGATCAAAGTAAACCTTACAATTCAGGAACAACATTCAAAACTCCAGCTAACACGTCAATCGCTATTCTTTATAAAGGGCAGACGCAAATCATGGACCCCAATTCTGTGCTAAAAGTAAGTATCGTCAAAAACGGTGTGGTGGCGCAGACGTTGACGGGCCGGGTGAAGCACGTGCTTAAGGATGTCAAGTCAAAACTTGGTTTTTATAAAGCGGGCAATGGCTATACTTGGGCGCATGCTGAAGGCACAGAGTTTTATGTAGAAGCTTTTCAAAAGAGTAAAAAAGCAAAATTCACGACAGAAGAAGGTACAATTGCCATCATTCAAGAAGTTCCTATTAGTATCAATGAGGCTGCAAAAAATGAAAAGACACGAGGGAACAGAGGTGAAGGGCGTGAACTCACAACCACCAAAAAAATCTACAGCAGTGCAGGAGAAGAATATATTGCTGGTAATGTTGACTCTATAAGTTACAGAACCTACGAAGAGGCATTGCAGGCTTTTGAACAAGAAATCAATCAAAAGGAGGGGCAAGGTAATTTCTTTATGGAAGAGATGGCGGACGACTTTACCCTCTTGGGCGAATTATACCTTGATAATGGACAGTATGATCAGGCCATAGAACCACTGCGTAAAGCGGTTTATTACAATTCTGAAGCTAATCCTGAGGATTTGATGTTTTTGGAATCTTATTTATATCTCGCTGAAGCCCTGAGATATTCTTCTAACGAGGAAGATTTTAATGAAGGGGTCAATTTTGCACAGAAAATTATTCAAACATTAACTGAAGTGTTAGATGAATATACTGAAGAATACAACTATGCTTTGGAGCTGGAAGATTATGATTATGCTTGGGACTTGTGCTATGAACTGGTTGACATCAACGAATATTTAGGCTGGTCTTATGACCTTTTGGACCAAACCTCACAAGCCGATCATTATTACCAAGCGTCAGACGATTACCATAGCCACCTCTAACATGAAATTCATTACGTTTAAACGTCTCGCTATTTATTTGATCACATTTTTTGTGCTTCTCGGTCTGTCCTTGACGCTTACCAGTTTTTGGAAACAGTGGGATGCTTCATTATATGGAGCATTGTACATTGATGCTGATGCCTATGAGAGCAATCTTTCAGATCAAATTGCGGTAGTCAATATTGAAAAGCCCGATCTCGACAGTAAAGATGCTTCCTTAAAACAATTTAGAGACAAAATCATTGCGTTTCTCAATACCGTAAACGCGCACCACGCCAATAATGAAAATCCAAAAGCCATTCTCTTGGATATTTCCTTTTCCAAAGATACCGTTCAACTGCAGGCTTTAAAAGAAGCTGTGCAACAATTAACCAGCAAGAATGAAAAGGTCTATGCGGTCTATAGTCTAAAGGATTATTTTGATAAATTGCCCATATTTCAATCCAATGATGCTGGGCAGGCCAGAGTGTTGTATGACAGTGTCTTTACAGGAGGGCGCTTACAATCTGGTTTTATAGCTCACGATAATTTGATCACCTATCCTTCTGATATTTACTTGCAAACCGGATTTAGAGACTCTGTCCAAATTGAATCCATCATAAAACGCGTCAACTTAGATCGACAAGGGTCCAAGATAACCCCAGAATTTGAACAATTGGTTTCGCCTTTAGGTCCTATTGAAGCCATGGAGAAACAAACCTACAGCTTTGAGATTCCTGATGGCAGTGGTATGGAGGGAAGTTTTAGTCCAGCCCTGAATATCGATGATAAATTTATCTTGGTGGGCGATCTCAAAAATGATTACCAAGAAGATATTGAAACCCCCCGAACCTATTTTATGGCGTGGGCACTCAATGAGAAACTGGTGGATCAAAAAATGGTAAAACAGCCCATGAACAATTTGGCGATTATCATCGGTCAGACCTTGTTCTTTAGTTTGTTTATAGTCCTTGTTTTTTCATTGCTGTTCAAATATATTACTGCATTGAAAACCAAACCCAAAACATTGGCAGTGCTTGCCTTTATCATAAGTCTGATCTTTTTTGTGCTATATGGCATGCTCATTTATACTTTTGATAGAATCATCCCCATTGGCCTAACCTTATTAGGGATGTTGATTGCGGTACTATTGACCTGGCGTTTTGCTTATAAATTTCTGGTAACGGGCGTAGCGGAAGGTGCCGAAAAATACGATGTGTTTATCAGCTATTCCCATGGCAACAGCGCCTGGATCAAACAAAATGTTTATGAACCCTTAAAAACCTTCAAAAAAGAAAATGGCGAAAGCCTCAACATTTTTTTTGATGAAAAAAGCATTGGCGTTGGCGAAGCCTTTACCTCCAAATATATGTGGGGCATTGTAGACTCCAAAGTCTTCATTCCGGTAATTTCTGAAGAATATTACGGAAAAAACCACTGCAAAAACGAAATGGATTTGGCCTATAAACGTTCCGTTGAAAAACTGCTAAAAATTATACCGATTGCCTTCTCCTATAATTGTGTGCCACAAATCTACACGCACATCAATTTTTTGGACATTACGGTAAATCCTAAATTTATGGAAGCTATTAGGGAGAGCTTATTGAAATAGGAGGGCCTTGTTCTGCTTGGGCACTTTCTGGCAATCATTTATAATAGTCTAGTAATAATACTTTTTCTTGCAGTAAGGATATTACAAAACCCTATTTTTTTCAATTCCCAAGTGTTTTATTGTGAAAGACTGGAAGATTTTTATGCCAATGTATTCCAAAAAAAAAACCGCCATTGAAAGACGGTTTTTGTACACAAAATATTTTTTAACCTATAATAAAGATACCACCTATGGCAAGTACCTCATCCATTGTTAATGGTTCGTCAAACGCTTCTGTAAGCGCATCGTCTCCTCCAAAATTAGCAAACATTCCTGCTAAATTAACGCCACCCTGAACTTTGTCTGATTCAGGCGTTGCGCCTCCATAAACAGCTGCAAATGCTGCTGGTAATGTGTTTTCAGATTGCGTAATCCACCCTTTTTCATCACGCATCCGTCTTACCTGAGCCGCATGTCTCGCTTCTACAGAATGAATTTGCAAAGCATACTGCAATAAGGCATTGTCATTGGCTAAAGCACCAGCTTGTGCTGTGATTTCCACTGGAAAGATACATTTTGAAAGCAATTCACAACCTTATACTCTGTATTAATTCGGTTATGCTGCTGTGATTTCCACTGGAAAGATACATTTTGAAAGCAATTCACAACGTTGCCCGTGAAAGTGAAGACCTGTGCGGTGCTGTGATTTCCACTGGAAAGATACATTTTGAAAGCAATTCACAACTTTGGTTACATACATAGAGTTAATCACATCGCTGTGATTTCCACTGGAAAGATACATTTTGAAAGCAATTCACAACCGGTATCTGTTTTATTGATCTTTTTAGTTAGCTGTGATTTCCACTGGAAAGATACATTTTGAAAGCAATTCACAACTGGAAGCCTTCGCTTGATAGGGCTGGGAATGCTGTGATTTCCACTGGAAAGATACATTTTGAAAGCAATTCACAACCCTGGGGGAAATGACAGCTTTGACGGATTGGCTGTGATTTCCACTGGAAAGATACATTTTGAAAGCAATTCACAACTATTTACAGAACGATTTAAACATAACCCCTGCTGTGATTTCCACTGGAAAGATACATTTTGAAAGCAATTCACAACTTGGATAGGTTGATTCGGAAAGGCTTAAGTGCTGTGATTTCCACTGGAAAGATACATTTTGAAAGCAATTCACAACCGTTCTCTATTTCCTTAAGGCGCCGGGTTAGCTGTGATTTCCACTGGAAAGATACATTTTGAAAGCAATTCACAACGATTTAACAATCCAGCCGCAAAAAGAGCATGCTGTGATTTCCACTGGAAAGATACATTTTGAAAGCAATTCACAACCCAATAGGGAAACGTCTCCACATCCTCCATGCTGTGATTTCCACTGGAAAGATACATTTTGAAAGCAATTCACAACTACTGTATCTTTGCAATCTTTTTTGGTGTCGCTGTGATTTCCACTGGAAAGATACATTTTGAAAGCAATTCACAACTCCTGCCGAGTGGATGTGGACTCCCTTCTGGCTGTGATTTCCACTGGAAAGATACATTTTGAAAGCAATTCACAACACCATAGCACGCGCGACACGCGCGCGCTATCTGTGATTTCCACTGGAAAGATACATTTTGAAAGCAATTCACAATTGACTAGACCTGACTAGTTTGTTTCGTACCTACCAAAGACTCCACGATTTCCTTCAATCGCACCTTATCGGAATTGAAACCAAGGAACGCTATGATAGACTACACTGAGAAAGGGACTTTCTTTCTTAGCCTCCGAAATTACCTAGCATACCAACATCAACCATGTGATTATCAAATATCTGTTCGGATCGCAAGCCTAACTGGGAATGGGGCGAAATAGGATTAGCTGGTTAGGGATGGGTTCGCTTCTGATATTTTCCCAACCAATACAAGCCTGTTCCAATCCCAATCAAAACCGCAGTGAGCCAAATGGAGGTCCAACTCACCTGAAGCATCAGCCAAAGGCAAGCTGAAATCCCCAGTATTGGAATGAGGTAGCCGCCTTTGAGTATGAAGTAGCCCTGGTCACGAAATCTTGGTCTCAGAACCGGAATCGCTGCACAGGTCATAATAAAAAGAAATAATCGGGACAATACTGTCATGGCGGCCAAGAAGGTAAAGGAGCCCATCGCAGCCAAGACAAAAGCGGCTATTCCAAAGAAGAAAACAGAATTGGCTGGAGTTAAAAACTTGCTGCTTACCTCTCCAAACCACGCAGGAAGGGATTTTTCCAAAGCCAAAGCATAGGTGATTCTCGAGGCGGAAAACATCGAGCTTATGAGGTTTGCCAAGACAGAAGTGGCTACGCCAATCATCAGAATTACAGCTCCTGTGCTGCCAAAAAGTGCTGACGAAGCGTCGAGAAGTGGGCTGCTGCTTTCTGCCAAAGTGGGCACGGCAGCCTGCGACACCAATTGGATCAGCATGTAGATCGTGGTAACGACGACCAAGCCAAGAATTAATCCCAAAGGCATATCTCGCTTCGGGTGCTTGGCTTCACCCGCAGGCACGATCGCTCCCTCAAATCCTACAAAAGCATAGATCAAAAGCAACGTAGCTGCACCCAAGTCCGAGCCAGCAGGCAAAGGGCTATCAAATCGAGGAATGACATCAGGACCGATCAGTAAGAATCCTCCGAATATCAATCCGATCAAAACAGAAAATTTGATAATAGTAAAGAGCGTCATGTATCGAATGGACTCAGACGAGCCTAGGATATTGATCAGGCTGAGAAGCCCGCAGGTCAAGGCCAATGAAATCAGTCGACCAATCCCTTCGCCCATGATAGGAAAAAAATAGGCGATGCTGTCTGTAAGCAAGACGGTATTCGCAGCAAACGAAATCAATCGAGCTAGGTAGTACAGCCAACCTCCCTGAAAACCCACAAATGAACCAAAAGCCAGTTTGCCATATCGGATAGGTCCGCCTGTACCCCGGAAGTAACTGCCGATCTCAGCAAAACTCAAAATCACAGGCAGCATCAAGAGCGCGCAGAAAACATAGATCAACACACTGTATTCACCGGCAAGTCTGGCTGCTCCCGAAGGCAATCCAAATATCCCGGCACCAATCAATCCATTGACTACTAGCATCCATACCCCCCAAAGGCCTAGATTTCTGGGTAGTTTTTCTTGAGCTTCTTCGCTTGGTTTATCTTGCACGTGTAGGTGGTTTTTGAAAAAGATTTTTGGCAAGATAATTCGAAAATTGATTTTGGGGGGATTACCAATGTTCAAATATGTTATCGAGATGCTAGTTAGTATTCGACGCTATATCACATTTTGAAATGTCCTACTCATTTCGGTTTAGATTTGTTACTTGGTTTGGAGCAAAACATGTCAGTTTTCCAAGAAGGTTGCGTGAGCTGTGATTTCCACTGGAAAAGCACATTTTGAAAGCAATTCGCCATTGGAAATAGACACATGATGCATGGAGGTTCATATAAAATTCCCCCCTGCCTATCACATTCCTTTTTTGATTTTCATCGATCTTGCCCATCTTAGTTTTTCTATCCAACAATAAACCTCCTTATGCTGAAGAAATTTATTCCAATAGCTGGGCTTATGCTCGGGTTTTTTCAGGCTTACGCCCAATCTCCTGACAAACCCAATATAGTTTTCATCCTTGTGGATGACTTGGGGTATCATGATCTGAGTGTGACGGGAAGTTCCTTTTACGAGACTCCGCATATTGATGAATTGGCATCCAAGTCCTATCAGTTTTCTCAAGGATATACAGCTTCACCTGTATGCAGCCCTGCACGAGCAAGTATCATGACCGGAGTCACACCTGCTGTTCATCATATTACCGATTGGATCGGAGCTCCTGAGGGTGAAGCCTGGAGGAAATATGGTCGGCATACGAAACTTTTGCCTCCCAACTATGAGCATTCATTAAAGTCATCCTTTGTGACACTTCCGGAAGCTTTGAGAGATTCAGGTTACGAGACTTTTTTTGCAGGAAAATGGCATCTGGGAGGAGAGGGTTCGTATCCAGAAGATCATGGTTTTGATATCAATAAGGGTGGATATTCAGCAGGAAGCCCCATGGGAGGATATTTTGCTCCCTATGAAAACCCAAAACTTGAGCAAGGCCCTGATGGTGAAAATCTAAGTATGCGATTGGCCAATGAAACGGCGAAATTCATAGAAGGGACACATCAAAAGCCATTTTTTGCGATGCTATCCTTTTACGCAGTGCATGGCCCCATTCAGACTACGGAGGAGAAATGGTCAAAATACAGAGCGAAAGCAGCAGCAAATGGCCTAGCTGATCATGCCTTTACTATGGAGCGAAGACTTCCAATCCGGCAAGTTCAAGACAATCCCGTATATGCGGGATTAGTGGAGGCGATGGATGATGCAGTTGGAGTTGTGTTGGAAACATTGAAAAAGCAGGGATTGGAAGAAAATACGATTGTGGTATTTACTTCAGATCATGGAGGGGTAGCTTCCGGGGATGCTTATTCTACTTCTAATCTACCACTAAGAGGAGGTAAGGGCTATCAATGGGAGGGTGGCTTGCGCGTTCCCTACTTTATCAAAATACCGGGACAGAAAGAGTTGATTAGACTCGATACACCAGCTAGTGGCATTGATTTATACCCTACGCTTTTAGAGTTGGCAGGAGTAGAGATGCCTCAAAATGCAAATATGGAGGGCCTAAGTTTGGCACCGGCGATGATGGGTAAGAAAATGGCTGATCGGGCGCTATATTGGCATTATCCGCACTATGGCAACCAAGGTGGTGATCCTAGCTCTATCATCAGGGAAGGCGATTGGAAACTGATCTACTACTGGGAGGATAAAAGTGCAGAGCTTTATAACCTCGCAACTGATCCAAGCGAGCAGAGCAATCTTGCTTCAGAGAATCACAAAGAGGTGCAAAGGCTTTCAGGAAAATTGATGAAGTGGCTTGCTGAAACCGATGCCAACCAGCCTACTTTGGATCCTGAGTATGATGAGGAGCTACACCAAGCGGTATTGGACAAAAACAAAAGCGAAAGAATGCCAGCATTGGAAGCAGAGCGGGTAAAGATGCTTGCACCAGATTGGCAGCCCAATGCGGATTGGTGGGGGAGTAAGGTGACCAAGGATTGAAGTGAAAGTTTAGCTACTGGATTTTTGCGATTAGTATCTCATTTTTTTGCAAATCAGGTAGTTTGTGTCACTTCCAGTAAAAATAGCAATGTCACCGGATTGTTGATTGGAAGTATAACTATTTTGTAATAGTTAATTTTTTGAAGTTTGAATTTTATGAGAGATTTATTTCCCTAATTATCAATAAGATAAGATCTCATGACGAAATTAGTATTCTTGGAAGACACTCTTATTTATGAGCCAAGAATTCTAGTATAACTTAGACTTTTAAGGTTATGAAAAACTCAATAAAAAAGAAACTGCTTTGTTTCTTAATTCTCATTTCATCCATTTTCACTGAAGCATATGCTCAGGGATCTGATAAAATTGACAGCCTCAGAAAGGCATTATTTGAAACTAAATTTGATACAAATAGAGTCAAAATCTATCATCTTCTGAGCAAGCACCTGAGCAGGAATGACAATCAACCACTCTTGGCAAGACCATATGCAGATAGTGCTTATGCTTTATCCAAGAAAATAGGATATATAGATGGGGTAGGGCTTAGCTACTTGAGGTATGGGAATATTGAAAAAGTCAGCGGTAATCATCAATTAGCACTTCAGTACCTGGATTCAGCGCTGACTTATTTTACGCCTCTGGGAGATTCATCACATGTAGCTGATGCATTGTATGATTTGGCGGCTATAAACAGAAACATGGGTAATTATGAGAAATGCTTGCCGTATTACTTTAGGGTGCTCAAAATCAGTGAAATGGAGAATAACCAACTTTCTACAGCCAGCACTTTGACGAGTATAGGGATAGTATATAGGCTGCTGAAACAATATGATTCATCTATTGAAAATTACAAAAGGGCACTTGTGATTTTAGATAGTTTGGGGAATTTGACCCGAATGGCCACATGTCTAAATGGTTTAGGCGGTGTATACGGCGATATGAAGGATTATAATCAATCCAAACAATATTTTATAAGAGCACTTAGAATCAATCAAGAATTGGGAAATGATAGAGAATCCGCCTTTCAATTAGCAAATCTAGGACATATTGAAAATGATCTGGGTAACTATCAACAAGCTTTGGATTATCAGTTGAAGACATTGGCAATTAGAGAGAAAATACCCAGAAAGGACGATTTGGCAAAAAGTTACAGAAATGTCGGAGAAGCCTATTTCAAAGTAAATATGCCATCTAAAGCACGACAATATTTATTGAAAGGACTGGATTTGTCTAAAGAGATCAACTCAATGCCAATTTCGAGAGATATCTATGCGATTCTCAAGGATATCAGTGCGGCGGAAAATGATTTCAAGACAGCATATAACTATCAGACGCTTTTCATGCAGGCAAAGGACAGTGTAATGAATGAGGAATCTATAAAACATATAGATGAACTCCAGGCTCAGTATGAAAGTGAAAAGAAAGATCAAGCAATAGTGTTGTTGGCACAGGAAAAAGCATTGAATCAACAGGAAGTTCAGCGTCAGATTACCATTAAAAGAGCTTTTCTTGGTGGATTTATATTGGTAAGTTTAGTAGCATTTTTGGTAATTTATATTTTGAGAAACCGTCTCAAAAATCAGGAACGTTTGGCTTCCAAAAATAAAGAGATTCAGGAAATCGACTTTAAGCGTCAATTGACTGAACTGGAGATGAAAGCTCTCCAAGCTCAGATCAACCCGCATTTTATTTTCAATTGCTTAAATTCCATCAACCAATTGATACTAGACGGAGATAAAAAAAATGCATCTAGGTATCTTACAAAATTCAGCAGACTTATTAGAATGATCCTGGAAAATGCAGAGTCTTCGGAGGTTTCCCTTAAAAATGAGCTTCAATTACTAGAATCATATATCCAGTTAGAATCCCTTCGATTTGGTGGTAAGATTAAATATCAGCTTAATTTGATGAATGATATTGACCTTGATAATACATACCTGCCTTGCATGTTGCTTCAGCCATTTATCGAAAATGCGATTTGGCATGGGTTAATGAACAGGCAATCCAATGCGGAGGGACTGATTTCTATTTCACTGAAGCAAAAGGTGGATCAATTAATTTGCCAAATTGAAGATAATGGAGTTGGCAGACAGAAAGCATTTGAACTCAAAAAGTCTTCAGTCTGGAAAAGTAAATCACTCGGTCTCCAACTCACCGAAGAGAGGTTAAGACTAATGAGTAAGGAATTTAAAAAACAACTTATAAAAATTTCTGATCTAAAAGATAAAGCCGGCGAGGCCCTTGGTACTAGAGTCACTGTAATAATTCCAATCAGCTAAAAATGATACAGGCAATAGTCATAGATGATGAGGAGAAGGGTAGAGAATCCTTAGTTTATTCTATAGAGAAATATTGTCCGGAAGTAGAAATCATAGCTGTGTGTAGAGGTCCTGAAGAAGGAATTCAGATGATTGAATCATTGAAACCATCTCTTGTTTTTTTGGATATTCAGATGCCTGTATTATCTGGATTTGATGTATTGAGCAGACTTTCACCAATTGATTTTGAAGTGATCTTCGTGACTTCTTATGATAAATATGCGATTAAGGCCATTAGATTCAGTGCACTTGATTATCTGTTAAAGCCCATAGATGTCGATGAGTTGATTCAAGCTGTACGCAGAGCCAAAGAGAATAGTAGTAATCGGGAAGAGTCTGGACATAGATATGAATCAGTACTTCATAATATCAATCGTACACAGGGAAAAATAGAAAGACTGGCAATACCCACGCTGGATGGGATAGACTTTTTCCAGGTAGAGGAGATAATTTATTTACAGGCCAGTGGAAGTTATACTTCTATTTTTCTTTCTGGAAAAAGAAATCAGCTGGTTTCTAAAAATTTGAAAGACTTCGAAGTGATGCTCATCAATCAAGGATTCTGTCGAGTTCATAATTCCTATCTGATCAATATGAAACATGTGCTCAAATACATTAAAGGAGAAGGCGGCTATGTGATTTTGACAGATGATCACCATGTGGATATTTCTCGCAGGAGAAAAGATATTTTTTTGAATTTGCTGAATAGAATTTAATATGATTATACGGAATCTTGCCAGTAGAAAATTTATAGAATCAAAAATTCAAAGACACCTTGAATTCTGGTTTACTCCGGTCTTCGGTCATCGGTCTTCCAACCCATTGACCAAAGAGAATTCGCTTACTGCCAGAAAAGCGTGCATACATATAATTTAATCTATAATCTGCTTGCTCGTTTTTTTTGGTTTGAGGGAGAGCGCCGGTTGTTTGTTTTTTCCTGCCAATTCTGAACTGACACCGACCATAGGTAAAGTCCGCTTAGCTTTAATACAAGAGCCAGCCTAATTTTATTTCATCTTAACCAGTTGCAAAATTATTTTTTGCCACTGCAGATAAGCATGACGGCTAATCCATGGATCAGCATATACATGCTTTTAAATCAAATATTTTTATCCTAAACTATCAAGAAGATGAAAGTTAAAATCACGTTGGAAAAACTCCTTGTCACAGACAACGGTGATCCATCACATGAACCAAACGGGGAACTGTATTACAGTTTTAAAGTAAACGGTGCCGAGCTGGCTAGCCGGGAAAAAAATAATCCCGAAGACGTAAAAGATGGCGCAACTGTTCAATTGGGAAAAATCAAAGAGTTGGATGTCAGTAGCACTGCGACAATAAATATCAGTGGCTTTGTGGGCGATGTAGATAAGGGATTTAATGGTGACGATGAATTCGATGATTTTTCGTTAGATCTAAATACATCCAATAATTGGAAGCAAGGAAGTAACACAGTACACCTTGTAGATGGAAGGCTAAATGTCACCCTTTACTACAAGGTGGAAGCTGAAGGAGAAACAACAGGCGAAAGTCTGAATACTCCAAAGAAGACAGCTTCTTTGACTCTTGTTTCGTTTTTAGACAATGATTTCTATAAACTTATCCAGAATGCAGCTATCAATTATGGGGCGTGTTTTGAGGGATACGATAAGAGTGTGTTGATGAAAAAGACTTATAACACTTCGCCAAAACCCACTATTCACTCCAGGGATACTTCGAAAAAAGCTTTTCTTGATTTGATGAGGGATTTGGCTGATGATGGCTACTCAATCGATTTGTTTATCTGTAGTCATGGTACCAAAGAATGTATCACTCTTGACGATGGGCAAGAGATCTCCAATGCGGACATTAATAGTCTGGGAACAGGGAAATATGCAGGAGGAAAATTTCCTCTGAGGATGGCTTATCAAGTAAATTGTCACGCCTCTACTCTGAACAACAACTTTATCTCAATTGGTGCTAAGGCGGTAATGGGGCGTAAAGAAATTAATTTCTACCCTAACCAAATTACCAAATTTGTAAATCATTGGAATGAAGGAGATAGATTTGACCAGGCACTGAATGAATCAGATACCGCATCTTCCAGAACAGTGATGCAATTACTTATAGTGGCAGATTCTAAAGTCAAGAAGTTTTCACCAAGGTGTCCACTGGTGGAAAATGTATTGAACAAAAATGACGGGGCTGAAGCTTACTTTACAAAGTATTGGCTGTCTAAAAGTGAGTACAATAGTAGTGCTAGTGGGAAGGATAATATGAATGACTCATCCAAGCAAGTTATTGCCGGTGATCCAGGCCTTAGAAAAGCAGATAGACCATCTTGGTGATAAGCAGTAGTATTAAAATCAAATGCCTTTCGGATCTTCTGGAAGGCATTTTTTAATGTTATTTCTTTTGAGAATTCTGATTTGACAGCCGAATACTGACTTATTCTCAATTAATCCCTAAGAGACACCGAACCTTATTTTTAAGCTGGATAAATTGAAAGCAGACTTTGAATCCCCCAACTCCAAGGAGTAAAAAATCCTGAGTATGATGCTGTCTATAAAAAAGAGTCCATAGAAAAAGCAATGTAATAAACACAAAAGCCATCGTGTGATGGCTCTTGTGTTAATGACTTATGGCTGGAATCAGATTACAGATTCGAAGTAGGCTATAGTTTTAATCAACCCTTCTCTGAGATTTACAGTAGGTTCCCAGTCCAATTCTTTTTTCGCCAGATCAATCAAAGGTCTCCTTTGCATAGGATCATCTTGAGGCAATGGCAAAAAGACCATTTTACTATTGCTATTGGTGAGATCGATGATTTGCTGTGCAAGTTGCAGCATCGTGAATTCATCCGGGTTGCCAATATTCACTGGGCCAGTGAATCCATCCCGGCTATTCATTAGCCTGTACATGCCTTCGATATTATCGTCCACATAGCAGAAAGAACGTGTTTGCTTTCCGTCTCCATACATGGTAATGTTTTCGCCTTTTAGCGCTTGTACTATAAAGTTACTCACAACCCGACCATCGTTCGGGTGCATTCTTGGGCCATAGGTATTGAAAATCCGCATGACTTTGATTGCTACTTTATGTTGTCTGTAGTAATCGAAAAAGAGCGTTTCTGCACATCTCTTTCCTTCATCGTAGCAGGCTCTTGGACCAAGAGTATTTACACTTCCTTTGTAAGATTCTGGCTGAGGGTGAACTTCCGGATCTCCATAAATCTCTGAAGTACTTGCCTGTAAAATTTTGATTTTTAATCTTTTAGCAAGTCCAAGCATATTCATAGCTCCAATGACAGACGTTTTGGTAGTCTGAACTGGGTCAAATTGATAATGAATAGGAGAGGCAGGACAAGCCAAATTATAGATTTCATCTACTTCTACATAAAGTGGATGCGTGACATCGTGACGAAGTAATTCAAAATTCTTGTTGTCAAGAAGGTGGTGGATGTTTCTTCTGTTGCCAGTGAAAAAATTATCTACACAAAGAACTTCATTTCCTTCAGATAGAAGGCGATCACAAAGGTGGCTGCCAAGAAATCCGCCGCCACCACTTACTAAAACTCGTTTCATTCAATTAAAACAAAAAGTTCAAAAACACTTGTGGCCAAAAATAAGCAATTGTTTCTCAAAATAAGGAAATACAATTGGGCAATCGGTATATCAATGCGACTTACACCAGATACTTAATCACTTTGGCTGGATTTCCGGCTATTACTACATCTGATGGGAAATCTTTAGTCACCACAGCCCCTGCGGCAATAACTGTTCGCTCCCCGATAGTCACTCCGGGACAGATCACTGCTGATCCACCTATCCATACATCCGAGCCAATGGTAATGGGTTTGCCATATTCCCACATTTCTCCTCTTTTGACAGGATCGAGTGGGTGAGTGGCTGGGTAAAACTGGACATTTGGCGCCACAAATACGCGATCGCCAAGGGTGACTTTGCAGACGTCTAGTACTACGCAATTGAAGTTGAAGAACACATCGTCTCCAACTTCAATATTTGATCCGTAGTCGCAATAGAATGGAGGCTCTACCCAGAAATTCTTCCCAGCTTTTCCAAAAATTTTTCTTACCAGAGAAATTCTCAAATCGGTATTTTCCGGATCCGAGTCATTGAAGGTTTTTACCAGTTTTCTCACCTCTAAGCGCTCTGTTACCAATTCAGGATCATTGGCTTGGTAGAGTTCGCCTGCTAGCATTTTCTCCTTTTCTGTCATTTTTTTTGACTGTATAATAATCCTGCTTCTACACCTCTGATTTCTGCCAAACCTTTTAATCTGCCGATTGCTGAATAGCCAGGGTTGGTTTTTTTGCTCAGGTCATCCAGCATCAGATGGCCATGGTCAGGTCGCATAGGTAGGCTTTTGCCTCGCTTCTGCTGCACCTGAATGATCTCATCGATCACTGCCACCATCGGTACATTTCCTTCCAGGTGATTGTCTTCAAAGAAGTTGCCAGCCTCATCTCTTTTGGTGCTTCGCAAATGGATGAAATGGATGTGATCACCAAATTCTCTCACCATAGCAGGCAGATCATTGTCCGCACGTACTCCAAAAGAACCGGTACAGAAAGTCAACCCATTGGATGGGCTTGGCTGATCTCGCAGAATCCTTCTTGCATCATCTGCTGTGCTCATGATTCTGGGAAGACCGAATAATGGAAATGGAGGATCATCCGGGTGGATTGCTACACAAACTCCGTTTTCTTCAGCGACAGGGACGATAGCATCCAGAAAAAGTCTCAAGTGCTCAGCTAGCTTAGCTGCATCGATTCCATCGTATGTTGCCAGCATGGTTTTAAATTCTTCTAATGTATAGCCGATCTCCGAACCTGGAAGCCCTTTCAGCATATTATCGAAGATCATCTGATGCTTGGCAGGGGTCAGCGCTTCGTAGTAAACTTTTACTTTATCATATTCTTGCTGAGAATATTCAGCTTCTGCACCTTCTCTTTCCAGGATAAAAAGGTCAAATGCCTGAACAGCTTTTTTCTCGTAAAGCAAGGCTTTCGCACCGTTTGGAAGCTCATATTCCAGGTCTGTTCTCGTCCAGTCAAGGATCGGCATGAAATTATAACAAACAGTGAAGATGCCTTCTGCAGCAAGATTTCGAAGGGTTTCTTTATAGTTTTCGATTACCTCAAGGTAATTTCCCGAGCGTGTTTTGATGACTTCATGAACGGGAACCGACTCTACTACTGACCAAGTCAAACCGGCAGCTTCAATGATGTTTTTACGTTTTTTTATTTCTTCTCGCGACCATGTTTCGCCATTGGGAATATGGTGTAGAGCCGTTACAATTCCGGTTGCTCCTGACTGGAGAATATCTCTTAAACTAACAGGGTCATTTGGTCCATACCAGCGCATGGTTTGCTCCATTTTATAGGTCATTGTTTTATGAGTTAGTTGTTTTAAAATAGGATTACGAGCAATGTTGCCAATAGCCAAATATTCTGATCTTAATTAATTTCCTTCATTTCTCTCAAAAAGGAGATTCGAAGTATTGAAATAATTCATCACCCTCGGGGAAGCCGGGGGCAAAGAAAATGTTAGATAAACAAGCCCTGAAGGGGTGCAACTTTCAGGTCTCGCCCTTTCAGGGCTCTTGAAAGCTTAGGTATTCATTTGCCCTGCACTTCGTACAGGGTTATGAATGGTTCGGCTCCTTCGGAGCTATTCCAAAATTTATATAATTTAATATGAGTATCCGTAATCCTGCACGTTGCCAAATATAATACTGATTTGCTTCCTCAAATCCCTCCCGATATTCGGGGCAGGCTCTTACCCCCTTTGAGAAAGGGGGAATTTGATCCGATTTAGAATCAAGATTTAGCTTTTTTCCGGAACGTGCAACAAAGCGAACACTCATTTAATTTAATATGATTATACGGAATCTTGCCAGTAGAAAATTTATAGGATCGAAGATCCAAAGACACCTTGAATTCTGGTTTACTCCGGTCTTCCAACCCATTGACCAAAGAGAATTCGCTTACTGGCAGAAAAGCGTACGTACATAATTTAATTATAACAACACTGGCCTCCATATTATCTTATGTTTGGTTCTCTATACTAGAATGAAAGCGAAAGTGATTTATCAGAGATTTGAGATTTCAAATCGCTAAACTCCCGAGTAAGCACCGAATCCACCATCTACAGCTACGATAGTTCCTGTGACGAAAGCCGAAGCTTCAGCGCAAAGCCAATGCAAAGCTCCATTCAGATCTTCTGGCTTGCCAAATCTATGCATGGGCGTGTGGCTTATAATCTGATTGCCTCTGCCAGTCAAGTTCCCATCAGGTTCGGTGAGAAGTGCTCTGTTTTGCTCAGTCAGGAAAAATCCCGGAGCAATGGCATTTACTCTGTATTCTGGGCCGTGTTTGGTGCAAAGCTCCACGGATAGAAACTTGGTAAGGTTATCAATCGCCGCTTTGGCAGAAGCGTAACCCAGCACCCGTGTCATTGGCCTGGAAGCAGCCATAGAGCTGATGTTTATGATGTTTCCCTTGCCATTCTTCAGCATTAGTGGAAAAAGAATCTTGCAAGGGATGGCTGTTCCGAGGTAGTTCAGATCCATTACTTTTCGCAAGGCATCCAGCTCCAAATCCTGTAGCGTTTTGTCTGGAGTGATTACTGCTCCGGGCATATTTCCTCCGGCGGCATTGATCAGTATGTCAATGTAGCCATGCTCTTTTTCTATTTCTGAAAAGACTCTCTGAATGCTAGCTTCATCAGTGACATCGCAGATATAGCCAAATGCTTTGCCTCCGGAATCGGCTATTTGCTTTACCAGGTCTTTTACTTTATCAGGATTGCGACCCAAGATCAGGACTTCTGCTTCTTCACCGGCTAGGTATGAACTCATGGATTGACCAAGAACGCCAGTGGCACCCGAAAAGGCTATTTTTTTCCCGTGGAGGGAGAATAGAGAACTACTCATAATTAAACGTGAAAGTTTTTTGGACTAAAGTCAAAGTATTGTTTTGCGTTGTTGTAGCAGATATCAGAGATGATGCCGCCCAACCATTTTTCATCCCAAGGAAGTTCGCCATTGGCTACGTCTTGTCCAAAAAGATTGCATAGTACACGACGGAAATATTCATGACGTGGAAAAGAAAGGAAGCTGCGGGAATCTGTAAGCATCCCTATAAAACAGCTGATCAGCCCCATATTCGATAGGGTATTGATTTGCTTTTCCATACCATCCTTCTGATCCAGATACCACCAGCCAGAGCCGAACTGTATTTTTCCCTTGATTGAACCGTCGTTGAAATTACCTATCATCGTGGCAAAAATCTCATTGTCGCCAGGGTTGTTGTTATAGATGGCAGTTTTGGCAAGTTGATCATTCAAATTCAATCTATTGAAAAAGCCACCCATTGCTTTCGCTTGGGAAAAATCCCCAATAGAATCAAATCCAGTGTCAGGACCCAAGATCCGAAGTGAGCGCTCATTGGTATTTCGCAGAGCCCCTAGGTGAAATTGCTGTACCCAACCTTTTGCATGATACATTTTGCATAGGGCAAGGAGCGTAGTGTATTTGAAGAAATTCACTTCTTGTGTTGAGAGTACTTTTCCTGCCTGCACTTGTTTGAAAATGGTTTCGATGGAATAGTCATTTTCTCCAAAAAAGTATAATTGCTCCAGCCCATGATCAGATAGTCTGCAACCTCTTTCATGGAAATAATCAATTCGTTTGTTTAGCGCTTCCACTAATTTTTCGAAAGAGGTGATTTCAATGCCCGTGGTCCCGCCAAGTTGGTTAAGATAATTCAAATAGAAGGTTGGGTTCTCTACTGCATAGGCTTTATCAGGTCGGAAAGCTGGATACATACCAAGCTTATTTCCTTTTTTGTGGAAAGAAACATGCTGATCCAAGGAATCCAAAGGATCGTCTGTGGAGCACACGACTTCCACTTTCATTTGTGCCAAAAGCCCTTGAGTGGAATAAGTATCTTGCTCCAAGGCAGTATTACAATGCTTGTAAACTTCAGTGGCATTCGCTTCAGACAGTAATTCGTCAAACCCAAAATATCTTTTCAGCTCCAGATGAGACCAATGATAAAGTGGGTTTCTAAGTGTGTGAGGTAAGGTCTTTGCCCAATGCATGAATTTCTCTTCGTCTGACGCATCGCCAGTTATGAACTTTTCATTGATACCGAAGGTCCGCATTGCCCGCCATTTGTAATGGTCACCTGCAAGCCAGATTTGAGAAATATTTTCAAACTTTTTATTTGCATTGATTTCCGTAGGCGGAAGGTGATTGTGATAATCTATGATGGGAAGATCTTTGGCATATTGATGAAAAAGCGTTTTGGCAAAATCATTTTGCAATAGAAAATCGTCAGACAAGAATGACGCTTTCGTGGTGGTATAAGGCATTTGATATTTAGGCTTAAATTCTACAACTGATTATTAACTTAAAAATACCCTGAATCAACTTCATTTGAGGAATAAAATGCGGAAACGATTTCGAAATTATGCAGGCGGTATAGGTTTAATAACCCCAATGATTTGTAATTTGTACGCAATAATTAACCCAGTTTACCCTTAATATCATGATTTCAGGAATTAGTTTGAAAGAGTTGGCCGCTGAACTAAATCTCGCGCCTTCTACTGTTTCAAGAGCTTTAAACGATAGTTACGAAATTTCAGAAGCAACTAAGAAAAAGGTAATTAGCATGGCTGAGAAGCTAAATTACCATGCCAATCCCTTCGCAAGAAGTTTGCGCGAAAACAAGAGTAAAACCATTGCTGTAATTATCCCGGAGCGCATCAATAGCTTTTTTGCGCAGGTAATGGATGGCATAGAAGAAATTGCACAAGAACATGGATACCATCTCTTAGTTTATAATACACATGAGGATACGGAGCGGGAGCGAAAAATCGTGAATTTGCTCTTAAATGGAAGAGCAGATGCAATTGTCATGTCGGTTACCAGTCAAACAAGTGATATCTCGCATTTGCGAAAATTGCATGATAGGGGACTTCCCATCATATTTTTTGATAGAATAAGAGCAGAAATTCCTACCACAAAATTCATTACGAATGACTACGAAAGTGCCTATGAAGGAACCAAGCATCTGATTAAGCAAGGCTGCAAAAGAATTGCATTGTTTACGTTATGCAAAGATCTTTCGATTAGTCAAGAGAGACAACGAGGTTATAATGATGCTATCAAAAGCGAAGGCTGGGAATTGGATCCAGGGTTGACACTTTACTGTAGCCATAATGAAGAGATTAATGTGAAATTAATAGAAGAATTTTTGCAATCGCCTGATCGACCAGATGGTATTTTGTCATCCGTTGAGAAGTTGGCCTTTGCAACTTATCATGCAGTAAAAAGAACAAAATTGAGAATTCCTTCAGATTTGAAATTGATTAGTTTTTCCAATTCCTCGATTGCAGGTTTGCTAAACCCTTCACTTTCTACTATCACTCAGCCAGCTTTATCTATTGGAAATGAATGTGCAGAGTTGCTTATTAAGAAATTGACAAAGCCTCTGCATTATGATTTGATAGATCAGGTGGTCACTATTCCTTCTAAGATCACGATCAGAGAATCGACTTTGGGAGAATAGTGAGAAAAGAAATTAGCTTTGGGATGCTGTTGCGATAATCGTAACAGCTTTTTTTTGAGCCTTTAAAAATGGGATAAAAAAAACGGAGACCAATTTATTAAACTGGCCTCCGTAACAAAGCCTCTGCTGTGAAAATCACTCTTCAAAGCGTATAGCTAAGTATTTTAATCTTATTTATTCGTCCGTTTCGATAGTCGTGAGCGGAGGAATGTTGTTTTCAAAACCGTAGTACCCCTCATTTTGGTTTAGGTGACCTTTGGTATTTGAATTAATAGCATTCTGTGGAATTGGCCAAAGTACGTGGTAAGGACTTAGCGTATAAGTGTCTCCGTGTCTGGTAAATACGCCCTTATTGTAGTAATCAGTTACTTCCATAATTCTATCGTAATAGAAATTATTTTGAGAGAAGTCAGCCTCATTATAGCTCTTACCATTGTAAGGAGTTTTGCCAGTCATTGCAAAGATTCTTGCCATTCTAGTCAGTTCAGTTTTTCTAGGCTCTTCATAGTATAGTTCTCTAGCTCTTTCATCCAAAACAGTACCGATAGTAATATCAGCTGCAGTGTATGGAGCAGCACCCGCTCTAGTTCTTACAGCGTTAATATCCGCTGCAGCACCAGCAAGGTCGCCCAGCCAATATTTAGTTTCAGCTCTCAATAGATATGATTCAGCAAGTCGGAAAATATACCAGTCTGTATTTCCACCTTGTGGTTGAGGACGGTTCGGATCTGGTACATACAGTTTGTAATGCGGCCATGAGAACCAGCTTCTGATGGTATCTACTACTATTACTACCCCGGCATCATTTCTGAATTCAAGATTTTCACCGTAATAGGGGTCTGAACCGGAGATGCCAGGATTATTATACACAAGGTCTGACATATTCATCCAGTTGCCTGGAGCATGTCTTAAGTCATTTTCATCATCCCAAATCATGCTTTGGTGATACCATGTACCTCTCAATCTCCCTATACCTCTTCCAAATTCAGTCACTTGGTCGATTGAAATTCCTGCCCGATCCGAAGTTCCTTTGTTTCCAGCAGGAGTGTTGATATTTGATCCCCAAAAAGGCACGGCGTTTCTCATCGTAATAATACCACTTGAATTTCCATCCGTATCAATTCTATCCATCACAAGAAGGATAGACTCAGTGTTACGTACAGTGGATTTGTTTTCAGGTCTATGAAGATCCCAAATCACATTTTTAGTAGGGTCGCCTGCATCCACACCAAACCTCTCTGTCATGAGTGCATAAGGCCCACTATCAATTAATCTATTTGCTACATCTAATGCATCTTGGAATTCACCGAGAGCAAGATTGATTTTGATCAAAAGATGCTGGAGGGCTCCTTTAGGCACTCTTCCTCTATCCATCACTACCGGAATCCATTCCTCTCCCCACTCAAGATCTTCTTTCATTTTTTTTAGAATCACCGTACGCTCGGTAGAGTAGAAGTCAAGTTTTGGTTGGATGACTTCTTCTAAAATCAAGGGTATGTCACCAAATTGTTGAGTTAGTCTATAGTAACGCAGTGATCTATGGAAATAGGCAGTTGCAAGAATATGGTTCCTTTCACCTTCATTTTCATAATCCTGAGGTTCATCGATTCTGGAAACTACTGTATTTGCATACTTGATTCCTTTGTATCCCTCATACCAGTACCATCCGATTCTGTTTGTATTTGTACTGTTGAGATTTGCATCTGGTGTGATCAGAAGGTCCATATCCTGAGCAGGTCCGGATTTATCGGTCGTACCTTCGATAGCTACTTCGGAGAAAATGTGCTCCGTAAGAATAGGGGAGCCATCACCGGTATATTCATGGCGCATGTTTCTTTCACAGGCAACCAAGGCTGCCCATAATCCACTTGCTTCATTATAGGTATTCTCTGGAGAGTAGAAAGACAAAGGCTTAGGTTCCAACCAATCTTCATTACATCCAGAAGTCACTGCTATAATCAATCCTGTCAAAAGGATCTTTATTGAGTTTGTTTTACTTCTTATATTCATTTTAGTTTTTTTTTAGGCTTACAATGTAACGTCAATTCCAAGTGTGAAATATCTCGGGATAGGGCCAGAGTTTTCTGGATCCCAGAAGTCCCATTGAGGAGCATGGTATCCAACATTTCTGATGTTGCCATACACACGTAGATTTGCGATTTTAGCTTTCTCTACCAATTGCTTAGGGAAACTGTAACCCATAGAGATGTTCTCTAGGCGGATGAAGGATCTTTTGCGGTAAATATTATACCCACCAGCACTACCCTCGCTAGAGTTTAGCCTTGCCCATTCGTTACTAGGGTTTTCTTCTGTCCAATATGGAGTCACATAGGAGCTGGTTCTATCCAAGAAGCCATCTCTGTTTTTCATCTGGTTGAACGAACCTACATGTCCCCAGTAAGAATACATCATGAAAGAAACGTCTATGTTTTTGAATAAAGTAAACTCATTTCTCAAACTCCAACGGAAACGTGGTTCGGTATAGCCTTGGAATTGTCTGTCAGCATTTGTGAATTTACCATCACCATCTACATCTTGAACTTTGAAATCACCTGGCTTCACCCCGTATTCTCCAGCAGCTTCAGCTTCTTCAGTTTGCCAGATACCTAGGGTTTTATAATTCCAAATCTGGTCGATTGCGCGACCGATGAACCATCCATTGCTTGGATCGTCTAGTTCTACACCATTTTCGTCCAAATCACCATACAAGCTCACAATTTCGTTTCTGTTCAATTGAAAGTTTCCAGTTGTTCTCCAAATGAAGTTGCTTCTTTCAAAGTTGGTAGAATTCAATGTGAGTTCGAAACCCTTGTTATCCACTTGACCTAGATTGTCATATACGTAGTTGAAGCCTAGGAAATCAGGGAGACTTCTCTCTACCAGCAAATCAGAAGTGGACATTTTGTACATCTCCAAAGTACCGGTCAATCTGGTTTTGAGGATTGAGAAATCTAAACCTAGGTTGAAAGATTCAGTTCTTTCCCACTTAAGGTTGTTGTTTTGCATTCTGTTTACATAGAGCTGATTCACCAGATATAGCTCGCCGCTTGGTCTTTCGTAGAAATACTTACCCGTATTCAAATCGGAAAGTGCTACATATCTACCAATATCTCTGTTACCGTTGCTACCCCAAGAGAATCTCATTTTCCCGAAGTCCAGCCAGTCAATATTTATAAAGTCCTCATCGGAGAATATCCATCCAACTGCTGCTGAATAGAATAACGCTCTAGGGTTACTCTGACCAAACGCCGAATACCCATCTCTTCTTACCGATACTGTGGTGGAATATTTCCCATCGTAAGAATAGATCAATCGGCCCATTAGGGCATCGCCTGTACTGTATTCGTCATTACTGGAGATGATTGGGTTGATACCGCCACCAATGTTATGATATCCAAGACGATCATGAGGCTCAAAACCATTATTAGTCATGGTGTTATCCCAAGACTGGAATTTCTCTGCGTTTATTAAGAAAGTGGCATTGAAATCATGCTTCTCAGCGAAAGTTTTTTGCCAAGTCAATATGTTATCAATTTGCCAGTAATATTCCTTGCGCTGTCTTCTAGAAGCTATACCGCCTTGGGCGCCCCACACTTCGTGAGCAGCAGATTGGTGATTGAAGTATTCATAATACTCAAATCTTGGAGTGAAATTGGTTCTGAAGTTGAAGCCAAATGGAAGCTTAATAGCAGCATAAATAGTAGAGTTGATATTCACATCTCTATCAATTCTGTCTATGTAAGTTCTATCATAAAAAGGATGTGTTCCACCGCTTTGCTCATCATTTGGTCTCCATTTGTAAGTTCCGTCCTCGTTATACTCGGAGCCCCATGGAGATAGAGTTCTATACAAGTTCCAGTTAACAGTTACCTGACTTTGATCCTGAGTAGCAAATTGAACGTTCATTCCGACAGTAAGCCACTTGTTTACTTTGCCTTCTAGGTTGATTCTGGTTCGGATAGTCTCATATTCATCACCGATGATGATACCTTCGTTATTCAGATAGCCTACAGACCAGTAATAGTTGAAGTTTTCATTTCTGCCAGATAGGCTGACTGTGTAATCTTGTCTAAATCCTGTCTGAAAAATCTTATCTCTCCAATCCACAGAATTACCAGCTTGATAATTCTGGATTTCTTCAGGCTGCATATTCAATCTTTGGAGCCAAACGGTGACCGGGTCTCCAGCTGACCCATCATAAGCCAACCAATCTTCTAGTGAAATATTACTCGGTAGGGTTCTAGGATCCGAGAATTCATAAGGATCATAACCACCTGCGTTGATACTTTTGAATACATCTTCTCTCCAGCTTACAAATCCATCTGGGCCATATACCTCAGGAAAAGTAGCCATACTAGCCAGACCAGCATTCATGTTGAATTTGATAGTAGGCTTACCGAATGTTCCTTTTTTAGTCGTAATCAATATTACTCCATTGGCAGCTTTAGCTCCAAATACAGCTGCAGCACTTGCGTCCTTGAGTACTTCTAGGTTTTCAATATCATTTGGATTGATATCAGCTAGTTCACCATAGTAAATAGCGCCGTCCAAAACCAATAGGGGAGAATTTCCAGCATTTAGGGAAGTCTGCCCTCTTACCTGAAGTGATCCACCACCTTTGGCAGAGGTACTGATTCCTACATTCAGTCCAGCGGCATTACCTCTAAGGATATCCTGTACTGAATTCGGGTTTTCGTTTTCTAATTTGTTGGGATTGACTGAAGATACAGCGCCGGTAATATCCCGTTTTTTGGCGGTACCATATCCAATTACTACTACTTCCTCTAGATCGGAAGTATTTGGGTTCATCCGAATGTCTATTACGGATTGATTACCGATTTCCATTTCTATCGGATCATATCCGATAAATGAAAATACCAAAACACCATCTTGTGGTGCGCTTATGGAGTATTTTCCATCGAGATCGGTTGTCGTACCTGTAGTCGTGCCTTTAAGTAAGACCGTTACTCCAGGAAGAGCCATGTCTGTTTCATCTAAAACAGTACCTGTGATTTGTACTTCTTGTGCATGCGTCAATGTGACGCTCATACATAGGAAAAATACAAACAACCAGAGGTTTTTGTAAAATTTGTACCACATAAGTAGAGAGTTAATGGTTAATGAATAAATTGATTTAAATGTTAATTAATTTGTATTAAGAATTATTAACATTCCAATGTAAAATAAAATAGTTCTTCTGTCCTTATACCACCTCATTAATCTACGCAATCGATTTCGTGATCATTTTAGGGGGGTTTGGAGTATTTTAGCTATATTATAAGAAGCCCAATTTCATTGTTTATCTATGTAGTTAACCTAAGCTTGTATAGATAAAATATTGTTTAAAAAATGAAATATCCTTGCTAATGATTTCAATATTTAGTGATAGATATTACAAAATAAAAAGAGCTGTCCCGGATTTCGGGACAGCTCTTTAAGTATATTATTTTGTATATCTATGAATAACTTAATAGCCTGTGTTTTGCGGGAAACCGCTTGGTCCACCTTCAGCTCGGTCAATTTGATTCTGAGGAATTGGTCTTAAAACGTGGAAATCTTTAATGTTTGGAGCTGCTTGTGCGTTGTGGAGTTTCACTCGCTCCACCAAAACGCCCCAACGCTTCAAATCCAACCATCTGAATTGCTCCCCTGTAAGTTCACGAGCTCTTTCCTCCATGAGAAAGTCCATCGTCATTTGGGCGGCGGTGATTTCCATAGCATCGGCTTTGCCCGAGAATGCAGCTCTTCTTCTTACCACATTCAGGGTGGCTGTCGCTTCAGCAACTTTTCCTTGTTTCAACTGCGCTTCAGCTAGAGCTAGATAGGTTTCTCCCAATCGCATCGCGATAAAGTCACGTCCACCTTCAAATTGAGTCAAGTCAGCTCTTCCCGGGTCCAAATGCTTTTTCAACCCTGGAAATAATCTTTCGTCATATCTGCTTGGAACCAAAACCTGGTATTTTTTCTTTGCTCTATCCGCAAGAGACATTTCAAATCCTGGAATGAAAATAGAAGTATCTCCTTCTGCGTAAGTCACAGAAGGTTTGGAAAGATCAAAACTAGTATTGAATGTCCCTGGTCTGTTGGAGAAAAAGACATCAATAAATGAGGCTTTGTATCGACTGTCATTTACTCTTTCTCCGAAAACTGTATTCAGTGCAAAAGGGGTCAGTCTGAATCTTTTGAATGGTCGACCATTTTGAGTATCCCTACGCATTCCAGCTTGTGTATCGTATTCCATCAAGAAGAATACGTGAGAGTTGTTTCCTCCACCGTTGGTCAATGGATCTCTAGTATACTGAATAGACCAAATTACTTCATCATTCCGTTCATTGCCAAACTGATGGATCATGCTATACTGAGGCATAAGAGTAAATCCATAAGCCACTACACTTGTGAAAAGTGTTTCGGCTTTAGCGAAGTCATCCGTCTGTTTTGCTTCAGAAGTAGCTCTGGTAAGGTATACCTTACCTAACAGATTCTGAGCTGCGGCACGTGTAGCTCTGCCATACTGGACGGAAACTTTCGTCCCTTCCAAATCCGGTATAGCTTCTTCCAAATCTGCGATGATGGCCGAATAAACTTCTGATACAGTTGCCCTGCTCACTTTCCGAGTAGGAACAATAGTTTCGGCTAGTTGCAGATCAACTGCACCGAAAAGCTGCACCATAATAAAGTAATGATGTGCCCGGATAAATTTTGCCTCAGCCACTCGTATTTTCTTAGTCGCCTCAGGTATTCCAGTTACGTTTGGAGCTCGTTCAATTATCGCATTACACGTATTGATTCCGCTATAGAACTCATCCCAAAGCTGCCGGACTTGTCCGTTTTGCGAATCAAATTCATTGGTGTAAGTATTCATAAATTTCCAAGAGCCGTCTGCACCATTGGTGTAGATATCGGTTCCGAATTCAGTCATATTATGTCCCCTTTCGGTTCCGTACCACGCTCTTAAAGACGTATAGGCAGCATTTACACCATCTTCAAGTCCCTTTGATGTATTCATGTAATCATTCCCAATTCGGGAAATGACATCCTCCTGCAGTGCATCCTGACAGGAAGAAGCCAGAATAAGTGAAACGGCTAATGCTCCTGACGTAATCCAGGATTTCAATTGATATTGTTTAGATATTTTTTTCATGATTCTAGTTGCTTAGAAATTAGAACTTTACGTTAACTCCAAATGTGTACTGAACGACTGGAGGTGTGACATTTGCAGTGATTGCACCAGCTTCTACACCCTGCTCTCCATCCATAAAGGTCTCAGGATCAACTCCCTTGTGAACTGAACGGTAGTTTGAGAAAATAAATGGATTCTGAATACTACTGAACAATCTCAAACTGCTGAATCCGATTTTTTTCAAGGCAACATCATTGAAGGTGTAGCCTAAGTTTATATTTCGGACTTTGATGAAGCTACCATCAAAAAGGTTCAGGGAGGAGCTATACTTAGGGAATTCTTGATTTTCATTTGGTCTCGGATAAGCGTTTGTAGGATTGTTTAGAGTCCAGTAGTCCACATCCAAGTTATTGTATCGACCAAATAGGTTGTTATTACTAGTGTGAAAGAGTGATCTGATCATTGATCCCTGTCTTGTGAAGATGAAGAAAGAGAAATCAAAACCCTTAAAATTAAAACGGTTAGTCACACCCATAGAGAAATCAGCTACCGCAGAACCTAAAATTTGACGATCAAGGGAGTTGATTCTGTTATCTCCATTAACGTCTTCAATTTTAATTTCCCCAGGTTTGTCACCAAAACTTTCAGCAAGATCCTTTTCCGAAGTTTGCCAAATTCCAACCTTTTTCAGGTCAAAGAAAACGGTCAGTGGCTGTCCGATAAATCTTCCCGCTGCCAGATCATCTCCATTTGGTAGAGATATGATCTCTTCTCTGTTTCTGGTAAATATGATATCAGTAGACCAAGTGAAATCTCCTTTTTCAATATTTAGTGTTGACAAAGAAAGTTCAATGCCTCTGTTCTGAGTTTCACCGATATTGGTTAAAAATCCTCCAAAACCAGTGGAATTAGGAAGTGGCTGCGGAGCTAGCAAATCAGAAGTATTTGTTACATAATACTCCAAGCTACCCATAATCCTACCTTTGAAGAAAGAGAAATCCAACCCCGAATTAAATGTGGTAGAAGTTTCCCATCTCAAGTCAGGGTTACCGATTGAATTGGGTCTATATCCGAATGCAGCCGTATTGGTATCCCAAGCATAAGAAGTCCTTCCCAATAAAGCCTGAGTTTGATACGGGTCAATCGCTTGGTTACCAATAGAACCATAGCTCACTCTCAATTTTAACACATCTACATTTTTGGAGTTTTTCAGAAACTCCTCCTGATGCAAATTATAGCCTATTGCTGCTGAAGGAAAAAAACCAAATTTGTTGTTAGCGCCAAATCGTGAACTACCATCAGCTCGTACAGTACCAGTGACTATGAATTTTTCTTTAAAACTATAATTCACTCTAGCCATGTAAGAAAGCAAAGACCATTCGATCAAATCTGTATTCGCTCCTGTGATCTGCGAGGCATCGCCCAATCTATGGTAGAGCTGAGAAGCCGCAGGAATACCTAGTACACTCAATGTAGTACGCTCAAATCGATCCTGCTGAAAAGATTGGAGCGCCGTGATATTTATATTGTGGATAGAATTAATAGTCTTATTATACGTAAAGATATTTTCTAATGTGTAATTGAACTGGAATCGATCATCCACGCTGCCTGCAGCAGGTCCCCCACGTCTTGCATTGGTTTGAGAACCTGTAAAACGACCCGTCCGTCTGATGTTCAAGTCAGGACCAAAAACCACTCTATAGCTAAGTCCCTTTGCAATATCCCAACTACCGTAAAAACTAGTAAATGCACGATACCTTCTGGTTTCATCCACCTGAGCACCCGGAACGACCTCTGCGAAAGGATTGGTTCTTAAGCCGTCTGTAGTTGGAAGGAAAATCAGATTTCCTTCATCATCGAAAGGCTTGCCAAGTGGGTTCTCAGCTAATGCGCCTCCAAGCGGGTTGAAATTTTCCCCATTTCTATCACTGCGAGAGAATAAAGTCGATGTTCCGATCTTAATTTTACTGTTGATTTGGTGATCTAAATTAATACGGAAAGTATATCGTGTAAAGTCTTGATTCTGAATGACACCCACGTCTTTGAAATAGTTTGCCGATATGAAAAAGGTGGTTTTTTCACTTCCTCCACTTACTCCAATTTGGTGGCTTTGAATATTTCCAGTCTGCATTAATCCAGCTGGGTAGTCAGTGCTTCTCCCTAAAGCAATTCCTTCTAATTCAACGGGTTCAAAGATCTTTGCATCCGCTTCCGCCGTGGCAGGTCCCTCTGGATATCTTCCGGTAGCTCTTCTTGATTCTCTTTTGTACTCTGCAAATTCAGGACCGTCGAAGACTTCAATTCTCCCTAACTCCTGACTAACGCCATAATAAGAATCGACAGTCACGATCGTCTTTCCAACTGATCCTCTTTTAGTCGTAATCAATACCACACCATTGGCTCCTCTAGAGCCATAAATTGCAGTAGCTGAAGCGTCCTTGAGGACTTCCATAGAAGTAATATCCTGTGGATTGATATCATCAAGTCCACCTACGGTCGGAATTCCATCAACCACATATAGTGGTTCATTCGAAGCATTAAAAGATCGACGACCACGGATACGAACTTGAGGTGCAGAGCCGGGCTTCGAACCTGCCTGTGTCACATCGACACCAGCAGCTCGACCTTGAAGTGCTTGTCTTGCATCCGTTATCGGTAATTCTTGAATTTCCTTGGAGCCTACTGAAGATATCGCTCCAGTCAATTGACTCTTTTTGGCAGTACCGTATCCTACTACAACTACTTCTTCAAGATCCGATAGATCAGGAGATAAGTTGACATCAAGAACTGTTTGGTTTCCTACAACTTTTTCTACTGGATTGTATCCAATAAATGAGAAAACCAGAGTTCCGTTAGCAGGGCTGGAAATAGAATACTTTCCATCCAAATCCGATGTGGTTCCTGTCGTGGTACCTTTGACGAGGATAGTGGCACCGGGTAACGGCTGGCCTGTTTCATCAGAAACAGTGCCGCTTACTTGTGTTTCTTGCGCCCAGCTGTAGGAGACAGAGAGCAGCAAAAACAACACTACCCGCAAATGCGTGTAAAATTTTGCTTTCATAGTAAATTGGGTTTTGTTAAAATAAAATTTGCTTTGGTAACCTTATTCAATCCTTGCTTAAATGTTCAAGCGAAATCCAAATTTTTGTTACCACACATTAAGGTATAACATTCGCTAATATTTTCGAATAATGTCGAAATTCTATTTACGAAATCGATTGCACATTTAAGCGGTTAAAAACCTTGTTGTCTGGTAACAATAGGTATTAATTAGAAATCAGGACAATTGTTTAAAATTTTTTATTGCTCAGTAATATTTTTCGAGTTAGGGTCATTCGAAATATTTTTCTTCAAAAAAAAGGCTCATGAATTTAGTAACCATACCTAAGTGATTATGTAAATAGTAGAGGGTTTATTTCTCTTTTCAAGCCGAAATAAATATCATCTAGATAATCCTGGAATATAAAACTTAAATAAAATATAGGGTGAAAGACCTAAAAAAAGACCAGCTGTTGCCGGTCTTTTCCAGGAGTCATTATGAATCTGCATTTTGATTTGTAAATCATTTAATCAACTCACTAAACTTTAGGTGGCTCCCAGCCTTTTTCGTATTCTCTGGTCCAAAGTGCTGAAGCCTTCTTAGAGTTTTTGATATGTCCATTACTTGGATCACAAACTAGGCTCTCACCGGTTCTATAGCTGATATTGGCCAAGTGGCAGAGCAGGGTACTTACTGCTCCTTCTTCTATGGTGGAATTTTGCTTTTCCAAGCCTCGAACTGCATTGAAGAAATTGACAATATGGGTAGTACTCATATCGCCACCTCCACCAAGTGCGGTGCCTGCTTCATTACTTGAAGACATACTGTTTTTCACCTCTTTGCCTGATCTGTCAAATTGTTTGTATCCACCTCTATCTACATACACTGATCCTTCTGTGCCGTAAATGATTGTGCCACGGTCTGAGCCATAGGTTTTGTAGCTATTTCGGCTCTTGCCATCCCATTGGATTACGGAACCGTTTCCAAATTTGAATGTAGCATCCATCGTGTCGTACATTACCCAGCCGTCATCGGGAAAGTGTCTCTTATCAGCAGTAACCTGTACCTCACTTGGGTAATCCACTTGAAGTGCCCAGCGAGCTACATCGAGTTCATGGGTAGCATTATTTCCTGTCTCGGCAGTTCCATATTCCCATCCGTACCAGTGCCAGTTGTAATCCCAGGTATCATGCGTGTATGCTTTACGTGGTGCAGGACCTTGGAACAGTTCCCAGTCTAATCCTGCAGGAGCAGGAGCTGCGGTTGGATTTGGCACCGCTCCCCGGTTATTGCTATAAAAGGCTTTCGCCATAAAAGCTTTGCCTATGGCACCATTGTGAATAGCTGAGATGATTTCTCTGCTTTCAGGAGCCGAGCGTTGCTGATTACCCATCTGCACCACTTTGTTATACTTTTTTTGCAAAGCAATCAGCAACTCACCTTCGTGAGGATTATGCGAACAAGGCTTCTCTACATAGACATGTTTGCCACGCTCAAGCGCTAGCCAGGTGCCCGGCGCATGCCAGTGGTCTGGTGTGGCGATAATCATGGTATCCACATCCTTGTCATCCATCACTTTCATGACGTTCTGCTCTAGTTTGGGCGCGTAGTCTATATACTTTTCAAAGTTCTTAGCTGCCTTTGGCATCTGAGATTCCATGGCATCGCAGAGATACATGAGATTGACATTACTGGATTTCAAGCCGATTGGCTCGTAGTATGCTCCCAATCTTCTTCCCAATCCTGCTATTGCCACATTCAATCGTTCATTTGCACCTATGATTCTAGCATAAGATTTTGCTGAAAAAGCGGCAGTACCCAGTGCAGATAAGCCAACAGTTGCAGCAGCAGATTTTTTGATGAATTCTCTTCTGTTGTTGTTCTTTTTCATGTGTATATAATTTGATTTTTAGAGGTCACATAGCCTGTCCCGAACTTAATTCGGAAGAATCTCTCCGTACGGAAAATCATCCCTCTGCCTGTCGCTTAGTCAAGCTCGATTTCATGTGTTTATAATTTGGTTTACATAGGTCACATGAAAATCTCGCATGGTTGATAGTTATCCCTCTGCCTGTCACTTAAGTCAAGCTCGATTTCAAGTGTTTATTAATTGCTTTTTTATGGTTATATACCCTGTCCCGAACTTGATTCGGGAGAATCTCTCCTTACGGATAATCATCCCTCTGCCTATCGCTTTAGTCAAGCTCGATTTCATGGTTGATTTTGGGTATTTATTTTAAGGTCTTGATTTTGATATTTTTGAAACTCACCTCGTTGCCATGATCCTGAAGGAGGATGTGACCTTCTGTAGCTTCACCAAAGTTTTCCCACTTAGCATACTTACTTTTGGCTACCAAGTCACGGAATTCTTGTGATCCACGCACATATTCTAATACTTTGACCCCATTAAGGTAATGAGCAACCTTATTGTCTGGAGTCACTACCACACGGCCTTTGTTCCATTCTCCTACAGGCTTGATGAACCTAGCCTGCTTATCAGCTTTGATCAGATCATAAAGAGATGCCATCGTGCGGTTTCCTTCTATTCCCATTTTCGCATCCGGGTGATTGTCATCATCCAACACTTGATATTCCAGCCCAATTGCTGAACCTTTATTTCCTTCCGATAAAGTTACAAAATACTTCAAACCACTATTGGCTCCTTCGGTAAGTCTGAATTCAAATGTCAAGTCGAAGGCTGAAAATTGCTCTTTGGTTACGATATCTCCGGCATTGGTAGATTCGCTACCGTCCGTTGCTGCAATAGTCAAAAGACCTTCATTGACAGACCAACCTGATTCTGGGAATGTCTCCTTGTATGCACCTTTCCAGCCATCTGAGTTTTGACCGTTGAAAAGCAATTTCCATCCATTGTTTTTCTCGTATTCTGTCAGTGAGTTAAGGCTATTATTGACAACGAAAATATCCTTATCAAATGCTTTTGGCTCAAGGTTTTCAGTCTGAATCTTTACATTCTTGAAGGTAGTCTTTCTTCCCGCATCTTCTGGCTTCTTAATACTATGTACTTGCAAGCCGATAAAGCCTGTTTTATCCATGTCATCGACTACATAGGCTACTTCCTGACCGTTCACCCAGGTTTTGATTTCATTGCCAATTGCTTCTATTCTATAGTGGTTGAATTCACCCATCTTGAAAGCAGACTTGGCTTCCGGATTAAGATCAAGTGGATATAGCCAGCCTCTTCTTGCTTCATCATACACTCCACCAGACCAAGCTCTTTCAGATGGATCAGCTTCGATCTGATAGCCAAATACTAAGCCTTTTCCATCTCTGGCAGCTGGGTCAAATTGACCTCGTGCCATTACACCGGAATTACTGGAAGAGTGTTCGATCTTGAGATCCAGCTCCAGAATGAAATCTCCATAAGTTTCTTCAGTTATTAAAAAAGTATTTGGAGATCCCGCTACTGCGGATCCTTCAATAGTTCCATCTACTACTTCAAATGTGGCCGTTCCCGCGACAGGTTTCCAGCCAGTAAGGTCTTTTCCATTGAATAAATCGGTCCAGCCATCTTCTGTTTTTTGTTCACCGGCACAGCTGGCAAGTGTAAGAGAAGTGAATAAGACCGCGAGTAAGTTTCGGGTGTATTTCATAAATAAGGTATTATTGTTCAATATAAAATTCAAGATTTAGTGGCATTGCACCAAAGGGATTTTTTTTAAGTTACGCAAACGTTTGCGAGTTTTCCCCTGAATAATTGATGAATCACAAGGCCTGAAGGAAGAGCGGAGAAGAATCCATTGATCTTTCATCTGTTTATAATTATACGGAATTCCCCCTACTTTCAAAAAGTTAACTTCGTAAGCTAACGGATATCAAATCGCCTAAAATTCAGTCTATTTATGATCCGTTATTCAGAATCTTGACAGTAGAAAATTTATAGGATCGAAGGTCCAAAAACACTTTGAATTCAGGTTTACTCCGGTCTTCGGTCATCGGGCTTCCAACCCGTTGACCAAACAGAATTCGCCTACTGGCAGAAAAGCGTACATACAGATTATTTTTTAGTGGTCAGATGGAATCTCGCTAGGAGTAATCATTTCTCCGTATGACTTTTTAGTCGTGCTTGATTTCATCTGGTTATAATTTGTTTTTTAATGGTCATACGGGATGCCCTTAATTATCATCCCCGTATTTGAGAAGTACTTGTCATGGGCATTTATTACTTTTGCGCATGCTTGATTTTAATCTCAAAGGAAAAGTTTTTGTTACCTGTAAGGATCGCTCGGTTTCTTACCTGGAAAAGGAAATTCGTGAACTTGGTTTTGTACCCGAATCTGTCACTAGGACAGGAATAGAGTTGAGAGCCACGATGGAAGAGTGCATGGATCTTAATCTTTATCTCCGTACTGCTTCCCAAGTTCTCTACGAAATCAAGTCTTTTTACCTGAGGAATGCAGACGACATCTACCGAAGATTCAAAGCTATTCCATGGGAAGACTACCTCGATGTAGATGGTTATTTCTCTGTAAATTCTGTTGCAGAAAACGAGAGCATCACGACTCCATTGATTGTAAATGTGAAAGTCAAAGATGCTATTGTAGATCGCTTCCGAGATCTGAAAGGGAGAAGGCCAGATTCTGGGTCTGATTTCAATGGCTTGGTTTTTCAGGTGTATTGGAAAGAAACCCAATGCATAGTTTATATCAATACCTCAGGAGATACGCTTGCCAAGCATGGCTATCGCAAGATTCCTGGAAAAGCTCCTATGATGGAGGCTTTGGCGGCAACGACGATCTATGCTACCGAGTGGAACACGCGGGTTCCTTTTATCAATCCTATGTGCGGTTCGGGTACTTTGGCTATCGAAGCGGCGCTGATGGCAACAAAGCGATACCCGGGACTTTACAGAGATCATTATTCATTCCAGCATATTTTGGGTTATGATGAGCAGGCTTTTTTGGCAAAGAAAAGTAAGCTGGAAAGTAAAATCATGGAGCTTCCAGATCTAAAGATCATCGCTTCGGATATTTCACTTCAGGCAATTTCTTTCGCTCAGGAAAATGCGATAACGGCAGGAGTAGATCACATGATCGAATTCCAAGTTTGTGATTTTGCCGAAACAGAAATACCTGAGAAGCCCCGTGGTGTGATCATGTTCAATCCGGAATACGGTGAAAGGCTAGGGGAGAATGATGAACTGGAAATTACCTATAAAAGAATGGGCGATTTCCTGAAGCAGAAATGCGCAGGATACAGAGGCTATATCTTCACAGGAAATCTGGAATTGGCAAAAAAAATCGGGCTTAAAGCCAGTCGTAGAATGGAATTCTGGAACGGTACAATTGATTGTCGCTTGCTGAAATACGACCTGTACGAAGGGAAAAAGGAAGAAATGTAAAGTGAGAAGTCTTTACCTGTCATACTTCTCACTTTAAACTTTATACATTTAAATTTTTACTGGTGTTCGTCTCTCAATAGGTCATTCACTGTTTTTACAGGATTGAAGGTGATCAGCGGAACTTCCACGAATATGGTATTCCAGCCAGACATAGCCCCATTCCAAAGTCCGGGTAATTCCAATGCTTTGAGGTTTTTACCACTTTTTGATTTCTCTGTGATAAACCCTGTCATCATATCCCTGTACTTGAGCAGGTCAAATGATTCTCCTTTATAGTTTCTGGTAGCGCAAACCAAGTCAACTGGGTTGAAATGGGTTGCTGCATTGAAATGTTCTTTGGATGCAGGATTGTTCAAATCAATCTGGGCAGTTTCTAAGATTTGAAGAGACTGTGATCCGTCATCTTCTTTAACCCAAAAAGGCCCTCCGCCAGGTTCTCCTGTGTTTTTGACCATTCCGCAGACACGCATAGGGCGGTTAAGTTTGATTTTTAGGAAAGCTGATTTTGCTTCAACAGAAAGAGTGGAGAAATTCTCTGGAAGTTTTGTTCCCAAAGCATTTGTCAAAACTTTCTCTGCGTTAGTGACTGATTCTTCATTCTCCTCTTTCTCCAAATTTCTTAGTGCATGAAATACTTTTTCCTGAATTTCCAAAAGCAATCCGCCAATCGCCATTTTATAGTTTTTGGTTTCTTCTTTTAGTCGATCAGGTACAACATTATCTACGTTTTTGATAAAAATCAGATCTGCAGACACTTCGTTGAGATTTTCCAGTAGTGCTCCATGTCCGGCTGGACGGAAAAGTATGCTTCCGTCTTCTTCGGTAAATGGTGTATTATCAGTATTTACCGCGATGGTATCCGTAGATATTTTCTGCTGGGAATAGCTGATATCAAAGGTGACTTCAAATTCTTTCTCTATCTCAGGAAGTATCTTTTCAATCTCCTTTTTGAATTTGTCGGTATGCTCAGGAGAAACAGTGAAATGGATTTTGACCAAAGAGCCTGTGCCTATCGCATATTGAACGCCTTCAATCAAGTGCTCATATGCAGGAGTTCTTCTGCCGTTTTTATAGCGGTGAAATTTCAGCAAACCCTTAGGCAAGTTGCCGTAGCCAAGTCCCTCATCTAAAAGCAATGCAGCCAAAATACTCTTGTAATCTTTGGTGTCGAGCGCTTGATATATACTGCTTTCTTGACTTTCCAACACCTCATCAAGATCCTCGTAGAATGCGAATTTCTCAATGTTGTCCATGAACTTCTGAACAAAGGCTGATTTGCTGATGTCACCATCACCCTCCAGAAAAGCAAAAAGATCCTTGAACATCCGTGAAGCTGCACCACTGGCAGGCACAAATTTTAATACTTCTATCTGAGAAGCCTTTTCTGGATAAGTCATCAAGAAATCCCTCAACTCCTTTTCGCTCAAAACTCGGATTCCATCTCCAGGAGTGGCAGGAGCGGTAATGTTTAGAAAAGGAAAGCCGTTTTCAAAATGTTGAATTTGTTGTGCTACGGTTTCAGGGTGCATTCCCTGCTCCAAAATTTGGTCTTTTAAGCGAGTATCCATAAGGTATCGGGTTCATTGTAAAAGTGTAATATAATAGGCTTTCTGCCTTTCCTCAAGACGCAAGTGTGATTTTTTTGAGAAAGTTATTTGACCACGGAGAAGGCGAAGGTCGCCGAAGAAAGTGTCATGTCAGTTGGAGGAATGTCTAAGCCAGCTTGAATCTATTTCTTTACGCCTACTTTAATATTATTAGCTTTTTATATTTGCATGAAATTAGGTTCAAATCAATCGAAATCTGATTTTTTGTTGCGGTCTCTTTTGTGCCAAAATAGAAATACCTTCCTCAGATACCTGAAGGATTCGAGGATAGCCGCCTGTGACTTGTGCATCTTTCATCAAGACTAGCAGTTTCCCGCCGGATGTCAACTGCACTGTGCCTGGAAAAACTGGGGCAGTGGACATTTCAGCTATTGAATTGGGAAGTAATTCCGCCAGTTGAATGGCCATCCTGTTTTTGAGATCAGAGATGGTAAACTCGCCGGATACAATAAGTTTTTGGTTTTCAATCTCCACTAATTCCCAGTCCGGGCCAGGATACACCTCTATGATTTGTTCCAAAGACCAATCAAAATTCCATTTGGCTTTTGAAGCGGTGGAGGCAGGGATTTCCTGATTTGTGAAATAAGGAATCTTATCTCCTTTTTTTGCAAAATCACAGGTGGTGATTCCTGCAAACCAACTTCTGGAACTCATGACTTTTTCGGATTGAAAGCCATTTTTGATCCCCAAATAGAGCACGGAACCTTGATGAAATTCACCGATGTCCAATTGATCATTTTGTCGGATTTCTACTATACCATAGCTGGAAATTGCTTCTTCATTTAGTTTAATCGCAGCTTTCGCTCCTGCAAGGCAAATCAGTGTAGGAGCATCGAATTGAATTTTCAATCCAGGCTGGCAAATCTCCAGAACTGCATCCGTATCCTTGTTTTTCAGCAGATGATTTACCCATGAAAGCGAGCGCCTATCTAACCCTCCCGAAAGTGGAACACCGTATTGAGCAAAGCCAATTCTTCCTCCATCCTGCACGGAAGTTCCTGGGCCAGTTTTCAATACTTTCAAATAGCCAATATCCCGAATCATCTGAATGTTGCTTGTTGTGGATGTCTTCTCAGTTGACCAAATTCCAGCTTAGTAATCGGGATAAATTCTATACGCTCACCGGCTGTAGCAAAGACGGGATGGGCTAGTTTGGGATCAAAAAGTGGAATCGGAGTTTGCCCTATCAAATGCCACCCTCCGGGACTGGAAGATGGATAAATTCCGGTTTGTGCTGCACCGATCGCAACTGAGCCAGCTGGAACCACTCTATCCGGAACGCTTTTTCTTGCCGTGTGCAACTCCTTCACCAGTCCGTTCAAATACATAAATCCAGGCAAGAAACCATAGAAATGAAGTCGATACAGAGACTGCGAATGTATTGAGATTAGCTTTTCTTGGGGTATGTTTTTATCCTTAGCTAAAGATTCAAGATCTCGCCCAGTTTCCTGGGAGTAGCAAACAGGAATCTGCCAGATTTTTTCTGAAAGCTTGGACGATTCTTCGGGATTTGTAGACTGAAGCCAATCGCTGAGCAGTGCTGATTCTACCGGCTTTGAAAGGACAACGGCGAGAGATTTAAAACCCATGCGAAGCTCTGAAATCTCTGAAGAGAAGTCATTCTGAAGATTAGATTTAAAACTTAATTGCTGCTGAAGTAGTGCATCTGTAACGGCTGAGTTCCATTCAAATTCATAGAGCAGGGGAGTGATTTGTTTTACTATGGGCTTCATGTCCAGAATTTTTCGCGGATTATTGGCAAGAAATCACTGATCCCTGGATTGTCCCCATGGAAACAAATCGTATCGGGTTTCAATTTGAGTTTTTTACCCAGATCTGATAACACATAGCCCCTACCCAGTAAAGTTTTGAGTTGGGGAGAAATCTCTGCTTCTGTGATCATGTGAGATCCAAACACTGATCTGGGCAGCAGCTGGTAATTGTCCAGATATCGCCGATCTCCAAAGACTTCAGTTCTATTCCGTAAGCCTTTCTGCATCGCATATTTCTCAAGTTGGGAATGTGGTGAGGTAAATAATGGCGTATTATGAAAATGATTTGCAATAAAGTCGGTGAGTCTGTCTGCTAGTTCAGGGTTGGCAGAAGCATCATTGTAGAGCGCTCCGTGGAATTTGATGTGATCCATAGGCAGGCCTGCTTTTTCTGCCAGTTGATCAAACTTCAGTAGTTGAATCAAAATTGACTTTTGTAGATCCTTGTCTGATATCTTCATTGTTTTTCTACCGAAGTTTTTCTGATCAGGATAGGAGGGATGGGCACCTATTTTTTTTTCGTATTCTAAAGCCAGCGCTATACTTTCACTTATTGTATTCTCATCTCCAAAATGCCCGCCGCAGGCGATACTTGCTGTATCGATGAGCGGGAAGAGTTCTTTTTCATTTGGTATGCCTTCACCTAAATCGCAGTTTATTTCTGGCAGTTTCTTCATTTCAAGGGGTAATTGAGTAAGTCCAAAATACAAAATGTGATCTAAGGCATCGAATGTTTCCTATAACTTATTATAATATTTGATCAGTTCATTTAGTTGTTTGTAGTCAAGCTTGCCTTTCGCCAGCTTGAGATGATGAATAATAGCTAGCGCTTTCTTTATCCTACTTTCCGGATTTTTGACTTTGGTGACGGTATAGACCATCATTCGCTGCTTGCCGGGAGTGAGACTTTTGAAATAGTCCGCGCCTTCTTCGTCCTGATCCATCAGCACTTGGAGCTCCTCGGGCATTTCATGTCCATATTCACTATGATCCCTTTCTATTTTGACTGGAAAAGTGGTTTCTTGATTTAGGTGAAACCGACCACGAATTTCTTGATTGACCAAGACATACCAATATTCTTTAGCTTTCATCAGGGCCATGTGAAATGGTCCTTCGTCTTTTATCCAAACCAAAACCCGGCGATGATTTTCTTCCATCATTTGGCTTGAGACTTCGTCGGAAATCGGAATGTGATATTGCCAGTGATTAAACTCGAATGCAGCCAGTTTCCCTTGGAACTCTATCATTCTGTTGGTTTCAAGGCTTTGATTTTCAAAGCAATTTCCCCATTGATCAAAGAAACAGGAATGGATAATCGTTGATTGCTGGCACTGAAGGTTCCTAAATTATTTGTCTCCCCGGTAAGCGTATTGATGCTTGCTACATTGTAAGTCGATTCTCTTGAAGTCTTCACAATCAATTGTGTTGTTGCCGCGCCCGCCTCAATCAAATATGCCAGCCAACCCTCATTTCCATCACTTAAGGCATATGCAATCATTCCAGGTGCTCCGATTATATCCGATTCAGCTGGATGCGCTTTTCTCAAATCAATAGTATGGAGTGTCTCAGAAAGGATCTTCAGCTCTTGTCTCAGCGCAATACTGCCTCCTCCAGGAGCTTCATTTTGGCCAGTTCCATCTTCTTTTCCTGGGAAAAAGGAATAATCCAAGCTGTTGAAAAGTCCGCCTCCCGAAAGCATAAACACCCAAGCTTGTCTGCGATAAACCATATCCGCTGATCCTGCAAATCCAGACTCATCAAAACCAATGACTTTATCCCAATGGTAATTCCATGTAGCTGATTCTGGCCAGTTATAATGGAAATTCAGAATAGAAATATGTTTGGAGACAGAAGCAATAGGAGCTTTGAAGTTGGAATAGTTCTGTGCGATGAGATGTTTTTTCGGAAGTTTAGCCTCTGTAGTTGCTATGGTTTCGGCGATGGCCTCTTGCCATTCCAGCGATTTCTCATCTGCCACGTCCACTTTTACTTGCCAGTTTGGACCATCGAGCGTGTAGGTATTTGCAATGTTTAACACTGTAGTTCCTCTATCCGACCAAGGTTCATTTTGAATCTCGAAAAAGAAATTATCAAAGGCATTTAGCGCATTGACCAGCTTGGTGACATAGGATTTTTGGAGTGTGAATAGCTCTCCGTTTTCAGTAGTATGGACTAATTTTCTGTCTAATGTGCCAGATCCATCCACTCGATTGCATGGATTTTGAGGGTTCATTTCCCAGTGATCATCATTGTAAATGGAAGAGAAAAGAGTGACTTCTACGATGATGTCCAGTTCTTGGGCTAAGCTCATGAAATCATTGAGACGTTCGAAATAAACTGGATTATATGTGTTCCAGTCATATTTCACTTCGCCATTTTCTGTTTTGGTGAGCCAAGGGACTATCACTTTATTCGCTTCAGGTGCCAAGGTATTATGCTTTATAGAAAAGCTTTTCGAAGGGATTTCGAAATAACTTGCCATAAAAATCCTGGTGTAGTTCATTCCTTCTTCGTGAAGTGTATTGAGGTATTTTTCAAAGTTAAAATCCGCATTTAAAACTGCACCATAATGTTCCGCTGAAGTGATCAGTGCAGTTGGCTTGCTATTGTATTCGAAGTAATGAGGGTTTTCGAAAAGTAACTTTATAGGTTGATTCTGTGAATAGCTGATCGAACATGTGCAAAAAGCAAGGAAGGCAAACAATAAGGTCTTTAGGCAATTCATGGTTGATCGGGTTTAGGATTGGTATATTTTCCTTAAAGTAAAAAATCCCTTCAATTTTAGCGGTTGAAGGGATCAGAAAATAATTAACCTAGTTTTTTAACTCGGAAGAGAGAAGGTAATTAGGAATGAGGTGCCTCTTCCTACGTCGCTCTTTACTCGAATAGAGCCACCGTGACTAAGTATGATGTTTTGAGTATTGGTAAGTCCAAGTCCAGATCCAGTAGGTTTACTGGTGAAGAACGGTTCAAACAATCGCTCTACATTTTCTTTAGGGATTCCTTCGCCGTTGTCTTTTATTTCGATTCTACACTGACCGTTCTTTATCGTCGTTCTCAAAATAAGCTTTCCGGTCTTTTCAGGCATTGCTTCTATAGCGTTCACTAATAGGTTAATCAGGGCTATTTTTACCTTTTCACCATCTACCTGAATATCACAAATATCGGTTTGATACTGTTTTAAGATTGTGATTTTTTTGAATTCTAGTCTATCCTTTACATGTTCTAAAGATTCGTCCAAGAGCATATTTATCGAGTGACTTTTGGAATCCAATTCTGTGAATCTCGTACTTTCCAGCAGCTGAGTTACGAGGTGGTTGATTCGGTCGCAATTCCTTCGGATCACATCAATCAAGTCACCGCTTTCTGCTCGCACATGCTCGGGAAGCTCTAGGTTCAATTGATCTGCTGAGAGCAAAATAGTAGTAAGGGGATTTTTTACTTCATGTGCTAAAAGCCTTGCTATTCTGCCGGTAGAGGAGAATTTTTTAAGGTTGAGTTCTTCCTCTTCTTTGGCTTTGATCGCGCTTAGATCCTTGATCAAAACCTGGTAAGTTCTCCCATCTTGCTTTACTATACTGATTAGACTGTTGATGGTGTGTCCGTGATCGACTGTCATCAGTGCTTCCATATCATAAAGCTCTTCACCATTGAAAAACAAATCCTCTAATTCTTGCCGGGAGAATTTTTCTGGCAGGAGGTCTTTGAAGAAACTATTTTCAGTGTCAGAATTGTAGGCCTTATTTCCAAATTTCTTTAAAAATGCAGGGTTCACTTCTAGTATTTTTCCCTCATCATCCATCAAAAGGAATGGATCACTGGCTAACTCGAAAATAGATCTAAACTTGACTGCAGCGCTTGCCAGAGATTCCATCAACTGTGCATCCCGAATGGCATATCGCAGTGTTCTGTCCAGTGTTTGCGCATCGAATTCGCCTTTGACTAAGTAGTCAGAGGCACCAAGAGTAAACGCTTCCCGATCAATGTCTCCTGTGCCCATGCCTGTGAGCATGATTACAGGTGCATGTTTTCTTATCGATTTTATTTCGCGAATCAGTTCTAGACCAGTGTCTTTACCCAGTTTGTAATCAACTAGGAAAAGGTCGAAGTTATCATCCAATTTTTGAATGGATTCTTCAAGACTAGTTGCAGATTCTAGTTCATAGGAAGTATTAGTAATTCTTTTGAGCAAGCTAGAGACCAGAAAGAAATCATCCGGATCATCATCTACATAAAGTATTCTAATTGTTTCTTTAGTAATCATAGTTTTTCTTTATCCTGGCAACTTTACTGTTTTTGACCAATAGTTCTCGATTTCTTCCGTGACTTTTACCAATTCTTCAAAAGATCCCGGCTTGGTAATGAAACTACTTGAACCCATTTTGTATGTAGCCTGAATATCGTCAACACTGTTGGAAGTTGTAAAAATTATTACAGGAATGGATCTCAGGTCCTCGTTGCTTTTTATTTCTGCCAGTGCTTCACGTCCATCTTTTCGAGGCATATTAAGGTCTAATAGAATGATATCCGGTTTGGGATACTTTTCCACATCATCATAAGGTGCGGTTCGCTTTAGATATTTTAGAAGAGCCTCGCCATCTTCTACACAGGTGACTTTCTCCTTAGGCAATGTCCTTTCAAAGGCTTTTAGGATTAATAATTTATCATCTTCGTCATCCTCTGCGACTAGGATGTGTATGGGTTTCTCGAAGGACATGAGCATATATTGTATGACGAACAAGGGTTCGATTTCGATGAAAAGATAAGCATGATTTTGTTAAGTAGGTACAGCCTCAATTTGTGAATTTAACAGATGTCAAGTATTTGTAAATGGCAAAATGATGTTGAAAGTTGATCCTTTTCCTAGACTGCTTTCTGCGAATATAACTCCTCCGTTCTTTTCTATGATTTTTCGAGAGATAGAAAGACCTATTCCTGTGCCTTCGTATTCTTTCTTACCATGTAACCTCTGGAAGATAGAGAAAATTCGATCTGCATGTTGTTTTTCAAATCCAATACCGTTATCGCTTACTTTTATCCAGTGGTAATTTCCATTTATATTGAGTGAAGAATGCTTACCAATGAGTTCTTGACTTGCTTTCTCAGAAGTGATTGAGATTTCCGGGTTTACGCCCGGCTTTGAGAATTTGAGGGAATTAGAAATCAGATTTTGAAATACCTGTCGATATTCAGTACCAGAACCCCTTACTTTAGGTAGCTTTCCCAAAGTGATATTGGCTGACTTGTCTTTGATAGCTATTTCGAAGTCTTCAAGCATCTCGGAAATGACTTTATACAATTTCACGGATTTTATTTTTTCATCATCTATTCTACCTGCTCTGCTGTAATCCAACAGGTCAGTGATCAATAGTCTCATTCGCACTGCTGCAGCCGTGATCCTGCTCAGATATAGATCACCATCACCTTCCAATTTGTCTTTATATTGTTCATTCAATAAATCTGAAAAGGCAGTGATCTTCCGTAATGGTTCTTGTAAATCATGTGAGGCCACATAGGCAAATGACTCAAGCTCTTTATTTGAGTCATCCAATAGTTTGATCTGATCTCTAAGTTTTTCTTGATATAGGGTAATCTCCTTACTCGCTACCTGTTGTGTTTTGTTATATTGATAGATGGAGAAAAAGGTTACCAAACCTATAGTAATCGAGAAGATAGAAATGAGACCGACTATAAAGGGAAGTGCATTTATATTGTTGAACAAGCTTTGATTCCTTTCTTTGAAAAGTTTGTTTTCTATCTCATTAATTTCAAGAACCAATTGTTTGATCATCCTATAGCCTCCCAGTGCATTATTTATTTTGATAGGATCTATGAATCCAATTAAGTTTCTATGCTCCTTCATATATTCTATGGTGGCATCGAAAGTCCTAACTCTCGTATTGATGAGTCCTCTGAGTTCTTCTATATTATTTTGCTGTTGAGCGTTATCCATTGTCAAGGCCTGTAGTTGGGATAGTAGCAGCTCGGCATCCACATTGGACTGATGATAGTTTGTCAAAAATTCTTCATTTCCTGTGAGTCCGTATCCTCGGATATTGGTCTCTCTTTCCAGAATACTTGAATATAACTGATCCGTGCGCTGAAGAACCTCTGTAGTGTGCATCACAGCATCGGAATAAAATTCTATTCGGCCTGCTGTCCAATAAGATAGTCCGCTGCCTAAAATAATCAGGATAAGAGTTACGATCGAATAAATTTTGACTTGGCGTATGGATGGGTTTTGCTCGTTTTTCATTTGATATTTTCCCTAAATTGGGGAATTAATTACTCCTTAGGTTAAATTTTATTCTTATTAATTCTTTGCAAAAGTAGTCTTAAATGACCAAAACACTCATTTTACCTCGTTTTATGTGATAATCCTGAATTGAGGCACACGTGTTGAAATACGAGATGTAAATATATCACACAACCTAAACACCAAAACTATGAGTTCTTTATTGTATTTCATCGCAGCAATTCTTCTGATCGGCTGGCTAGTAGGAGTATTTGCCTATAGTGCAGGAGGATTGATCCACGTATTACTTGTATTGGCGATCATCGCTGTTCTATTCAGATTGATTTCAGGTAGAGGAATTTAGTTAATTAAGTATCCTGCTTGCAAATCAATTAGGATCAACCAAACGAATTTGAAACTCTAACCAACGAAGCAATGAATTTTAAAGACATAAAAGGAAATTGGAATCTTCTCAAGTATAAGTTAAAGCAACAATACGCCAATCTTTCTGATGAGGATTTAATTTTTGGAGAAGGCAACGAGGATGAGTTCTGGCGACGCCTTCAGAAAAAAATCGGTAAAACGAAGGAACAAATAGTAGACGAACTCAAAGGAATTCAAAAATCTAAATTCACTAAAAACAAAAACACTATGAACAAATCAGCAATAAATAAAACTCTTTGGCTCAGCGGACTGGTAACGGGCGCTTTAATAGGAGCATATCTTTACAAAAACAAGGATGACTTTGGCCCACAAAAAGAAAAGTTAAACAGCCTTCTTGGAGATTTTCAATCGATAATAGGAGATTTGAAGTCCAAGCTTTTGGAAGCCAAATCCGAAGGTCTGGAGGCTACGAAATCAGCCTTGCAGACTGCAAAAGATAAAATAGAAAAAGTGAAGTGAAATAGGTTTAGAATTTCGAAAGGTGTAGCCTATGGCTGCACCTTTTTACTAACGTAACCACACTTTACTTATTATACCCAATTAGCAAATGAATGTACACTAGCGTAAGGAGAGTTGATAATTATGTGATGAAGAACAAATTAATCCTAGTAATAGATGACGAACCGGAAATTAGGAGTCTTTTGTCTAGATTTTTGGCGCGAAAAGGCTTTTCTGTTTTAGCTGCAGGTACACTCAAAGAAGGTAGAAAATTGTTTGACCAGTCAAAGCCTGAATTGGTTTTTTTGGATGTAAATCTTCCTGACGGAAATGGCTTGAACGAACTCAAGCATATAAATTCGGGTAAAACTCGTCACAAAGTAATAATGATGAGTGCATTTGATCATAATGAAGTGAAATTGGAAGCAATCCAATATGGAGCCTTAGACTTCCTTAGTAAACCATTTAACATTGCGCGACTGGATCAGGTGGTTCAGAGCCAATTTCTCAATAATAACAACTCAAAGTAAAGTCATGGCTAAGATTCTCGTAATTGATGATAATATAGATATCTGTCAGCTTTTGGAGCGATTTCTCACGAAGAAAGGCTACGATGTCCAAACTACAATTTCAGGAAAGAATGGCCTGGATATGGTCAAAAAGACATTTTTTGATCTTATTTTCTGTGATTTCAAATTGCGGGATATGGAAGGTAGAGATGTACTGATGAAAGTCAGAGAGATTTCTCCCGGTACTCAAGTAGCTATTATTACGGGCTATGCAGATGTGAAAATCGCTGTGGAAGTGATTAAAAATGGTGCCTTTGATTATGTAACCAAGCCACTGATTCCGGATGAGATAATCAACCTGATTGAGCGTGCACTTGCTGCTTCCAAAGCAGGTAAATCCAATACCCAAATCTTCACCAAGGCCAATCAGCTGAAGAATGACTCTAAAAGTCAGAAAGCAGACTCAAAATACCTGAAAGGAACGGGAGCTGAATCTAAGAAATTATACAAAGAAGTAGCCTTGGTAGCCCCTACCAGTCTTAGCGTAGTAATCTACGGTGAAAGTGGTGCAGGTAAGGAAAATATAGCGCGTACTATCCATGATCAAAGTGAACGGGCAGGAAAGCCATTCATTGCAGTCGATTGTGGCGCGATGACCAAAGAACTTGCAGGAAGTGAGCTTTGGGGCCATGAAAAAGGGTCCTTTACAGGTGCGATGGCGGAAAAGCCGGGTCAATTTGAATTGGCTGATGGAGGAACAATATTTTTGGATGAAATCACTAATCTGTCCTACGAGACTCAAGTGGGTTTACTTAGGATGGTTCAGGAGCGCAAGCTCAGAAGGATAGGCGGAACCAGAGATAAATCCATCGACGTGCGAATTTTGGTTGCCTCCAATGAAGACTTACGAAAGGCTGTTTCAGAAGGGAAGTTTAGAGAGGATCTATACTTCAGATTTAACGAATTCAGCATTACGGTGCCACCATTAAGAAATAGAAAAGCTGATATCGAGGCATTTGCTTACCATTTCTTGGATCTTTCCAATGCAGAATTAAACAAGAAAGTCTTCGGCTTTGATGAGCAGGTGATGGACGTATTGAAGGAGTATAGATGGCCAGGCAATTTGCGTGAAATGCTGAATGTGATTCGTCGCGCTACGCTTTTGACAGATGGCGGAAAAATGTCTGTTTCAGCCCTTCCTCCAGAGATAGTATATTCTCAGAAATTTAACTTTTCCGATTCAGATACAGATAAATCTGAAAATAAGGCTCATAAATTGCCATTTAATCTTAAGGATGCCGCGGCCGAAGCTGAAGCTGAAGTTTTGAAAAAAGTACTTGAAGAAGTCAAATACAATAGAACTCAAGCGGCAAAGCAATTGGGAATAGACCGGAAGACGCTTTTCAATAAGATGAAACAATACGATTTGTAGTCGGTAGGAGAAGTTGCACACCTAGCCCGGACTTAGGTCTGGGCTTTTTTTGTGCCTATTTGTCTACGAATTGGGGAATTTTTTCTTCATCTTCTTAAGGTTCAAAATTTAAAAAAATTCACTTTCCTCATTTTATTCTTTAATCATGAGCTTAATCAAAATAGAATTAGCCTTAAAGATTTAATACCATTGGTTCCTTTTGAAGTAGATATGGTGGCATGCCTCTTGGACATATAGAAGTATAATTTTAAATCTTAACACAACTATATATGACTACCTCAAAAGCAACTCTCGAAAATCATTTGAAATTGGATAATAAAGCAATGAAGAATGTATCCGATAAGATGAATGATTTGCTTTCTGATTACCACATCTTTTACCAAAACGTCAGGGGATTTCACTGGAATGTGAAAGGCGAAAACTTCTTTGATCTACACGTCAAATTCGAAGAGCTATACACACAGCTCTATGAGAACATAGATGAAATGGCAGAGAGGATTGTGACTATCGGTTTCAAGCCTTTGCACGCCTATTCAGATTATTTGAAAAATACCATCCACAAGGAAATTACAGATGTGTCCAATGGCGGGGAATGCGTGAAGCACGTCATCGACGGACTGGGCATTTTGGCTCAATCACACCGAAAAGCGGCTAAAGCTGCCGACGAAGCAGATGATATTGCCACTGCGGATTTGCTTACCAAATTCGTAGGTGATATTGAAAAAAGAATGTGGATGTTTACCATGTTCTCTAAGTAAGACCGAAGTAAACCAAACTTTAAAAACCGCAGTGTGAGCTGCGGTTTTTTGATTTTTAAGTGGATTCCCTTTAAACTGGATTGTGTATTTTCAAAGCTTCTTTGCCACCTCCGGGTTGTCCAAAACCCAAAACTAATTTTTAAACCAAGCAGCTATACTTTTTCTTTCCCTTGTGTAAGATGGTTTGACTTCATGTTCCATTTCATCACTGCGAAAGAACACCATTCGACCACCTATCGGGGAGATTTCTTTTTGAACTCCTGCTTCGGGATACAAAGTCAACATCCCTCCATCTTCCTCGATCCAATCCTGATTTAGATATAGAATTATTGAAAATTTCCTGCCTTTTTCATTTTTGAATTGATCTAGATGTCGCTTATAAAAACTCAATTTTTCATAATTAGCATAATGGCTTTCAAAACTCTTGATGGAGGTGAAGCAGGTTTTATTCAAATGATCTATAAATCGCCTAACCTTTTCTAAATAGATCACTTCAAATGGATTTTCAGTATTATCCTGAATCCAATTGATTTTGTCTCCTCTGATTTCTTTGTTCTGTTTGATGTCAGATGAATTGCCTATTCCAGCATGCTTAAGGTCTCCCGATTCAGACAAATTTTGAATCGTGTCTCTAAGTCCGGTCACGGTACTGGGTAGTAGGAAATCATTGCAGCAGCCATATTTATTGACGATAAGCCCCTGAATCAACTCTTCAAATTGATTTTGCTCTAGAATCTCTTCTTCCATATTGCACTAGTTAAGTATTATAGCCAAGCACGTTGATTTCCAAAATGAGCTGACGAAAGAACGATATTTTCAAGTCAATTCTGCCTTCTTAGCTGGTTATTTATTGCGTTGGGCAATCGATTTTTGAGAGGCATATCGTTTCTCGCTTTTCTCAGAGCTATTTCTGTGGCGGAAAATTCCCGCGAATATATCCCAAACCAAAGATCTCCAAGGTAAGTGGAATAGATTGACTGGACTTCATCGTACAGTAGTTCCCTTATGAATCAGTGGAAATGCCGTCCCAAGCACCAGTGATCTTTACAGCACTGCCGACTAGTGCTTCTTCGGAATCCTTGTCAATAAGTTTTCCATTGATTTCTAACTTCTCTGCATTCAGCTAATTTGACAACAGAATCAGTAAAAATGTGTAGTGATAAAATTGAGTTGGTGGGAAAATAATTATACTATAAAAAAGACAAATTCTACAAAACCTACAAATCCTATAATAATGGTAGGATATAAAAATTTTGCAGATTAATTTTGAACGCTACTTTCATTCTCACCAACCACTCATGCAACGAATTCTACTAAGACTTAAGACAGAGCCATTTTGGGCTATGTTTTTTGGGTTCTCTCTAATGATTTTTGGATTAGTAGTCACGCAGACATTTTCTCAGGCTATTGACAGTTGGGATTTGGATGTAGAATACTTTCTATGGTTTTTATTAGTAGGGTTTGTGGCGCAGAGTATAGATGGCGCCTTGGGGATGGCTTATGGCGTGAGTTGCAATTCAATTTTACTCGGAATAGGAATTCCTCCAGCTGCTGCATCTGCTTGGGTACACTTCGCACAGGTTTTCACAAGTTTGGCCTCGGGAATTTCTCACTGGAAGATGGGGAATGTAGATTGGAAGCTGGCCAAAAAGCTACTTATACCGGGAGTTTTGGGATCTATAGCTGGAGCTTTTTTACTTTCCAATATTGATGGAAATCTGGTGAAGCCAGTGATTGCGATTTATCTTTTTATAATGGGGGTGGTGATACTAAGCAAGGTTTTCAAAAGGAAAAAGCAAAAGTTTGATCCTAATAGCCGAAGTCTGCCGATTCTGGCAAGTACCGGAGGATTTGCAGATGCAGTAGGCGGTGGGGGTTGGGGACCCATCGTCAACAGTACGCTTCTTAGCAAAGGTAAAATACCACGATATGCTATTGGGACGGGTAACTTTGTGGAGTTTTTTGTCTCTTTGGCCAGTGCCAGTACCTTCCTATTCTTTGTGAAAGAATTAAGCTTGGCACCCGTTCTGGGTCTCATAGTGGGAGGAGTGATAGCGGCTCCCTTTGCAGCTTACATTTGTAAACTTATCAAGCCAAAATATCTCATGGTATTGGTAGGACTTCTGATCATTTTCCTAAGTATCCGAACGATGTATCTGACTCTTGCCTAAAGAAATCTGCGCTTCTTGAGGATTTTATTAATTTCAGGTAATCAAACTCTTCAGATGCTTTCCAAACGCGCTAAGTACGCCATCAAAACCATTCTTTATCTCCAAGATCACGTGGAAGACAAGCCTCTTTCTGCAAAGTTGATCTCAGTGCATGAAAATATCCCTTACAAGTTTCTGGAAAATATCCTTCGTGATCTCAAAACCCATCAATTGGTAAAAAGTGTGCGTGGCGCAGAGGGAGGTTACAAGCTGGCAAAGGACCCAAGTGAAATCACGATAGCCCAAATCATGCGAGTGGTGGATGGCCCGATAGCGTTGATTCCCTGTGTGTCAGAGCGTTTTTATGAATCCTGTGCTGAATGCACGGATGAAGAAACCTGTAGAATCCGTAAACTTTTTTCTGAGCTTCGAAACGAAATGTTGCCAATCCTGGAGCGACCGATTACTTCACTTGCCAAAGACGGAAGCATTTTTTAATTAAGTTGATCTGAGCGTTTCCTAACAGAGAAATTATTTGAAGGGATCAGTTTTGGTTATTTTTTCTCGTGCTGTCCGATAAGTGTCAAACAAAAAGCGGCAGTGTAGAGACTGCCGCTTTAAAAAATAGCTTGAAAAGCTTTCTATGAAAAACAAAATTTCAATATTAAGCTAGCGCTTTTTCGCAAAACGCAACACATTTTTGTACCTCTTTTACAGCATCCGAACCTTCAGGCACTTGATACTCTAGCTCAATGGTAGCTGGGAACTTATACTTGTTTTTTGATATCAGATTCAAAAGTTCTGGGATAGGAGTGTCCCCAGTGCCCCACGGTAAATTTCCTTTTCCATTTGCTGGTGTTTGACGATCTTTGGTGTGCATGCTGAGGATGCGGCCATGGTGCTTCTCTATCAAAGGAATTAAATCAGTATTTCCAGCAGCGATGTAATGACCTGCATCCAGGTTTAGTCCGTTTCTTTTGCTTTGCTCCAGTGCCGTATCCCAGAAGGTGAAGGTCTCTTGCTCATGACCATGGTAGCCTACGGACATTTTATACTTTTCCCCCAACTTTCCTAGGCGAAGTGTATGTGCATCGTTTGATGGATGCTCTAATGTGACATGAGAAGCCCCTAAGGCTTTTGCCGCCTTCATTCCATAAGCAATTTCCTCGTCAGATGCATTCATCCCAAATGCATTTGGCTTGAACGCATAAATGCTTACGCCAGCATCATTGTACATTTTGCGCATTTTCTCAAAAGGAGCCGTGCCTACCTTGTTTCTCCATTCTGCTGCCTTTTTCTCATAGGATTCAGCCTGCGCAGTCATATCAGCTAATTTTGCTTTTTCTTCAGTATTAAGTTCCTCACCTTTTCGTTGTTTTGACATGAGGGGATACATTTTCCGCATATTGACAGGATTGGAGGGTTTTCCTGCGAAAGACTCTGCAGGATCGCCCATGAGCTCGATGGCAGAAAGTCCTGAGTCCAGTACATATTTAAGTGTAGCTTCAGCGCTCTGATCGGGCATGGATCTGAATGAGTAAGTGATGCAGCCTACTTGTACTCCATTGATCAGTGAATTTGGTTTATTGAGCGACTTGATAATCGAGGGAGCACCTTGCAGCCAAGACGGAGCTAGTGCAAGTCCACCTACGCCAAGTGCCGATTTTATGAGAAATTCTCTTCTGTTTTTCATGTTGTTCTGGGTTTGAGTGTTGAGTTTGATGTCAAATTAGTATTTACTTTCTCTTTTATGTTGAAAAGTTTACCCATAATTTTATTTTCGGGCTGATTGGTTATATACTCGTTTAAAGATTAGGGTTTGATGAACAACATTAAAAAATGGATTACCAAGAGAAAAATATAGAAGCAAGAATAGGTAGAGGAGACTTTCTCAGTGAACTCCAATTTATCACCTCTAGAAGCGGAGGGGCTGGCGGACAAAACGTTAACAAAGTGGAAACCAAGGTTCAGTTGAAGTTTGATATTCCGAATTCACGTCAGTTGAGTGAGGAGGAAAAGACCATGCTATTGGACAAGCTACAAACAAAAACTGATCAGAACGGCGTATTGCAGCTTCAGTCTCAGGAAAAGCGCTCCCAGATCCAGAATAAGGAGTTGGTAATCCGCAAGTTCAATGACGTGCTTCGCAAAGCTTTTTTTAAGAAGAGAATCCGCAAAGCAACCAAACCCAAAAAAGGAGCAATCGAAAAACGGCTCAAAGCCAAAAAAAATCAAGCGCAGAAAAAGGTAAATCGTAGCTGGAAGGAGTAGGAGGTAAGTAATCACAGATCAGGCACAGTTGTCAGTTGCCCGGATACTTGAGGTCAGTTGGATTAGTGTTCTTTGATTAACAGCGTATATTTTTCCGTAGAATCAGGTTCGTAAATCTTAATTGGATAGTTACCTATCGGTTTCACAATTCGTAAAGTATAAACTGGTTCTGGATTTTGGACGATGTAGATCTGATCTTGGGTTAAATCAACGTTCAATTCTTTGAGGAGACGAGCGTAATTATCTATGGTGTCAGGCAATTCCAATTGGTAATTTTTTGGAGGTGAAAAGTAAAATTCACCAAAATCAATGGAATCGTTTTTTGCAGAAAAATCCAGACTGGTGTCTAACTGTAAACTTTTTAACTCTGGGGCTAAATTTCTCGGTATAAAACCCTGGCAATAAGAACTTAGAGATATTACCTCAAAAATCAGAAACAGTACAAATAGCTTTTTCATGTCGAAGAGTTTGAAATGGTTTTTGATTAATTTCTGGAGAAGACTAATCTATTAAAAAATCTGTATGTACGCTTTTTTGCCAGTAAGCGAATTCTCTTTGGTCAACGGGTTGGAAGACCGATGACCGAAGATCGGAGTAAACCTGAATTCAATGTATCTTTGGACCTTCGATCCTATAAATTTTCTACTGACAAGATTCCGTATAATCACAAAAATTAAAAACGGTTGATCATTAGAATGTTAATTTATGTTTGAGTAGCGTAACCAAAGGCGCCGCATCTCTCTATTTTGGATTTATCCAAATTTAATCTGATTTAATGAGTGTTTTAAAAAAGCTGGATTAGCTTTTTGGACGAAGAAAGGCCTCTGTGGTTTCTCCTTTTCCCATTATAATAATATCAGCTAAATCAATAAAAAGACCGTGGCAAACTACACCTACAATTTCATCCAGTGATCGGGAGAGGGAGAGCGGATCTCTAATATGACCGAGATCTACATCCAGAATCCAATTACCCAGATCAGTCACAAAAGCTTTCCCACCTTTCTGACGAATGATGGAAGTTCCTCCAAGTATATGGAGCCGGTTCATCACGTAGTTGGAAGCAAAAGGAATTACTTCTATTGGTAACTTAAATTCCAGTCCAAGATGTCTCACCAATTTGCTTGAGTCCGCGATTATTATCTGCTTTCTGGTCATGGAAGCCACGATCTTTTCCCGGAATAGTGCCCCACCTCCGCCTTTGATCAGTACCATGTCGTCATTAAACTCATCGGCCCCATCTATGGTAATATCGATGTGATCAATGCTATTGCTGTCGATGATAGGAATGTGAAAGGACTCGGCGAGTAGTTGTGTTTTCTTGGAAGTAGGGATTGCTTTTAGCTGGAAACCATTCTGCACGAGCTTACCGATTTCACGGATGGCATAATTGGCAGTGGAACCCGAGCCAAGTCCGATCACTTGCCCATTCTGAATATAGGAGACAGCTGCTAGTGCTGCCAATTGCTTTTCTTTTTCTATTGCTTCGGAGGCTTTCTTTTTCACCAATTTCATCAAGAATCTTATAGTTTTTAGAGGGGTTTGGATTAGTGCTTTGGTTGCTGTTATTCAGGTTCTTTTACAAAACGAGTGATCCATAGACTTTCCACTGCCAAACTTCTTACCTCCAGATCTCATTCTTACTTCAAACTTTCCTGCCTACTTCAAGCTTTCTAGCACCAATCTAACCAATTCATTCTTATCACCGCCGGGAATCCATCTGGCTACTATCACCAAATCATTTTCAGAATCCACATAGATCATATTCGTTCCAGCTCCGATATGGGAGAAGGCAGTTTTGGGAGCGGCAGGAATATCCTTTTGATCGTAGTTTAGGAAGTAATTCATGAAGCCATAGCCTTGATTTGCCGGGGTAGGGGTTTTGGACTTTTCAATCCAGGAAGTGTGGATCAGTTGTTTGTCTTTCCACATTCCCTTGTTCATTGTCAAGTATCCAAATCTGGCCTGATCATATGTAGATAGCATCATGCCGCCTCCCCAGTGCGAACCACCGGAAACTGACTGCATAATCTGTCCATCGATGATCACAAATGAATTCTCATAGCCTGTCCATCTCCAGGTGTCGCTGGCTCCAATAGGATCCATGATTTTCTCTTTTAGAACTGTAGGAAGTGGCTTTCTCCAGATATTCATCAGGGCTAGTGCAAGGACATTTACCCGTGTATCATTGTATTCATAGACTGATCCTGGAGCATTTTGTGGTCTTGCTCTTTTCTCTTTGGCTCCTTCACGAGGTCTATCCGCCCAGTCTGGTTTGCCCCAGAGCGAACCTTCCCAATCGGAAGTTTGGCGTAGGAGATGATCCCAAGTAATCGTGCGGTTGTGTGGAGTATCGAAAAGTTCAAAAGTATCATCCTGCTCAAAGTGATCTGCTTTGTTGACACTCAGCTTGCCTGGATCATAAGGATAGATCGGAGCCATATAGGGATAGACCACGTCGTTTTCAGAGTTGATGAGTCCAGCTTCTACAGCCAGTCCAGCCGTGGTAGAAAGAAAGCTTTTGGCTACTGAGAAAGTAAGTTCAACACGATTGGGGTCTCCCCATTGGCCTACAACAAATCCTTTGTAAATAATCAAACCTGTTGCTGGTCCACGGGTTTTCATCGGACCAACAGGATAGCCGAAGGGTTCACGTCCAAAACCACCTTCGTAGTGCGCAATTTTCAGATTTGGGTTTTCCTGGCTTTCATGGGCGATGGCAAAGTCAATAGCTTCTTTGATTTTTCCAGCATCTAGGCCCATGGATTCAGGGCTTTTAGTTTCCCAATTGTTCTTTTCAGGGAAATAAGTCTGTGCATTCACTACCGAAGATAAAGTGATTAAGAATAGGAAGATTACGGCTGGCTTATTCATGAATTTATAATTTGGATGAGTTTACTAAATTATCTTTTAACCGGTTGATCATTTGTGAATTATTATGGAGGCATCAGGTAAATAGTTAGGCGGTTTTTTGAATTTCTGAAAGATATCCATCCATTTAGAAAAGTCGATAAATGGAAGGTTTGTCCGATTAGAAATTTGCTGTAAAACGGCCGTGGCAATTATTGCCAGCGTTTACAAATGGATTCTCAAGATAATTGTCCAATCATTATTTGATTTTTATTTCTAGTAATTAAGGCATGGAGAAAGAATTGTAGTCACACTATATTGAGCCTTTCTAATTATCAATTTTTAAAAATTAAACTTTTAGCCTTATGGGAAATCTCAATGAATCACAATTGAAAAAAATTCAATCAAGCAAAAGCTTGAAAACAAGATTTGAAAGTATGCAGCTTTTTAATGTGGATAGGAAAAATATCCATCAGGTCTTGAAAAACAGTGAACAGAAGAGTGTTGCGGAACTGGATCTGACTTCCAAAGCAATCCTACTTCGAAGTCAAACAGGGGATTTTGAAGAAGCTTTTGAGCTAGCCTCATGGTCAGCCAGTTCTAAGCCGGCCACAAGAAAGGTGGTTGTCAAGAGCTTTTTGAAGAATAAGCAGGCGCCACTCTTAGTACATCAAATTGCCAGAATGAAAAGAAATGAGGCAGGAGATATGATGACAGATTATTTCAGTGAAGGTGGTGATATTTTGGGCGTAGCTGAATGGCTAAGCGCTGCCGGTAAAATTCTGAAATCCGGTGTTGTCCCGGATGAAACAGATTGGGGTTGGGGATGGTTGGGGGATGCAGTAGGATCTGTGGTAGATGCAGTAGTGGGAGCGATCAATACCGTAGCGGATGCTATTGCTGCTGCCGGAAAGAATCTGGCTGACGCTATTTCAAAGGTAGCTACATGGGCTCAAGATAAAGTCTCTGACTTTGTTGAGGCTGTTTTGGCTGCTGGAAAATCAGTTGCTCAAGTACTTTCGGAAGCAGTGAAGAAGGGAACTACGGCATTAAATAAATTTATTCAGGCTGTAATCGAGGCAGGAAAAAAAGGATTGGAAATCTTGAACTGGGCGATAGGACAGGCAGAAAGTATTCTAAAGACTGCACTTAGCAAACTTGAAAGCCTCTTGGGTTCATTCACTTCTTTGCTGATAGAAGTAGCAAAAATGGCAGCAGCTAGACTCAATGCCATAGTGAAAGCGTTAGTAAGTGCAGGAAAGAAGGTGGTAGATTTCATTTCAAGATTGGATCGTTTTGCTCATGATTTTGCGAAAAGACTGGTTCAGGAATTGAGAAAAATCGGCCGTGCAGTAGGTGAGATCATGGTGGCTGTCATCAACCTGTCCAGACTCATTGCCAGAAGAGTCATAGAAGCTTTGCGAGAATTGGGAACTTCTATCTTTAATATGCTAAAAGAAGTAGTCTCAAAGACAGTGCAGCAACTTGCAGTAATTATCGGAGCGCTGAAAGATCTCGCTATTTCGCTTGCTTCTATTTTGGATGATATTGCAAAGTTTGTAGCCTCTCAGGCCAAGAAGTTAATGAATGCATTGCGGGTAATTTGGACGCAAATGAGAGAGATTTTAGAAATAATCGCTCAGAAATCAATTTCTGTAATTCGCACACTTATTTCTGCCCTAATAGGTACAGTGAACCACTGGAGAGAAGTACTCAAGGAAATAGTGACTAACGTAAGAGACGCGTTTCGTGAAGGTTTGATTAAAGGACTGATAGAGATTGGGAAATCTGCAGTTACGCTGATGATAGAAGCTGCTAAGCTTGGTGCATCCATTGCAGCTATTGTTTTTGCAATATTGCTTGATGTTTTTGGTTCCCACAGAGGATTGAATGCCAGCGAGAGGGCAGAAGCAGAAAAAGTATTTGGAGTTTCTATCGATCTCGATCGGGTGAAATTAACTGATGCAAGCCTCGCTGCTGATCTGATCATGTGGATGAATAAAAACCGCCCATTCACTACCATGTATGTGATCAACTACAAATCTGGCTCAACATTACCTATGGACACGTTGATCCACGAGATGACGCATATATGGCAGGCAGTTAATTCCGGTGGAGTGTATATGATAGAGGCATTGCACTCGCAGTTTTTTGGAAAAGCTTATAACCTCTCAGAGGCAGATCTGAAGGCAGCTAATGGTAGATTACTAAGTTTGGAGCGAGAGCAGCAAGCTGTATTGGTAGAAGAGTTTTGGAAGGCTGAGTTTGATGGACAGAGCACGAAAATCCCCGTGGATTTATTACGTCCCTTTGCTAAACAAGTCCATAAGTCAAGATTTGTGATCAATCCATTCAGAGTTAAAGATCTTCAGCTGAATAGCAAGTTGATTTTTGCACGCAATTGATTTTTTAAGATGATAAGCGCCATAATTTTACCAGATTCTTGGTACGAGGAAGCTTCTATTTTTATAGCGGGGTTGAATTCTCTTCGACCTCGCTATTTTCTAATTACTTTTCCAGAATCTCCGGATTTCAAGTCAAAATCCTATCTGTCTTCGGTAGGAAAACTAATGGCAAGTAATCAAGCTTTTTCCGCAATGCACGTAGTTCCAAAGTGCTTTGCTAGCGGTGACAAAATTGATCTTTGGCCTTCACTGATACAGTCTCATAGTGATATGACCTGGGTTAGCTCTCTTTTTTTTGCAGATAGCTGGGAGGAGGTAGCTACAGCTTTAGGAGATTTTTCAGAGGAAGAAGAAAATCCAGATGACTTTGCAACCCATTTAACTTGTCAATATCAGCCTTCTTATACTGATATTCTTAGCCAATGGGCGAATGAAGGACGGAATACCTATCATCCGGGGGACTTTTTCAAAGAAGATATTTTATCAGCTATATCCCAGATGCGAGGTAATTGGTTGTATTGGGGACATGGTGAAGGAGATAAATTGCGAGGTTATAGTCACTTGCATACCGTTGATCTACTAGCTCACAAATGCTCAACACAGCTTAATTCTACTCTTTGGTTTACATGCTGTACCTTAGATAGGAACTATCCAGAAAACATTGCACTAGCTTGGTACCTAAGCGGAGCTACAAAATGTATCTTCGCAAGCCCGGAAAAAGTGGATACTGAATCAAATAAGTTGCTATCCGAAGTTTGGCTTGAAATAGCAAAAAATGATAATGACAAGACTGTTTCTTCCGTTATTCTGGATGTCTTGCGGAAAAACCCAGAGGTTTTTGAAAAGATTTTGAATCAGTATTTTTTGCTGGGAATTCCTTGGGTGAAAGGGAATCTTTAAAGCAATTCATATTAAAGATTACCTGCAATTAAAATAGCCTACGAATGGTGATGTAGTGATAGGAATTGGTCTTAAAATATTCCCACCATAGAAATAATTTGCTGAATATTAGACTTTTATGGATAACAGATTTTAACAAACAATACTTAGCGGAATGGGTTAATCTCTTATAATTTAACCAAAAATAGCATGATAGCTTTTTTACGCAGGAACTGAATTAATGATAGAACATGAGATTTATATAATAGGAGCAGGGGTGGCAGGTTTGGTGGCTGCCATTGAGCTCGAAAAAGCAGGATACTCACCGGTGATTTTGGAGGGAAGTGGAGGCATCGGTGGTCGGATGAAAACGGATGAAGTGGACGGTTTTCTGCTGGATCATGGTTTTCAGGTGCTATTAACTGCCTATCCTGAAGCCAAGAAATATTTGGATTTTACTGCACTGAACCTTAAATATTTTGAGCCTGGAGCAGTAATCTTTGGTACCAAAGAAACCTTCATTATCTCTGACCCGCTACGCAATCCACTGAAAGTCGTGAGCATGGCATTCTCTCAAGTTGGAAGTTTTTTGGATAAGGTGAAAATGTTTAACCTGACTCAAATGCTAAAGAATAAGAGTATAGATGAGATTTTCAACCAAAAATCTATTCCCACTCATCAGTATTTAAATGAGTATGGTTTTACAGAGCAGTTTATTGCTAATTTCTTCAAGCCGTTTTTCCGTGGAATATTTTTGGAGAAAGAACTGAATACTTCCTCAAGAATGTTTGAGTTTGTCTTTAAGATGTTTTCCCAAGGAAAAGGTGCTGTACCAGAAAAAGGCATGATCGAAATCCCGAATATGCTTCGGCGTCAATTGAAGACTACTCAGATTATTTTCAATAGCAAAGTCACTTCAGTTCAGGGCCAGGAGATTCACTTGGAAAATGGCGAATCTATCCAACCTGATAGATTAATTATCGCTACCCAGCCGGATAGGTTTATGAAGCAATTACAGGGACAATTTGCTAAACCAAAATCAGTGATCACGCTTTATTTTTCCCTTCATAAATCATTCATGTCTAGGGCGATGTTAGGTTTGATTCCAAGAGAAAATCATCTGATCAACAACTTGGTGTTTATGACAGATGTATCATCGGCCTATTCAAGCAATGGACGGGCATTGCTTTCAGTTTCCATCCTGGACACTGATCTGAAAGAAAAAGAATTAGTAAAAGCCGTTCAGAACGAGTTGGAATCACTTTCTCATATCAATGCTGAATACTTCAAGTTTGTGAAGTCTTATTACATCAACTATGCAATACCTACAGTAGATGATATGAAAAACACAATTCCGTTTACTGAGTGTAAGATTTCAGACCATGTATTCCTGGCTGGCGATTACTTGCTGAATGGCTCCATAAATGCTGCCATGGCCTCTGGGAGAATAGCTGCTGAAGCTGTTGTGCATAGTTACAAGCCCATGTATTGACAGTTTTGGGTTTTAGATTTCCTTACCTTCTCTGCTTTTAGAAAGGGCTTGGTTCCTTTTCTTCGGCTACACATATTTTCCTTAACTTCGCCGCATGGAAAATATACCTCCCTGCCCTGCATGTAACTCCCCCTATGGCTATGAATTGGATGATAAACTCATCTGTCCAGAATGCAGTTTTGAATGGAAACTTGGTGAAGTTCAGGAAGAAGTAGCTGAAGGATTAGTGGTCAAAGATGCCAATGGAACTGTCTTAGTGGATGGTGATTCGGTGACGATTGTGAAGGATTTACCAGTAAAAGGAGCTCCAAAACCTATCAAGGCTGGGACTAAGGTGAAGAGCATTCGTCTGGTAGAAGGAGATCATAACATCGACTGCAAGATCGATGGATTTGGCTCAATGGCGCTGAAAAGCGAGTTTGTGAAAAAAGCCTGATTGGTTAGATTTCTATCAAGAATAATTTGTCTAGTTGACAATAAATCCCTTAAAAAAAGCAGTGAGAAGCAGAACTTCCCACTGCTCACTACTTACTTTTTACCGACTACTTACCAATAGGTGTTTCATCCACCTTCACATCTCCGACCACATACTGAAGTGCATCCAAGAAGTAGGCTAGAATACTGGCATTTTCAAAACTCTGGGCATTGTGAGAAGTTGAGATATACATCGCTCGGCCCTTGCCTTCTTTTCTGATCCACGATACATATGTTTTGCCGGAAGTTTTCTCCTGACCTTTTTTCTGACCTTCTATCTCAGCATTGTTGAAATAAGTCAGCGGGTGAAAGTCTGACTCTTCGTATGCATTCTTATAGAAATAAGGCTCGTCCACGTGATTGTAACCTTCCACTGGAAGTGACTTGGTCAACGGATGTGAAGGATCCTCGATCCTCACCTGGAATGCCTGCTGCTTTGTGTGATAATCGAAACTTCCACCTGTCAGTTTAGAAAACGCCATTGAGTTATTTAGCATGGTATTTCCCCCGTGTACAATCAGAATTCCTCCGCCTTTTTTCACGTACTCGATGATATTATCCTCTAGCTTATTTGCTTCAGTCCAAACCGTTAGGCTGTCCAATGAAGTGTCTTCGCTGATCTTATCTACGAATAGATTTCTGTACTGAGGCTTTGAATTGGTATTGTTGAATACCACCGCGTCGAACTCTTTAAGCTTGTCTTTTTGCATCATGGCGATGTCAGTGCTGGTAGTCACATCAAAGGCACCACTCTTCTCGCCAAGGATCTCAATCATCGCTGAGGTATGTGGATTTACCCAATGCCAAAAGCCTGTGTGCAGTGAAAACACGAGGATTTTCTTTTTCTTTTTAAATGGGAAATTAGCCTTTTCTGGTGCTAATTTCGTGATTTTGTCTTTCCATTCCTGATCCAATGGGATCTCTGATGGGTTTTGCGCTAGCGCGGCGTTGATGCTGGCTAGGAAAACGATTCCGTAGATAATAATATTCTTCATGTGGTAATTGGATGAGCGGGTTAGTCGATACTTTAGATTTCTATATCTTTAAAATCCAATCCCAATAACCTGATTTTTATATGATATTCAAAAGAATTTTCTGTGTACTGGCTTTTTGTCAATGGGTAGTGTTAGTTGCCTATGGACAAAAAGTAGAGTTAAAAGAGACTGCAAGCGGAATTGATTTCGTGATTGATAATCAGCCTGTTTTGACCTATCAAACGGCTGTCGAAGACGTGCCGGAAGGAATCAAAAAAGATTTTGCAAAATCTGGATTTATTCATCCCCTAAAATCTCCATCAGGCCAAGTCCTGACCAGAATTCAACCAAAGGACCATTATCACCACTACGGAATCTGGGGACCTTGGACACGCGCCACCATCAGTGGGAGAGAGGTTGACTTCTGGAATCTAGGGGATCAAAAGGGTAGAGTGGACTTCTCACATGTGCTTTCTAAAAAGCAGGCAGGTGGAGCAGCAGAACTCAACGTTAGGCAGAATCACCTGGATCTAAAAGCCCCCGAATCCGAGCGAATTGCAATAGCCGAGGACCTGCGCATCAAAGTAAAACCTGCGGACAAAGGTCGCTACATGGTGGACTACACCAGTACGATAGAAACTACTATTCCCGGAGGTATTTTACTTGATGATTACCGCTATGGTGGTGGGATTGGTTATCGAGCCACTGAGAAATGGGGTACTGATAATAGCACTATTTTAACTTCTGAAGGAGATACTAGAAAGACAGCCGATGGCACAAATGCTAGATGGATCATCGTGGAGGGAGAAACTGATGATGCATCCGGTGAGAGCGGAATTCTATTCCTGAGTCACAATACGAATAAATCCCATCCCGAACCGCTACGCGTTTGGCCCGAGGATAACTACAATGGAATAGGCAATGTCTTCGTCGAATTCACTCCGATCAGACATGAGTCTTGGGAGCTTTTACCCAACCAACGATATACTTTGAAATACAGAATGATTGTCTTCGATGGTGAGATGACTGCCGTAGAAGCAGAAGCTTATTGGAAGGCTTTTGTGAAATGAGTTATCAGCGATCAGTCGCAGAGATAAGTCCCTGTGCAGATTGAAGGATTCAGTGCCAATTCAAACAATACAAAACCAATTTCAATTAACCCTTATGAAATATGAAAAGAAGAGAATTTATTAAGAACAGCGCCCTAGCTGGTGCGGCTATTGGTTTCCCTACCATAGTGCCAGCATCAGTTTTTGGAAAAAATGCCCCAAGTAATAAAATCAACATAGGTCAAATTGGTTGTGGTAGAATAGCACGAGATCACGATTTGCCGGGTGTAATGCAGCACGACATCGCACGCATCATAGCAGTATCGGATTTGGACAGTAATCGAATGGCAGATGGTAAAAAGTTAGTCGAAGATTACTATACCAAGAAAATGGGAAAAGCATATCTCGACGTGAAACAATACGCTGACTACAAGGAAATGCTTCAGAACAAGGATATAGATGCAATTGTAATCAGTACTCCGGATCATTGGCACTCCCAGCCAGCGATGGAAGCAACGTTGGCAGGCAAACACGTCTATTTGCAAAAGCCAACTTCACTGACAATCCGAGAAGGAAGACAGTTGGTGGATGCGGTGAAAAAATCAGGCATGGTACTTCAACTGGGTACTCAGCAGCGTTCCAGTGAGCAATTTAGAATTGCTGCCGAATTGGTAAGAAATGGTAGAATAGGAAAGCTTCATACGGTAAAAGTAGGTCTTCCTGGAGATCCTGCCGGGCCAGAGGCTGATCCTATGCCAGTTCCGGCAAATTTGAATTATGACATGTGGTTGGGTTCTACACCAGAGGTTCCTTACACTGAAATCGGGGTACATCCTGAGACAGGCTACGGCAGACCGGGATGGTTGAGGAGAGAGCAGTTTGGTGCAGGTATGATTACAGGCTGGGGTCAGCATCATTACGATTCTGCGGCTTGGGGAATGGACACTGAGTTGACAGGCCCACGATATGTGCAGGCAGTAGCTGAGTTTCCTCAATCAGGACTTTGGGATGTACACGGTGATTTTTATGCAAAAGCTGAATATGACAATGGCATAATCATGTACACAGGTGGCGGCTATCCAAACGGTATTCGCTATGAAGGTACAGATGGATGGATCTGGGTATCCCGAGGTAGCTATGTAGCCTCTTCCTCTGATCCAGTAGCCCAAGGCAATAGTGCCAAAGCATTGGATGCTTCTGATCCCAAAATCTTGCAATCAGTGATAGGGCCTGACGAAATTCAGTTGATCAGAAGTGATGAGCATCATGGCAACTGGCTTGGGGCGATTCAGGGAAATAATGAACTGCTTTCCCCTGTAGAAATCGGACATCGTTCTTGCTCTGTTTGTCTAGTGACGCATATCTCTATGAAGCTTGGTAGAAAGCTGGAGTGGGATGCAAAAGCGGAGAAATTCATCAACGACCCAGAGGCAAACTCTATGTTGGAAAGACCACAGCGAGCTCCTTATGGTACTAATTATGTGAAAGTTTAATAAGCGAATATTTTGAAAAATACAGTTCTAGTAGCTATTGCGGCGGGAATATTACTTTCCTGCGAAAATAAAGAAACCGTGAGTCAAGCACCTGAATCTACTTCTGAGATTACAATTATGTCATTAGATCCGGGACACTTTCACGCGGGCCTGATTCACAAATCTATGTACCCTCAGGTGGATTCTACGGTCTATGTTTTCGCTCCCGAGGGTGCGGAACTGAAAGACTACATGAATCGACTGGCGGGCTACAATAATCGTGAAGAAGATCCTACAGCCTGGAATTTACAGGTAACTACCGGCGCTGATTATTTGGAGAAAATGATTTCTGCCAAGCCTGGGAATGTGATGATGGTAGCCGGTAAAAATGATCGCAAGATTGATTATATCTCAGCAGCTATTTCCAACGGGATCAATGTCTATGCGGATAAACCTTTAGTGATTGATAAGTCAGGATTTCAGAAGCTTTTAAAAGTTTATGATGAAGCTGGGAAAAAAGACCTGCTTTTGTATGATATCATGACCGAGCGATTTGAGATCAGCACGATTTTACAAAAGGAGCTTTCTTTGGTGCCAGCCGTTTTTGGCGAATTGGAAAAAGGTACCCTGAAGAATCCCGCCATTACTAAGGAGTCTGTACATCACTTCTTCAAATACGTGTCTGGAAATCCGCTAGTCAGACCGGATTGGTTTTTCGATACGGATATAGAAGGTACAGGCATCGTGGATGTGACTACCCACTTGGTGGACTTGATCCAATGGGAAGCTTTTCCGGAGGTGACTCTGGATACCACTGATGTGGAAATGCTTACTGCTAAGCTTTGGCCCACGGTGCTGGATTCAGTTCAGTTCAATATGGTTACTGGTAAAGCAGAATATTCTGACTTCTTGCAGAAAAACGTAGCAGATAATAGGTTGAGCGTGAATAGTAATGGCGAGATGAATTACACACTAAAGGGTGTGCATTCTAAAGTGAGCGTTGTCTGGAACTTTCAAGCACCAGAAGGAGCTGCGGATACACATTATAGTTTGATGCGTGGCACTAAAGCCAATTTGATTATTCAACAAGGTGAGGAAGAAGGTTATGTAGCCACCTTATATGTAGAACTTCTGGACGGGCAGGATGAAGCGTTGAGTACTCTCATCAAAGAGAAACTTCAAGATCGTTTTCCCGGACTTGATTTGGAGAAAACAGGGGAGGGTAAGTACAAAGTTCTTATCCCAGAAAAGTACCACAATGGGCACGAGGCTCACTTTGCACAGGTTACTGAGAAATATTTGGAGTATTTTTCCAAAAAGAATATGCCTTCCTGGGAGGTGCCAAACATGATCGTAAAGTATTATACGACTACAGAAGCTTTGGAAAAAGCAGAAGAAAAATAGGATTTACTAAACTTGAAGACCAATAAATAGGTTGGCTAGCTAAGCTCTTAATCTTATGGAATTTACTGATCAACCTATTTCTGACTCTAAACCAACTGTAGCCATTGCCGGTGCAGGTGGATATGTCGGGCGGTGGTTTATTTATCATTTTAGACACAAATACAATATCGTCGCGCTGAGTCGCAAGAAGGTAAAGGATAATCCATATCCTGAAGTGACTTGGAAACAGGTAGAACTGTATTCAATTTCCAGTACCGTAGAGGTTTTAAAAGGAGTGGACGTAGCAATCTATTTGGTGCATTCGATGAATGCCTCTACTCGATTGAACCAAGGCAGTTTTGAAGATACTGATTTGCTGCTAGCCGATAATTTCAGCCGTGCAGCTCAATTAAATAAGGTAAAGCAGATTATTTATTTAGGCGGTCTTCTGCCCAAGGAAACTGGCGAAAAGCTATCCCGTCATTTGAAAAGCCGCTTGGAAGTGGAGCAAACACTTGGAGCCAGATCTGCCAAACTTACCGCCATTCGTGCCTCGATCATTGTAGGACCTGGCGGTTCCTCGTTTGATATGATTAAGAATCTGGTAAAAAATCTGCCGGTTCTGATGTGTCCAAAATGGACAGAATCATTGACTCAACCTATTTCATTGAGGGATACTCTGGATATTATTGATACCTGTGTCGGAAATGCCAATGTGTACGGAAAAGCAATAGAAATAGGAAACCCTGAGGTGATTTCTTATCGGAAAATGCTGGAAATCACAGCCGAAGAAATGGGAAAGAAACGAATGGTGTTTTCTGTCCCAGTTTTCTCTTTGGGTCTTTCTAAGCTTTGGGTGGGTCTTTTTGGCGAGTCCCCACCTCAATTGGTTTCTCCTTTGGTGGAAAGTCTCAAGCATACCTTGACTGTCTCGGAGGAATTGAAGTTTCGAGAAAAGCACATTGATTATCTTAGCTATAAGCAATCAGTAAGGGAGGCACTAGACTCGGACATTAAGCCAAAAACACCGAGTTTTCACTCTCAGGAAAAAATAAAGAATACGGTTAGGAGTATTCAGAGAATGTCAAATCCTCACGGATATTCAGCGACCTGGGTTGCTCATCGTTATAATATTTGGCTTCCTACTTTTTTCAAGTTTTGGATCAATGGAGAAATGTTGGACAGTGGGGAAATAGTATTTTTCATGCTTTGGAGCAAAAAACCCATGCTCCAATTGACTATGATTCCTGATAAAAGTGACGAAAACAGACAATTGTTTTACATTTCAGGAGGCTGGCTGGTGAAGAGGTTTGACCATGGCTGGTTAGAATTTCGCGGGGTACTGGAAAACAGATACATTATTTCAGCCATTCATGAGTTTGTACCGAGATTGCCATGGCTTATCTATGTGAATACACAGGCAAAAATTCATCTTTGGGTGATGAACAGATTTAAGAAATATTTAAAAAATCGGCAGAACTAAATTCAAGTATGTTTACTTGTAAAGTAGATCAAATCAAAAATCTAAATTTTTAAAAACATGAAACACTTAAGCTTTAAAAACGGAGATAAACTTCCAATCATTGGATTGGGAACATGGAAAAGCAATCCTGGAGAAGTGAGCCAAGCAGTTTATTGGGCTATTGAGGCTGGATATCGACATATTGATTGTGCCGCGGTTTACCAAAATGAGAATGAAGTAGGAGAAGGGATTGCTAAGGCATTGGCCGAAGGATTGGTGAAGCGCGAGGAGCTTTTTGTGACTTCCAAACTTTGGAATAATTCACATAAGAAAGATCAGGTACTTCCCGCTTTGGAGAAATCACTTTCAGATTTGAAATTGGACTATGTTGATTTGTATTTGATTCATTGGCCGATAGCTTTTAAGGCGGAAGTAGGATTTCCAAAAGACAGAGAAGACTACTATACCTATGAGGAAGTGTCCATTCATGAGACTTGGGAAGCGATGCAAGAATTGAAAGAAAAGGGGCTTGCCAAGCATATTGGCGTTTCCAATTTCAACCGGAATAAATTGAATGAGTTGCTAGAAGTAGGCGGGCAGGTACCGGAAATGAATCAGGTAGAAATGCAACCTTATCTTCCGCAAGAGGGGTTGGTAGCATTTTGCGAAGAGCATAGCATTTTGATGACTGCCTATTCACCTTTGGGTTCTCCTGATTCCAGAGCTGAGAAGCATGCAAATGATCCGAAACTGCTCGAAGATCCTGTAGTGCAAGAGATCGCAGACAAACATAAAGTTGGCGCTGGCCAAATTCTGATTGCTTGGTCCATCGCCAGAGATATAGCCGTGATCCCAAAGTCAGTTAATCTAGAGCGGATTAAAGGGAATTTGGCTTCGGCCAAAATCAACTTGGATGATCACGATATGATGGAGCTGCGTGATATAGGAATCAGTCATCGATTTATTGATGGTTCTTTTTTTACGGGTGAAAATAGTCCGTATAAATCATCAGATTTGTTTGATCAAAACTAGGGTTTGTATTAAAGTCATGAAAAAAGGCCGGGATTTCCCGGCCTTTTTTATGTGTAGGTAAAATAGCAATCCTTTCATAATCACATCCAAGTCGTTGGGCGGAATTTTAATTTTATACTCATTATGCTCAGATTTACTTTTGATACAAATAATTTTTCCGATGGTAGTAGAATCAATCGCTTTCAGGTTATTACTGATCTCAGATTGATTCTATTGATTTTTTATAGTAAGGGCAGTAAGCTAAAAACCTGTGAAGTTATCAGTAATCGCTTTCAAAGTAAACTTCGAAGATTGAACGCATGCCGATATTATGAAATATATCTTCACTATTCAGTTGCTTATCTTCAATAGGTATTACCTATTCTACTTAAATCTTATCGGTAAAATCTTCAATTATTTTATTCATCCTACCAGAAGCAGTTCTAAGAATTTCAATCCATGTTGTAAATTGTTCTGTATCCTTTTTATCAAATGCTTCCACCAACTCATCCGCAAGCAATCCAATATTTGAAATAGGTTGCTTTAGGTTGTGAGACAATTTATTAAGTAAGGTATATTGTTGGGTATTTAATTGTTTCAATTCGTTTACAACAACTATCCGTTTTGTTATATCAATAAAAGTTATCATTACGCCGTCGGTTCTGTTTTCCTTCCTAATGCCATATGGCAGTATATTCATTTGGAACCATCTATTATCCGTTGTTTGGATATCCTTCTCAAAGATATTACCTGTCTCAATTGCTTCTTTTATATGTTCAACTAAAGTTGGAAAAGGGATCTTGTCAGATACCTCGTGTACATCTTTGTCAATATCATCAGGAGTCAAGGTAAATTCCTCCATAGCCGGGAGCGTAAATTTCCTCAGTTTGAGATCACTGTCTACATATAATTGCGAAATAATGGTATTAGCAATGTAGTTTTCTAAATCTACACTCAAATCATCTAATTTGTTGGTCTTCTCTTTTGCTGTTTGTTTTTCCATTTTATTCATATTTAGGGTGTAAAAAATATTTCTTCAAAATTAAATGTGCAGTGCTACTTACACGCAATATTTTGGCGCTTGACGCATTGACGGCCTTAGAGGTTCTAAACTGTCAGTTTGTATCAATACCTGATACAAGCACCTCGCTTGCATTAATCAAGTCTGTGGCAAGCGCCTCTTAACCTAGCGTTCAGAAAGTTCTGCATACTTAAGTTCTGTTAAGTCACAATGTACTTGCATGCTTTTCAATGGTTTCAATAAGAGTTTTTATGCTGAATGGTTTTTCTATATAACCGTCCGCATTTACTTTTTTACAAATTTCCTTAATATCTGAATTGGCAGAAAACACCAAAACAAGTATTTGTTTAGCGCTTTCATTTTGCTTTATAATTTCAATCGCTTTTTCACCACCAATTTTGGGAATCCATAAATCCATAAGAATAACATCAGGCTTGAATATTTGAATATCGGCTAGAACATTTTCACATATCGATAAAGTTTCTACAACGTATTCATACCTCGACAGAATCGCTTTACATAAAAGTAAAATTTCTTCATCATCATCGTAAATAAGAATTTTTTCTTTCATAATGTCTCAACTGTATTAGTCTGGAATTTTTTTTATTAATTTATAATGGTAAGGTAAAATAGAAAACACTTCCCTTACCAGGTTCGCTTTCTACCCACATTTTGCCTTCGTGTCTTTGTATAATATTGCTGGATAAATGGAGCCCAATGCCCAATCCCTGAAATTGGACAGCATTTTCCTGAACGCGGTAATACCTGTCAAAAACTTTGTCCAAATGCTGACCTGACATCCCAACACCAAAATCCTGAACTGATACCTGAATGTTTCTAACTTGATCTTCAACTTTAATATATACTTTCTCACCATCGGGAGAATATTTTACAGCATTGGTCAATAAATTAATCATTACCTGCTTTAACCTTTCTCTATCACCGGTAATTAGTTGTGAGCAGTTCCCGCTTTTTTCTAAGCTATGATTTTTAGCAGTAAGCTGAATATCTTCAATGGCTTCATCCACCATTGCATTAAAATCGAATGTGGTAATAGAATAATTCAGTTGCCCATGTTGTATTTTACTGGCATCCAATAAATCTGTAACTAAGCCGTTTAGCTTTTCTAATGCCTTATTAGCTTTATTGGCGTATAAATAGGCAGTTTGATTTTCTTCGCTTAATATCATCAGCAGTAATTCAAGATAGCCTTTGGCAGTAGTCAAAGGAGTTTTCATTTCATGGCTCGCAATACTTATAAATTCATCTTTTTGATCAAGCGATTTTTTTTGTTCATGTATATCGGTATTAGTTCCTATCCAGCGCTCAGTGTTTCCGTAGGCATCTTTTACAGGATAGGCGCGGGTGAGGAACCAACGATATTCTCCGTCGTGCCTGCGTAGTGGGAAGGTTAGCTCAAATGCTTCGTCTTTTTTCCAGGCTTCTTTTTTCAACACAATCATTTTTTCAAGATGGTCAGGGTGATGGACTTGTTCCCAACCCAAACCCTGCATTTCTTCAAACGTGGTTCCGGTATAATCATACCATCGCTGGTTATACCAATATCTCTGTCCGTCAACATTGGCAATCCATGCCAGGTTTTGAATACTGTTGGCAAATGTGCGAAACTGGTCTTCACTTTGACGAAGGGATTGCTCCGATGATTTTTGAAGGGTAATATCTGTAGTAGTGGCAAGCACTTTAATCAGCCCGCCATTTTGATCATAAATTGGAGTTGCCCTGGATAAGAGCCAGAAAGTTGCCCCGGTTTTTTTATTGATTAGTTGGGAAACGACTTCTGAAAACTTACCGGTTTTAAAAGTGAGCGCTGTTGAATTTTGATCAGCAGGCATTGGTTTACCTTGTTCATTCAGTACAGTGAAAGTTTCATATGCCCTTTTTCTCAACTGGAATATATCTTTTTCTGCAAGCACTTCGTCTACCGTAGCATATCCTATCTGATTTGCTCCAATTTCATTGAGGTAAAGAATTTTGCCTGTTTTATCAAAATGAAAGATGGCAGAAGATACATTCTGCAAAGTGGTTTCAAGAAGTTCACGGGCCTCTTTGATTTTTTCTTCGGCTTTTTTACGATCTGTAATGTCAATGCTAGCACTGATGTATCCTGCAAAAGTTCCATCTGGGTGAAATCGGGCTGGTACTTTGGCTAATAACCAACAATATTCTCCGTTTTTATTCAAAATTCTGAACTCTAATTCATAACCTTCTTGATTTGCAAAAGCTGAAAGATAAATATCAACCACGCGATCTTTGTCTTCAGGATGTAATAAGTCAGCCCATCCCAACCTCAGTAAATCCTCCATCGGTCTTCCTGTAAGGTCTACCCAAGCTTTATTAAAATAGGTCACATTGCTCGCTTCATCTGCGACTCCGATCAACACTTCAGTAGCCTCTGCCATAGTGCGGAATCTCGTTTCGCTTTCTTTTATTACTTCAGCTGCAGCTTTTTGTTCTGTAATATCTCTGTAAGTCCAAGACCAGGCATAGTAGGTTCCATCTTCTCCCACTACTGAGTAGCCATGGCGTTCTATTATCCTGCCATCAAGGAAAACCAGTTCGTCAATACTTGTCTCTGAGGGATGCTCATAGAGCCATTTCACCTTGTCAATAAACTGTTGCGGGTTTACCAATTGGGTCATGGCAAATTCAAGTGCTAGATCATCGTCTTTGGCATCGACAATCTCTTGAGGCATACGCCATACATCAATAAAGCTCTGGTTGTAGCTAATGATTTTTCCCTTGGCATCTACGAGCAATAGACCATCTCTATTGGCTTCATTGTGTGCCTCTAGCAGGGCTTGTCGATAGCGGAGCGTTTCTTCATTTTGTTTTCGCTCCGTAATATCTGTGAAAAGGACGGCTACTTTTTTACTGCCCTGATCGCCTAACCTGAAAGCGTACGTTTCAAACCAGCGGCCCAATGCTTCACTGCCTTCAATAAATCGGTTTGGTTCGCCAGTTAAAGCCACTTTGCCATAGATTTCAAACCAGTGATCTTCGAGATTGGGAATCAGCTCTCTTGCAGTTTTACCAGTAACATTTTTCAAACCTGTTTGCTTTTCAAAAACGGGGTTGGTTTCTATATAAACACAATCCACTGGCTTGTTATCGCTATCAAAAATCATTTCGAGTATGCTAAAGCCCTGGTCCATAGTTTCAAAAATGCCACGGTATTTTTCTTCGCTTGCTTTTAATTTTAATTCCGATTCTTTCTGCCGGGTTATGTCTACACTAATCCCGGTGAGTGTTTCGGCTTCCCCCTTATTATTGAAATAATATTTGCCAACAGAACGCATGTGATGGACAGTTTGATCATCTGCACGGCTAATACTATATTCTACATCGTAAACAGTTTGGTTAACTTTTGCATCTTCAATTTCTTTAAAAGCCTTTTCTTTATCCTCCGGTAAAATAAGTGTATGCCAGTCTTCGTAGGTAAGGTCTGTACGATGGGCATCGTATCCCCACAATCTTTTATGCAGTGTACTCCATTCTAATTCTTGCGTCTGCACGTCTAAAGACCAAGTGCCAATATTTGCAGAATCGGTAGCAAGCTTTAAATACGCTGTCATTTCCCGCAGTGAGTTTTCACTTTCTTCTATTTTTTTGCGAGAATTCACCTGTTCGCTTACGTCATAGGCAAAAACTAAAATACCTTCTGTTTCCCCATTATCGTTTTTAAATGCCTGATAAGTGAAATTCAGAAAAAACTCTTCGTGTTTTCCATTTCCCTTATTTATTTCAAGGGGCACTTCTTTTCCGGTAATTGTTTCTCCAGTGGTATAAACTTTATCAAGCATCTCAGTAAAACCCTGCCCAGCTACTTCAGGTAGGCATTCAAGCACCGTCTTACCGATAGGATTGCGGTTGCCAATAAACTCCAAGTAAGGAGGGTTGGCAAATTCAAATACATGTTGAGGTCCTTTGAGAATGGCAAGGATGGCAGGCGCTTGTGTAAAGAAGTCGTGGAGTTTATTGCGCTCCACTTTTGTGCGCTTTTCACTAACTTCAATTTTTAGCCTGGACAGTGCCTGTTCCGTAATATCCTGCAGTGTTCCTGTAAAACGATAAGGCTTTTTATCCTCTCCAAACCATGCTTTTCCTTTGACACGAACAATACGTTCTTGTTTGTCAATAGGGTTAATGATACTGTATTCAATATCGTATATGCCACCGGATTCAAATTCCAACGCTCTTTGAAAAGCATGCGAAATACGACTTCTATCCTTTTCAGCCACCACGTTTATTCCGCTGGAAAAGTCAACTTCCTTTTCATGCGGCAGGCCAAACCAGTCTTTAAAGCGGTTGTTGCCACTATATTTATTCGTAATTGGGTTAAAATCCCAAGTGCCTAATTCTGTTGCATCAATTGCAAACTCTAACTGTTCTTTGGTTTCTTTTAATTTTTTAAGATTGTTGACTCTTTCTGTGGTCTCAATGAGCGTTAAAAATACGCCCGCTGTCTCATTTCTTTCATTCCTAACCGGGCTAAAGCTGAAAGTCCAAAAAGCATCTTTCAATTCTCCTTCACGATATATGGGAATTAACTGGTCTTCACTCCAAGTGGCTTCACCATCCATAAGCACTTGATCAATTGGAGGTTTTACTGTGGACCACGTTTCAGGCCAGGCTTTTTCGCCTTTCATACCTAATATTGCTGGGTGCTTTCCATCATTACCCAGGCTGAAGCGGTAGGCATCATTGTAAAAACAAATCAGTTCCGGACCCCAAAATAAAAACATGGGGAACTTGGAGTTAAGCAAAATACTAAGGGTAGTACGAAGGCTTTGTGGCCATTTGTCTGCGTGACCTAAGGGGGAAGATTCCCAGTCATATGCCCGCATTAAAGCACCCATTTCGCCACCGCCTGAAAGAAATTGCAAAGATTTAGTCATCAAATTTTACTTAATAGAACTGTCAAAGAATTTGATGATAACATGATCCAAGATTTTCTCCAAGTTTATTCACGGGGTAATCCATCAAATTCTTTCTGGTTTTTTCATTAATGTTCCTTCTGCTCACCTTTATCATTTTTAGTAGTTCTTTGGCGTTATCATTAGGAGAAAGAACAAAAACTATATAGGGTTAAAAAGTATGCCACATTTTTGAGAGTTCTAAAGGCCACTTTTCATGGTTATCATGTGGGAAATTTTTCATTTTTTACTAATTAAGCGAGTAATTTATTTCCCAACTACTAATATAATTCAATCTTCAAATTTGGCCATTTTTGAGACTGAGATGCTAATTAGCCAGTTCTTCCCAAAATATCTTTTTGGGAAATGTGAAAACGCTACTCCTAAGCCTGAGTATACCGTGATCCTGTACCTGTCCACCGACTTCGCGATTGGCCGTAGTTTTAAGGTGAGATTTGGAGAAAATGCTTGAATCATGCAATCGATAATAATTGCAATTCCATTATTGCTGCTCTCAGAGTGATTCTCTTGATTTGTTAAAATAGGGGTCATAAAGCTAAAACCTGTGATGTTATTAGTAATCGCTGTCAAAATAAACTTCGAAGATTGAACCCTATAGAGATCATGAAATATAACTTGACGATTCAGTAGTATATTTTCATTGGATAATAGCTAACCTGCTTAAAAATGATTAGTAAAATCTTTAATTATTTTATTCATCTTACCAGAAGCACCTCTAAGAATTTCTATCCATGTTGTAAATTGTTCTGTGTCTTTTTTATCAAATGCGTCCACCAACTCATCTGCAAGCAATCCAATATTTGAAATGGGTTGCTTTAGGTTGTGAGACAATTTATTAAGTAAGGTATATCGTTGTGTTTTTAACTGTTCCAGTTCGTTTGCAACAGCTATCCGTTTGTTTATATCAATGAGTGTGATCATTACTCCGTCGGTTCTTTTTTCTTTCTTAACTACATAAGGCAAAATATTCATTTGGAACCATCTTTTATCCGAGGTTTGGATCTCCTTCTCCAGCTTATTACCAGTCTTTATAACTTCTTTTATATTTTCAACTAAAGTTGGATAGTTTATTTTGTCGGAAATCTCTTGAATATTTTTGTTGAAATCGTCAGGAGTCAAGTTAAATTGATCGATAGCTGGGAGGGTAAATTTCCTCAGTATAAGATTGTCGTCTACATATAATTGTGGAATAATGGTATTAGCAATGTAGGTTTCTAAGTCTATATTCAAATCATCTAATTTGTTAACTTTCTCTCTTGGCGTTTGCTTTTCCATTTGTATCATAATTTAGGGTTTAAAAAAAACATTCCTTTAATAATAAATAAGCGGTGCAACTTACACACTGAATTTTGGCGCTCGGCAAAGTGCCAAAATCTGGGGTTCAAAAACTGTCAACTTTCTGATCAGATTTTGATACTGGATTTTTATCAACCGCTATTGTTGTCTAGCTTGTATGTCTTTTAATATTTTCAATAAGTGTGTTTATGGTGAATGGCTTTTCGATATAGCCGTTAGCATTTACTTTTTTGCAGATTTCCTTAATATCTGGATTGGCAGAAAACAGTAAAACAGGAGGTTGTTTGATGTTTTCATTTTGCTTCAAAAGCTCTATCGCTTTTTCACCACCAATTTCAGGTATCCACAGGTCCATTAAAATAAGATCCGGCTGAATAGACTGCACATCCTCCAAAATATTTTCGCATGCTGTCAATGTTTCTACTTCAAAATCATACCTCAATAATATCGCTTTGCATAAAAGCAAGATTTCTTCATCATCATCATAAATAAGGATTTTTTCTTTCATATTAATTCAACTGTTTTAGTCCAAGAGTTATTTTAATCAATTATAATGGTAACATAAAATAAAAAATGCTTCCCTTTCCAGGCTCACTTTCTACCCACATTCTGCCACCGTGCCGTTCTATAATATTGTTTGATATATACAATCCCATTCCCAGTCCCTGAAATTGAATAGCATGTTCTTCAACGCGGTAATACCTGTCAAAAACTTTAGCTAAATGTTGGCTTGACATCCCAACCCCAAAATCCTGAACTGATACCTGAATGTTACTTTCCTGTTCTTCTATTTTAACTACTACCTGATTTTCATTTGGGGAGTATTTTATAGCATTGGTCAATAAATTAATCAGCACCTGTTGAAGCCTGCTTCTATCACCGGTTATTTTTTCGGAACTGGTTCCTGCTTTTTGGATAGTGTGGTTTCTTGCTGTGTGCTCAATATTTTCAATGGTTTCAACTACCATGTTATTAAAATCGAATGTGGTTAATGTATAATTCAGTTGCCCATTTTGTATTTTACTGGCATCCAATAAATCTGTAATTAAGTCGTGTAGTCTCTCTATGGCTTGATTGGCTTTGGTTGCATATAAGGCATTTTGGTTTTCTTCCTTCAATGAAAGCAGCAGTAACTCAATATACCCTTTTGCAGTAGTGAGCGGGGTTTTCATCTCATGGCTGGCAATGCTTATAAACTCATCTTTTTCTTCAAGCGATTTTTTTTGTTCGGTAATATCGGTATTGGTACCAATCCACCGCTCAATAGTTCCGTTGGCATCTAATTCCGGATAGGCACGGACCAGAAACCATCGATATTCCCCATCATGTCTGCGCAGTGGAAAAATATTCTCAAATGGCTCACCTTTTTTCCATACATCTTTTGCAAACTCACTAACTTTTTTTACATGGTCGGGATGATGCACTTTTTCCCATCCCCAACCTTGCATTTCTTCAAAGGTGGTTCCGGTGTAATCATACCATTGCTGATTGTACCAATAAATCCAACCCTCACCATTGGCAATCCATGCCAGGTTTTGAATGCTGTTGGCAAATGTGCGAAACTGCTTTTCGCTAGCTTCAATTTTTTTGCTGGCAATTACCTGTTCTGTTACTTCTGTAGCTACAACTACAATACCTGATATTTTTTCATCGGCGTCGTAGAGCGGCTCATAAACAAAGTTCAAATATGCCTTTTCAGACTTTCCATTTCTGATAAGGTCAATAGGCATTTCGTTTGCAATAAATGGGTTGCCTGTTTGATAAACATTATTTAGCAGATCTTCAAATCCTTGACCTGCAGCATCGGGCATGGCTTCAAATACGGGCTTGTTCATTACTTGCTCCGTAGTTTTGCCCCATAGCTCCAGCACTCTTTCGTTGGCAACTTCCACAATATATGTTGGGCCACGCAACACACACATTGCCACGGGAGCCTGTGAAATGATACTCTGTAATTGTTGTTGATTTTTTTTTCTTACGTTACTTGTCTTCAACTGCGAAGCTACTCTTGCCAATAATTCTTTTGCTGAGAACGGTTTAATCAAATAATCATCAGCCCCCGTGTCATAGCCTTCTATTATAGCTTCTTCACCGGCTCGGGCTGAGAGTAAAATGACAGGAATATTTTGGGTTTGAACATTTTCTTTTACGGCTTCCAATAATTGAATGCCGTCCATAACTGGCATCATTATATCGCTCAAAATTAATTGCGGAGCATGTTCTTCTATCTGCTGCAGAGCATCCATTCCATTATTAGCTGTAACAACACGATACTGCCTTTGTAAGAGACTTTTCATGTAGGCCCTCATGTCGGCATTGTCATCAATTACTAAAACGGTAGCTGCACCTGAGTGTGCTTGCAAAGATTCCGTTTCGTTATCGGTAAGAACGCTGTGCTCAATAAACGTTTTTGCCTCCTCAACAAAAGCCTCGCTAAGAGAAGCAGAAAACCCGATAGCCATCGGGTCTATTTCTTTTTCAACAACATGCGCTATTGGTAAGTGTAATTTACCTGTGGGAATGGAAACCGTAAACACAGATCCTTCTGCCAATTTACTTTGAACAGAGATTTCTCCTCCATGCAATTTTACCAACTCACTTACTAAGGATAATCCAATTCCGGTTCCTTCATAGGTTCGTCCCACCACATTTTGTACTCGATGAAATCGCTGAAACATATTAGGTAATTCGGCTTCAGGAATGCCGACACCTGTATCTTGTACATTTAATATTACCTGGTTGTTTTGGGTAGTCAATGAAAGGGCTATACCTCCTTTTAATGTATTTTTAAAAGCATTTGACAGCAGATTGAGGACAATCTTTTCCCACATTTCTCTGTCAATATAAACCGGTTGAATGATGGCCTCTGTTGTCACGTCAAAGGTCAATCCTACATTTTCTATTAATGAACGAAAACTGCTTGCCAAGTCCGTTGTATACCTTGCCAGATCGGTCAGTCGGTATTGTGCTTGTATTCTACCCGCTTCGATACGGCTGAAGTCAAGCAGGTTGTTTACCAGCCGAAGCAATCGCATGGCATTGCGGTGAGATGTTTCAATTGCCTCTTTATCAGAAAGGGTAATTTCACCAGTAGGTTTATTGAGTACTTCTTCCAAAGATCCGAGTACCAGGGAAAGTGGTGTACGAAACTCATGGCTGATGTTGGCAAAGAAAACAACTTTTGCTTTATCTATTTCGGCAAGTGCCTCAGCCTTTGTCCGCTCTGCTTCGTATACTTTCGCTTTGGTTAGCTCATTGGTCATAGATGCTGTTAAAAGGTCATAAAACAACAAGTATTTTTCATCTAAGCTTCGTCTGGAACTGACACCAGCTACAAGCAGGTAATTATTATGACCAGTGCCTGGAAGCGTTAACGAAAAAACCAACGCTTGATTAGGCGGTTCGGGGTAGGGGCCGCAATTGAATGGTCCAAAGGTATTTGAGAGATCTTTAACGTGCACCGCCGTTCCTTTTTCAATTGCTTGAGTAAATGGCCAACTAGTGGACTCCTGCACCTCAAGGTTAATTTTTGTGGGAGCAATCGGTGAATCGCTTTCCACACCAAAACTACCTTCCAGGTTAGCCTCTTTCCCATTGACAGCTATAGTGTAAAGAAGGACAAAGGGAAGATCAAGCTCAAAATCTTTTAAGCAATTCAATATTAGGGAAGATGCTTCCTCTTCTGTTCTGGCGCTTACCGCGTTGTCGGCAACTGCGCGTAAGATATTTAATCTTCTTTCGGTAAGTGTTTGTTGTGTTAATTCTGTAATTGGGTGAAACAGCCCGCCTACGCCTCCGGATTCATCAAGAATAGGACTGAAGGAGAAAGTAAAAAAAGTTTCTTCCAAATATCCACAGCGATCAAGAAACATTCGCTGGTTTACCAAAAAGCGGGTTTGTCCCAAAGAGGCTTCTTCGAACGCCTGTCCAATAACTGGCCAGGCCGACAACCAACATTCTTTAAAATCCTGTCCCATAGCGGTAGGATGCTTATCGCCAGTTATTGGCCAATAGCCATCGTTGTAAATCTGCACCCGGCCTGGTCCCCATGCTATTGCTATGGGAAAATTAGAGGCAATACACAAACTTACTATGATGCGTAAACTTTGTGGCCAGGTGTCTGGTGAACCCAACGGGGTTTTAGACCAGTCTTTGGAACGAATGAGTTTGCCCATTTCTCCACCACCGGATAAGAATTCAGGTATTATAAGATCGTCATTTTTGGGGCGTTTTGGAATATCCATGGTTGCTTATAGCTAAAGAATTCGATTTGCAAACAATCCTTACGGGAAAATAATTAGTAAGGAAAGCAAAGCATAAGATCACTTTTCTGCTTTCGGATAGTTGTCACTTTTAGGTCGGATGCTTGCATTAATCCACCCATTTGGTCACCATCTGAAAGAGTTTGAAGAGATTAAGTCATTAATTATAGTTAGTAAACTTTTAATTTGTTGATCATATGTTTGTAAGAGTTTGTCGAGATTTCAAACTGGGTAATCCATCAAATTCTTTCTGGTTTTTTCATTAATGTTCCTTCTGCTCACCTTTATCATTTTTAGTAGTTCTTTGGCGATATCATTAGGAGAAAGAACAAAAACTATATAGAGTTAAAAAGTATGCCACAACCTTGAGAGTTCTAAAGGCCACTTTTCATGGTTATCATGTGGGAAATTTTTCATTTTTTACTCATTAAGCGAGTAATATATTTCCCAACTACTAATATAATTTAATCTTCAAGTTTGGCCTTTTTCGAGCCCGAGACCCTAATTAGTCAGACTGTCCCAAAATATCTTAGGAAGAAAGGTGAAAAATATTACTACTAGGGTAGAGCACACCATGATCCTGTACCTGTCCACCGACTTCGCGATTGGCCGTAGTTTTAAGGTGAGATTTGGAGAAAATGTTTGAATCATTCACTTGGATTATGCGTAAAGTGGACTTATATCTCTCGCCCGTGCTCGACTATCTGAAGACTCTACTCTCGCCGGTGAGTCGGGTCATATTTCAAAGGTAGTCCTGAAAATGTTGCTCCAAGATTTCCCTCAGCAATTCCTTGGTTAGAGGTTTGGTTTCAAAGCCTGTAACATCTTCTATTTCTTTTGCCCTTTTTATATCATCGGGGTTTGCTGATGTTGTTAAAATCACAATAAGCACTTTTGCTTTTACTGATATACCTAAATGTTTGTATTCTTCTAAAAATTCCCATCCGTTCATTTTAGGCATGTTCAGATCTAAAAATATGATGTCGGGCGCGACGCATTCTTCCTTTTTGAGATATGCTAATGCTTCAATACCATTGGCAGCAATATCAATTTGATTAACCATGTTCATTTTATTGATTACGATTTGATGGTAAAAATTATCATCCGGGTCATCATCAACTAATAAAATGCTGTTTAGTTTTCTTTTCATGAGATTATAGGATTACGGTGATTGGTTAAAATGATTACCCTTAATGATGCCATTAGCCTTGTTTTCTTTGTTTTTCTGGATCAAAGACCCGCCACGGCGAGGCAGTCCGATGACGGGTGACCGATGTGGCGTCTTCGTTAGAGTTCACCAAGTACTAGGATGCTTTTGTACTTTTACTGGCAGAAAAAAGGATTTACATATTTTTTAAAATGATTTTTATGATTGTTTTGAATTCATTATCCTTCTAATTAAGGAATTTTTACCGCCAAAATTTACTAATAAGCCAGCCGTGTTCAAGCCACTAAGGCAACAAGCTTGTAAGTTAATAATTTCGCTTTCGTGTTGCATTAGCTTCTTGAATTTGGGAAATCAGGATAATCGATATTTGAATTTCAACAAGCTATCGGACCCTTTGAAAGCTTCCTTTAAACCAAAACAGGCAAAAATTATGTCTGCCTTTTGCAGAGTAAGGTGTCCATCCAGCGTACTAAAATTATAGGGCCAGGGTTGTAACCTTACCTCATCTGCACTCCAACCTATATTTCTGACTGTAAGATCCAGGTCAGCAAAATTCTTATATAAAAGCGGTTCGAAATAGTTGAAATACTGAAAGCGCTCTGCAAAAGTATTACCCAGAATAACGATCCTTCGGCCTTTTTCCAGCTTTAAGTCAATGGACGTATCCTTGCAGCCTATTGCAAAGAGCCCGGTAACCGAAGGTAGGATTATAAAGGAGAGGATTTTAGATAGGCTGTTCATAGGATATACTTATATTTTTCTAAAGGAAATGCTCTCTTCAGCTTATGGTTTTTGCTCTTTTAATGTGTATTCGCTTTTATGCCTGTAAAAAGATAAACGAAAAATAGAATTTGGTAAAAGCTGGCAATAACGCCACATCGGTCTTCGGTCTTTCCCTGCCTTAGCCGGCAGGCAGGCGTCCTGTTAATCAGAGAAAATAGGATACTGGCATCTTTGCAGATAATCATTTTAAATTTCTATGCCTCAGATTCTAAAATATGAATTAGAATCAGTTCCTAAATAGAACGTGAATCCATTGCCCTGTGCAATTGGTGTGTAGCATATCTGTAAGCTAATCCACCCGCTTATTGGTCTTTAGATAGGCCATCAAATTCACAATTTCTTCTTTGGTCAGGTTTTCAAATAATCCGGATGGCATCATGGAGACATCGGTCACTTCCCGAGAAAGAATCGCTGATTTGTTGATGACAACATGATCTTGGCCCACGATCCGCAGGGTAAGTTGCCGTTGATTTTCCGATATGATATTGCCTGAATAGGTTCTGCCGTCGCGGGTATTGATCACGACCATTTTATAATCATCCTGAATTTCAGCACTTGGTTCGAGTACATTCATCAGAATATACTCGGGATCTGTTCGGTTGGAACCGGTAAGATCAGGCCCAATGGTGCCTCCTTCCCCAAACATTTTATGGCAGCTTCCACAGGATTTGTTGAAGGTAGTTTTGCCAGTTTTGAGACTGGCGGTTGCGATGGCATCTTGCTTGAGCATAGCACGGTATTTTTCGTAGGCAGCCTTGTCGCTAGCAACTTGCTCGATCGGACCCCAAATTTCGATAAATCCGCTTCCAACCACTCGGAGAAGTTGCCGGGCTACACTGGCAGGGACTTCAGATTTTGCGATTCTTTTGGCCTTGATTTCTTGGGTCAGCATATTTCCGTAGCGCGCTCTTGAGGACAAGGTTTGCATGGCTTCGAGTTTTTCAGTAGGCGAAAATTTGGGATAGCTTTCCAAAAGCAATTTCCCCAAGTTTTCATTGTCAAAAGACGCGATAGATCGGATGCCTTCCATTCTCATTGCAGGTTCTTGAAGCAAACCCGGGATTTGGGCAGGCAAATCTTTTTGCTGTTGTGCAGTGAGGATTTGTAAGGCTTTTTTACGTTGGTCTAGGTTTTCCGACTTGTTTTTCAGCGTCGCGAAAGCTCGTTGAGTCGCTTCGGTATCTCCAAACAAGCTGGAAATTTCCAAGGCCAAAGCCTGTTGATTCCCACCCGATTTCTGAAGTTTTTCTGCCACTGATTTCCAAATGGCAGGAGTTTTAAGGTCTGTTCTTCCTTCCATTCCGCTTAACATACCCGACATCAGCAACTCGGTATTTGGACCTCCTTTACCGATCAGCGCTACCAGTTTTTCCAACTGATCACCGTCAACAGTTCGCCTAGCCATGTTTTGAGTTACAAATGTAAGTTTGGATTTTGGTGCCAAATCCAAAAATTTATCTGAGCTCAGGGTAAAAAGAGGCTCAATTCCATACCAAAGCATTTTGGAGAGGTTGTGATCTTTTTCATCTTCGGAATGCTGGATCAGGCTTTCTGCCAAACCCCATTTTTCGGAAGTGGGCATTCTTTGCAAAGCTGAAGTCAGGTAAAGACGAACCACAGGGGAGGGGTCTGACTTTGCCATGGTTTTGAATTTTGTCATCGCCTCTTGGGAGGGTTTCATGTCCTCACATAGCAATTGGACCGCCCAAGCACGGATGTATTGATCCTTGTCGGAAAGGGAATTGATCAGTTCTTTTTCCATAAGTCCTCCCGTTTGATGAAGTGTCCACATGGCACGGAGTCGCCAATCCGGATTTTTATCTTTGGTGAAAATGGCCTTCAATGCCTCATTTGTTTGAGGTTGAAGTTTTTTGTTGACTGCACGTTTGTGAAGGATTCCTCGCGCTCTTCTTGAGTGCCAGTCGGAGGGATTAGTCTGAAAGGCTACCAATTGTGTATCCGTCATTTTGTTCAGATCAGCGTACCTTCCTGGGAAGTTTTGCGCCAGTGATTTTTCAGGCATGATTCGGAAAATCCTACCGGTTTCCTCGTTCAAAACCTCTTTTCCGCAGATATCAGCATCGTGCCAATCCAAGGCGTAGAGTCCGCCATCGGGTCCAATTTCCATGCTGAATCCTACCCATTGGGCATTGTTTGCCAACATAAATTCGTCTCCGTGCTTTCCTTCAAAACCCGAACCTTTAGGAATCAGAATGTCTGACAAAACCCCATGTTCATGGATATTCGCCATGAAAATCCGTCCCTGTTCTTCTTTTGGAAAAGCATCCGATTGGTAAACTCTTGCGCCTCCGTGGGCCGACCTGTGACTGTGGTTGGCGATGGTTTTGATGTCCTCATACACGAAAGGATTGAAATGCTGTCCTCCCTGACGGTGGTAAATCCCACCCGGAATTACATGCCAGAGGTGCGGTATCACGCAGGCACTCATAAAGAGTTGGCCTTTCGCATCGTAATCGATTCCCCAGGGATTGCTAAAACCATGCGCTACCACCTCAAATCTTTCTTTGACAGGATGGTAGCGCCACACGCCGCCGTTGATGTCCACTCCGTCGGCTTCCAATAGGTCCTCCGGAAAAGCGTCTTTGTGGTAATAAAGCTTTGCATCACTTTTAGGCTTTCGGATTTTGGATGGGGTTGCGAAACCCTGTAATCCATACAGCCATCCATCCGGTCCCCAGTGGAGACTGTTCAGCGTCTCGTGGCGATCACGAATTCCCCAGCCCGTCAATAGGATCTCAATGTTATCCATATCCGCTTTGTCATCGCCGTTTTTGTCAGGAACGAAAATCAGGTTCGGTGGCGCACCAATGAAAACCCCGTCAAAACCAACTGCTATAGCAGCGGGGAAAGCCAAGCCTTCCATGAAAACTGTTTGTTTATCTGCTTCTCCGTCACCGTCGGTATCCTCCAGGATCAGGATTCGACTATCTCCAGAATTCGAAAAACCATACCCCCTGGATTCGTAATCCTTGTTCTCTGCTATCCAGAGCCTCCCGCGGTCATCCCAGCAAAATGCCATAGGTTGAATCATCATGGGTTCGGAAGCCCAGACATTCACTTTGTACCCTGGTTTGATGGTCATCGCATCCACTGCTTCCTGTGCAGTGAGGAATTTTGCATTTTTGCCTTCTTCTTGGGCCAGTCCCCAAAGTTCAGTGGTATTGTACATACCTTCTCGACCGGAGAATTTTCCCCAGGATTCCGTTAATGTGATATCGTTGACCTCGCCGGTATATACCAAAAGCCGAAGTTTGATGGTTTCTGTTTTTCCCTGTTCGATCACCCAGTCACCATCTTTTGTAAACGCAGGTCCCAAACCCAATTGTCCGTCAACTCGCCACTTATTGGGATAGCCGCGGTTTTCGGGATGGTCAAAAATTGCCACGTTTGCACGGGTATCCCGGTCAGCTACCGTCATACCCACATTGATCCACATGGAAGGTTGGCCTTCGGCTTGGGCATTTTTCTGACGGGCCGCATTGATGATTTCTCCGTCGATTCCTTCTTTCCAGGGCATTCGAACGAATAGACTTCCATAATCATATTTTCCAATGGTGACTTCAGTTTTGGCTTCGCCTTTCCATTCGAGATCTAAAATATATTCTCCGTTTATTTCACTTAAGGTCCAGTTTTGAGTTTCTTCCATCACCGGACTTCCAAGTGAGTCTAAAAGCTGATAGATGGTTTGCCATTTGACTTGCTCTCCACTTTCTTCCACGATGTTGAGAGCCACTTTTTTCCAATAATCTCCCTGCGGATTGTGAAAGTAATCCCGACCATTGACACGTGTTAAGCCCCAATAGAGCCCGGTTTGATGCTTATGATGGCCTGGACTGTATTCTGTGAGGACTCCTTTTCCGTCAGGTGCTTGAATGGGATGGATGAAAGGCCGAAAATCTTCCTTGGCATTTTGAACTAGGATTGGTTCCGATTCTCCAGCTCTCAAAACCGAAATAGTCCCTTCTGCTTTATTTTCAACGAGCGTTAGCGTGGTGGGAAGGGTGGAGGTTTCAACTTCATCTGTTGGTTTGGGTTTGCAATTCAGTATAATTAATAAAGCAAAGAGCTTAAAAAGAGCAGGAATCCGGAGTTTTGACATGGTGTTAGGGTTGATTGGGTTTAGGTAGGCATTGGGAGAGCTTTTTGAAAATTGCTCGCATTAATATAGAAAAAAGTAGCTTGCATTTGGTAAAGGGAAATTCTTTTGGGTTTAAATTTCCATGAAGGGTTTAGCAAAAATTTTTGATTCAAGTTACAGAATTGATGGCTCGATAAATTGGGATATATGATATCCGAAACGATGCCACTAATCTTATTTTCTCTGCTTATTGGGCTGGAAGACCCGCCAAAGCGAGGCTGGCCGATGACGCCTGCTTGCCTGCAGAGGCAGGGAAGACCGAAGTGACGCTTTGATAGTCCCGATGGCTATCGGGATCACCAAATTATCTGTTGCTTGTGTCTTTTACTGGCACAAAAACCTAAGCATATTTGAGTTTATTTCCCAGCCATATGCTAATTACCCGCTTCGATTTTTTCTTCTACTTCCTCTTCCTCAACGGCATTTGTATCTTTCAAACCTTCGGTATTATCCTCATCAGGTTCATAATTCAAACTGATAAAAATAGGGTAATGGTCTGATCCTACATCTTCAAGTTTTTCAAGAGATAGTAATCCAAATTCCTTAGAGTAAAAAATATGATCTAAGGGATAGCGAAACATAGGCGTCATAACACTGTAGGTATTAAAAAATCCTCTGCCTTGGCGAGGGTCGACCAGTCTACTGTATTTCCTGAAAAGTTTTGAGGTGACAGACCAACCAACATCGTTTAGGTCACCTGCCACTAGGGTTGGATTTTTAGAATCCCTGATTTTTTCGCCAATGAGAAGCAGTTCTGTATCTCTTTCATAGGTATCCGTCCCCGGCTTTGGCGGCTCTGGGTGCACCCCATAGAAATCAATTTTGATTCCTGAAGGCAAGGTGATTTTGGTGAAAATAGACGGTATACTATCCTTTACTAAAAAGTTAACAGCGCTTTCAGTGAGGGGTAGTTTTGACAGCAGGATCATTCCATAGGAATTTTCCAGAGGATGTTTGATGGAATAAGGAAAATCCACGTCAAGCTTACTAACAGCGGCAGACCATGCTTTATCAGGTTCGGTAATCAGCAGAACATCGGGATTGACCTTTTTTACCAGCTCCTGAAATCGCTCTTTTTCTTCATTCTCCATACGGACATTCGAAACCAATAGGGAAAAGGAATTTTCCCCACGCTGCTTATTGCTATCCTTCGCCTGAGTGTTGTAAAGAGGTGTATATACCAACACAAACTGGATTTGATAGATCAGACAAACTGCCAGAATTACCAACAAGGGTATTTTATAAGCCCATTTAAATTTTAGGAAAACAAAAGCCAGAATAATTGCTACCACGGTTAATATGGCAATCTGAAACCTTGGAAAATCAAATATTCTAATCCACCATTCCGCCGAGTTGATCAAAGGTAATCCTGTGGTAATAAGAACGATAGCGCATATTAGCAAGGTGAGTATCCGCATGAATTTAGATAATGTATTCCTGTAGCTTGTCATGTAAATTTTGAAAATGGAAACCTGTTTTGGAAGGGCAATTTATTCTTTTAACTATCCACAATCTTGCCAGTAGGTAATTTAAACTGCAAAGAACTTGAGACTCGGGATTTCTTCGGTTTTAGTCTGACTGCAATGTCAATTTCATTTGAAGGAATTCCGTCAACCATTTTCAGTCACTTTTATCCGTCATTCAATTCAACCGCCTGATCAGACACTCTTCCGTATTCTTCAGCATTTAGAGAATTTATCAAAAGCATCCCGACTGTTTCTACCAAGGTCATTTGATGGAGAAGATTCTTTATTCGACTGCTTAATGGCTGACGCCAATCATCCTAGATGTCAATCTTGTTCTTGTTTAGATCTTTAAATTCGGCCTGATTCGGATGAATAAGATCAAAAAGCACGGGCTTCAACACAGGGTTGGAATTTTTAAGTCTTAAAGAATTCCATTAAAAAAGTCCGAAACCTTTCGCTTTCGGACTTTTACTTTTACTGTATTAAATTACTTTCTAAATTCATCGCGATTGTAAAACGTATCGTCGTCTGGATAATGTGTTTCTGTTTTTGGCCTCGTGTAAGAATTAAAAACATCGACTTCGTATTCTCTGTGGACCGGGGTACCCTTTTTCAATCTTTTGGTCTGAGCGAAAATTTCATAATTGATCTTTTTTGTAGATACTATATGACTGTTCAAATCTAAAGTTGCCATTCCAATTGGAATGATAATATGGTTTTCACCGTCCTCGTTGATGAATTCATGAACGCCATCTTTTGCTTTTGCGGTGAAAGGTTTATGATTGGCTGAAATGATAGATTCATCAACTTCTACGTCAAGGTAAACAACCCGCTCTGTGTTTTTATTTACCAGTAAATTGTCTACCTCACCGATGATTCTGCCTTCTACATCTTGCACCTTCCAACCTCGGACATCTTTATCGCTGTCGGCAACTTTGTAATCGCTCAGTTCTTCCAAATAATATAAATTTCTGTTTCGTGTGTTCATTTTATTGCATTTTTAACAACAGTGATTCCGACGATTTGAAGAAATTATTCACATCGTCTTTTTGGTTTAAGGTAAGTTCACCTTTTTTAATTGCAGAAACGGCTGCATCTACGTTTGCTACGTCCTGCGCCAGGTTTGGGAATTTTGCTTTCTGCAAAGTGGTAAGTGCGCGTGTGATGATTGCCCCAGAGTCTTTGATTAAATCTGCGTGTTTTACGTCGTAAGGCTCTACTTTAATTTCCGACGAATTTTTACGTGCTTCTTCTAAGTCAGCTTTGATATCAACATCAAGCATATTAGCTGTCGCCTCTACAGCATCGATGAGGTAATTCAATGCGCCATTACTATACTCATGGTCAATTCCCATTTTGCCCATATCGCCGATGTAGGCAGAATATTTAGCTATGGCGTCGGTTGAATTCATTGCTTGGTTTTCCATGCCGGTTTCATCAACTATAACTACTTGTTCGGTTGTGCTTTCTTCGTCATCGATTGCAACGCTGTCGTCGGAATCTCTCAGAAAGAAGAACCAAACAAGTGCAAGCGCGAGTAAGGCTAAAAGTATCCAAGGCCAAATAGGTTTTTTCTTTTCAATTTTGATTTCTGCCATAGCTTTAAGTATGATTTATGAACTTAATATACTAATTTATTTTTGGAATAGGTAATGCAATCGCCTATTTTTGAGATGTTTTTGAATAGTTTATTTATAGTCTTAGTTTGACTTTTGTCACTTTTCCCCAATTATCGTGATTCGAAGGAAGAATATCTATGAGGTACTTGAAGAGCTTTATAGTCCACTGTTCTATTTATATAGTATCAGATTTGCTATTTTTCGCTAGTTATCCACGATCCCAATTTATTGTTACTTTCTTCTCTCATTCGGCGTTGTTTTATTCTATTCTAAGGACTATCTGGAGCTGTTTAAGGGGTTGATCCAGTTAGTAGAAAGGCAAACAAACATCATTGGTACACTTTTATCGAAGCTCATATGGAAGCATCTTGCTTTTACAGGGAAAGTATTTGAAAAATAATAACTACAATAAAAATTATAAACTGAGGAATTGTCACGTTTAAAATTACCTTATGTTTGAGGAGAATTATAAACAAACTTGTGCAGACATTATTACAACAATTCCCACAGGGAAGTTCTGAGCTATTCCTGTCAAAAATATTATATTTAAAGAGGTTAATACTTGTACTATACCTACCGAAAACAGAAAAATACCACCTTGGAATATCATAATTCTCTGAGAACTTATTATTATTATTATTGAATCTTTGCTTATTTCTTTGAGTACTGGAATTTGTTTTTTCTTTCCATATAAATTATGTGCTATACTAATTAGTATGAGTAAGATGCCTGCTATTAAGCCCATTTGGTGATGTTTTATTTGAATACGTTACAACATTTTTGTATATGAGAGTTGCTAGTCTTAGCAAGAACCTCTATAAATAAAGTCTTGATTTGGAAAGGCTACAGGATTTTCCAAACGGGAAGAGGCCAGACCACAGTTTCATTAGGGAATTCTGAACAGTGCTCAGCTATTATCCTTCACTTTGGCTAAACGTACGAAGACTACTAAAAAGAAGATAAAAAATACCCAATCATTCATCCCATAAATTGAATAAAATAGTCCGGCCAGTATATCTCTTTCATATACATCAGAAACAGTATTATTTAGCATCCAATTTATCCAAACACAACCATAAATTAACTTTTCAACAGCAAATACGCCCACTAGCCATCTTACTTTGTTATAATTTTTCGCGATAGATATGTACGCTAATCCCCAAATGAATATCATAAGTAAACCAAAGTTAGACATTATGCCTGGATCAAATTCGGGGATTGTGGAATTTGTAAATAACTTCGAAAAAATTAGTACTGTTGCGTTCATTAATCCAGCAATAATAAATCCTTTTGTAATTGTCTTATTTGTAAGTGTCATATTTCAGTAAATTTATCATTTATTTTTTGTTACGTTAAGTAAGTGTGTATAAACCGCAAGTTTTATGTATTCCACTACATCTGTTTAAAGACCTGATTTCGTTGGATTTAGCACCTCCCAGAAATCAAATTTTTCCAACTGCAGATCGGGGGATTGGGCTTCTGAAAAAACACTCACTACAATATTGATTATCATTATTCTTTATGGTTGGTATTCCTTTCTACAACAATTGCATTATGAATAATTTGATGCTTCTTTTCTAAGTGATTTTTTATAATACTAACTCTACAAAAATCGGAAAATGATCAGATCCGATTTTTGGAAGTCGCTCCAGTTTTTGCAGTTGGAATTCTTTGGTTACAAAAATGTGGTCTAAAGGCCAGCGCATAAGAATATTTGTTGCATCGTAGCTATTGTAAAAGCCTCGACCTATTCTGACATCAAAGAGTAAATTTTCAGTGCCCGTCGACCGATCTACATGTGACCAGACTACTTCATTCAGATCACCAATCACAAGGGTAGGATTGGTTCGTCCTTTAATTTTTTCTCCCAGAATTAGCAAAGCGACTTCTTTCTGACCTTCATTATCAGGGAGATTTTTATAATGTGTAGGTGGGACAGGGTGGAGGCAATCCAAATTTATTTCCGTAGTCTGATTGAGCATAATGGAACTTTCAAATGAAGGTACATTTTCGTTATTGATGTAATTCACCTCTTTTTTTCGGAAGGGGAATTTACTGAACAAGACCATTCCATAAGCCTTTTCATTGACCGCTTCTTGAATGTATGGGTAGTCTTTTTTCAATCCACTCAATGCTTCATTCCACCTTTCGTTGACCTCCATTGCAAGTACCAAGTCCGGACTTTTGCGTGAAATCAAGTCTATCAATGCTTCTGAGTTGGTATTGGACATTTGTACATTGATCAGAAGAACGCTAATCGAATTATCCGGATTTTCGGAATCTGTTGCTGTAGGCACTGCGACATTGACCAGGCTTGTGTAATTGACCAAATAGCTACCATTTATGTATAATCCCAGCACCAGCCCAGCCAAAACCAAATAATTAAACCAAAACCATTTTTTTATTAGCAGCAGTAAAAGGATCAAACTGATTAGCGAGACGAGGAAGAATTGAATTCGCAAAAAATCAAGCATTTTTAGGTATCGAATCTCTACATTTCTCAATTCCGACAGAATTGCAAGAATCGCTAAGAATAGGATAAATACCTGTAGGACAATCAAAAAATAATTTTTGAAACTTTTCATGGTTTTCTCCTTACCCCTGAGAGCAAGCTTTTGTCAAATTTTTCATTTTGTTTGCCATCTCCTGCATGCAAGACGGAGATATCTCCAGTGGACTCTAGAACTACCGCAAGGACTTGATCAAAATTGAGGACATTTGCTTCTCGCAATTTGGAAATCAGTTGTTCCTTTTCAATCCTGGCGTATTTGAGATTTTGATCTAAAATTTTGTTGCCATCCATCAGGAGCAATGGGGCATTGGAGATCAGCTTGCTCAGAAACGGGAATTTTCGCTGCAAATGTGAAAACGTAAAAGTCAATAGCAACAATCCAAAGATGGCTATAAATCCATGAGCCAGAGAAGTAGATGAGGTGAGAGTCGAAGAAATGATACTTCCGATTGCTATGGTAAAAGCAAAATCATAAGCTGTGAATTTGGCAAAAGACCTCAGGCCTATTAAGCGGGTTAATATTATGATGACAAAAAATACAATCACACACCCAATCAGGGTCTGTAACAGCGGGTCTTCGGGTGAATAAATCCAGTTCATACTATTATTGTTTTGTTGACGAGATGAGAATACCCTTTAAAATACTAAAAATTGTTCCAGTATGTTGAATGAATCTCAGATACAAGACCCATTCCTGTGCGAAGTGCTTGATGATTCCCTTCTACAATTCAATTATTTCCCAAAAGATTCGCGTCTTTTTGTAGCCCTTCTAATCTGGAATTAAGGACATAGATTCAAGCGTTGGTACTCCTGAGAATTCAGATTGGGCCATTTGATTAGGTGAATATCTGCAATCCTGCCAGTAGCGTGATTTTCTTAGATCAACAGGTTAATGGCCACTCCACTAGATGCAGGCGGTTTAAAATAGGATCTGACGGAATCATTTTGCATTACAAGTGTCTAGCAATTTGCATAGCAATCCAAACATATAATGAATTTGCGGATTGACCGTGCAAGTAATTTCAAACAGTTTCTCCAGCTATAGTTGAGTTAACTATATTACTCTTTGTGAAATATTTGATGACGACGCTACAAAGTCCCAAGATTGCTCCGATAATTAAACCGTAACCTAAGTCGGGTTGTAATGCAGACATTTTTAATAGCGGGATATTGGCAAAATAGGGCACCACCACTAACCACATGATTGCTAAAAAAATATTTAGTATAAGCTGAAATAACATTTTAAACTTCATGGAAAACCTTATTGGAAACTGTTGCTTACTCCACCTCTTCGTCTTTATTACCAAATCAACCGCACTCCAAATGAGAATAGCTAATATCAAGTATCTGAAATATATTTCGTAGGGAATATACCGGATTTCTTCCTGATGATTTAGGCGTCTGATAATTCCGTCCATTAGGTTTCGAACAGCATAAAAACTATTGATGTTTGTCAGGATAACTATTCCATAGTTCTCATTTGGCAAAATATTGATAGCGCTGCTGAAATTTTTGCTTAAACCTGTATGCCTGATAGAATGCAGACCATTCCAATCTCCGATCGAGAAACCCATTCCGTAGCGGTTGGAAAAGGGTGTATGCATCTGAACGAGAAGAGTCTTGTCGATAACTGTGTCGTTTTTGGTTTTGCCATTAGTTAACAATACCCGCAAAAATTTGCTCATGTCTTCCGCATTGGAAGCTATATCTCCCGCTGCAATACCGTTGTTATTGTAAGTGAACGAACGTTCTATAGGAAAGCCGAATAAGTATTGATACCCGTGTTTAAGTCCGGCTTGTTTCGTTTCCTCATAAGATGCAAATGAATTTTGCATACCTAAAGGTGTAAAGATGTATTTCTTCACGTACTCTCCGTACTGCAAACCGCTTACCTTTTGGATGAGTTGACCTAAAATCTGGTAGTTTAAATTACTATAGATGTGGGTTTTACCAATGGCTGTTTCATCAATATTCAAAGACTGGAGATAAATTTTGTATTCTCTTTCTATATCAGTCTGTATCTGACTTTTTGGGGTGAAAAAACCAGCACTTTTAGGTAACCCACTCGTTTGGTTTAATAAATGACGTACGGTAATTTTTTCCGATACGGTTTTGTTCCTGAGTTCAAACCAAGGCAAATAATGAATTACCGGAGTGTCAATCTCCAAAGCTCCTTTTCCATAAAGTTGCATGAGAGCCATGGCAGTAAAGGATTTGCTGATAGAACCTATCAGATAATTTCCTTGGCTTTTGTCCTTGCCGTATTCTCTTTGAAATAGTATACTGTCCTTATTGACGATCGCAATCGATACATTTGGAATATTCCAACTCTGCATCTCCTGCTCAATAAAATCAGTTGCATTTTTAAAATTACTTTGTCCAAAAGATTGTTGACCAGCTAACAAACAATATAAAATGAGTAGGTGTTTTTTCATATAAGTTAGTCTTGAATTGCTGCAAAATTGGTGTTTTGCAATGGAGGTATTTTTTCACGGGAACCAAATGTTGAACGAGATAAAAACTTATGCAGTACCGTTTGAGCTTTCTGCTGTGCTGTGATTCTGTGCTTCGTCGGTTCGAACTGAAGCCGATTGAAGAACTGAAGCTGAAGTTAAATTCTTTTGCTGAAATTTATTCATTCAGCTTGAACTACAGCTGATAGCAATAAAAAGATGAGGATAAATTCTTCCGCCTGCATACCAGAAAATTCATTGATGCACTAAACCTACGGTAGTTTCAAGAGCAATCCGAAGGCCGTAACTTTTAAATTAATTCTTAACCCCTTATTAATTTCTGCACCTATTCATATTCGAGCTGCTTTCCATATTCTTGCCTTTCTCGAAATAGTCAATCGCAGTCTGGTTGTTAGGAGCAAGAATCCCCACTTTTGGGAAGCTAAAGTGATCCGATCAAAAGTAATAAAGCAGTTGGTCTAGGATCTAGCGCTAAATAGTTATATCAATTTACGATAATTAGGGAGAACGATATCAGGTGTTAAAATTAGATAGTCAAAATTATAAGCCTATATTTGTTCATCTTTTTCTATACTTATTATAATACTCAACAATTTCTCCCATTAGGGTAGGCATCGGATCCTTTAAAATAAATTCGAAAAATGTATTATCAAAATATAAATCACTTTGATTTGCAATTCGCTTCAAAATTATTTTCAAAGCAGGCCCAGTTCTTACAATAATTTTATTTTGAGTTTTTATGAAAGGAAGTTCTCTTTTTAAGCCTAATAGGCAAGACAAATTTGGGAAATTGACTCCTGCAAATATGGAGGCAGCTACACTTGCCCAATACCGTGGATTCATCTCAATTATTTTTATTTGGTTTATATCCTCATCATATCTTAAATCAATATGAACAACTCCAGACCACTTAAATTTTTCTACTACTTTTTTTACATTGCTGAATACTTCGTCATTTTCTAAAAATTCTATTCCATAAGGCCAGGGATAATCAGTTGAATATTTTATGCTTTTTTGAATTGTGTGAGCAAGAATTCTACCTTCAATACATATGACGCTACAATCAATGTCGTAACCTTTTATGTATGTCTGAAAAATGAAATCCTCAGAATGATCAAATTCACTATACCAACTTTGAAGTTTTTCAGCATTTTGAAATATCTCTATCCTTTTTCCTCCTGATCCATTTCGTGGCTTTATTATTATTGGAAAAGTGATGGTAGAAATAACTTTATCTAAACTACTAGTCGAGTTGAAAAGTATTGTTTTAGGATGAGATATATTATTTTCTTTGAGCCATAATGAGAGTAACCATTTATCATCAGCAATATCAAAAGAATTGACATCTGGGACAGGCGCTATAGCGATTAGATCTGAAAGTATCTCCTTGTACTCAGCAACCAACCGTATGGTTTCTACATCTACTGGTAATAAAATATCTGCATTTGTCTTTTTTATAGCGTCTATTATCGCTGATAGTTGTGCTTCTTTAGTTTCCCCATTCGAATAATGTATAAATTTGGATGTGTAGCGCGAATACCGAACAGGTATATTATTATCTCTCGATAAAACAAAAATCTTAATGTTCTTTTCTTTTCCTAAACACCTTACAACTGATACAGAATTATTACCATGTCCATCAGGAATTAAGACGGAAAATGATCTGTTTTTTACGGATTTAATCATGAATAAAAATAATAATTATTTTTATGATATCAATAATTATTTTTTTTTGATCCAAAAATTTGAACAGCTCGAATGAACCTTTTTAAACACAAAATTCTGTTTCTCATATGATTATGACAGTTTAAACTTATTTTGATTTATTGTTAAGCACGATAATTAACCCATCTTTTATTTCATTATTAAAAAAAATTACTCCATATACCCCTCTATTAACCAGGGCTGCTCCGGCATAAAACCGCATCCCCATTTCTGTGGCCAGTGGATTGTCATGAAATCGCTTATCCTTTGTGGTATCAGGAATAATTAAAACGCCACCCTCTTCCAATATGGTGGACAGCAAAATTTGCGCTCTTGCGGGTCTCCGGTTAAGCAGTTAGGAACAAAATACGAAGCGTTCATGAACATGATTGAATGAAAACATCCCATTAATATAGTTCATTAAGCAATGGGCTGTTCCCAGACTTGAATAGGGAATACCCATATCCCTAAAATTTTTGGGATTGGTCATGCCTACGGCAGATTAATGTGAGATTGTGCACGCTGTGGTCTACGCGCACTCACGCTACAAGGGTCGGAATAGGCCGTGACCAAAGCAAACGGCCACCTAATCTATTAGCGGTTCGTGCTTCTAAATTAATTTTTGTTAGCAGGTTTATGCGGTGAAATAATCTGATTAACAAGCGTAAGTTGAGCAGCTGTTATTTTCCATTTGTTATTTTTCTTCACAAAAACATCAGTCATCATTTTGTAATCTATATCACCTTTTTTATACTGTTGAAATGGCACATTAAAATCCTTGTCTGCATATAATGTTTCTTCAGTGTAAACAACAGGTATGTCAGGCGCAAGAAATCTGATATTTTTAACTTCAAACTTTAATGAAGTAGGGGACAAACAACAATCATTAAGCTGTTCAAAATGCTCAATGATATCACTCTTACTTTTCCAAACCTGACCTATAAAATTTATCAGTGTGGCATCATCTGTAAAGTAACTGCCGAAGGTCTCCCAATCATGCCTATTCCAAGCAGCTTCTTGATATTTTTCAACTGCTTTGATGCTTGTTTCGTCTGTTGCATTATTTTATGCAAAGAGCATCGTAGCAAATAAAATCAATGTGCAAGTAAAAATGGGTGCTTACTTTTTCAGGGATTAGGTTTTCCATGATTGCATCGGTATGGATGTGATAATTAATCTTTGCGAGCGTTCTTTGGAAGTCCCAGTTCAGTTTTAGACGGTTGTTTTCATGTTCTTTGAGGCGCTGGAATTCTTTATTGAGAATATACTTTGAACTCAGCACTGATCCACATTCCGAACGCAAAAGCAATATCTAAATGTGCATATGTTCCTCCGTACCTACCTGCAGTTGCTTTTAAGCCTATGGCATTTGTTTTTTCGATCCATTCTGTGGTGCTTATTTTATAATTATTCAATCCAGCCTGACTTTTAATTATGGCGAATTCGCCATAATTAAAAGTGGGATTATTTACGGTTTCCCAGATTCCTAGAAATTCCACAGTATTTCGATTCCTTAGCCAATCTGATATGAAAAAACCACCTTCCAAGGCATGTATAATATTTGGTGATTATAAATATTTCAAATTATAATTCTTAAAAATCATAAATAAATCTGTAAATCCATCTACTTATTATATATTTTCCTGACCTGCTACGACGAAGTAGCAATATATAATTGGGGCAGATCTTTTGCCAAAGACAGAACTGGTAATAGCCCCGAATGCAGCGCAGCGATATTCGGGGTAAAATAAGCACCTCAGTATATTATGAGTGCCAAAGGCACGATCGGTATTTACCTACCACCAATAATCCCACACATATTTCAGATCATATTCAGTTTCGTATTTCTCCAAAAATTTAATGTACTCCTCCTGAACTGTCATCGTACGATGATGCTCTTGCTGGTTTTGAATGTATTTTTTGACAGTTTCCAGTTTTGATTGACTCACTGTGTACGCGCCATATCCTTTTTGCCAATGGAATTCCTTGGATCCAATTCTAGCCATTTTATATGAACTGGGGATTTTAATCTTTTGGATCATATCTACTATGGTTATTGTGTATTGTGCGCGGAAGCGTACATAGCCAATGTATATGGTCTGGATTGGCGAAGATTTCTATGGTGTAAATACCAAGATCGGAAGCCAAAGAAACGATATAGTCCTGAAGAATTGGTTTTGTTTCATGGGTAATGAATGGTTTTCTATCCTTTGTGGAAAAAATAACATGGAGATATACTTTTGCAAGAGATTGTGGAATAGTCGAATAAGTTGAGATTGTTCAGTACCGATCGCGCCTTTGGCACTCTATAAGATAACAGATATGTTTTAAACCCAGAATTGCATTCTGGTCTTTTTACTGGCCTTGCCTTTGGCAAGGGTTCGGTAATCTCAGGAAGCTTCATTAAGCAAAAGGAATAATTAGATATCGCCTCAATTTCCTCTGCTTATCCTACGGGAGGCAGGCTTCGCAATTGAGAGCTATCGATTAGCTGAATGGTCTCGATAAATTCCTAAAGATTGCAGCATCTATTAAATTTTGTAAATAAAAATAACTTGAAATTTCATTCTGAAAAACCACAATGAATCTGCAAACCCTGTCAAATCCTTTTTCTATATTTTCTAAATTTTCCGCCCTCGCCTCCAATAGCTATCTGATGACACTACGCCAACTCCCTCAAATCAACAGGAACCACTCTACTTACGCCTGCTTCGATCATAGTAATGCCATAGATAATATCCGTGCTGGCCATAGTGCGCTTATTATGCGTCACGATGATAAACTGGCTCTCGCCGCTGAATTGCTGGATGATCTGGTTGAACTTGTCAATGTTAGCATCATCGAGCGGGGCATCCACCTCATCAAAAATACAGAAAGGCGCAGGCTTTAGCAGGTAGATGGAAAAGAGTAGGGAAGTGGCTGTCAGCGTTTTTTCCCCACCCGAAAGTTGGTTGATGGTCAGCGGACGCTTGCCTTTAGGCTTGGCAATAATCTCAATCGCCGATTCCAGAGGATTGCTAGGATCTACCAATGTCAAATCGCAATCATCCTGCTCGGTAAAAAGGGAACGGAATACCTTTACGAAGTTTTCCTTGATCTTGGCAAATGCATCCAAAAATGTCTCTCTAGCTACTAGATCAATCTCTTTGATCGTGGTGAGCAAGGATTCTTTGGCTTTTACCAAATCAGCTTTCTGTTCGGTTATAAAGTCAAAACGAACCTTAATCTCATCGTAAGCTTCCATCGCCATTGGGTTGATAGGGCCTATTTTATCAAGTTTGTCCTTTTGCTTGCTGACTAGTTCACGAAGTGTGTTTTCTGCAAACGCTCTGAATTCCTCGTCTATTTCCGGATTTTCTTCCATCAGTTCATCCAGATTCAGCTCAAATTCCACGCTCAGTCTTTCCTTCATTCCAGTCATTTTCAGCTTAATCTCATTCACTGCATTTTCCAGTTCATGGATCAGCAGATCATAACTTTCCTTGGATTTCTGAATGCTCCGAATCTGCTGGTCGGTTTCATCGATCAGCCCTCTGGAAGAATAATAGTCCTTCTCCGCTTCCTGAACGCCTTTTTCTATTCCCTCTTTTTCGGAATACAATTCGATCAGTTCATCATCCTTGACCTCATTATTATCCAGGAGGGATTTCACTTCGGTGTCCAGTTGGGAAAGCTCGGCTTGGGATTTTCCTATGCGATCCTTGGAACCCTCATAAGCAGTCTGTTTGAATTCTATTTCCTGTTCTAAACTCGTCACCCTGTTCAAATGCTGATGATAAAGAATATTTTCTGCGTTGAAGGACTGTGACTTGTCGGAAAGCACGGCAGACTCCTTTTCGTAGGATTCATTTAGATCTTCGAGCTCATCATGCATAGCTTCGAATTCCGCACGCTCATCAAAAAGCTGTGGTTGAATCTCAGTCAGGCTTTCCTCGATGGAAGCGATTCTATCCAAAATATCCTCACGCTTATTTGCATTGGAATTTAGTAATTCTGCGAGTTGTTCCTTCTTGGTGCGCACAGATACGAAATCCTGATTGATTGAATTGATCTTATTCTGCCATTCTTCCAGCGTCTTTTTATAGCTGATTTCCTTCAGCTTCATCAGTTCAGACAGCTTATTGTCGAGGTTGTTTCTGGTGCTGCTGACTTTCTTGTTCAATTCTTTGATTTCCTTGTCCAGCTTCTCCAGATTCTTGGCTCTACCGATTCTTTTTCCTTCGAAAAGCCCAACAGATCCACCTGAAATACTGAATTTCCGCTTGGTATATTTTCCGTTTTCTGAGATGAAAACGGCCTCGTTATCCTGCGGAAAATCCCGGTGCTCACCTTGTACGATATAGGTATTATCCAGAATGAAGTTGATCAAGCGGGAATACTTGACATCAAATTCTATAATCTCGGTAGCGGCGATGGCATTGGCAAAAAGCTTGTTTTGGCTAGGCTTAAAGCGCTCAAAATGCTCTAAAACAAAGAAATTGGCCTTTCCTCGGGCAGAATCACTTAAGAGTTGAATGGCAGAAATAGCCTGTGACTCGGTATCCACCACATAATAATTCATGTAGCTGTCCAGGTAATTCTCAATGGTAACCCGATACTTTTCCGAAGTGGTCAAGAGATCGGAGAGGAGTGGTATATCCTTACCCCAGCTTGGGTTCTTCTTCAAGAATTTGATGGCTTCGGGGAAACCTTCCAGATTCTCCACAAGAGATTTTGTGAGATTGTATTCGTTGGTTTTGGAGTCCAACTTTCGGGAAGATTGGGTCAGTTCCTCACGGATCATTTCTATCACCCGATTGGTTTCTTCGATCTTCTGATCCAGATCTTCCTGCTTGGCTTTAAGCTCCTGATAACCTTTGGTGGACTCGTCAAGTTCAGCTTTTAGTGTAATCAGTTTCTCTTCAAAATCCATCAAACTTGCTTCCTGTGAGGAGTCATCAGAAGAGGTTCGCTCCATTTCCTGTTTCAGTGTAGAAAGTTGTATTTGTTTGATCTCAATATCCTTGCTCAGCTGATAGACTTTCTCTTTGAGAGTTTCGAAGTTAAGGTTGATCGTCTTTTGAGCCTGTTGCTTTTCTGCCTGAATTAATTTCTGACTTTCATAAGCCTCCCGAAGCTCGGAAACAATCATTTCCTTTTCAGCCAGCATCTTTTCTGCAGACTCTTTTTCCTGCTCTAGCGATCGAATACTAAATCCAGCACGGTCATTTGACTTACGGTCAGCATCGATCTGCTCACGCAATTTTTGAGACCTATCTTCAAGGAATCTCAAGCGCTCATTCTTGATTTTTTTCTCCGATTCAAAAGACCGGATTTTATTTACATGCTCGTTCAGTGCTTTTTGGCGACTTGCGAGCAGCTTTTCTTTTTGGATCAAATCGACCTTCATTTTACTCAGGAGGGCTTCTTTGTCTATAACTTGTGTTTGAAGTTGGAGCTTTTTATCACTTTCTTCCTGAATTTTATGACCTGCTTCGATTAGAGACTTGCTCTGCTTCTCTATGCTTTTTTTGGCAAGATTGATACTCGCTATTCTATAGTCTTTCTTAATCTCAAAATACTTTGAAGCCTGTTTTGCCTGTTTTTCCAGGCTTTTCAGATTTTTATCTATTTCAAAAAGCACATCTTCTACACGAGCCAAATCATCGTCCGTGTCCTGAAGTTTTCTGAGCGTTTCTTTCTTTCTGTTTTTGAATTTGGAGATCCCAGCTGCCTCTTCAAACAACTCCCTACGCGAGTTATTCTTGTCATTGAGCAGTTCATCGATCATTTTCAGCTCGATGATGGCATAGCTATTAGAGTTGATACCCGTGTCCATGAAGAGATTGGTGATGTCCTTCAAGCGGCAGGTGACTCCGTTGATCTGGTATTCGCTGTCACCGGATCTGTAGTAGCGACGAGTGATCGTCACGTAAGTATATTCGGTTGGGAGTAGGTTTTTGGTGTTTTCAAAAGTAAGCGACACCTCTGCTAGATTGGAGGCTTTACGGTTTTTGGTTCCGTTAAAAATCACATTCTCCATCTTATCTGAGCGGAGTAACCGGGTTTTTTGCTCGCCAAGGACCCAGCGGATCGCATCTACCACATTGGATTTTCCGCAGCCATTTGGCCCCACTACGCCGGTGATACCCTTGTCGAAGTTAATCACCATTTTGTCTCCAAAACTTTTAAACCCTTTGATCTCCAGCTTACTAAGCAGCATCCTTTTGAATTTGTCTATTTAATCAAACAAAATAAGATCATTTGTGCCATTGTCCAAGGATTTTTGTGGATAGGTGTTAGACAGATTTAGTTGAAAATGATTCTTTATTTAACCGCAGAGGGCTTAGTTCGCAAAGAAGGGTCGCAAAGTTTAATTCATTTTGTATTATAAGTTATTGACGACTCTTTTTAATCCATCCACCATTTTAGAAACATTGAAATTCAATAATAATCCGAGTTTAAGGTCAGAAAGCTTTAAGTAAGTTAGAATCTGGGCTTAGTGTATATCTAAAAACTCTTCGACTGCTTTAACCTCTATAATTACCTTGTTTTTTACAAGTAAATCAATGCGATAACCCGCTTCTAAATTCACTCTTTGTAACTGATAGGTAAGGCAACTTGGGTTCTGACTTCTATCCCTCGCTGTCTAAGTTCATATGCTAGACAAATTTCATAACTGCTTTCCAATATTCCAGGACCAAGGTGTTTATGAACATCTATAGCTGCTCCAATTATGATTGATGATATCTCATTTTCAGTCATTTGCTTAAAAAATAGTGCCATTAGATTTCAATTATTCTCTCCAATAAAACAATTTGTTAGCCGCTGTTTAAATATTGAGTGTGAATCTGTAATAGAGAATTCTTGGATAAATGTAACCTTGGCGGGTTCCTTTGTGTCCTTGGCGTCTCTGTAGTGAAAAAGAAATTAGAATAAACATCTCGTCTAAAGCTCCCTGCCATCCGCGGTAAAAAAAATCATCTTCGCAGGTCTGGATTACTTAATCAAATGGACTAACTTACACCTGTGGATTTAGGAAATATAGTTTATATCGTTGCAGTTTTGGCCTATTTTATCTATCAGGCTACCAAAGGCAAGAAGAAGAAACAAGGTGAAGTTGAGCCAGAAATGTCGGATCAGCCAGAGCAAAAGTCAACTTCTTTTGAGGATTTGATGCGTGAAATCCGTGAAGCTCAAAAGCCAAAACAAGCAGAACCTGCAAAACCTAGAATGCAGCCTGTGCCTGTAGATCAACCAAAACCTGTGGAGTATAAGCGTGTAGCTGAACCGGTAGTCAGACCAGAATGGAGAGCTGATCCAGCTCCGGCTGTTAAGAGATTTCCCACCAAAAAATGGGAAGAAGCAGACGATGAGATTGAATATTACAAAGGAGCATTTGAGAAAACGGAGTCTGATCTGACTAGAACCTCCAAAGGTATTCCTGACATCCCTTCATTTAAGGAAATAGTTGTTGAATCTTCTTACTCTGGGAAGAGCCGCTATGGACGTATGCTCAAAGATCCTCAATCCATCAAGGATGCTGTGGTGCTCAAAGAAATTCTGGATAGAAAGCATTTTTGAAGTTGTATAATAGTTCTCAGCAGTTGTGTTAACTGTTAACAAATAAAATTAATACCCACCAATTTGTCGCTTTCTACCTAGTGCCTTATTTTATTTCAAAAACTTTTTTCATCTAAAAACATCTGCATCCAAACTTGGTTCTTATTTCGTAATTAACACAAAACGAGATTTATGGAGCAGATCAAATCTAAAACAGGAACCCTAAGTCAATCCCGAAGAGAATTTGTGGAACGGGCAGGCATGACCGCAGTAATGTCCGCATTTGGACTTGCATTTTTTACAAGTTGCTCCGATTCTGAGGATCAGGCTCCGCAGCAAAATACTCCACCTCCAACCAATACCACTGGAATCACGGTCTCTGGGAGTACCATTCAAATTGATTTGACTGCTCAAACTGGGCTGGCGGCAGCTGGCGGCTGGCTATTGATCATCGATGCAAAAACCATGGTGGTCAACGTGGGTGGATCTTACCGGGCTATGACTTCGGTCTGTACCCACTCTGCCTGCGACCGAAATTGGACCTTTGCGAATAGCAAATTTACCTGCACCTGTCATGGTTCCGAGTTTGATACTTCTGGCAATGTCCTTCAGGGACCTGCTACTCAACCTTTGCGATCTTATGCTACAGCTTTGAATGGAACAGCCTTGACAGTGACTAAGTAATGAAACGTCTTGTCCTGTTCTTCTTTTTTATTACCAATGTCAGTGCGGCCCAGACTTACCTAACAGAGTCCGGAAATGTAAATTTCCTCTCCAAAGCTCCATTGAATGAGTTCAATGGAGTATCAGATAAGTTAAATGGTCTGATTGATCTTTCGCAAAATTTATTGGATTTCTATGTAGATCTCAACACGCTGGATACCGGAATCGGACTTCGGGACAAGCACATGCGGGATAATTACCTGGAAACAGAGAAATATCCATTTGCAGAGTTTACCGGAAAATTGAGCCCGATACCTACACTAAATTCAGGGACAAAAAGTCCAGTAAGTGCCATCGGTAAATTTAAAATTCATGGCGTGGAGCGACAAATAGAAGTGAAGGGAACCCTGAGCAAAAATGCAAGAGGTGAATTGGAATTGGTGGCAGGCTTTGACATACTCCTTTCAGATTATAAAATCCCGGTTCCAAAGCTGGTGTTTTATGAGCTGGCAGAGAAGCAAGAAGTCACCATCAAAGCAACTTTAAAACCCAAAAAGTAATGAATCGAATGCTACTCCTGACCGTCTTGGGGATGCTGCCATTTTCACTTTTCGCACAGCTGGAGCGAAGCTTGGTAAATGCAAACCAACCTGTGGAATTGATCTTTCACGCCCCACGACACATCAACTTATTGACGGTAGAGCCATTAAGTAAGAAATCCATGCACTTTGCCATCATGCATACCTTTGGCCCGTTGGATGGGGGAATTGAAAACCTATTTGGTTTGGACAATGGCGCGAATATTCAGTTCAGTTTTGAATTTGCACTAAGTAATAAATTATCAGTTGCCGCTTCCCGAAGCAGTCGTGATAAAGTTTATAATGTATTCGGGCGCTACCATATCTTTCAGCAAACCCAAAACGGAAAAATTCCTTTTTCCTTGAGTTTGGCTGGTGGGGCGGGTGCCAATAGCTCCAATTATGATTTTCTACCTGAGCCAGCCCCGACCTTTACTGAGCGGATGAGCTACTTCGGGCAAGTGATGCTGGCGCGGAAGTTTTCCCCGAAAATCAGTTTTCAACTGACTCCTATGATGGCGTATTTCACTGATTCCAGAGCCATTTATCAAATTGAAGGAACTGAGAATTTATATGTAGCACTTGGATTCAGCGGCAAATTGAAGGTTACAGATCGCTCCTCGCTTTCCCTTCAATACATTCCAAACCTAAATACTGACTTGCGAAACAACTTTGGAATTGGCTGGGATGTCGAAGCCGGAGGGCATGTTTTTCAGATGTATTTCGTGACCTCACAGGCGCTCAATGAGCAGTATCTTTTAGCAGGGGGAAATGGTACAATTGGCGATGAATTTCGATTGGGTTTTAATGTGAACCGGATTTTTGCGACGGGACAAAAGCGGAAATGACAGGTGGCAGGGAGAAGAGAGATTGGAGATTGGAGAGTAGAGATTGGAGATTTGAAAACAGTAGATCGGAGTAAAACTTCGTTAATTGGAATCGGGACAAATTCCCCCTGGAAAAAAAAGGCTTTTTGGAAACGAGTTTGAGACAAAGGGGGCAAGGGGGATTAACTAGCTGAGCTCAGAGAAGAGAGAATAGAAAATAGAGATTGGAGATTAGAAAACAGTAGATCGGAGTAAAACTTCGTTAATTGGAATCGGAGCAAATTCCCCCTTGAAAAAAAAGGCTTTTTGGAAACGAGTTTTAGATAAAGGGGGTAAGTGGGATTATCTAGCTAAGTTCAAAGAAGAGAGAATAGAAAATAGAGATTGGAGAGTAGAGATTGGAGATTAGGGATTAGAAAATAGTAGATCGGAGTAAAACTTCATTAATTGGAATCTGGACAAACTTCCCCTTCAGCACAAAAGCCTTTTTGGAAACCAGTTTTAGATAAAGAGGGCAAGGGGGATTAACTAGCTGAGCTCAGAGAAGAGAGAATAGAAAATAGAGATTGGAGAACACTTCTTAAACTATTTTAGCCGATACTCACTCACGATTATATTTCCAGTTTTATAAGTTCTCAGAAGCTCATAGTGCTTCCTGAGCCAGTTGGAAATCTCATCCACATCTTTCTGCTCCTCAGGATAAGCATGTAAATAGTAATCGTAAATCAATACTTTCAATTGCTTCGGAAATTGGCCGGGATCTTTTGGTAACTGGTACATCGGAATCAGAATTTCCTGCGAGATTGAATCCTCGGGAAGCAAGACTTTTTTACTGAAATCCAAGAAACTGTGAGTATAGATAGCTTCTTTTGAATCAGTCTTTTGTGTTTCCACTCTTAAGGTTTTGATTAAAAGATCATATTGCTTCAATTTCTGCTGATAAGGAATAGCAATCAACGCTGGCACAACCAGGATTAGCACTACAAAAACCGGGTAGAATTTCAAATTGGAAAACCGAACTACCATTGCTAGCGCCAGATTGAAAACAGCCATTTTTAAGTCCATCTGAACTAGGCTGATCCCTGTGCCTAAGAGTAAAAGTGACACCATATAAATTTTCCACCTTCCGGAGTATTTCCATTTGTTCCAACCTAAAGCAATCAGCATACTTAGCATGGGCACTAGGATGATCAGATGCCTTGGATTGAGGTAAATAGGATTGTAGAATTCCAGTGTAGAACTCATAAACCAAAAGCCAATCAGCAGGCATAACAAAGCCAGTGAAAACTCAAATGCCGGAGTTTTCATTGACTTCAATCCCACTGTGATTCCTGGTAAAGCAAAAACAATCCAAGCCCAGTACGAGCGCTCTACAAAAGTGATGATGGGAAGAACAGTCAGTCTTTTTAGAATCGACAAAAGACCTTTGTCCGCATAGGTGAATTCGGAGATATAATGTCCCGCATTGATGGAGCTGATGCGATGAAGTGGATCACCGAATTTCACCCAGAAATAGCCTAGGTAAGCTGCAGAAAGCATAATTCCTGTTACTAGCACAGAGAGATAAAATGAGTTGCTGAGTTCTTTCTTTTTCCAATCGAAGTAGAATAGGAGTATGGGTAAAGGCGCCATAAGCACAATGGTTTCTTTCGTGAGAAAACCTGCAAATAACGCTGTAATCAAAACTATACCAGATAGAATAGGGCTACTTTTTCGGTAAACAGAAGCTACAGGAACTAGGCAAGTCCACACAACCAACAAGCTATCTGGATAGACTTTTGTCAGAAAATGAAGAAAATAGACTTGTGTGCAAAACCAGAGAACCAATACCCACGCGGGTGTTGATTTTGGGAGTATTTTGATTAATAAAAATAGACTTGTAGCATAGCTTATAAGGGATATCAGCGAGATTTTATGAGCATCAAATCCCAGTAGATACCCAACTAGTCCAGAAGGTACATATGCGCCCCAGCGACTGGAGAAATGATAATCATTTACCTCCATTGTGCCCTTCCAAAACTTTTTCCCAGCCAGCAAATAATAAACATCATCGCTGAAGGTGATCCCATCAAAGCCGAAGATCCAGTAAGCTAGAAGAAAGAGTACACCCACTGCAAAAGCTGAAAATTGTGCTTTAGATAAAAATGGATCAGATTGAAGGCTATTCATTGCGCTAAAAATAGAAGGAATTTTCTTTATCGTGAGTAAAAATTCGCGATAGATTTATTGACAATACACGTCAATTTTAAAAATAACTATTTACTATTGGTTACTTTTAGCTTTCCAAATTCAGAATCTACTATGAGCCAGGCAGGAAAAATCGAACAGCAAAAAATTCTTCGCGTTTTCAAATTGATCAATTTGCTACAAAGCAATATAGGGAAGCCTGTGCATAGACTTTCCGAACTGCTCGAGACGGATGAGCGCACGATTTATCGCTATTTCAAACTGCTGGAAGCTTTGGGTTTTGAGGTAGTGAAAGAATTCAGCAAGTATAAGATTCAGCATAGGCCGGGAACGGATCAGACGCTGAACTTTAGCACATTTTCGCAGGAGGAAAATCAATGGCTTAAGTCAATGATAGAAAGTCAGGGGAAAGGGAATTTGTTGCATGATTCTATTTTGAAAAAACTAGCCGTTCGCTCAGAAGTGAAGCAGGGAACTGAGCAACTCTTCAAAGCTAACCTCGGTAGATTGGTAGATGAAATTGGTCAAAGCATACAGCAAAAAAAGCAAGTGTGGCTGAAGGATTATTATTCCCTGAGTTCGGATACTACGAGTGATCGCATAGTCGAGCCGGTTGCTTTTTCATACAATTACGAAACTATTCATGCTTTTGAACCGGCGAGTAAAAGCATGAAAGTTTTCAAAATCGAACGGATTGGAGAAGTAGTCCTAAGTCAGGAGGCATGGAAATATGAAACCAAACATCAGCTTCCAGGGACTCAGCTTTTTGGTTTTACTGGTAAAAATAAGTTTTTGGTAAAGTTGAAACTCAGTAAGAAAGCCTACCAGCTCATGATGGAGGAGCATCCAAATGCGCGACCGTTTATGGCTATCAAGAACAGGAATCAGTATTATTTCAATGGAGAAGTCCCACAACTTCCAGGTTTGGCGAGGTTTATTTTAGGTTTGCCAGGTGAGATAAAAGTGGAAGAAGGCGAGGAAATGAAAGCTTATTTAAGTGAGCAGCTGACCAAGATGGTTTCGTAAGTAAGCTGGTTTTTTGTTGGGGCTTGGTTACCAATTATTTCTGATAATTTTTTAACTTATTCACTAACAATTTTTAAAACCCAAATTTTTATGAATAATCAAAACAACAACCGGATTTATGGGCTGATTTTTATAGCCCTTTTTGTAGTCTCTTGTAGTAGCGAAGAGCAGCCATCAATCTCTCAAACGGAACTTTCAGAATCAAAAACAGAAGTGATTCCTTCCTCTGAGATCGATCAAATCATCTTGAAATCTTTACAGGAATCAGGTGATTTTGTTTGGGGAAATCAATCAAATGAATTGATTTTAAGTGCCTTGATTCAAAGTGATTCCATTCTTACTATTGGCTATCAGGCGTCAGGACAGCAGCTGACCAATGCCCGAATAGGGTTGGAGTCTGTGCAAGTTCCGGAAATGCAGGAAGCTGCAGGGAAAATCATTGGCATGATATCGGAAATCCAATCCAGAAATCAAGGCGCTAACCTACGGAAAATTGAAGAGTCATTGATTCATGCTGATTTACCTTTTTTGGAGCTAAAAGTTTATGATTTAGAAGCACTTGAAACCCTGAAAAAAATGGGGGAGGTTAGATATTTTGAACCTCGTGGTTATGAGTTTGATTACAGTCTTTTGAATGATGAACAGAATGCCCGCCTCACTAGTGGTTCGGGATGTGAAAATGAACCTGAATCAGTTCCAGTTGCTGATTATTCTGTCACTAGCCCAAATGCCAAGGCATCGTGGAACTATGTTCAGATGGGTATTTCTCAAGCTTGGGCTCAGAGCACAGGAGCAGGAATTACAGTAGGAGTGATTGACACTGGTCTTTCTCCAGATCAGCCAGCCCTCAATGGATTTTTCAACAGTGGGGAATCAAGCAATCGTATAGTTCAGCGTTTCGGAACTTACAAGACCGGTTATTGGTGGTGGAAAAAGTACGATGGTCCCAATGATCAATGTGGTCACGGCACTGCTATGGCTGGGGTCGTGGCTTCACCAAGAAATGCTGTAGGAAATGCTGTGGGAGTAGCTTATAATTCCAATTTGATCAGCGTGCGTGGTACGAGTGATGTGATATTTGATAGTGGAAACGAAAAAGACGGGGTTGCTGAAGCTTTGGTACTTCTTGGGAAACGATCTGATGTGAAGATAATCAGCATGTCTATAGGAGATTTGTTTTCCAATTCCAAAGTTGCAGACGCAATTCGCTATGCACACAATCGAGGCAAGCTGATTTTTGCTGCAGCAGGTACTTCTACCACTTTTACAAATTGGATTGGAGTGATTTTTCCAGCGACTATGTCTGAAACTGTAGCCGTGACTGGGGTAAAAGAAGGAAACGGCTATCAGCGATGCGATACCTGCCATTCAGGTGCAAAGGTCGAGTTTACTGTGATTATGGAAAGAACTGGGTCAAATACCAAACCATTGACCACGGCGCTTTATAGCAACGATCCATCTACTGTGGGAGGTTCTTCCGTCGCTACAGCAACAGCTGCTGGAATAGCTGCGTTGGTTTGGGCAAAAAACCCAGGATGGACTAGAGAGCAAGTTGTAGAAAAAATGCGCTCCACTTCAGATTTGTTTCCCTCAAGAAATTCAGAGTATGGTTATGGAAATTTGAATGCGGCTGCTGCGGTAGGTTTTTATTGACAATTTGTTGAAAAAGGGAAAAAATGGTAGGGCGGTAATTTTTCCGCCCTTACTTTTTGTATTTGTTATTAGCTAGTGGATTTATCATAAATCACTTTCCCCACACTTCTAATATGTTCAAGTAGAGATTCATTTTTGATATGACTCCATATAGCTACATCGAAAAAGTAAGGCTGATAGCTATCATCAAGATCCTCTGAGAAATTCAACTGATCTTCAAACTCAAGTTGATCACCAATCAGAACTAAGTCCAAATCGCTTCCCCGCTTAAAATTACCGATTGCACGCGAACCGTAAAGTATGACTTTATCAATGTTGGGGTATCTTTTTGCAAAATCCCTAATCTCCTCCAAATGAGCATCTGAAATACCGATTTCATTGGCCAATATATCTTTGATCATGAGAATTTGATTAATTTTCTGACTCAAATCGTTCGATTAATTTTTTGAAAGCTTGGTGATATTTCCTCTTAATGTCATTCTCCACGAAACTTGCGGTTTCCATATTGTAAGTGTGGCTGGTTAGATTTCTGCTTTTCACCATTTCCATCCAGAGATCTCCGATTCATTAGTGGCCGCTTGCTGACTTTACCTGGAGTATAGTTTGGCACTGCTTAAAACCTTCCGTTTACATACTTTTGAAATGTGCCGATCCTACGGATCTAAGGTATTGCTTCTTTGCTGTGGTGGAC
>NZ_MSSW01000030.1 GCF_002150685.1 Algoriphagus antarcticus
TCGGATTCTGCAATATTGCCAAAGGCAATTCCCATAAAAGCCCCGAATACAGCGAAGCGAAATTCAGGGTTAGATAGATATAAGATTAGGGGTGCCTAAGGCACGATCAGAAGTAAAGGACAAATCAAGGAATAATTTATCAATTATGGGCTGTTTCACACAACGAAATCCGTATCCCAATTACGATTCCAGCAATCTCACAACAATCGGATTCTGCAATATTGCCAAAGGCAATTCCCATAAAAGCCCCGAATACAGCGAAGCGAAATTCGGGGTTTTGTCAGACAGGTCTATGATAAAGAGTGCCAAAGGCACGATCTGTATTACAAAAAGTGTCAAAACTAACTATTTTCTATTGGTCTGTGTTGCACAGAACTCAAAATCAATTCTCTTTAAACTTCACTTTGTCCGATTATTTCTTGGCTCCTGATTCTTGATTCTAAAATCTAAATACTTGATACTAACATCTAAATACTTGCTACTCAAAATTACCCAAACAGCATCCCTGCTATCGTAGCAGTCATCAGGCAAGCCAACGAAGCTGCTAGTAATGACTTCAATCCTAGCCTACTTAAGTTACCCTGTTGATTTGGAGCGATAATACTGATTCCCCCTAACTGAATCGCTATCGAACTAAAATTGGAAAATCCGCAAAGCGCATACGTAGCAATCACAATTGATTTGGGACTTAGTGTGCCCATTTCCTTCATCTCAGAAAGGCTCAAATAAGCCACAAACTCATTGATTACCGTCTTCTGTCCTAGTAAACTACCAACTTGAAGCGTATCCACCCAATCAACTCCGATCACCCAGGCAAATACCCGGAAGACCTGTCCAAAAAGATATTCCAATGAAAAGCCCTGAAACTGCCCTCCAGTACTGTTCACCACAAATTCATTAAGTCCGGTTAAATCACCTAAGATTCCCATCAAAAGGTAATTGAGAGCTGCTATCACCGCTATAAATGCCAAAAGCATAGCTCCTACGTTAAGCGCCAATTTCAATCCTTCGGAAGCACCTATTGACATTGCGTCGATCAGGTTGACTCCCATCGCTTCTTCGTTCACTTCGAGCTTCTCCTTCAGTCGCTCTTTTTCCACTTCAGGGATAAACATCTTGGACATCACAATAGCTGCAGGTGCATTCATGATGCTAGCTCCAAGTAAATAGGCAGCAAATTTACTTTGCTCCTCCAAACTGTCTCCACCCAAAAACGCCACATATCCAGCCAAAACTCCACCGGCAATTGTAGCCATTCCACCAGTCATCAAACACATCAGCTCCGACTTACTCATCTGTGGAATAAAAGGGCGAACAAGCAAAGGAGCTTCTGTCTGTCCTAAAAATATATTTCCTGCAGCGGACAAACTCTCTGGTCCTGAAAGACGCATGGTTCTCGCCATTACCCAAGCTATTCCGAATACAACCTTCTGAAGAACTCCTAAGTAGTATAATCCAGCGGAAACCGTGGAAAAAAAGATAATAGTGGGAAGCACTTGGAAAGCGAATATGAAACCAAAACTATCTCCCGCCAAATCTCCAAAAATAAACGCTGCTCCATCGCGACTGAAGCTAAGGAACTTCACAAAGCCTCGACTGACCATCGCAAAGCCACTTTCTACAATAGGAACTTGTGTGATTAAAAACCCGAACACGAGCTGTAACAAAATTCCAATTCCAACTAATCTCCAGTCAATTCTCTTCTTGTTGCTTGAAAAGACAAAAGCCACCAAAACGATGACGGCTAGACCAAAGACTCCTCTTAAATAATCCATTCAATAATTAGTGCGAATAAAACCTAAAAATAAGGAACGCATCTCATAAAACAAGTATGAATTAAGCCTGATGAAAGTTAAAGGTAATAGGTGACTGTCGATTTGATGTGAAAAGTAGAAAGTGATCAATCATCAGAGTTCAGTCGCAGTCGCGGTTGTCCCTTTAGGGACTTGCTATGGGTAGAATAATTGACAATTATAAGCCAGCCGTGCCTTTAGGTACGTTTGATGGATTCCAAATTTTATATAGCGCTGTACAGCATATGAAACATCTCAAAATTAAGGCTATCCATAGTTAGCCCAGCTGGGGATAGCAGTTCCAGATAGGTAAACTTTTGACTAAAATATTAAAAATATGCAATTATGCCCTCCGCGGTAAAAAAAAACATAAAAAAAGCCCGAGTCAGATCGGGCTTTATATTGTATCAGTTTCTTTTGTTGATTTCATCTCGAATCCGAGCCGCTCGCTCATAATCCTCATTATTAATCGCTTTATCAAGCATCTGGTTAAGCTTGTCCAAGCTAAAATCCTTCAAAGAAGGCTCCTTTTGGGTTGTAAACTTTTGAGTGGAAGATTTAGGCTCCTTCTGATCATCCTTCTTTTCTACTTCATAATGCTCTACTGCCCCTTCGGACATCGCTTTTTCAGTACAAAATACAGGACTTCCAAATCGTATCGCAATCGCTATGGCATCTGAAGGTCGTGCATCCACATCAGATTCTTTTTGAGAGCTTTTACATTGAATTTTAGCATAATAGACTCCTTCCTTCATATCTGTAATTACGATTCTTTCGATATCAAAATTGAACCCAGAGGCAAATGACTTAAACAAATCATGCGTCATGGGACGATTAGGAACAATTTTTTCGATTTCTAAAGCTATCGCCTGAGCTTCAAACATACCGATCACTATCGGCAAACGTCTAGCTCCACCCACCTCTCCCAAGACCAAGGTAAATGACCCTGACTGGGAGTGATTAGACGAAAGTCCCAAAATCTCAAGTTCTATGAGTTTTTCCACAAAAATTTATAATTCAGCTTTTAATGCTTCGTTTAGTTTTGGTACAACCTCAAAAGCATCGCCCACAATTCCGTAATCCGCGGCTTTGAAAAAAGGCGCATCTGGATCTTTATTGATCACTACGATACACTTTGAAGAGTTGACCCCTGCAAGATGTTGAATAGCTCCTGAAATTCCTATCGCTATATATAAAGTAGGCGCGACTTTTATACCTGTTTGACCTACATGCTCATGATGTCCTCTCCATCCAAGATCAGAAACCGGTTTAGAGCATGCAGTAGCAGCACCGAGAATTTTAGCCATTTCCTCTACCATACCCCAGTTTTCCGGGCCTTTCAAGCCTCTTCCGCCTGATACCACAATATCGGCTTCTGGAAGTAAGACATCTCCAGTCGCACGCTCAGTAGATGTGATTTTTGAGGCAAAATCTGCATCATCAAGAGCAACATCGAAACTTTCTACCTGTGCATCAGCTCCTTCCTGCTTTAAATCAATTGCGTTTTTCTTGATTGCAAGGATTTTATTCTCAGTCGTTACTGTCGTTTCCGCAAAAGCTTTTCCAGTATAAATACTTCTCTTTACAATGTATCCTGAATCAGTTTTCGGCAATTCTACCACGTTGGAAACCAACCCAGCATTCAGTTTGATCGCTAGTCTCGCGGCCACCGCATCTCCTAAAGATGATTTCGCCAATACCAATGTCTTAGCTCCTATGAAATTAAAAGCTTGAGCAACTGCCGAAGCATGTGCTTGTATCACTCCTGAATCCAACTTACTGTCGGCGCCATGAAGTACTTTCGCCGCTCCTGCTTTTCCGATTGCAGCCAATTCCTCGTTACCGATGGTGCCAAGAGCTACTGCTACTATATCTCCTTCACCAGTTTGTTCGGCTAATGCATTTGCAAAGGTAACCGCCTCAAGACTGGTCTTTTTTACCTTACCCTCGGCTTGTTCTATATATACTAATATTGACATGATGTCTTAATTTATAATAAGTTATGGGTTTATGATTAAAGTACTTTTGCTTCATTTTTCAAAAGCTTTACCAGCTCAGCTACATTATCCTTATCTACCAGTTTCACTGCACCTTTAGCCGGAGGAAGTTCATATTTGCTTGCTTCAGCTTGAGTTTCCTGAGAAATAGGCTCAACTACATTGAGTGGCTTAGTTCTCGCAGACATGATTCCGCGCATATTCGGGATTTTCCATTCTGCAATCGGTTCCTGGCACCCAGCAATCAGCGGAAGACTCGCTTCCAGCATTTCTTTACCACCTTCGATTTCTCTTGCCATTTTCACAGTAGATCCGTCTACATCCAATTTCATCACTGGAGAAAATGAAGGCATGCCGAGCAATTCTCCAACCATACCGTGAACCATTCCTCCATTGAAATCAATGGATTCTCTACCCATCAAAATCAAATCATATTCACCTTCTTTTGCATAATGTGCAATTTGCTGCGCTACGAAATAAGAGTCCTTTGGAGCTGAATTCACTCGAATAGCGTCATCAGCGCCTATTGCAAGGGCTTTTCTCAAAGTTGGGTCGGAATCCGCCTCTCCTACATTCAAAACAGTTAACTTTCCACTCGCCTCATCTCTAAGTTCAACAGCACGGGCCAAGGCATAATCATCGTAAGGGCCAATAATGTATTGAACTCCTGTAGAATCGAACTTGGTATTGTCGGCTGTAAACTGAATCTTGGAGGTAGTATCGGGTACGTGGGTGATACAAACAAGAATCTTCATTGGTTTAGAATTAGATTAGTTTAGATTTATTTCTCGTGAAATTAACAGTAAGCACTTAATTAAAAAAACTATTGATGACCAATCTGGACAGGATACAACTACTCAGACAATTTACCGAAGAAGAACCCGATAATCCCTTCAACTGGTATGCCCTCGCGATTGAATTCCGAGAAACGGATCAAGAAGAGGCATATACCCTCTTTGCTAAGTTGCTTACTGATCATCCAACTTACCTTGCAACATACTTTCCTGCTGCCCACCTTTATGCAGAAATGGGGGAAATAGACCAATCCAAAGTGATTTTTGAAAATGGCATCGCTCTGGCGCTTGAACAAAAGAATGTGAAAGCTCTGCAAGAACTTCAGAATGCCTACCAGAATTTTCTCTTTGAGAATGATTTGAATTGAACAGCGTGACTATTGGTAAATAGAGAACTAAAATCATCTAAAGCATACTTATTCCTTGATGTTATTCTTAATTTTATATGATCTATATCAAAATATTTAATTCCTCAATCCGATGATCACCCAAAAAGAAATGCTGGCTCATTTTCTTCCTCTTTTGGAAAAAAGCGGCAAGCGATACAAAAAGAAAAGTATGGTTCGTGCCAAAAAAGCTCAGCCGGGACAATTGGTGGTGACTAAGACGTCTGATGGGGATGAGACAAAAAACACCGCTGAATCAGGAGATTGGTTGGTTGAAAATCAAACGAGTACCAATGAATTGTATTTGGTGAAAGCAGAGACTTTCTCTAAAAAATACACGCTGGTTCAAGCATTGGAAAAAGGCTGGGGATCCTATCAGCCAAAAGGTGAAATATTAGGAATCATGGTAACTGAGAACCATTTTGAAGATTTGGGTGCTTCAAAAGTTCTAAATTTCCAGGCACCTTGGAAGGACAGCATGATTGCCAAGCCTGGAGATATGCTCGTTGTGCCTCCAGAAAAAGATGAGATCTACAGAATAGCTAAAAAAGAGTTTGGCGAAACTTATGAGGAAATTTAATCCGTAATGTGGGTTTAAGGAACCAACACAATCTTACCTGTCTGCTTCCCATCTCGCATTCTGTCAAAGGCTTTTTCAGCCTCATCAAATTTGAAAACCTGATCTATAATCGGATGGATTTTCTTTTCGCAGACCAAGGAAATCATATTCTTGAAGTCCAGATCAGAGCCCATAGTTGTTCCCATGATTTTCAACTGATTCCAAAAAATTTTCCTTGCTTCTATTTTACCGGGATTTCCCAGAGTCGCTCCGTAGAAAACAATTTTCCCTCCAGGTTTTGTTACTTGAATTAAGTGATTCAGGGTGTCACCAACCACACCATCAATAATCACATCAAAGCCATCTGTATCTGCCAGCGCTTTTGATATCCAATTGTGATCCATGTAATTAAAAGTAAAATCAACTCCAAGTGCTTTTGCTCTTGCCAATTTCTCCGGGCTGCTGCTACTTGTGGACACTTTGGCACCAAGCGCAATTCCAAATTGCACTGCAAATTGAGCTACGCCTCCACCAAACCCTGTGACTAACAGGCTGTCTCCTGGCTGGATATTTCCCTGATAAGTGACTGCTCGAAAAGCCGTCAATCCAGCAAGTGGCAGTGCTCCTGCTTCTTCCCAAGTCAAATGCGAAGGTTTTTCATACAGACGATCCACAGGAACTATCACTGACTCAGCGAGTGTACCATTTCTGGGCATTCCGAGAATCTCAAAAGAAGAACTTTGCACTTTCTGGTTTTCTCCCCAGTTAAGCGCAGGATTGATGATCACTTCCTTTTGCAACCAGTCATAATCCACACCCTCTCCTATTTCTGTGACAATCCCAGCTCCATCAGATCCAAGAACGACTCCATCCTTAATGTTGGGATACAAACCTTTTCTGCACCATTCGTCACGATGATTCAATGCAGCTGCCTTTATCAATACCCGTACTTCTCCCGGTAGCAAATTTCTTGTCTGAATATCGGTTAGAAGTAGTTTGGATTCCTGCTTGCTATCTAGTGTAATTGCTTTCATGTCAAAAAATTAAAATGCGTCTTCTGAATTATTTCTATTTAATAAATCGTCTCCATCATCGCTGTTGGCTTTGCTTTGAAGTTTGATAGTGTTACCAGAATCAAACTCAGAAACTCCGCTCGACTGAGCTGCGAATGTCGGTCTGTAAACCGCATTTCCACCTTGAGGATCCTGCATATTTCCAAAACCATCCAAATCCTGAAACTTGGTATATCTACCGATAAAGCGAAGCTTCACACTATCCAAAGATCCATTTCTGTGCTTCGCAATGATCACTTCTCCCACGCCTTGAGTAGAATTGCCATCCTCATCTTCAGTGATTCCATAATATTCCGGACGATAAAGGAACATGACCATATCGGCATCCTGCTCGATGGCTCCAGATTCCCTCAAATCCGAAAGTTGTGGTCGCTTATCTCCTCCTCTAGTCTCCACCGCTCTGGAAAGCTGAGAAAGCGCAATCACGGGTACTTCAAGTTCCTTGGCGATTTTTTTCAATGCCCTGGAAATACTCGCAATTTCCTGTTCACGGTTTCCTCCAAATCCACCTTTGGTGTCACCAGACATCAACTGCAAGTAATCAATTACGATCATCTGAATATCGTGCTGAGCCTTCAGTTTTCTGCATTTTGCCCGAAGCTCCAGAATAGAAAGTGCTGGCGTATCATCTACGAAAAGCGGTGCTTTAGAAAGTTTGGCAGTCTTATGAACCAACTGAGCCCATTCGTGCTCTGCTAAAGTGCCTTTTTTGATTTTCTCAGAATCAAGCTCAGCTTCCGACGAAATCAAACGATTTACCAACTGAATGGAGGACATCTCCAAAGAGAAAATGGCTACTGGGCGATTGTGATCTACGGCAGCATTTCTCAATACCGAAAGAACGAAGGCTGTTTTCCCCATCGCGGGACGTGCTGCAATAATTACCAAATCTGACTTTTGCCAACCAGCTGTCACACGATCCAACGCGGTCAAGCCAGAAGGAACACCAGTAAGACCATCTTTTTGACCTTTTCTAGCCTCCAATTCTATAATAGCCTCACGCATGATGGACTTCATATCGGAGTAATTCTTACGGATATTCTTTTCAGATATCTCAAAAAGATTCTGCTCCATCTTATCCAGCAACTCAAACACATCAGTGGTCTCCTCGTACGCATCACGCTGTATGTCCGAAGCGATTCTGATCATCTCACGCTTAATGGATTGCTCTGTGATGATCCTGGCGTGGTATTCAATATTAGCCGCAGAAGCGACTTTGGAAGTAAGTTCGGTCACGTAGAAAGCTCCTCCCGCAATTTCCAACGCACCGTTTTTGCGCAATTGAGAAGTTACCGTAAGCAAGTCAATTGGCTGACTTTCTGTAAAAAGATCAAGAATAGCCTGAAAAATCACCTGATGTGAATCCTTGTAAAAACTCTCCACTTTCAGAATATCAATCACGTTAGTAAGTGCATCCTTCTCCAGCATCAAGGCACCAAGGACAGCTTCCTCAAGCTCAATGGCTTGAGGCGGAACTTTACCAAGCATGTTGGTATTTTGCTGAATGGGTTTATTGCGGGTGATACGTGGATTGCTACTTTTCTCGTTCATAGAACAAATGTATTGGGAAAAAGGCAAGAGTTTTAAACAACTTCTGCCAGAGTTATCAACAGTGCGAGGTCTCAATAATCAAGCCCTAAAAGGGAAATTATTTATAAAAAATGGCATTTCTTTATCCTTAAAACACGCAGCAAAACGTGGCCAGTCAAAATACCTCATTAGCTCAGAAAGTTAGATATTAAGGATTTTGAAACGTAAATTAGCTTTTGCAAGAAAATGTAAATTGTACCACTCAGAGAAAATGTTTTGAATTAGAATTGCCAGTCTCCTGAGCAGCCAATAATTATTTTTAAGTTTGGTGTAGATTTCCAACCTATTATTTTTCCCAATGAATAAATATCACTTTATAGCTGTCGGTGGAGCTGTGATGCACAATCTAGCCTTAGCCCTGGTAGAAAAAGGCTATCAGGTCACTGGTTCCGACGATGAAATCTACGAGCCCTCCCGTACTAGATTAGAAAAAGCTGGAATTTTGCCCGCCGACTATGGTTGGTATCCTGAAAAAATCACCTCCGATCTAGATGGTATAATCCTAGGAATGCACGCTCGAATCGATAATCCTGAGCTTGAGAAAGCACAGGAATTGGGGATTCCTGTTTACTCTTTCCCAGAATTTATCTTCAATCAAAGTCAGAATAAAAAGCGAGTGATCGTGGCTGGCTCGCATGGCAAGACCTCTATCACATCTGTGATTCTCCATGTGCTGAAAGATCAAAATGTAGATTTTGATTATCTAGTCGGTGCTCAGATCGAAGGCTTCAACCTGATGGTGAAGCTATCCGATGCGCCGGTGATCATCATCGAAGGTGACGAATATCTCACTTCTCCACTGGATAGAACACCGAAATTCTTTCACTACAAACATGACATTGCCTTAGTAAGTGGAATCGCCTGGGATCATTACAATGTATTCCCGGACTTTGAGGTATACAAAGAGCAGTTTAGCAAATTGATGGATTTGACGCCAGACTCTGGTGAGCTGATCTATTGCGAAGCTGATCCTCTGGTAAAAGAAGCTGTGGACAAAAGCGATATTGCTGCAAAGAAAACTGCTTATAAAGCTCATCCAGCACTCATTTTGGATGGAAAAACCTTTTTGGAAACTGAGGATGGATTAGTTCCGATTTACATTTTCGGCGAACATAACCTGCAAAATCTCCAAGGTGCTATGGATATTTGCTTAGCGCTGGGTTTGACAAAAGAACAGTTTTACAAAAGTATACAGACTTTCAAAGGCGCTGCAAAACGTCAGGAGCTTTTGGTGCAAACTGATAATTCTAGCCTTTTCCGTGACTTTGCCCACGCTCCTTCCAAATTGAAAGCAACAGTTTCTGCTGTGAAAACTCAATTTCCAAACAGAAAGCTTGTAGCTGTGCAGGAACTTCATACCTATTCTTCACTTAATAAGGAGTTTTTACCTAATTATGCCAAGTCAATGGAAGCCGCAGACGTAGCAATTCTATATCTTGATCCTCATGCTGTGGCCCTAAAAAAGCTAGAGTTAATGGATGAAGAGACGTTGAGAGCTGGCTTCCAAAGACCTGATTTAAAATTATTTACAGATAGCAAAAGCCTGAAGGAATATCTTTTGGCTCAAGACTACACCAATTCAAACCTTCTTTTAATGAGTTCGGGATCCTACGACAAAATGGATCTGGAGCCGATTAAAGCTAAATTCAAATAACCATGCAATTAAACTTAAGGAATTCAATCGCATTTTTTGACCTCGAAGCTACCGGAGTTAATATTTCCACCGACCGAATCGTGGAGATTTCCATAGTAAAGGTGAGGCCAGATGGAGCACAGGAAATCTATACCAAAAAAATCAATCCTACTATTCCCATTCCTTTGGAGTCTTCGCTGATCCATGGCATCTATGATAAAGATGTGAAGGAAGAGAATACTTTTAAGGATCTGGCTAAAGAGATATTCCAGTTTATCGGACAGTCGGATCTGGCAGGATTTAATATCCTGAAATATGACATCCCTTTATTAGTGGAAGAATTTCTCAGAGCTGGAATCGAGTTCGATGTGGATAAGCGAAACTTACTGGATTCACAGAAGATCTTTTTCATGATGGAAAAGCGCAACCTGACGGCAGCTTACAAATTCTACTGCGGCCAAAATCTGGAAAATGCACACAGTGCTGAAGCTGACACTTTAGCTACGCTAGACGTATTCAAATCACAGGTAGAGCGGTATTTGGGTGAGGAAATGGAAGATTTGCAGGGAAATAAGGTGGGAGTCTTCGAAAATGACATGAAAAAACTTCACGATCTGCTCAATGAAAAAATGGTGGATCTAGCCGGAAGATTTGTCTTTAATAATGAAGGTGTAGAGGTATTTAACTTCGGAAAGCAAAAAGGAACTCCTGTCACTCAAGTTCTCAAAGAAGAGCCAGGCTATTACGACTGGATGATGCGTGGTGATTTTCCGCTGGATACTAAACGGAAACTTACTCAGATCAAACTGAGAGGATTTAATATGTAAATTATAGAGCTTAATGTCATTGATATAAGTAGCCTTATTCTCTTTGCTTTTTGGGCGGGAAGACGTGAGACCGAAGACCGAAATACATCGGAGAGTGGTGCTGATTCTAAGACACTTTTAACTCTTCTTATCAAAAAATAATATAAATCAAAAAACCCGGAGTCGACTCCGGGTTTTTTGTTAGTATTTTGAATAGATGGTTTTCAGTTTAGTAGATTGATCTATGAACTCATTGTAGGTCAAGCCCAAATCTGCCAAAGCAAGATCCCCGGAACAATTATTTATCCTCGGCGGACTAGCACTCAATCCATCTTCTAACATTATATATACGGATGAATTGTACTTCATTAATTGTATTCCATAATATCTTCCAGGTTGGCTTTCCGAGTTAGCAACAAATTGATCTAACCATAAAAAATCTGCTCGATCAGAATTGTCACAAGCAAAAAGAATCTGATCCAACGAGTAATCAATTCCTGGTTCTTCTTCCTCGCATCCAGCTAACCCAAAAACAATCACACTGGCAAAAATTACTAATCTTTTCATCTCTAAGTCATTTTAAATAAATCCTTAAGAATTTCAGAACTTAAAAACTACAAAAAAAAACGGACATTTAATCCGCTTTTATTAATTAGTATGAGTACCCCGTTTTTTTACCAGTAACGATATAAACTCTTTATAGATTCAGCTCCACTCTTGAATTGAGCCGCTACTCCCGATAGCGATCTGGACGTCTTCGGTCTTCCAACCTTTTAAAGCAAAGCTTCATTGCGGAAACTCAGATTGATTATTTCCCCTTATAATAAGTCAATGCCTTAGGCATATGCTTATTCAATTTGTCTATTCTACTTTGTGAAGCGGGGTGAGTAGAAAGAAACTCTGGTGGCGCAGCTCCATTTTCTTTTTCAAGCATTCTCTGCCAGAAGTTAGGCGCTTCGCGCGGATCGTATCCTGCAATCGCCATGAAAGTCAATCCCAACTCATCAGCTTCCAGCTCATGTTTTCTTGAAAAACTTAGCATTCCCAACTCACTTCCTATACCTACAGATTGAAGGAATATCGCCTGTGTCATACTTGGATTCTGACCCACTGCAGATGAAAGTACACTTACGCCTAGATTTGTTAGCATTCCATTAGACATACGCTCAGCAGAGTGAGAAGCCACTGCGTGGGCAATTTCATGACCCATGACAACGGCAATACCAGTTTCAGTCTGAGTGAGCGGCATGATACCCGTATAGAAAGCTACTTTACCACCCGGCATACACCAAGCATTCACTTGTTCACTTTGAAGCAGATTAAACTCCCAGTCGAAAGAATCAGCAAGCTCCTTATATCCTTGTGTAACCAGGTAACTCTCCACAGCCTCAGCCATGCGCTTGCCCACTTTGAGAACCTTTTGCCCATCAGCAGTATTAGTCACTACTTTATCCTTTTTGAGAACTTCGTCATACTGCTCATCAACCAAGGGCTGAATCTCTTCGCTAGAGACAAGAGCAAGTTGACTTCTCCCTGTGAGTGGTACTGTCGCACAAGAATACATTATCAATCCAGCGCAAAACAAAATTGCTATTTTTTTCATGGTGGTTTTTTCTCCTTCATTCCCAAATTGAATACCAGAAAGCATTTTTCGCTAATTTAAGATTTCAATCACTGAAAATATGGACGTCAAAGAAACTCAAATTGCTTTAAAACCAGCAGCTTTAGCCTATCAAAAAAAAATGAGCAATCCACTCTATTTTTGGTTTGGCATGTTGATCAAGCTTCCTTCTGCAGTTTTTTGGAAATTTCGGATCAAAGAGCTCGATGCTGATAAATGCGTGGTGACTATCCCCTACAGCTGGAGAACTCAGAATCCTTTTAATTCAATTTATTTTGCGGCAATGGCAGGAGCAGGAGAATTGAGCACCGGAGCATTATGCCAATTAGCGATAAGCGGTCAGGGGAAATACTCCATGTTAGTAGTTGATTTCAGAGCGGAATTTTTCAAAAAAGCCAATCAAAAGATCACATTCACCTGTGAACAGGGACAAGAATTATCTAGTCTAATTGAGTCTTTACAGCCAAATGAAACTGGCAAGTTGACGATGATCTCTAGTGGAAAAAATCTGCAAGGCGAGGAAGTAGCGCGATTTTATGTGACTTGGTCATTCAAGAGGAAAGCCTAATTGATCCAGTTGCTTTCTCGGTTTATAAATTCGCTCAGCGTAGTATAAACACGCTCTTCGCTCCAATCCAAAAACTCGTGATAGGAATTTCCTTCATTGAATCGAATGATGATCCTATCCCAATCTGAGCGCTCCAGCTGGTACTTTACTATCAAATTCTGTCGAACTGAATCCGATTCAATCACGGCGTAATAACCAGCTCTCCTTCTCATCCATTCTTGTTTTTTCTGATATTCACGTTCTTGTTTGGCTCTTTTGGTCAGAGAAGATAATACACCGGCGATTGCAATACCCCCACTCGGTGAATTCAGGTAGCCTGCGCTAATTCCTCCTTTGGTCGATCGGTCTTTCTCCTCGTCAGGATCTATCAGCGTTAATTTACCGTCTTTGAACCGGAAAGCATAAGGCTCTGATTTCACTTCAAAAGTAGGAAGTAACCTAGCCCTATCTTGAATCTGTACCATTAGAAAGGTTTCTTCTGCCAACACTATTTTTTGCTCTAGAAACCCTGGAAAAGACAAGCGCAATGTATCTCCACTTTCCCCCTGCACAGAAAAGTACCCTCTTGCATTGGTCGTTTGCAATTGGTCAGTGCCTATCACCTCCACTGATACTCCTTCGAGATATTTCTTGTCATTGGCATCCAGCACATTTCCTGAATAGGATCTTTGAGCCAATACAGCTGGGAGAAAAGCAAAATATACAAAGACCAGGATCCTGAATTTCATAAAGTCCAAAAATAAGAAGGCTTTTCGCAGGTATTGAAATTTAAGGAGTTAAAGAAACTTAAGCTTGGCTGAAAAGTAATTGATATGATTATCCGTAATGATGCCAATAGCCTCATTTTATTTGCTTTACAGGATTGAAGATGTATGGCGGGTGACCGATGGGGCGTCTTCGCTAGTCCCGATGGCTATCGGGGTCACAAAATTCTCTGTTGATTTTGTCTTTTACAGGCAGAAAAGCTGATATAAAAAATAATTAATGTGATTATACGGAATCGTGCCAGTATAAAATTTATAGGATCGAAAATCCAAAGACACATTGAATTCAGGTTTACTCCGGTCTCCGGTCTGCGGTCTTCCAACCTATTGACCAAAGAGAATTCCCTTAATGGCAGAATAGCGTATATACAGAATAACTAATTACTCAGAGGCTGAATCCTAATAAGTTTGTCGGTTCCCAAAAACTCAGATTTTTCAGTTCTGTACCAACTTCGATTTGCGGGGATTTTCATTCCCTCAAATTCGGCAATCCCTTCGAGATAGATCATTTCACCGGTTTGATTTGGCTCATCTTGATAGAACTTGTAGGCCGCCATCCTATATGTTTCAGGTTCCAAATAGAAATACCAAATGTCTTTCTCATAAGGAACGCGTACCACATGATATTCACTTCCATTCAACTCTTCCATGGTTACCATTGATTCAATCTTCGTCCCGGGATCTTGCAATTTCATAGGAAGCCCCCAAAGAAAGGTGTAATAATTTCTACTGCGAAGTGCCCTATCCAACGTGATTTCTCCCATTTCCACTTGCAGGGAATCATGATGAACGATATAGCTTATTCCATCTATACTATATGACATGATCGATTGGGAGTTATCCAAGGTAAAGCTGTAGCTTCTCGAAGATCTTGGAGCCGGCAAACTGTCCTCTAAAATAAAAGTCGCTTTGAGATCTTTCCAACTACCTTTTGGATCATGAAAAGCAATTGATTTTTCGATCATTTCTTGTCCAGTTAGCTGCATCGAAAATTTGTCAGATGCACAAGAACTAATCAATAAAATAGCAATAGTAAATAGGACAGTGTATTTCATCTCCAAAAGTTACTTTAAACTGACTAATTTTGACTAATGGATTTCAAGCTTACACGATTTGCCCCTACTCCCAGTGGTTTTTTACACTTGGGAAATCTCTACTCATTTTTAGTTACAAAAGCATTAGCAGAAAAAACCGGAGCAAAGATTCTATTAAGAATTGATGACTTAGATCGTGATCGCTATAAAACCGAATATGTACAGGATATTTTTGATACGCTGGACTACATGGAGATCGGCTATGATCAAGGTCCAAAAACAGTTCAGGAATTTGAGCAAGAATGGTCTCAGATTCACAGAATGAACAATTATTTGGAAGCATTAGAGCAAATCCGCGAAAGAAAATTAGTCTTTGCCTGCGACTGCACACGCAAGAAAATCCAGCAGCTAGACTCATCCGGATATTATTTAGGCCATTGTCAAGTCAGAAATATCCCACTGGAAAGAAATGAAACTTGCTGGCGCATGGATACTTTCGACACGGATTTCATCCGAATCAAAACCTATTCAGAAGGCGAAAAAGCCTACACTCTTCCTGAAGACTCGGCTTTTTTCATTGTCAGGAAGAAAGATAAGCTTCCTGCCTACCAACTGACCTCGGTAATAGACGATGTACACTACGGAGTAGATCTGGTAGTGAGAGGAAATGACTTGCTGGGATCGACTTTGGATCAGCAAATCGTAGCAAATGGACTTGAGCTCAAATCTTGGCAAGAAGCCACATTCCACCACCATCCACTTTTGAAAGACCCGAAAAACAAAAAACTATCCAAATCTGAAGGAGCAAATTCCATTCAATTCATCAGAAAAGAAGGAAAGAAACCGGCAGATGTTTATCAGATTTTGGGAGAAATGCTTTGTGTAAAAGAACCAATCCTGGATTTTGAAAGCTTCAAGGAGCAGCTGATCTTTTAGAGAAATGTATTAATAACATTAGTCAGAGACTTCGACTACGCTCAGCCTGACATTGTTGAGATCTGCTTGAAACAGACATGCTCGCCCCAAATGACTATTAAAAAAGCCGAAGAATTATCTCCGGCTTTCTTTCTAGTTGAATGAGGTATCATCCGAATTTGAAACCTTCATGTTCTCAACTTTTTTCTCTTGATACTTTTTACTTGCTACTTAATTATACTTTGCCGGCATATCAGGGGCTACCATGGATTTCTTGATAAACTCTCTAATATCTTCATTGGAAGTCTCCAAATCCTCAGCTCTCAAATACATCATGTGACCGCTTCTGTAGCCTTTCCATGAGATTCTATCCGCCATTCTTCCAGCCGCATCGATTTGCCATAGATTATACTTTGCATTGAAATAATCTGTACCTCCGTCGAAATATCCAGACTGTGTCATCAAATGCAGATAAGGGTTTTGACGCATGGCATCACCCAAATCATCACCAGTACTCTCATTAGAGCGATCCCACGGATGAACTGGCCCAAAAAGATTATAGGTCAAGTCCGTCTTGTAATTGAGATTTTCTCTCACATAAACCTGAAATGAAGGAGCAAAAGCATGATTCCAAGAAGATAATGCTGGATCAAAATCAGGTCTAGAACCTGTACCTGCATTATCAAATCCTTTGTATCTACTATCCAGCCTTCCGATAGTCATACCTTCATCTCTAAGCAATTCCTTCCAGAAGAAATTGGTAGGAATCAGCAGATTATGCTCCAGCACCACCTCTTTGCTAAGACCTGAATACAGCGCATATTTTGTAGCAATAGCATCACGCTCTGCATTTGTCAACATTCCGCCTTTGACTACTGCTGGAATAAGCTCATTAATAGTGAAAGCTTCCACTTCCGGCAAAATATCATTCAAATCCTTGTTTTGCAAAGACGCGTCCAAGGCTTTGTGATACCAAGCAGTAGCTGCATAGTACGGCAGATAATTAGAAGTATGAATAGGTGCACCCCGCTCAATTCCCAACTCAGTTGGGGAAACCATGATAACTCCGTTGAAATACATCCAGTGTGCATTTTGGAGCTGTGCCACAAGACCTGCGACACGGGTCGTTCCATAGCTTTCACCTATCAAATACTTTGGCGAAGCCCAGCGATTCTGACGAGTCACAAATGTATTGACCCAATCAGCCAGATACTTGATATCAGAGTTGATTCCAAAGAAAGTAGAACGATCCACTTCTTCATCTACAATTCTTGAAAATCCAGTGTTTACAGGGTCTATATAAACGATATCGGCAACATCTAGAATAGAATATGGATTTGATTTGGTGCCGTATGGCTGAAGAGGGTAACCTTCATCGTCAATATTCAACACCACGGGCCCGGTGTAGGCTATGTGCATCCAGATAGAAGCTGAGCCAGGGCCGCCATTGAAGGAAATCACAAGCGGACGGGTAGTCTTATCAGAGATGTCAGTTCGCTCATAGTAGGTGTAGAACAGGGAAGCGATTGGCTTGCCTTTTTCGTTCCAAACTGGCTGGGTTCCAGCGGTAGCTTTGTAAGGGACTTTTTTTCCTTTGATGGTAGTTTCGTGCGTGGTCACCACTGCAGATTCTACTTCGATTTGTCTTTCAGTTTGCGCTAGTACAGCCGAAAGACAAAGCGCAAAGAATAATGTTAAGTTTAATTTTTTTCTCATAAAGTATGGGGTATAATTATTCGATTTTGAAACTACCAATTGTAATTAGAATCCTATGAGAAATTACACAGATGGAGGTAATTATTTAGTTTTTGCCAGCAGAAACTAGTCGAGCTATCACGACTGCTGGATATAGGATTCCGATCGTGGAAAGAAAAACGGATAGCATCTTTGACATCACCTGAATGGGATACAAATCTCCAAAACCAACTGTAGTGAGAGATACCAGGCTAAAATAGATATACAGTGCAAAATCCTTATCAATTCCTTCCAACACCACATCTCCACCTATTCCTGATCCAGTGGTCAGATAGATTATTTCAAAAACAAATGCCCCCAAAATCGCCACTAGCAAATACACATTAACAGCTCCAATTACTCTATAAATATTCACTTCATAATTTCTGAATAACAGCCTGATATTTAAATAGATAAACACCATCATATTCAAGATTCCGACAATCCGCTCTGCCAGATAAAATTCAAAATCGTAATTGGAAAAACGGAGGATTCTAAGGCCCAATTGAGTAACAAAAAGTACCGTAGTCAACACCACCAAAAATCTATTCCTCGATGACCAAATTCCCGTAAAAAATAAGAACAGAAAAACTGTGTTCACAAATAGTGCATGAACATGCCCATACTCTATCAGAATAGGCAGCACAAAAACTGTGAATAGTAATATCAATAGCAACACAGCAAAACTCGCATCTGTCAACCAATAATCTTTGAAAGATTTGAATGCGTACTTTACCTGCCTACCTCTTTTATGTACAAAATGATTCATCTAAAATTCGATTTCTCCAGAAAACACGTTGACCGCCTGACCTCGGATGATCACGCGATTTTCTCTTTTCTCCAAATGAAGCTCGCCTCCTCGCCGACTTGCCTGATAGGCTTTAATCTTATTTTTACCAGATCTTTGAAACCAATAATCCATCAAGGCGCAATGCGCGAATCCAGTTACGGGATCTTCGTCAATCCCAACATTCGGCCCAAAGAAACGACTATAAATATCAACTGATCCTTTTCCTGGGGCAGTGATAATAATTCCTTCTTCACTATGCTTTTTCACAACAGAAAAATCAGGTTCACTTGACTCTATTGCACGGGCATCTTCCAACTCAAAAATCCAATTCTTCTTCAATTTCGCAGCCTGAGTAATTTTTGCTCCGAAAAAATCATTTACAAAGAATGGATGCTTCTCTGCTGTAGTGGGAATAATAGGAAAATCCATTTCGATCCATTCCCCATCACTTTTCACCCGAAGCTCACCGCTTAGCGTCTGGAATCGAATGGTTTCACCTGGCTTTGCCCAACCTGACTTTACCATCCAAAAAGCTGAGGCAAGCGTAGCATGCCCGCAAAGATCAATTTCAACGATAGGCGTAAACCAGCGCAAGCTGAATGAATCCGGCTCTGAAGTTCGCTTTACAAAGGCCGTTTCGCTCAGATTCATTTCCATAGCAATGGCTTGCATCTGATAGGTGGATAGTTCCTGATCCAGTAAACAAATGGCAGCAGGGTTGCCAGAAAATGCTTTAGTAGTAAAAGCATCTACAGTGGATATAGCTAATTTCATGTCGTATAGCGCTCTTTTAGGATATTCAAATGATGGGTAAAATGCCCTGGGATAATCCAAAACAACGCTCTTGGAGTAATTGGATTACCATCTGCCTGCCCAACAAAATCGAAGGAATCAGCGGGTAGTATTCGTGTCATTGAGAGTAAAGAAAAACGCTGAGCTACAAAATCATCAAGTAATAAATGAATGGGAACCTGTCCAAATCTAGCATTCAACACATAAGGATCCTGCTCAAAACTTGGCAAAGAAGACTTATCCCCTCTGGCAAAACAAAGAGCCCTGAATGTCATTATTCTCTCAGTATCAGTGACGTGGCCAAGCACCTCTTTTGGAGTCCATTTTCCTTCTTCATAAGCTTTTTCAGCCCATTCTGATCCTTTTTCATGAAATAAGGTTACTAATAAATCAACTTGTTTTAGAATCTGCTCTTCATAGTCATTTCCTGAAACTAGCTTGAGATAGGTAGAGAAAAAGGCCGAATAATCGCCTTTTTTAGGTTGGCTTAGTGTTTTCATGTAAAAATACTTTGGCTAGAAAATTAATAAGATAAATTTAAGCCTTAAGTATAAACCACCCTTATATCATGCGTAAAAATTTACTTATTCTCTTTCTGGCGCTTTGTAGCCAAATGGCCATTTCTCAAACAACAGTGATTCGAAATCCAGAAATAGCTCAGATGGTTTCTGAGATTTCTTCAGATTCTCTTGAGCATCATGTCCGAACTCTAGCGTCATTCAATTCCCGCCATACCTTAAGCACCGACGAAGAAAATGGTATGCCGGCTGCCCAGCAGTACGTCCTTTCCAAGTTCAGCCATTTTGCGAAGCAATCTAATGGAAGAATGACAGCGGAAATCGAGAAATTTACTATTCCAAGTGACAAAAGAAGAATTTTGGAAGATTCTCCAGGGGCGAATGTCATCGCAACGCTCAAAGGAACTGATCCATCAGATGATCGCATTTTCATCATTTCGGCTCACATGGATTCACGAAATAAAGATGTAATGGATGCGGAGGGTAGCGCACCTGGCGCAAATGATGACGGTAGCGGAACTGCTGCAGTCATTGAATTGGCTAGGATAATGGCCTCTCATGAGTTCTCGGCGACCATCTTATTTGTAGCATTTACAGGGGAAGAGCAGGGATTGAAAGGTGCTACCTATATGGCGGATAAGGCAAAATCTGAAGATTGGAATATCGCAGCGGTACTGAATAACGACATCGTAGGAAATAGCAGCTCATCAGAGACGCTGATCAAAGACAACCTGAAAATGCGCGTGTTTTCAGAGACCATCCCAACTGCAGAAACAGAGCAGGAAGGAAATATTCGCCGCTACACCAATGCTGACAATGACAGTAAATCCAGACAGTTGGCACGATACATTAAGGAAGTTGGAGAGCGCTACGTAGATCAATTTGTGGTGAAATTGATTTACAGAGCAGATAGATTTTTGAGAGGTGGAGACCAAACTTCATTTGCCAGAAATGCCTTCACTGCGGTAAGAATGTCTGAAATGAATGAAAACTTCCTCCATCAGCACGAAAATGTAAGAGTGGAAGATGGCATTCAATATGGCGACCTGCCCGAATTCATGGACTTTGAATATTTGAGAAAAGTATCTGCCGTGAATCTGGCTTCTCTAGCTTCTTTGGCTAATTCTCCAGATCAACCACAGGAAGTTAAAATTGACGTACGTGCATTAAGCAATAAATCTACTTTGCTATGGAATGCACCAGCCGTCGGAAAAGTAAAAGGCTATTACGTGCTGATGAGAGAGACATCTTCTGCTATGTGGGAGCGTAAGTTTTGGACAACTGAGACTACGTTAACCTTACCTTATTCCAAAGACAACTACTTCTTTGCAGTGCAGGCTGTCTCAGAATCAGGAGCCGAAAGCCTCCCTGTATTCCCTACTCCTCTTTCCAGATAAACGCAGTCCTTAACTATATCTATTCCAAATTCTCCAAAAAGCAGTGTATGATGGAACCTCAATGATTATATTCAGTTAACTAATGGAAACACTAAAACTATGAAAGCTAAAGAAATCGTAACGCTACAGCGTTCCTTACTTGTAGATACAGAGAAATTACTAAACAAGCAGGTAGAAATGGAAGGTACTTCTTCCGCTTACTATTTGTCTATGGCATCTTGGTGCCATATGATGGGCTATGAAAATGCTGCCAAGTACCTCTACACACATGCAGACGAAGAAAGAATGCATATGATGAAGATATTCCAATATATCAACGAAGCGGGCGGTCATGCATTTCAGCCAGAAATTACCGGAATAAGACATAACTTCAATTCGTTGAGAGAAATCTTTGAATTGATTCTAGAGCATGAAATCAACGTGACCAAATCCATCAATAATATCGTGGACCATGCGTTCACGAAGAAGGACTTTGCCACGTTCAGTTTCATGCAATGGTATGTCACTGAGCAGAGAGAAGAAGAAACCATGTCCAGAAGAGCTCTTGAGCTTTTCGATATTATCGGAGAAGAAGGAGTAGGTCTTTGGACAATCGATCAGGAACTTGGGAAGCTACATGCGGCTGCTCATCCACAGGCATAAATCTAAAGCGGCTTCTCAGCCGCTTTTTTTTTATCCTTTTATAAATGAGAAGTCTGATCGCATAATCTTCAGTTAAATAGATAGGTGATTTTTAAGCCTTTGGAAAGGGATTTTTATTATTGGATTCATTTTTTCTTACTCATCTTTCCTATATCTTAATAAGATTTATTTTCTTCAATCATCTAAAAAAAACTAGTTGCTATGAGTTTCAATAAGAGCCAAGCGGCATTTTTCCAGGCGCTCAAGTTATCATTGCCCAGCTATACTTCATTGGTTGACGAAATCGCGGAAATTCTAGGTATCAGCATAGATAGCGCCTACAGAAGAATTCGTGGGGAAAAACTACTAGACTTCGCCGAGTTGGAAATTCTTTGTAGCCGATTCAATACATCAGTTGACAAGTTTTTTAATCTTCACTCGAACAGCATTCTCTTTCAGGGAAATCAAAATGATTATCAGGAAAATAGCTTCATGAAATGGATGGAAGATGTGTATGCCCAGCTAAATCTGGTCAACAGTTTTTCTAAAAAACATATCTATTGGCTGGTAAAAGACATGCCTCCTTTCCATCATTACTATCACAAGGAACTGGCAGCATTCAAGTTCTTTTTCTGGAGGAAATCCATTCTATTCACTGATAGCCTAAAAGACACCAAGTTTTCTATCAGGGATGATTCTTATGATCAATTTGCAGAAATAACAGAGAAAATCCTCAAAGCATACCATAAGATCCCAACTACCGAAATATGGAATATTGAAGGCATTAATATCACCCTAAGGCAAATCGAGTTGTACCATGAAATGGGCATAATGACTTCGTTCGAAGACACCATTTTTCTCTACAACTGTATGCTGGAAGTGATAGATAACTTGGAGAAAATGGCCGAAAAGGGCAAAAAAATACTCCCAGCCCATCCTGAGATTGAGGGAGCTGATTATAACTTTTTCGTGAATGAATTCATCATCGGCGATAACACTTTTTTTGCCACAATGGATGAAAGAAAAGTCACCTATTTAAATCACAGCGTAATTTATTTCCATGGCACTTCGGATCCTTCATTCAATGATGCCATGTTCCGAAATCTGGAAAATCTAATCAAGAAATCTACTCAAATAAGTCTGGTGGGCGAAAAAGAGCGCAAGCAGTTCTTTAACAAGTTGCGCAAAAAAGTAGTGGAACAATTGAATGCAACCAAAGAGAAAGAAGAGTAAATAGATCATTTACCCTATTTCCTTTTACAAAAAGGAAAGAATCTACTACTTTCAAAGCTTAAGTAAGACAGTCATGAAAAGTAATATTCAATACGGCCTCGTTACGGTAACCATTGCTGGATTATCATTTTTCTCCTGTCAGGAGAAAACGTCAGACAAGGTGATCGATGAAGATAAAATGATTATAGCCAGTATGCCGGAACCGACGGATAAAGTAGAAGGCATGGCTTGGATTCCCGGCGGAGAATTTGTCATGGGAACCAATGAAGCGGATGCTTACGATGCCGAAAAACCAGCTGTAGATCTCAAAGTGACCGGATTTTGGATGGACACGCATGAAGTCACCAATGCGCAGTTCATGAAGTTTGTAGATGAAACCGGATACGTAACAGTTGCAGAGAAAAAGCCAGAATGGGAAGACCTGAAGCAGCAGCTGCCTCCAGGCACCCCAAAGCCAGATGAAGCACTTTTAGTTGCCGGATCCATGGTTTTTAGTCCACCAGCCTACGCTGTTCCTACACAGGATATTTCACTTTGGTGGGTTTGGGTGAAAGGTGCTAGCTGGAAAAACCCTGAAGGTCCAGAATCGGATTTAAAAGGCAGAGAAAATTACCCAGTAGTCCACATCGCTTATGAAGACGCCAAAGCTTATGCAGATTGGTCTGGAAAAAGACTTCCTACAGAGAATGAGTGGGAGTTTGCTGCCCGTGGTGGCGTTGAAGGCAAACGTTTTGCTTGGGGTGATGAATTGACTCCCAACGGACAATACTTAGCGAATACATTTCAAGGAAATTTCCCTAACGATAATCAAAATCTAGACGGATTCGCAGGTACATCACCTGTCAAATCTTTTGCTCCCAATACTTTTGGACTTTATGATATGATCGGAAACGTCTGGGAATTGACAGGCGACTGGTACGACGCGCTGAAATACGCAAGAATAGCTGGACAAGCCCCAAAACTAGATGCAGACATGAATCAATGCTACAACCCTGACAATCCCTATGCTATGGAGCGAGTGATTAAAGGCGGATCTTATCTATGTGCAGATAATTACTGTGTGAACTACCGACCATCTGCCCGCCAGGGTCAGGCATTCGATAGTGGTACTTCCAATGTCGGATTTAGACTGGTAAAAGATGTTGAAGACAAGACAATCAGCTTGAAGTAAAAATCAATTGAACACCTAGAAAGAAAGATGTATCTGATAAAAGTTAGCAAAGGTAAATTCACCTAAAAGGAATGGCTAGAAGATGAATTCATTAAGAGTCAAAGTAGTAGAGAATATCAATAAGTAGCTTGGAGTGAGTCGTTCTAAAAAACACTTTTTACACGGCATATTTAAAATATAATTTCAAAAATCCATAAAAAAAGAGTCCCGCACATGTGGGACTCTTTTTTGAATATAAGGGCGAAAGATTTTTCGCCCCTTCTAAAATTAACTCATCAACAATTCTATAATTTGGGCAGGTGCGTGTACACCTTCAACTTTATCGTCAGCTATCTGTTTTCTTAATTCATATTCTAGTTCGAATATCAAACCAGAGACAAATACTCTATCCATTCTTAAGTCTCTCTCGAAAGACGCGTATTTTCTTTTGCCTGTCAGTTCAATTCCATATTGTTGGAAGACCTTTGAGATTTTGCGTAGATCAGTATAGTTTTTCATTATTTATATAGTTAAAATCCGTTGCTAATCTTGCTGACTAGCAACGGATTGGTAATTAATTATTCTGTATGTACGCAATTCTGCCAGTACGAGAATTCTCTTTGGTCAATGGGTTGGAAGTCCGATGACCGGAGACCGGAGTAAACCAGAATTCAATGTGTATTTGGATTTTCGATCCTATAATTTTCTACTGGCAAGATTCCGAATAATCATAATTATTTTTATCTAGACGTAAGCAGCTGCTTCGGATTCAAACTCTTCCACATTCGTGTCTTCGAGTTCAATATGCTTCTTCTCAGCTTTACCGATTTTTACCATAAAGCGGTCAAAGAGATAATAGATCACCGGAACCACGACCAAGGTCAGAAACATGGAAGAAAGCAAGCCACCGATAATTACCCATGCCAAACTGTTTTTCCATTCTGCACCAGCGCCAGTCGCCAAAGCAATTGGCATCATACCAATTACCATCGCAATCGTAGTCATCAAGATTGGTCGGAATCGAATCTTCACGGCCTTTTCTAAAGCTTCTTTCACGGCTACTCCTTCCGCTTTCAGCTGATTGGTGAAATCGACCAATAAGATCGCATTTTTAGCTACCAGTCCCATAAGCATAATCAGACCCATGATAGAGAAGATACTCAGCGTTCCTTTGGTCAGTGCCAAAGCAAGTAAGGATCCGATCAATGCCATCGGAAGTGAAAACATCACAACCAGTGGGTAGATATAAGAATCATACAAGGCCACCATGATCAAGTAGATCAAGATAATGGATGCCAAAAGCGCAAGCCCAAGAGATCCGAAACCTTCACTTTGGTTTTTCATGTCACCATCATAGTTGATCTGAACTTGCTGCGGAAGATCCATCTGATCAATCGCTGCAGTCAATTCTGCACCGACTGTACCTGAAGGAACACCGGCAACCTGTGAAGTGATTTTCACAGAAGAGACTCGGTCTCTTCTCTCCAATTTAGTAGGGCCTTCTGACTGATTCACTGTCGCAAACTGCTCTAGCTTTACCAGCTTCCCACTTCTATTGAGGAAAGTAAGGTTCTGAACATCAGAGATCGACCTTCTATCGAACTCATTAAGCTTTACTAAGATGTCATACTCGTAGTCACCATCCGTGAATTTGGAATCATCGTTACCGTTGAAGGCTACTTGAAGTGCTCCACCGACCATGTCCATGGAAAGACCAAGCTCATTCATTTTGTAGCGATCCACTTCTACCCGAATCTCTGGGTTACCATCTTCCAAAGAACTTTCGACCTTACGAGTACCCGTCAAGCCTGCTAGAATTGTTTCAATTTTCTCTGAAACCACGCGTATAGAATCCTTATCCGGGCCAGAAATAATCACCTGAATTGGTGCATCATTCGCAGTACCCATGATGGAAATCGGAACACCGGTATATTCAGCGCCAGTTATATTCTCCTCCAGGTAGTTTTCGAGATTTCTAGCGTAATCCGGTCCAGACATAGATCTAAACTCAGGACCTACCAATTTCACCAATATCTCCGAAGTAAATGGAGAAGACTGTGAACCAGTAAACTGTCCACTCGCCACACCCACCGTGGTAAATACCTCTGTGACTTCTGGCAATGTTCTCAGATAATCTTCCACCTCACGTGTCTTAAAGTTGGTCTGCTCTAGGGTTGCATCTTTTGGAAGCTCCAGTCTGAGCAAGAATTCACCTCTATCACCTTCGGAAACGAATTCAGAACCAATAAAACCTTTGATCACTAGAAAGAAAGAAGAGATAAAGAGTACGAATGTGAATCCCAATAAAGCAAGCTTATGTGCGAATCCCCATCTTAAAATTCCAATCAACCAATCCACAAAAGCATCCAAGCCAGCTTCAAAACCATAGACGATTTTACCAAAGAATGAATCTTTATTCAAATGCTCCAGCTTCGAGAATCTCGACGTGAGCAGCGGAATTAGCGTAAAAGCAACCAGTAAACTTATAATAGTAGCAGTAGCCACAGTAATACTGAACTGAGCTAAAATACCTCCTATCAAACCTCCAGTCATCGCAAGCGGTACGAATACCACTACAATCACCAAAGTGATAGAAACTACCGTAGAACCGATTTCCCGAATACCATCATAAGATGCCTGAGCAATGGTTTTGCCCATTTCCAAGTGACGATAGATATTCTCAATTACCACAATAGCATCATCCACAAGAATACCTACAACTAGAGAGAGCGCTAGCAAGGACATCAAGTTCAGCGTAAAACCCGCCAAGAACATAACGGTAAATGTCGCAACAATAGAAGCCGGCACAGCTACCATTACGATGATCGCATTTCGAATGCTGTGCAGAAACAACAGCATAATCAAGGCCACCAACACAATCGCAATTATCAAATCTTTGATTACATCATTGGCAGCTTCCAGGGTAAACTCAGATGTATTTTGAGAAATCTGGAAAGAAACGCCCTCCTTAGTATAGGTCTGCTCCAGTGTGTGAAGCTCATTTACTAAAATCTCAGAAACCTCCACAGCATTGGCATCAGATTGCTTTTGAACCGTCAGACCAATAGCTGATTTACCATTTAGTCTGGTAAGGATAGCCTCGTCTTTGTAAGAATCGGCTACCTCAGCTACTTCCTTCAGTTGGATCGGAGATTCATCCTCACGGTAGGCAATCACCAGATTTTCTATATCCTGAATGGTTTGGAATTTACCCGCAAGACGGATTAAAACCTGTCCTTCATTATCTTTCAATCGCCCAGTAGGGAAATCAAGATTACTGGCATTGATAGTCTGCGCTACTGAAATCGGTGAAATCCCGTAACCATCCAGCTTATTTCTGTCCAAGTTTACTTTGATTTCACGTTCGGTACCACCCAGCATATTCACCTGAGCCACACCTTTTATCTGAGCCATAGATGGCTGAATTTTATTTTTGATCAAATCATAAAATTCGGATGGATTCAAACTGGAATAAACTGCCAACTGCATAATCGGTAAATCATCCAAATCAAACTTGCCCAGACTCGGAGGGTCAGCATCTTCCGGAAGATCACCTAGGATCGCATTGATTTTGCGCTGCGCATCCTGCATAGAATAATCCACATCTGCTCCAGCTTCCAGCTCGATCGTGATGATCGAGACGCTCTCCTGCGAAATCGAGTTCATGGACTTGATACCTTCTAAAGAAGCTACCGCATCCTCGATCTTCTTAGTCACGGAAGTTTCCACCTCTGATGGCGCTGCGCCAGGATAGATCGTAGAAATGGTTACCACATTGGTTTCCATTTTTGGCAAAAGTTCGTATGACATCTGTGTGTAAGAAAAAATCCCCAGTAATGTCAGTACGGTAAACAGTACGACCACCATGGTCGACCGTTGTATCGATATTTTAGTGATTCGCATAGTTTACTGAACTTTGACTTTGGTACCTTCTTTCACATTGATCAGACCAGAAGCGATCACTTCGTCGCCAGCTTTCAAGCCGTCCAGAATCTCCACAGATCCATCATCCAAAGGATGAATTTTCACTGTTTGGTAAACTGCTACACCGTTTTTAATCAGGTAAACACCTGGGTCTTTCAAGCTTCCTGAGATTGATTTTCTGTCAATCATCAACACTTTCTCTTCCTGAGAAAATTTGAACTGAGCCGTACCGAACATGCCTGGCTTGATCTCATCCTGATTTTTGCTGATCATGATCAGCTCCACTTGGTATTTGAAAGAAGCATCTGCTTTGTCTGAAATGAAATGTACTTTCCCAATAAAATCTTGATTCGACATTGCATTTACTCTCACTGCGATTTCATCATCCTTTTTCACTTTGGAGATTTCAGTTTCAGTTACATTTACGGCTAATTTCAAAGGATTCTTATTGATGATGTCTACCAACGGCATTCCCGGGCTCACCAATGTTCCCAATTCGTAATAATCTTCATTAATAAAGCCTGCAATCGGAGCTGTCACCTTCGTATCATCCAGTCTCTTTTTCAAAGCTCCCAATTGTGCATCAGCGATTTTGAACCCATTTTCGTTTTCTTCCAATTGCTTTTTTGTGATCGCGTCGGTTGCTGCCAGATTTTCAAATCGCTTCAAATCCTTCTCAGCTTGATCTCTAGTTAGCTTGGCGATAGTGTATTCTGAGCGGATCAAACGGTCATCGATCTGTACCAGCAAATCTCCTTTGCGTACATAGTCTCCTTTTCGTCTTTGGATCTTTACGACCGCACCGGAAGTCTCAGACATCAGCTTCAATTCTTGAGACGGTTCAAATATTCCGTTTGCTTCAAAATTCCTGTTTACAGTCTTCTCCTCCACTTTCTCCACCGTCACAGAGATATATTCACTGGACTTCATGGCGAGTGTGGCAGCTTCGTTCATTTCCTGCTTATTGTTGTAAAGCGTGAAAGCCACTGCTCCTACACTTACAACTACAAGTGCTATGATTATTAATTTTTTCATGTGTTTATATATATTTTTATGGTCACATGGAATCTCGCATGGCTCCCTGATATGCATCGGGGCACTCCAGTGTGGGTCGCCTGAGACATGCTCGATTTCATCATTGGTATGAGTTTTCTATTACAGTAAAAGGTTTGTGATTTTTCCGGATGAGTTCAGGATCTCCAATTGAGCTATTCTCACCTGAATGATTTGATTATTGAAGTTGGCCTGAGCTTCTCTCTGCGTAGTTTCTGCATCCAGCAAGTCAGTCAGTGGGCTTAGTCCTTCTTTATAAAGCAATGTTGTTTCTTTAAACACATCATCTGCGAGATCCAGATTACTATCCAGAGACTCTAGCGTACTCAAGGAATTGTAGTATTTGTTAATTGCATTTTTGTATTCCAATTCCGCAGCATCTTCAGCCTGAAGACGATCAAGATTCAATTGCTGTGCATTCACTTTAGATTGGGCAGCTTTGTATTTGGTCTGCATCCCATCGAAAATCGGAATCTGCAGTTTCACCCCGATCAAGAACCCCTGATACCATACTTTATTTTGGTTTAGAAAATCAAAATCCTGAGAGAAAGCATTTTTGTTGAAGTCAGCAAAACCAACCAATTGAGGTTGTTTGGCAGCTTTGATGTTTTTGTATTCGTATTCATACAATTGCTCCTGCACTCCCAACACCTGGATATCTTTTCTGTCGAAAATATTGAAATCCTGAACCTGGAAATTCTTCACTTTCTGATCCATATCAGCTACTGACTGATCTAAATTGATCTCCGTAGCCACTGGAATTCCCATCAGGAGCTTTAAGTAACCTTCTCGCTGATAGATTACGATGTCAAGATTTTCTTGCTCAGATTTAATAGTCGTCAAGTTTACCTTCACGCGATTCAAATCGACTTTTCGAGCCAGATCATTGTCATATTGTGACTGAAGGATTTTCTCCAGACTTTCCAATTGATCGATATTTGCTCGCAAATTCTCCTTCTGAAGTTCCAATTGAATCACGCCTAAGTAATTCATAGAGATCTCGTGGATCACGTCTTCCTCAGATTGCTGAGCCAGAATTCGGTAAAACTCTTCACCCGTTTTAGCAGCTTTCAACCCTATCAAATAGGAATTACTGAAAATCAACTGGTTCAATTCAAACCCAGCTTTCAGTGATTGGGGTACCCCCAGTGAAATCACCTGAATCTCGTTTGGATCGCCTCCAAAAATCCCGCCTGGAACTGCCTGAGGAAATACATCCAAGAAATTGTTGTATTGGCCGTAAGCAGAAAACTGAGGAAGACCAGCACCTCTGATCTCATTTCTCTGATACTTTGCCTTTTCTTCATCCAGAATAGCTTTCTTCAGCGTACGGTTGTTCTCCAATCCTATTTGAATACTCTCCTTCAAAGTGAGGGTATCAGGAAGGCTAAATTCCTGCACAGTTTCTTGCCCCATAGCCATTGCTGGAGCCAATAAGAAAAATGCGTACGTTAAATACTTCTTTAACATGTCGTTGAATAATAGTTTGTTATAAAATATATAGTTGGTTCTGTTTTTTATGAACTAAATGCTCAAATTTTTTTAGACCTGTTGTTTTTTAAATCGCTCAAACAAGGATGGAATTTCCTTTTTAAAGAAGCCCAAGAAATCAGAGAAGTCTTTCATTTTACAATTAAATTCTGGGTTCTTTTCTGTTCTTACTTCCAATACTTCATCTATAAATTTTTGAATCTCAGCGATGTTTTCCAGCTCCTGCTGAAAGTCCTCTCTCCAGTCGCTTACCTTCAGCGCAAAGTACCTTTTTCTATCACCAGGACGAGTAGAATACACACATCTGCCTTTTGCTTGAAGGAATGTAAGTGCATTACTTACTGCACTTTTACTGACACTAAGATTTTCAACGATTTCGTCAAAAGAAACTTCACCTTCTTCATGAACCAAAAGCAATCCGATAATCCTCCCTACTAAGGGTTGCATTCCCTTATGCTCATGGAATACACCAATTCGCTCTATCAGTTCCTTATGTCTTTCTGTCAATACCATCTTCAAATAATTTGGGTTATGGTCTGGTAACGGGACAAAGGTAATATAAGTTCAGTTAGTTCTGCAAATACAGAACCATATATTTTCACAAAATTTTTCGCTTTATAAATTGCTACTCATTTTTGATAGATGGACGATAAGCATTCAGCAACCCTATTTAGAACTTTTGAATGATGATATACATTTGTATTACTAGAAACGATCCCTGAAACATGGCTCTGATATACGTCAAAAATATGGTCTGTCCACGATGCATCACTTCCGTCAGGGAAGTTTTGGATCAAATGCAACTCTCCTACTCCTCTATTGAATTGGGAAAAATTGCGATGGATTCTACTCCTAGTCTTTCGAAGAAAAATCAACTGGCGGAATCACTTCAAGCTCGTGGATTTGAATTGTTGGAGGAAGGAAAGTCAACTTTGATTTCCCAAATAAAAAGCATTTTGATCGAGCAGATTCAGCATTCAGATGAATCGATGTCTGAAAACTATTCGAGCTTTATTTCTGAAAAACTTCGGCATGAGTACACCTATCTGAGTAAGCTTTTCTCTCAAGTGGAAGGGATTACTATTGAGAAGTATATCACCCGACTAAAGATAGAACGAGTGAAGGAATTGATTTTTTATAAGGAAAGAAGTCTCTCAGAAATAGCTGATATACTCGGCTATAGCAGCGTGGCCTACCTTTCTTCCCAGTTCAAAAGAGAAACAGGAATGACTCCCAGTGCATTTAAAAAGCAAACACCAGCAGCTCGAAAAAGTCTGGATCAGATCTAATTTTTAGCCTCCGAATGAGGATTTTTTATGGAAAGCGACCTTTATTCTTTGAATTTAGAAAACCTGCCCATTTTGCATCTAAAGCGGGTTTTGACACGTCTTGAAAATGCTTAAAAATTAAGCTTTGAAATTCTTGCCACAAAAACTCTTTCCCATTTCATTTTCGCATGAGAATCAGGGCTGTATCCGAGAAATATTAATTTTATCAAAAAATATTTCACATTTTTTTTGAAATTGATTTTGCCTCAAATCCGTCACAAGAAACATTTTTATAAGAGCAAGATTTATATTTCTGGAGTAAAGAAATTTTTAGCAAATTATTGTAATTAGCTCTACCTATTTTTTTCAACTTCAATACTTGCAGATTGATCCAATGTAATATACATTCACTCATAACCTTGAGAAACAATCACTCAATTCGAATAAACAAATTAAACATCTTACGAATTATGTCCTACGAACTACATTATCAAAACCACAAAAATTGGGCTAACACAAGTAATCACCAACATCAAATTATTGTCAGTAAAATACAATTAAATCATTTGATTTTCATCTTGTAATATCTTTGCAAGATTGCATAAAAATAAGCTTTTCAAAATCACCCTATAATCATCTAACAGCTTGTGGACCATGCAGATTAATTTTCAAATGAAATCTAAACAATTTGGAAAACGAATAATCATTTCACCCCTATGTCTCAGATAACTTATTCAAACAGAGTTATAATATTATCCTAATCAACAAACGGAAACATTTTAAATAAGCTCAATAGTTTATAATTCAAATTATTGAAATTATTTAATTAAGTCTATATTCTATACACTCATAAACTATAGAGGTGATATCGTATTGTCTAATTTATAACAGATCAATTTATCTATATAAATAAAGACAGGATAAACAAGAGACAAAAGGATGTGAATTAATAATATATAAACAGAAAATATTACACACCACTTTAGCAAAATAAAAATGTTTCACTCCAAATTTCCCTCGACCAAAATATTCAGTATTTGGATATTTGTGCTACTCTTATTTCTAGCTGGGTCAATTAATCAGACATTCGCTACTGATTACTATTTCTCATCCCAGTCCGGCAATGACAACAGATCATCCACGGAAGCTCAAAATCCATCGACCCCATGGAAGTCAATTGACAAATTGAATGCCTTTGCTTCCAATCTAAATGGGAGTGATAGAATATTGTTCAAATCAGGAGAAACCTTCTACGGAACTATCCACATCATCAAATCTGGGGCAGTAGGCGCTCCTATCCAATATACCTCTTATGGATCTGGTGCTAAACCTATTATTACTTCGTTAGTCACTATCAATAATTGGACTTCGGTGGGCAATGGAAAGTACCAAGCCGACCTAAGTGCCTACAATCTATCCAAGGTTCAGGTGGTTTTATTGAACGACAAAATTCAAGAAATAGGTAGATATCCCAATTCCGATGCACCTAATGGAGGCTACCTTACGATTGCCGCAAGTGGAAACAACTATATTTCTACCCAAGGAAGCAACCCCTATAGCGGAGCAGGGGGAGAAGTAGTCATAAGAAAAAACAACTGGGTGATAGACAGACATCAAATAAGCTCTGTCGGTGGCAACTATATTAGTTATTTGAATGGAGCAACATACCCTGCGCAGGCTGGCTATGGTTATTTCTTGCAAAATCATAGTTCCCTATTAGATAAAGCTGGCGAATGGGCCTATGATCCAGCTTCCAAAAAATTGACAGTCAACCTGACAGGATATTCATTGTCAACTGCAAAGGTTGCTGTGGCTACAAAAGATCATCTTTTCACCAATCAGATGTTCACTACGAATATGACTTTTTCGAATCTGCACTTGAAAGGATCAAACGCCAACCTATTCAATATTTCCAAAAGTGAAAATGTGAAAATAGAGAACTGTCTTTTTGAATATGCAGGCGAAAATGCTATAAATTCATCCGATATTAAAGGACTTATTATTCAAAATAATGAGATCAATAACTCCCTCAACAATGGTATTTATATAGCATATGGATCACCTAATTCTATCATTAGAAATAACCTACTCACCAATATTATGAAGTTCCAGGGAATGGGCAAAAATAGTGATATGAATGGAATAGGAATCTTTTTGGGCAGTGATGGTAACAATTCCATCATTGAAAAAAACACTCTTGATAAAATAGGTTTCAATGGCATTCATTTCGGAGGAAATTACACCAAAGTTCTCAATAATTATATAAATGAGTACTGCTTTCACAAGCAAGATGGTGGCGGAATTTATACTAATTCCGATGGCTTCAGAGATAGAAATAATGTAGGAAGAGAAATCATTGGCAATATTATTTTAAATGGAAAAGGAAGTAAACTCGGAACAATTGAAGGAGTAGAATTGGTCGAGGGTATCTATCTAGATGATAATAGTGCAGGTATAAAAGTAGCAGATAACACTATCGCTTTTGTAAATGGAAAAGGATTGTATTTGCACAACGCGAACAATATTGAAATTATTAATAATCTTTTCTATAAGACTAAAAGCCAGGTCCATTTTGCACATGATAATATGGGAGATCCAATCCGAAATATTAAAATATCAAATAATAAATTTTCCTCTATTGAAGATTCTGACTACGCCTATTCTATATCTTCCAAATTGGATGATGTAGGATATGTAGGTACTATCAATTCAAATTACTTCTTGGATCCATATAATAACGACTTCTTTATTTACACCAAAACTGCTGGTGACGGAGTTTTGGGAGTAAATCGTAACTTACAGAACTGGAGCTCTACTTTCGGATTTGATACCAACTCTACCAAACCTGAGCTTAATCTATCAAGATTTGATATCCTATCTTCCACTTTAATCAAAAGTAGTGATTTCAATAATGCCTCCATAATAGCTGGAGCGTACAACGCCGCCACAGGAATAGATGCTAATGGAATCAGCGGAAATTCATACCTCGTAAGTCCAAATAACTCGAATCAGGCTACAGTATATATTCATGTGGGAGCTGTTGAAAATGGAGACCATATTTTGGTGGAGTTTGATATGAAAAGCTCACTAGCTGAAAAGCCGATAGAATTGTTTCTAGAAGGCACCTACAACATCGATAAAGGAGAAGGAAATAAAATAGCTGCAACAAAAACTTCTGCAACTACTTATCAGGTACTGTTAAGTTCACTTATTTCCAAAACCAACGAAAGCTTAGTTTTTAGAATTCCTAATACGGCGAAGAATGTGTACTTGGACAATATCAAAATATCGAAAGTAGAAATAGATGCAATAGATAAGTCAGAACAAATCTATTTCGGCTACAACTATTCCAATTCATCGGTTCAAAAACCCCTAGATGGCACCTATAAAAATGCCAAAAACGAATCTTTTTCCGGTTCAGTTACTATCCCAGCTTATAGCTCTGTTTTGCTTGCAAAAATTTCAGCCGAAACACCTACAGTTACTAATAAAGCTCCTGCTGTATCCCTTACCAAACCAACGGAAAACCAAGTTCTAATACAAGGGAGTAATCCTGTTCAGTTGGTGGCCAATCCTACAGATCCTGAAGGAGCAATCAAGCGAGTGGAATTCTACGCTAATGACAAATTACTGACTACGCTCACTAATGCTCCTTATTCCTATACTTGGAACGAAGTAGCAGTTGGAAATCATAAGGTGCATGCCAAAGTAATAGACAACGGCGACCTAAGTGCGGTTTCTGGAGCCATCAACTTCACCGTAAATGCACCAGAATTGGCTAATGTTAATTTCACTGGAGAAATGGTTTCTCCTGCCAATAATTCAACTTATACCGTGGGTGAGAGTACTGTCATATTGAATACCAATGCATCAAACGCCGGGATTAAAGTCAAACAAATTGAATATTTAAATTGGGGATATCCACTAGTGAAAGTAACCACTGCCCCATTTGATTTTGCATGGACAAAAATTGAAGCTGGAACCTATAAAGTATCTGCAATAATTACAGATATCGATGGTAAAACCTATACAACAGACAATATTCAGTTCTCGGTAGCAAAACAAACAGCCTCATTACTTCCTACCAGTGTCTCCATAGCACAGCCTTCCAATAACCAGGTGTTTGTTCAAGGAATCGATCTAGTAAATATCAAAGCACAAGTGTCTGACCCATCCAAAGTAAAAAGTATTGCCTATTACAATTGGGGGTACCTACTGACCACCACTTCAGCTCTGCCTCATGAGTTCAAATGGAATTCTATAGAAGTGGGAGACTATAGCGTCTATGCAGTAGTTACGGACATTCAAGGAAATACTACCACCTCTAAAACAGTCAATTTCAAAGTTACTTCTCCTTCCAACGTGGTACTATCATCTACCGAACCTACCACAGTAGCAATGGTGCAGCCTTATGATAATCAGGTGTTCCAATTGGGTAATAACGGTGTCTTATTGAAGGCGACGACAGATGGAGACGTGTCCAATGTTAGGTTCTTCAACTGGTTCTTACCTTTAGTATCGGTCAGCAACAAGGACTTGGAATTCAACTGGAGTAAGATAGAAGCAGGAAATTACATGGTGTATGCAGAGATTACAGACTCCAAAGGCAAAGTTATACTTTCAGAGCCTATTAGTTTTTCTGTGAAAAATACAGCAGCGAGAATTGGTGCTCAAAATGAGTTACTTTCAGCATCAGATTCTACCAAAATTGTTTATGGCACTCAGATACTTTCTGGTTCAGATTCTACCAAAATGGCCATCTCCAAGGAACTACAGCAAAAACAAGAAGAGATTACTCAATCCACTTTTGGAATAAAAATGGGTCCAAATCCTACCTCATCTCATCTACGTATTTTCTTCGAAGACTATCCTTTAGATCTTGAGACCAAGATCTCGATAGTAGACATGAGAGGAATTGAGATGATGACCACAGAGGCAAACACCAATGATGGAACAGTGGAGATGGATGTCAATGCACTTCGTCAAGGGGTTTACATTGTGAAACTGAATCTGGAAAACAAATACGTTCAAACCAAAAAACTAATCATAAATTAAGCATAAATAGCAATAGTTAGTTTGCACAAAAAAATCCAGAAACTAACTTAGTATAAATTGACTTCTCAACACAGGCTGCCAGAATTCTTCTGGTAGCCTGTTTGATTTTATAATGTGATTATTCGGAATCTTGCCAGTATAAAATTTATAAGATCGAAAATCCAAAGACACAATGAATTCTGGTTTACAGTAAGTATGCCCGAAAATCCCTTCACAAAAAACAAGTCCAATGTCCCGCAGTGGGCCGATACTAATGGCTAGATACTTCAGAAGAAGCGAAAGCGCTAGGGCGTGGGTATCTCTGACGAGCTTTTCAAGGTTAACATTGGCAAGCATCAGAATTATTTAAGCTTCTGCTCTATCAAAGGAGATTTACTTGCAGAAAGGATCCTAGCGTTTATCTTTGAGTCTGAAAGAAAATTCGCTAGTCAGACTTAATAACATCTTTCTCATGACTTTGAGTCATATAATTTACAAAACTGGGAAGCGATGTATTCAACGTTTAAATTCTGCATTTTTTCTAATAAACCTCATTCTATCAATCAAACCCTCAAATTCACATGATTTTGAACAAACATGTAGGCTTGCTCACCGCCGCTTTAGCTCTCCAGCTGGGTTTCGTGCAAGCGCAGCAAAATCCTGTTAAGCTCGACCTAAGTTCCTTCGAAGGAAACAAAGGCAGCTGGACAGAAGTAGGAAAAGTCTGGGCAGACCCAGCGGTTCCTAATGCCCTTCAATCTGCCGATGGCACTGGCATTATGGCTAATCTTCCAACTAAGAAAAAAACTGGGGCAGACATTATTTCTACACAAAAGTTCGGAGATGTAGATCTTTCCTTGGAATACCTGGTCGCTCCCGGGTCTAATTCGGGAGTTTACCTTCAAGGAAATTATGAACTGCAAATCCTGGACAGCTGGACTGCTACCAACACCAAACCTGGTGACAATGGTGGAATCTATCAGCGCTGGGACGAGAGCAAGCCAGATGGCCAAAAAGGATATGAAGGTTACGCTCCACGGCAAAATGCAAGCAAAGCACCTGGTGTTTGGCAAAAGTTGGACGTGTCTTTCCAAGCTCCAAAATTCAATGCTGCGGGCGAGAAAACCGAAAACGCACGTTTCCTTTCCGTAAAACTCAACGGCGTCACTATACACGAAAACCTGGAAGTCTTCGGCCCTACCCGAGGCTCCATGACTGCAGAAGATGTAGCCGAAGGTCCGCTGAGAATTCAAGGAGATCATGGAGCTGTTGCATTCAGAAACATTGAAATCACCCCATTCGATGCCAAAACTCCTACAGTTTCGAAAGTGACTTACGAAACCTTTCAAGGTTCATTCAACAACTTGGAAGAGCTAGAAGGCAAATCATCCGTAGCTAAAGGAAGTGTTGCTTCCCTGAAAGAAGTTCCTACATCTGTATCTGATGTCAATTTGACTAAATACACAGCAAACTTAAATGTAGCTGAAACAGGTGAATACCAAATCTCACTTCAGGTTCCTGGCGGATTAGCTGGCTTCGCATTAGGTAGCGAATCGATTTCCAACCTTTCTGAGCAAGGCGTAAGAGTCAAAAAGCAATTAAAAGCTGGCGATAACCCAATCCAGATCATTGCTTCCAAAAACAGAAATTGGTCTGTAGATGGATTCAACTTGGCTATATCTGGCGCTGGACTTAGAGGCACAGATCTTTTGGTTTCCCAAGCTGGTGCTTCCCAAGATACCGACCCGATTTTAGTAGATGCTGATGCAACTCCTGTTTTGCGCAGTTTCAGAGATATTCCTAATCATAAAAGATTAAGTCATGTAGTTTCAGTTGCCAGCAGTGATCAGGTAAACTACGCATATGACATGGAAACAGGCACATTGATCCAAGTTTGGAGAGGTGAATTCTTGGATGCTACACCTATGTGGAATAGCCGTGGAAATGGGGTATCTGTCCCTCGAGGTGCAGTGATCAATTTGAGTACTCCTGCAGTAAACTCGGTTGGCAGTGATTACAGCCCTTCAGAAGAATTCAGAACCAAAGGCTACCAGTTAATGAATGGATCGGAAGACATCGTTTTCTCTTATCTACTTTCTGGCAAAACAGTAAAGGATGAGATCAAAGTGTTGGAATCCGGAAAAGGAATCAACAGATCCGTTTCTGGTATTAGCGATGGCTTTTACAAAATAGCAGCAGGAACTGAGATCCAAAAGATCAACAAAGGCTACTATTTATTGCCTGAAGTTGGTGTATATCTAGAATACGATGAGGCTACTTACGGAGCTCCGGTGACGCACACGACAGATGGCAATGCCGGTATTTTCTTGCCTGCAAAGGGAAACATCGATTATAATCTTCTCTTTTAATCCTAGGATATCGCAAAGATGAAAACATTATTAAAAAGTAAATTCATAAAAATAGCCTTTGGACTAGCAGCTGTGATTCAGCTGATGCCTGGGCAAGTAAATGCACAGGAATCCCCGAAAGAAGAGGATTTCTTCAAAATCATGCGAGTGACCGCTCCGGAAGGAACACTTCTGGAAGTTGGAGGCTTGACCGTTTTGCCAAATGGTGACCTGGGTGTAGGTACTCGTAGAGGAGACGTGTTTATCGTAGAAAACCCTACCAGTTCTAAGCCTTTCTTCAGAAAGTTTGCTTCTGGACTTCATGAGATTCTCGGACTTCATTACGAAGATGGAGCATTCTACATGGCGCAAAGAGGCGAGCTCACCAAGTTGGTTGATACAGATCAAGACGGCACGGCTGACTTGTACGAGACAGTTTACGCTTGGCCGATATCCGCACATTATCACGAATATAGCTTTGGTCCCAAAGTCGGCCCTGATGGTTCTTTCTTCGTGTCTGCAAACGTTGCTTTTGGCGACCAGCAATGGTGGAGAGGTGAGAGTCGAGTGCCATACAGAGGCTGGATCATGAAAATCAACCGTGACGGAAGCATGGAGCCTTATGCCACTGGAATGAGATCTCCAGCGGGTTTGGGTATGCTTGGCGACAAGTTGGTCTATACTGAAAACCAAGGTGATTACATGGGTTCTGGTGGACTTTGGTTCATCGATAAAGGAGATTTCACCGGCCATCCTGCAGGATTAGCTTGGACTGGACTTCCAGATTCCCCTTTGAAATTAACTACCGAGGAATTTAACAAAGTAGTAGATCCTCAGCTAGTGCCAAACGGAACTGGTGGCTATCTCAAACCAGAGAACGTAATGGATGCTCCCTACATCACTATGGCTCAGGCTAAAGAAAAACTTCCTGATTTGAAATTACCGGCAGTTTGGTTACCACACGGTATCCAGGGTATCTCCAACTCGGAGCCCATAGTAATTCCTGAAGGAAATTTCGGTCCTTTTGGAGGTCAGGTTTTGGTAGGTGATCAGGGTCAAAGTAAAATCATGCGTGTCATCCTTGAAGAAGTGAATGGCGTGATGCAAGGTGCTTCCATCGATTTCAGATCCGGCTTTCAGTCTGGAATCTTGAGAATGGCTTGGGCTCCAGATAAGTCTTTATTTATCGGTGAGACCAACCGTGGTTGGGGTTCTGCAGGTGAGGCAAATGAAGGTTTGCAGCGCTTGGTTTGGAATTACAACATTCCATTTGAAATGAAAACTGTAAAAGCTCAGCCTGATGGATTTTTAATTGAATTTACCAAGCCTGTTAACAAAGCTTCTGCCGAAGATTTGACTTCTTACGCGGTAGAAAGCTTTACCTATAAGTATTACCCTGTTTACGGTAGCCCACCAGTGGACAACAAAACCTTGAAAGTTCAAGGTGTGGAAGTTGCAGCAGATGGCATGTCAGCAAGAATAGCTGTGGAAGGTTTGAGGACTGATTATGTTCATAAGCTTAGCCTCAACGGGGTTCGTGCTGTGGATGGAAGCTTCTCATTAGTTCATCCTGATGCATATTATACGTTGCATAATATTCCTTCTGGTAGCAAAATGGTGATCAAAACTCCACCGGCTCCAGAACCGGCGAAAGAGGCAGTTGCCATAGCAAAGCCAGCTCAACCAAAAGCAGCTACTGCTTCTTCAGCAATCCCTACTGATGCAGAGATCAAGTCTATTTTAGCTAAAAATACCTGTTCTGCTTGCCATATGAAAGATAAAAAGGTAATCGGTCCAGCATATGAAGATGTAGCGAAAAGAAGATATTCAGATGAAAAAATCGTGGAGTTGATCTATAATCCACAGCCTCAAAACTGGCCTGATTATGCTACTCCGATGCCTCCAATGGCACAGGTATCCAAAGACGATGCGATGAAAATCGCCAAATGGATAAATTCATTGAGATAAGAATAGCACAAGGTTTTCGAACCATAGATTTTGAAATAGGCTTAGCGATTCAGTTCGTTAAGCCTTTTTTTGGGTTTGACCGCAGCGAACGCAGAGTTTTTCGCAGAGGTCTTGGAGAGTTATCCTGCTTCTCTGGAAACTGGATTGTTTACCATATTGTCAACTGGAATTATACTTATTATTCTTCTTTTTCATCAAGGCAAAAGAGATACAAAAACTTCTAAAAGAATATGAAAATCTTGTACTAATTAGCTTCACATGCCAACGGCATGACCTGTAACAGCCCTGTATGAAATGCTGGGCAAAAGAAACGTTAAATCATAATGAGAATGCCAACGGCATGATCCGTATCTTCTTTTCAGAGTAAATAGCCACGAAGAGCGCTATATTCGCAAAGTACTGATTGAAGACTTCGTTATCCTTCTTCGCATTAATGCCAAAAAGATTTGATCGCTCCATAGGAACATAACGAGCAAATCCAGCTTCTGGAGAAGCAGGACAACTTTAGATAAATGAGCTGTAATCTCTGCGTTAGCCTCCGTGGCTTCCGCGGTTAAGACCACAAAATCTCATAACTTTTACCCATAATTCCATAACACTTCCCGCATAGAGTCTTCCTAAGTTTGTACAGTCTAATCAAGACTAAAAATCTCATGGTAGAATCAAACCAAATACTACATAAAGAAACTTTCCCCGTCACTGGTATGACTTGCGCAGCATGTGCATCCAGCGTGGAAACAATTCTCCAATACACTGATGGGGTCAAATCCGCTCAGGTGAACTTTGCCAGCAGCACCGTTTTGGTCGAATATTCGGATGAAATCAACCCCGAAGGCCTAAACGAAGCACTTACTGCAATTGGCTACGGGCTGATCACGGAGACAGAGAATGTTGAAGAAAAGGTCTCCAACAACCAAAAAGAGCATTACCAAGAGCTGAAAAAGGATACCATAGGAGCCGCGATTCTGACGCTTCCCATATTCATCATCGGGATGTTTTTTATGCATTGGCATCCTGGAACTTGGATTTCTCTAGCCTTGGCGATCCCAGTACTTGCAGTTTTTGGTAGAAGGTTCTTTATCAGTGCTTGGAAGCAAGCCAAAAACAGAAGCGTCAATATGGATACGCTGGTGGCTTTGAGTACTTCAATTGCTTTTATCTTCAGTCTTTTCAACACACTTTTCCCGGAGTTCTGGATCAGTCGTGGTTTTGAGCCTCATGTTTACTATGAAGCGGCAACTGTGATTATCACTTTCATCCTTTTTGGAAAAATGCTTGAGGAAAAAGCGAAGTCAAAAACGTCCACAGCCCTCAAGAATTTAATGGGACTTCAGCCAAAAACCCTGAAAGCATTTATCGATGGAGCGGAGAAAGAAATCCCAATTTCTGAGGTACAAAAAGGCTATGAAATCATCGTTCGTCCGGGAGAGAAAATTCCTGTCGATGGAAAAGTGATTTCGGGAAATTCCTTTGTGGATGAAAGCATGATCAGCGGAGAACCTATTGCTGTAGAGAAATCAGAAAAAGATGAGGTTTTCGCAGGTACAATCAACCAAAAAGGAAGTTTTCACTTCACAGCTGAAAAAGTAGGAAGTGAAACACTTCTTTCACAGATCATCAAACGCGTGCAGGAAGCTCAGGGAAGCAAGGCACCAGTACAGAAATTGGTAGATAAAATCGCCTCCATCTTTGTTCCTACCGTGATTGGAATTTCGATCTTGACCTTTGCTGTTTGGATGATTATAGGCGGAGAAGATGCACTATCCCACGCAATTTTAAACGCTGTGGCCGTGCTGGTAATCGCCTGCCCTTGTGCACTTGGCTTGGCCACACCAACTGCCATTATGGTTGGAATAGGAAAAGGTGCCGAAAACAATATCCTGATCAAGGATGCAGAAAGCTTGGAAATAGCCCATAAAGTCAATGCAATTATCCTGGATAAGACTGGTACGATCACCGCCGGAAAACCAACCGTTTCGAACATGAACTGGGAAAGTGAGAAGTTAAAAATTCAGTTTGCTCCTATCCTACTTGCCATAGAATCTAAGTCAGAACATCCCCTGGCAGATGCGGTAAACAAAAAACTAAGCGAAGAAGGTTTCAAAGCTGGATCAATCAGCGGTTTCCAAAGCTTGACAGGAAAAGGAGTAGAAGCCAAAAATCAGGCAGGTCAAAAGCTCCTGGTAGGAAATGCGCAGCTGATCGAGTCTAATGGGATTTCTATGAATTCAGAGCAAAAAGACTTGGCAGAAACATGGAGCAATGAAGCCAAAACAGTAGTATTCTTTGCTAACGAAAAATCCGTACTGGCCGTATTAGCGATTTCTGATGAAATCAAACCAAACTCTAAATCAGCCATTAACAAGCTAAAAGAAAAAGGAATCGAAGTATATATGCTAACTGGTGACAATCGGCAAACTGCCGCCGCTGTTGCCAAACAAGTTGGTTTGACTGATTTCAAAGCAGAGGTGATGCCATCAGATAAATCAGACTTTGTCAAAGAACTTCAGGCCAAAGGCAAAATTGTAGCAATGGTCGGTGACGGCATCAATGATTCTGAAGCTTTGGCACAAGCTGATGTGAGCATCGCGATGGGTCACGGCTCGGATATTGCCATGGATGTGGCGAAAATGACCATCATTTCCTCCGATCTTGAAGTCATTCCCAAAGCCCTAAATTTGTCTGGTCAAACCGTGCGGGGAATTAAAGAAAACCTCTTTTGGGCTTTTATTTACAATCTGATTGGGATTCCCATCGCTGCAGGCGTACTTTATCCCTTAAACGGTTTCCTTCTCGATCCTATGATTGCAGGTGCTGCGATGGCATTTAGTTCTGTGTCTGTGGTGTTGAATAGTCTGCGTCTTAAAGGAAAAAAAATATAGCACTGGATTCACAAAACTTCATAATTCGAAATTCATCATTCATCATTCGAAATTGTCCAAAGTCAATAGTACAAAGTCCGATGTCATTTTCCATTTAATTAGAGAAGTTTTGTCTGTCCGAGCGAAGTCGAGGACACGATAAGTGGATAAGGCTTCGACTTCGCTCAGCCAGAAAAATAAAAATGAATGACCCTAATACCTAACCAAGTTTGTAATCTTAAAATCCAAATAAAATGAAAACTCAAAAATTCAAAACCAATATCGCCTGTGGCAATTGCTTGGCAAAAGTCACTCCTATCCTCAATGCTGAACCAAGAATCAACTCTTGGGAAGTGGATTTAAAAAGTGATGATCGGCTCTTGACTGTAGAATCCGAAGACATGAGTGCTGAGGATGTATTCAAAACAGTGATCAAAGCTGGATTTGTGGCTAAGCCTCAATAAATTGATTTAAAGAAAAATTAATTTTGCCACATCGATCTCTTTGCTGTGACACGGACATCGGACATCGGACACCCGGCATCCGTCTCCAATTTCCTCGTCTCCCTTCTTGAGTCCCCACAAACCATGTACTTTCTCCAACAAATCCATCTTCCCAGAAGCCGAAGCTCTCAGTTTCCTTTTTCTGTCAAATCCTTGGCGGAATTGGAAACGATGACTTTCGAAAGTCCGGTGACTGTTTTTGTTGGGGAAAATGGCTCGGGAAAATCAACACTGCTCAAAGCACTGGCGATCAAGTTGAATTTACCGGCCATTGGCAGCATAGATTTAGAAAGTGACGATACGCTTGACGGAGTAAAATCCTACGCTGAAGGCATCATCACCAAATGGAAGAATAAAGCTTACCGCGGCTTTTTCTTTAGAGCTGAGGATTACTTTGGCTTTGTAAAGCGACTACGAAATCTGGACGATGAACTGAAAGGAGATATCGTGGATTTCGAAAAGCGATTGAGTGGTTCAGGTTTGAAATTGGCTGTGGGTGCAGTACAGGGCCAAAAAGATGCGCTAATTCGTAAATATGGAAACCTGACGGAAGTGTCCCATGGAGAGGGATTTCTGAAAGTTTTGGAAGGCAGATTGCAGGCAGAAGGCATTTATCTGATTGACGAACCTGAAGCAGCACTTTCCCCACAGCGTCAATTGGCACTTTTCTCCCTGATCAAAAATCTGGCAGAAAATCACAGTTGCCAGTTTATCATCGCCACTCACTCCCCTATCTTGATGACCCTTCCCAATGCGACGATATTCCAGTTTGGTGATAGCATCCAAAAAGTCAATTATGAGGAGACCGAGCATTTCACCATTCTTAAAAACTTCCTGAATAATCCTGAAGCTTTCTTAAGGCATTTATAAATTAATAGCTTTTGTTCGGGATTTCGGCTACTCAGAATTAATAAAAATGGTTATACGCTTTTCTGCCAGTAGTGATATAACAGCATCAAAAAACTAGCCCCACTCTAGGATTGAGGCCACTTCGGTCACCCCTGCCTACCGGTAGGCAGGCGTCAACAGTCTTCCAACCTCTAAAGCAAAGAGTATATGGCTATGGCTACTGGCACGATTCCGTATAATCATATTGATTATACGATTACCTCTAATTCCGTAGCAATTGGATGTCTTATGAAAATACACCCTGGTCATTTCAGAAATTAACCATAAGATTATGTTGAGTGCCCATTAATCTGATCATTCACCCGCTACCTTCTTCTCCACTTGCTCCAAAAGCTTAAAAAGCGGAGGAGATGCAAGAACTAATGAAAGCTGTCCCAACAATAATTTAAATTCCTGGCTTAGCATTCGATCTTCTTTTCCATAATCCCAAATCGGGAAAATTACACGCTCAAATAGCTCATCAAAACTTAATTCTTGGCGGTAAACTTTAAATGGCCCTTCCTCTACTGAAAGTGTGGAAAGAGGGAAGTTGATTGCTCTAAACCCTAGCAAATCTACCAAAGCTCTCAAGCTGATAATTGCCGTTCCAGGATCATTTATTCCAGGACTGAGGGCCTTGAGAGCGATCTCAGTAAGCTGCCTGAATCCATATTCGTAGTTGCGTCTGACGGATTCGTGATTACTTAGTATTATTCCCAGTAAAGCGTCTTCCACTTGAGTCTCTTCAAGGTTTCGACTACATTTGAGTATAGGATGGCCTCGGAGAATATAGGTTCCCATGGGATAGATCGAGATCATACTGCACTTATTTTTCAATAAGAAATCCATCATTTCTTTGGAGTCAAAACCTTCAAAAATTCCGGATCGTGATGCTCTGATCACTGACAGAGCTGCAAATTCATTTGCTTCCTTAATTTCTACATTTTCAATACAAAAATCCTTCATTGCATGAAATGTGGAAGATTTGATTCGCTCTATAATGACATCATATTTGACTGACTGGGTGATATAATGAAGGAAATAAATGAAGAGGAAAAGATCAAAGACGGTAATTATAGTCAGTATAAAAATACTTAGAGATGGTATTTGAAATGAATCACCATATTCTCTAATCGTACTGAAAATGAAAAAAGTGTAAATAATCGTGCCGATGTAGATCCCAAGCACAATTTGCTGAAACCTGTTGCCGATGAGTTTGTCCAAGACCCGATTGCTCATCTGAGAAGCTGCCTGACTAAGGACAATCATTACCATCGAGAAACTGAAAACGGTAAGCGAGATTATTCCACCAACTATAGCCCCTAAGACGCCTCGAGCAGTAGAAGGATCCTTGATTGTCAGCCAAGGGATGTCAGCTTTTAGATTCTGACCGGCCTGCGATAAATCAAAAGAAAATATCAATGCTGCCAAAACTAAAAATCCCAAGCCTATAAATCCCGGTATAAACGCAATACTTGAAATGAAGGTCTGATACTTGGCAATCAGCCAAAGCCTTATTTTATCCATCTGTTTAAGTTAGTTATTGCCATTGGTTGTATTCGAAAAGGAGTTGAATTAGAATCCAAAATTCAGGTGTTCCACGCCAATCTCAAGCATTTAAGCCCTTATTATAATACCTTTATAGCTATTTTTTCAATAGTTAATTACAAGTTGTGATTATACGGAATCTTGCCAGTAGAAAATTTATAGGATCAAAAATCCAAAGACACCTCGAATTTCTGGTTTACTCCGGTCTTCGGTCATCGGTCTTCCAACCCATTGACCAAAGAGAATTCGCTTACTGGCAGAAAAGCGTAAATACATATTACAAGTATATCCACTTCTTATCATCAAATGAAGTTGAGTTATTCAAATGAAAAATCTCCAAACTTGGTTCATTTCGACAATCCTTGCCTAAAAACTAGGCAGTTATCTTGAAACATGCTGTTTGGAATTTGAAATTAGAATGAATATCTGCTACTCAGAATTTGTAATTCCGAGCTACTATCCTCGTATTTGAAATTCGATTGAATATCTTTCAACATTCAAACCAAATCACAGCACAGCACCCGATATCCCCAATGAAAATCCTTCTCCTATCCTTTCTGATCCTTTTCTCATGCCAAGTCCTAGCCCAGCAGGCTCCGCTCCTCCCAGTTGTAAGATCTGAAATCAAAGGAATCAATATCTATGGTAAGACGGTTGATAACCAGACGCGCTGTCAGCATTGGCATTCGGATTTGGATATCATTGCGATCAAGTTCAAGTGCTGTGAAAAGTACTATCCATGCTTTTCCTGCCATGAAGAGGAAGCTGATCACAAACCAGAAGTTTGGCCGAAGGAGGAGTTTGATACGAAAGCTATACTTTGCGGAGTCTGCGGTTCGGAATTGACAATCGCAGCATACCAAGCAAGTGGAAATACCTGCCCTAATTGCACTGCCGCTTTCAATCCGGGTTGCAGCAATCATTATCATTTGTATTTCGAGGTGGATTCTAGTAAAAAGTAAATTTTAGAAACCTCTTGATGTTTTCAGCATCCATAACTACTTCTCTCCTGCTTAACCACCTTTTTTATTCAGTCAACATTTGATTTATAGGATAATTTAAATTCCTTTGTACGAGGTGCGTACGTTCTCCAAGATAATAGCTCGATTTCTACTCAGCATGTTCTGCTTGTTCATGTTGCACCAATTGGCGCCCCATTCTCATCACCAGCATGAAATAGAAGTTCACTCAGATTACCATGCGGATGACCATGAGGGAACCTCGCATGAGCATCATTCCGACGAGAAGAATCCATTAGACTTTCTTTCCCTACTTTTTGCAAACCATGCCCATTCTCAACAGCTAGTTGATCACTCCCCTTCTCAGGTACAGACTTCTGAAACTCGCGTTGAGAAAAATAAAGTTCAAAAAACCACCCCAGAACTTTTTCGCAAGACAATTGATGAAGTAAGTCCTACAATGAAAAAACCTGTCCCCGAATTGTTAGGGACAGATAAGAACACCTACTTTATTTCTTTAGCCTTACGAGGCCCCCCTACCTTAGGATAATAAATACTTGATGAATTGCTCATCAAAGTCAAATGGATTTCTGTCCATTGAATTTTATTTATCCTAACTCATTTTACATGCTTAAAAATATTGTATGCGCCTTATGCGTATGTGTATTTTCATTCGAAGCTGCAGCTCAGTCGATTGGACTGATGCCCATTTTGCAGGAAATCGAACAAAATAATGCGTCGTTAAAGGCATTTTCATCACTCCTTGAGAGTGAACGGTTTTTGCTGAAATCTGGAAATAATCTTCCCGATCCTCAGGCAGGTGCTTTCTATCTTCCTTTCGGAGATCATTCGACCGGGGATTATTCGGAATTTCAAATTACACAGTCTTTTGAATTTCCGACTGTGTATGGCGCGAGAAACAACTTGATTGAAACACAAGTCAGTCAGAATGTGCTTCGCTACAAGCTGAAGCGTCAGGAGATTCTACTTCCTGCTGTTCAATTACTCCATCAACTAGTTTTTCTTGATAAAAAAAGAATTGTTGTAGTGGAGAGAACCTTACAAGCCAAAACGGTCTACACTCAATTGCAGAAGCTTTTCGAACTGGAGCAGATCGGGATCCTTGAAGTGAACAAAGGCAAAATAGCCTGGGTACAGGAACAATTCAAAATAGATCAGTTGGACGCTGACAAAAAGAATATCCTGCTTCAGCTCCAAAGTCTAAATGGAGGAAAAGAGATCCAATTCGATCCAAGTGTATTTGTAGAAAATCTGAAAATTGCGCCAAAGGATAGCATTTGGGCAAACAAAAAGTACACTGATCCTGAGCTTCTCCTGCTAAATCAGCGTGAAGAAGTCGCCAAGCAGCAAATCAAGCTCTCCAAAAACCAGATTCTTCCAAATTTAACTGCTGGATATAATTATCAGGGCGTAGCAGGATCTAACTATTCCGGGGTTTATGCAGGGGTGTCAATTCCGCTGTGGAGTGGTAGAAATACTGTCAAAGCAGCTGAGGCGCAATACCAATACCAAGTTTCCAATTCAAATGCCACTCAGAATTTAGCATTTTCTGAATTTTCCAAACAGTACAATCAATATCAAATACTGCTCATTAAGTACACTGAATATCGTCAAACATTGAGTGGTTTGGAGAGTGATGCGCTTTTGAAAGAAGCTTACGAGCTAGGCGAATTTTCCTTTATGGAATATTACGTAGAGCTACAGTTTTACCAGAAAGCACTGGACTTAATACTAGAAATGGAGAACCAATTACATCTATTAAAATCTGATTTACTAAAACATCAACTTTAACTTAAAAAACTGAATTATGAAATTATCAACCTTCGCAATCGCTATTATTCTCTTTATATCCGTGTCCTGTGGAAACAAAAAAGCCAATGAAGAGCATGGTCATTCTCATGAATCTGAAGAAGAGCACGGTCATGCCCATGACGAAGAGTCTACAATGGACCACCATCAAGAGGAGTTCAAGATAGAAAGTGACTCAACTGTACATACCCATGAGGATGGGAATACTCATAGTGATCATTAATCCAATAAGATAGATCATATGAGAAATTTTATTGTATTGCTTGTGCTGATCCTAGCTTCCTGCAAAGGACAGGAAGCAGAAGATCATGCCCATGACGCATCTGGAAGTCACATCACAGCAGACGAAGAAATTCCAACTGTTGACGAGACTGTATGGACAGCAAAAACAGAACTATTTGTAGAGTTCCCTGCCCTGGTGGTAGGCAAATCAAGTCGATTTGCAGCTCATGCTACCATTTTAGAGGAACACCAACCTGTGCGGGAAGGAAAAATGACCGTTAGTTTAATCAAAGGTGACAAAGGAATCCGCAATACTGTAGATGCACCTGATTCACCGGGCATCTTCAAGCCTTCCCTTGTACCGACCGAAGCAGGCGTGTATCAACTGGTATTCGAGATTGATACACCGACGCTTAAAGATAGAATTGTGGTTGATCAGGTGACCGTGTTTGCATCATTGGCCGATGCTACTGCAGCTTTGGGTGGTGAGGAAGCCGACGATGGGTCTATCACATTCTTAAAAGAACAGGCATGGAAAATTGATTTTCAAACCACTCCTGCTATTCAAAAGGAGATCTTTGAAACTATACCCACTTCGGGTGTATGGAAAGTTTCCCCTTCAGATTATGAAACACTGATAGCGACTACAAGCGGCAGGGTTACCTTCAAAAGTGAAAATCTGACAGAAGGAAGCAGCGTTAAGAAAGGTCAAGTACTTATGGCTGTCAGCAGCTCTGGACTTACTTCGAATAATTTGAGAGCCGAAATCCAAAATGCCAAGATTGTATTGGACCAAGCTACTGCTGAATTTGAACGAAAACAAAAGCTTTTCGAATCCAAAATTGTACCCAAAGCAGAACTGGAACAGGTTGAGCAAAAATACCTGGTAGCCAAATCAACTTATGAAACCCTCAACTCAGGATATTCGACTGGTGGGAAACAAGTTTCGGTACCATTTGACGGATATGTGAAAGCAATTGCGGTGAACAACGGCGCTTTTGTAGAACAGGGAGCGAGTTTGGTAACGATCACAAGTCATCAGACCAGTTTGTTAGAAGTACAAGTAAGTCCTCTTTACGCTAGAGAGCTACAGAATTTACAGGATCTATATTATCGGCCGAGTACGGACAAGTGGTCAAGCCTGAAAGGAACAGGAGGATCTATCCTTTCAATCGGCAAAGAGGTGGAAAGTGACAAACCGCTCTTATCAATCTATGCGGAAATCAATGATGTAGTAGAAATGCCAGAAGGAAGCTTTACAGAAGTAAAGCTAGCTGTAGGCAAACCGCGTTCAGCCGTTGTAATTCCTGAATCAGCCTTATTGGAGGACTACGGCAATTACGCAGTCATCGTAGAGTTGTCTGGGGAAAGCTTTGAAAGAAGGCAGGTTTCCATTGGACGAAAAAATGGTTTGGAAGTAGAGATTTTAAGTGGTTTGGCAGTAGGCGAAATGGTGGTATCCACAGGCGCCTATCAAGTGAAAATGGCTTCTATGTCTGGACAGGCTCCTGCTCACGGGCATGAACATTAACGCGCTGAAGCTATGCTAAATAAAATATTATCTTTTTCTCTTCGAAATAGATTGATGGTGCTATTGGGGGCTGTTTTACTAAGTATAACAGGAATCTACTTAGCACGCACTATGAATGTGGACGTCTTCCCAGACCTCTCCGCACCTACGGTTACGATTTTGACTGAGGCACATGGTATGGAATCTGAGGAAGTGGAAAAACTCGTCACTTACCAGCTGGAAACTGCCATGAACGGTTCGCCAAATGTGCGTAGAATCCGCTCCTCGTCTGCCGCTGGAATATCCATTGTATGGATAGAATTTGAGTGGGGAACTGACATCTACCGAGCACGGCAGATTGTAAATGAGCGCATCCCAATGGTGATTGAGAATTTACCTGATGGTGTGGGCATGCCCACGATGGCTCCTATCTCCTCTATTATGGGAGAAATCATGCTTCTGGGCGTAACCTCAGACAGCCTTTCCACGATGGAATTGCGTACGCTCGCCGACTGGACTATCCGACCTAGAATCAAATCAATTGGGGGTGTTGCCAATGTAATCGTCATCGGTGGAGACTATAAGCAATACCAAGTTTTGGCAAATCCTGAAAAACTCAAGTACTACGGGATAAGTCTGGGCGAACTGCTCGAGAAAGTGCAAGAATCCAATGTAAATGCCCCTGGTGGAGTTGTCAATCAATATGGCAACCAATATATCGTCAAAGGTAGTGGAAGAATCTATTCGCTTGAAGACCTGGAAGAAGCTGTGCTTAAACAGGTAAATGGACAGACGATAAAGATCAAGGATGTCGCAACCGTGCAGATTGGGGCAGCAGATAAGATTGGAGACGGTTCATTGAACGCCTCTCCTGCCGTAATTCTAACTGTAGCGAAGCAACCAGAAGTTAACACATTGGAGCTGACAGCCAGTCTTGATGAAGCAATTGCCGATTTACAGCAATCTCTTCCTGCAGGCGTGGAAATCAAAAGTCAAATATTCCGACAGTCAAACTTCATCGAGTCTTCGATAGCCAACCTCAACCGAACGCTCTTGGAAGGAGCCTTCTTTGTGGTGATCGTACTGTTTATCTTTCTCATGAATTGGAGAACAACAGTCATATCATTGGTAGCCATTCCCATTTCCCTATTAGTGTCAGTGATTGTGCTGAAATTATTGGGTTATACCATCAACACAATGAGTTTGGGAGGAATGGCTATTGCCATCGGTGCGCTGGTGGATGATGCGATTATTGATGTTGAGAATGTATTCAAAAGACTGAGGGAAAATATCCTGAAACCAAAAAATGAGCGTGAACCGTTGCTCACTGTGGTAAAATCGGCGTCTATAGAAATCAGAAGCTCAATAATTATCGCCACACTAATCATTATCGTTTCCTTTATCCCACTTTTCTTTTTGAGCGGAATGGAAGGCAGATTATTGCAGCCTTTGGGAATTGCTTTCATTACCTCAGTCCTCACTTCTTTGGTAGTGGCTGTGACCGTCACACCTGTGTTGTGTTCCTATCTTCTCAAAAACGAGGAAGTTCTCGCCAAACAGGCCAATGGGACTAAAGTAGAGCGATGGTTGAAACGACAATATGCAGCGTCCTTAGTCAAGGCTTTGAAGATACCCAAAACAATTATGGGTGTTACCATTGGTGCATTTATACTGAGTTTACTTGTATTTACGCAGCTCGGAAGAAGTTTCCTTCCCGAATTCAACGAAGGTTCTTTAGTAATAAGCGTCGTTGGAATACCTGGAATGTCTTTGGAAGAAAGCAATAAAACGGGTCAATTGGTAGAGCAGATTCTATTGGACATGCCTGAGGTGGAAGTAGTCACCAGAAGGACAGGAAGAGCCGAGCTCGACGAGCATGCACAAGGGGTAAACGCCGCGGAGATAGACGTTCCTTTTATCCTCACAGACAAATCCAAGGAGGAGTTTTTCGAAGAAGTGAGAACAAGATTGAGTATCGTTCCAGGTGCAAATATCACGCTTGGTCAGCCGATTGCTCACCGAATTGATCACATGCTTTCGGGGACACGAGCCAATATTGCCATCAAGATATTTGGCGCTGATTTGCAGCAGCTCTATGAGATAGGCAAGAACATCGAAACCAGCATCAAACCGATTGAAGGGATTGCAGACGTGGCTGTGGATCAGCAAGTGGAAGTTCCTCAGCTCCGTATCACACCAAATAGACAGATCCTTGCAGCCCACGGGATGACTGTAGGTGATTTCATGGAGCAGATTGACGTGGCATTTGCCGGAGAAAAGGCAGGGGAAGTTTACGAAGGTCAGAAATACTTTGATCTGATGGTTAGATACAGGCCAGAGTCAAGGAGCAGCAAAGAAGCGTTAGAAACTGCCTTAATAAGTTTGCCAAACAAGGCACAAATTCCGCTAAATCAACTGGCAACTATTGGATCTGTAAGTAGTCCCAATACGATAAGCAGAGAAAATGTCCAGCGAAAGATTGTAGTGGCGGCAAATGTCCAAGGCAGAGATCTTCGAAGCGTGGTCAATGATATTCAGGAAATCATAGGGAATGACATTCAGATCCCTGAAGGCTACCGAGTGGAATATGACGGTCAGTTTGAAAGTGAGGCCAAAGCTTCCAGCCTATTGTTAATCACGGCAGGGCTCGCAATTTTGGTGATTTTCTTATTGCTGTACTATGAATTTCAAGATGTCAGACTTTCATTTATTGTACTGATTAATTTGCCTTTGGGTCTGATTGGTGGGATTTTGATCGTCTACTTTACCTCAGGAATAATCAGCATTGCTGCTACAATTGGCTTTATCAGTTTGTTCGGCATAGCCACACGAAACGGAATATTACTGGTTTCCAGGTATGAAGACTTGAGAAAAGAAGGAATGAAAGGAATTGAACTGCTAAAGACAGGTGCTTTGGACAGATTAAACCCTATTCTCATGACAGCTTTGACCACTGGTCTAGCCCTGATCCCATTGGCTTTGAAAAGTGGAGAACCTGGAAATGAAATCCAGAGCCCCATGGCCGTGGTAATTCTGGGGGGCTTGCTGACAGCTACTTTGCTTAACTTGATCGTAATTCCATGTGTTTACGAACTGGTTTTGAAAAGAGAAGACGGACAATTAAATAACTAGAATAAATGCCCCGTGATGATGCTGCGGGGCATTTTTATTTCAGGTTGTTTGCAGCGCAAGAAGATTGTATCCATCCGACCAACCCCATATTTCGAGCGGTTTCCTGAATGCTTAAAGTTGCAGGATGAAAAAGACAACCAATGAAGCATATTATTCCCTGAACTGTAAGTGGCAGTAATCCGGCAAGACCAAGACAGCCTTTGCTGCATCAGAAGGCATACCCAAAGCAACGTTCTATTATTGGTGCAGAAAGTTTGACACCGATACCATCCCTGCAGCTTTCCCCTCCCCGTTTTCAATTATTCCGATGCATCCTACCACGGCAAGCCCGGTAGCCAGGATCAGCTATCCCTCGGGGATCTGTGTGGAACTGTTTGGCGCTGTGGATGTGGTCACCGTGCGTGAGTTGTTGGGCTGATGCTGGCCCTTTCAAGTTCAGTCCGGTACTTCTTGTACCATGAACCGACCGACATGCGTTACGGGATCAACTCGCTTGCATCAAAATATTAAAGCGTTATACATTCGAAACTATACGGATTTCAACTAGCTTCAACACCAATCCAACACTGGAATTGATACGAGTATGGAATTGCTTCCGACTGCTATCGGAATCCACCCAGTCCAAACATCGATTTAACTACACTCAGAGAGCGATATCCATTTTAGACCGATGCAGCAACTTACCAATTGTCCTACCTGTAACTCCACCACGATAGGTTCTTTTATTAAAATCAGTGCTCAAATGCATTCCAGTAATGAGTTGTTCAATTTTGACCAATGCGAGGAATGTAAACTGGTGTTCTTAAATCCCAGAGTACCATTAGACCAGCTAAAAAACTACTATACTTCTTATTATTTACCCTACAGAGGAGCAAAAGCGTGGGGGAAGTATGAAAAATTGGTGGAGAACAGCCAGCAAAAGTTAGATCTAAGACGCGTGAAGCGAACAAAAGAGGCTCATGATTTTTCACCCGACTCCTTGATTTTAGATATTGGCAGCGGCAGACCAAGTTTTTTAAAGGCCTGTCAGCAAATCCTAAATTGTCGAACTATCGGCATTGACTTCAGTGATGAAGGATGGAAAAATGAACCGGATCAATTTGAAGGGCTAGATTTACAAGTCGCAGAAATTCAAGATCTACCAAGCAGTTTGCAGCCTGATGTAATTACCATGTGGCACTATTTAGAGCATGATTACTCCCCGCTTAAAAACCTTAGATATTTAAAATCCATTTCGAAACCTTCCACGACACTTATCATTGAGATACCCAACTTCGATTCAGCGAGTAGGAAAAAATATGGCGAAAATTGGGCAGGTTGGCATGCACCGCGCCATATTTCATTATTCTCGCCGGATAACATCACGCTACTGCTTCAAAAAAGCGGTTGGAAAGTTTCCGAACTACTCACGTACGGCACGATGGATCCTTATTTTTTATATTGGATGAGCGATATGGAGAAAAAAGAAATCAAGTGGGATAAAAATATGGAGGACGAATTCTTAAGATTTATACTTGGAATACTGCGATTTAGGATACAAAATTGGCAGGAGAAAAAATCGTCTCATGGAATTATGACCATCATTGCAACTCCAGAATAGCTTCTTTTAAATGTTTAGAAGATCTTTAGCTTTCCTCAGTATCCTTAGCAATTGGTTTAGCTGTCCTTAGAAAGGACAATATTGAATTCAATAGAATTATAAATTCTTCTACGCTTAGGCAAACACTCTACACCTAGCGGGGAACATTTGGTCACTTTAATTTTTGCTGCTACTCAAGAATCCTGATTTATAGTCAAAAATTGTCCGTTTGATTAACTTCTAATTCTGTCTTGGAATATTTGCCGAATCCAGCAGAGTCTTCTTCTTTCTCAATAAGTACTGATCGATATTGACCCTTTCAATATGACTTCTGTTACCTTCTAAAAATTCATAACCCAACTGATCGAAAAAATTAAGCGCATCGACCAGCGAATTAAACTCGATCACCCTTCCATCTGAATCAGTGATCTGAGATTCATTTATTCTGCCCCTTGACCTATCCTGACCAAAATCAACTTGAATTCTGACTTTGGGACTAAATACCTTACCTATTTTAGTAAACTCAATATAGGTGACATTGATCTCCGATAAAGGCACGTTATCTACTGTTTGAGATTGCACAGTGAAGCTTCCAGAAATCATGAAAATTAAGACTACGATCCTGATTTTTCGCATGGGTTTTTGTACACGGGTTTATTTAACTACAATTCACTAAAAAACTATAAAATGGACTATTTAAATAGAATTAACTTCAGGTACGCTAGTCTAGTGATTTTGTTTGGCAAAATTCAGAAAATCCTTATGCTTACTCTTACAGTTCGGCACTCCGCCACAGCGGGCTGGCACTTCGGGGTTATTAAATAATTACTAGGCAAAGTCATCTAAATATTATTAATCCACAGACCACGAAGTGGTCAAACCATGATTAGCCCCCGGTAAAACCGGGGGTTAATCATGAAGATGAGAACCCCAAGACGGCGAAGCTGTCGAACTTTCAGGTAACAGAATTACTTCCGACTACTGTACGGAATCCATAAGGTATTAAAGCGTAGTTGCATCCGACCACTGTACGGATTACGCTTAGGCTAGTATTCTGCAACTAGTGGGGGAATTACAAATTCTTAAAAATATGAAAGCGTAGTTGCATCCGACCACTGTACGGATTACGCTTAGTCTAGCACTCTACACCTACCAGGGGCATACAATGCCAAAATTTGATCATCCAAGCCACTGGTGAGATCCCTTTGTCGTTTCCCTATCAGTTCTGGTTCAAAATCCCCATTCCGATCACGTGGAGTCGAAATCTCGAGATGTCCAACGTTACTTAGGACTCGTTTGGGAGTCCTGCCATTTCGCTTATTTAAGCTATCCGAAGCTCGCTCTTGAGTAAGAAAACTCTCAATTTCCCCATCAAGCATCATATTGACCATTTGTTGTAAAATCGCACTAAATGGGCTCTCTTTGCCAAGCAATTCCTTTTTACTGTAAAGGCGCTCTTTTAATCGCTCATTCATCTGAGGATCACTAAATAATTCTTCAAGTGTTCGTTTCTTTGTCATCTATTTGTAAAATTAGCAGACACACTTAAATGAACAGTCTCAGTAGGCCTTTCTTTCGAAGTAGTCTTTACATGTCTTAAAAGTCCGATAATCTCAAACCCTTTTGAAATCTCCCACTGCATCGCTGCTACCAGTGCGTGCATTGCAATCAGATCTCTACTGATTACTTGTTTTTCACCACTACTTAATTCCTCGATCATTTGTTTGGCTTTACCGTACCCCCTTTTTTCATAGGCATTTAAAATCAGGACTGCATTTTCGGCGGCTGTTTTTTCTCTTTTTTTCAGTTCGTAGCCTAATCGAGTGACCATAGTTTCTGCAACAACCCAAGTTGACCAAGGATTTTGTCCCGTGACCAAGGTTCCATCTGAAATGACGTTTTCAAGATACATGGCGCCTTCAGAATACAATGCCCCATTTTCTATCAGTTTATCCTGCAACATGAAAGGGAATATCACCTGAGCCTCTTTGATCAGAAAAAGTTCTTCGCGGTTTGTGAATGAAGAAACCTTTCGGCCTTTCAAATAGGGAGTGCCATCTGTCAATTTCACATTTACCAAAGCTGCCGGCCCATGACAAACCGCACCAATTATTTTCCCTTGTTCATGGTATATTTTTACGGCTTTTTGAATGGACTTATGATCTGGGAAATCAAACATTGCACCCTTTCCACCTACAAAATAGATTGCCTCATATTCTTCTAAAAGTACATTTTCCATGGCAATTGTGCCTTTTGCTTTTCGCATAGCGAGGGTATCTTTTAGAAAAGCGTAATCATACTCAGTCATATCTTCATCATCGAGGACCATCTGCGGTTCACCGCCCCGTGTACTCGCTATGTCTACTTCAAATCCATTGGCAACAAATACATAGTAGGCTTGAGCCAGTTCGGTAAGTTCGTACCCTGTTTTCTTACCTGTCGTTGGAAAAGATGCGGTGCTGGTAACCACGGCTAAAATTTTCCCTCTGTTTTGTACAGGATTGTCTGTCAAATAGGGCAGGGAGGAAGGAAACACATCTTTGAGATTTTCAGAAGAGGAGTTTGGGGTTGAAAGCAAACTCATAAACCACCACCCGAAACCGGCCAATAAAACAATAGATCCTGCCACCAGCATCAGTGAACATTTTACAAACTTTTTAATTCTAGACATAAGTATATTTTTTCAACAAAGAATATACTCTTGCTGATTAGAAACTCCCGAAATGATCATTTCGAAAGAGAAACTGATCATTTAACGCATGTTGCGAAATGCAAGGGGAGTTGAGCCGGTTTGCTTTTTAAAGGCTGTATTGAAACTGGAGAGGCTATTGAATCCGGATTCCATTGCAATTGCCGATATGGTATAATGCTCAAATTTTGAATCCCTCAATTGCTTTATACTTTCTTCAATTCGATAGTAATTGATAAACGAATTGAAATTCTTACCGCTCTTTCGGTTGATTACCATAGAAATGATCTGAGGGCTTTGGTGGAAATGCTCGCCCAGAAATTTGAGTGTCAGATCGGGATTTTTGAAACCCTTTTCTTCAACCATCAATTTTTGAATTCTCAAATAGATTTGCTCGCCCAGATTCTCCGGAATTTGTGTGGACTTATATTTTTCGTATTCTACTTTATCGATAAAGCGATTTTTGATCACCAGAAAGCTGATCGAATAAGCCACAATTGAATAAAGAATAGGGCCAATAATATATGGGATGTCTTCATCAAAGAGATTTAAACTATAGACAAACCAAATAGCCAATAGCCCGAAGAAGATTAGCCTAAGCAGTTGATAATTAGTTGAATTTACCGCGGGCGCTTTGACGGCCGCTCGATAGCTAAAGACGATATAGCTTATATAATGTCCGTAGTAAAAAGCATACACCACGACAAAAACCCAGAGCGGAAAAGACCTTAGGTGAATTTCCTCGATCCAAAAACCAAAACATATTCCAAAAATGGCCGGGAGAAAATGCAGAAAATGAATATTCCGGAGCGAGAAAGAGCGCAAGAGCAGTGATTTTGAAAATAGGTAAAACAAAGGGCCGATTAGCAACATGGAGGCAAGACCAATAAAAATGATCTTTACATGTAAATCTTGAGCAAACTCTAGCAAGACCGATTTGCCCACTCTAAAAGACAATACGAAAAGAAGAAAACCGAGTAACTGATTGGAAAGGCTACTACCTCTCTTATGAAAAAAAAGGAATACACCGAGAAGAAGTCCATGAATAACACCCAAACCGCTAATAATTATCAATGCGATATCACCTATCGATAGCTCTTCCATAGTTACTCCTATAATTTTTTTTGTTAATTCCTTTTCAGAAATTCTGCCGGCATATTGAGTTACTAAACTACAAATTTTACGCTTACGACAGCTTTTACATGGATGGTGAGATAGCCATGAATAAATTTACCTCCAGCGTCATGAATATCCGGGTATTCCCTCGCTTCGGATTCTACAACACGACTTTGTGTCCGTGCTTAATGGCGAAACAAATCGGCTCAGAGGTGAAAAATATCGGCTCAGAACTGAATTACAAATTCTATCTGATTGTCGAGCGAGGTTCCAAATTTCGCTCAGGCTGAGGGTTCGCCAAAACGATTAATTGTTGATCGTGTTAGGATTACAAATCCCCGGATTAAGGTTCGAGATTGCATCCGCGATAAATATCGGGACTCGAACAGCTGGGTCATTCCAAACCTAGCATGGGAAATTTAAATGGATGATTTGGTCCCGATTTGTTCGACACCCTTCAGGGTCGTTGGGTGTGATTCACATTGGTTTTACCACGGGTTTCACCCATGGCTCCCGATAATTCGGGACAAGTTATTCATAGTTTGATCTCCCGATAAATCGGGACAGGCATTTCAGGATCATAAATAAGAAGGGGACTATAACGAGTTGAACATGGCAGATATGTTTTTATTCCAATGACCACGATGTGGTCAAACCATGATTAGCCCTCGGTGGAACCGGGGGTTTGGAGATCAATGCTGGGAAATGGTAACCCTGAAGGGGTTGAACTTTTAATGAAAGAAATCAAGGATTTGTTACATCCAAAGCTGTACGGATTAATCTTAGTCATTGATTACGCCTTTTCGGGGATTGCAAATCCCTAGATCAAGGTTCGAGAATACAAATCTCCAAACAGCTATTTTCCAATACCCACGATTAAAGCCATGAAATTAGGCGTCCTGTAGGGACGCTAGATTAGTAGCCCGGGGTTTCAACCCCGGGTAAAAGAAAGAGCATTGGTTTTTTTGTTTTGGCAGGAATGAGGGCAATCGGGAAAAGGAGGATTCGCCAAAACGATTGATTGTTGATTGTATTAGGATTGCAAATCCCTAGATCAAGGTTCGAGATTGCATCCGCGATAAATATCGGGACTCGAACAGCTGGCGGGCGGGGATTATAGAAGATTTTAAAGCGTTTTGCATCCGACGACTGTACGGATTACGACTAGGCTAGCATTCTAAAGCTGGGGGAGATTCTTAAAAATATTAAAGTGTAGTTGCAGGCTACGCTTAGGCAAATACTCTACACCTAGCGGGGAACATTTGGTCCCCTTTAATTTTTGCTGCTACTCAAGAATCCTGATTTATAGTCAAATATTGTCCGTTTGATTAACTTCTAATTCTGTCTTGGAATATTTGCTGAATCCAGCAGAGTCTTCTTCTTTCTCAATAAGTACTGATCGATATTGACCCTTTCAATATGACTTCTGTTACCTTCTAAAAACTCATAACCCAACTGATCGAAAAAATTAAGCGCATCGACCAGCGAATTGAACTCGATCACCCTTCCATCTGAATCAGTGATCTGAGATTCATTTATTCGGCCCCTTGACCTATCCTGACCAAAATCAACTTGAATTCTGACTTTGGGACTAAATACCTTACCTATTTCAGTAAACTCAATATAGGTGACATTGATCTCCGATAAAGGCACGTTATCTACTGTTTGAGATTGCACAGTGAAGCTTCCAGAAATCATGAAAATTAAGACTACGATCCTGATTTTTCGCATGGGTTTTTGTACATGGGTTTATTTAACTACAATTCACTAAAAAACTATAAAATGGACTATTTAAATAGAATTAACTTCAGGTACGCTAGTCTAGTGATTTTGTTTGGCAAAACTTTGATGATCCTATTGGCACTTGATCTTTCGAGAAAAGCAAGTTTCGCCAAAACTATTAATTGTTGATTGTTTTGGGATTACAAATCCCTTGATCAAGGTTCGAGATTACAAATCTCGAACAGCTGGCTCTTAAAGGGAGCCAAATTATCGCAATAGCATCGTAGATGCGAAATTTTTGTAGCCACAGGTTTTTAACCTGTGGTTATAAATTGTAATAACGTTTCCGGGTTTTGGCCGAGTCGATGTCAATCTAGAAATGAATGCTTCGCCAAAACGGAGAGATGGCAATAAAAAAGGGTTCGACTACCTTCGGGAAATTATAAATTCCTGAAGATAGTAAAGCGTAGATGCAATCTACGCTTAGGCAAGGACTACGCTTAAGCTGGCATACCACACCTAGTGGGGATATTCTACTAAATGCTGCCCAATTCCTTTTTAAACTCAGATTTAATAACTTTTTTTAATTCTGAGATTCGCCCTTCAATTTTTTCAGTGTAGAACAAGTTTAATTCTTTTGCAATTTCATTCCTTGTTTCTCTATCATCAGAAAGCATGTCTTTTGTTGTTTGAAGTCCATACCCCTTAATAAAAATACTCTTTATTTCATTTAAATAAATACAAATTTCATCACTGAAATATATTTCATTTTGATCATAGAATTGGATAAAATCGTTTCCTTTAATTAAAACGTCAGCCATTTGAGCCTCTCGCGTAGGAGGATTAAACTTAACTGGTTTCATAAGTTCAAAAAAAGCTAAATCTGCTATTACTAATTTCTGATAGGTAATTTTTAATATTTCTGATTTTTGGGCGGTCAGACTATTTAGTTTAAGTTGGTATTCTATTAACGATCTGTCAATATTAGATTTAAATTGCATATTTTCGAATGAGAGCTCATTCTTATACTTTTCAACTTTTTTAGCAAAAAAATGAGATATTAGGTATTTAGAAATCCAAATAATTAAAGGAGTAGCGAATCCTATTGTACAAATCAAGACAATTACTATTTCATATATTATTTTCATTTTTTGTATTTTAAATATCTTTTAATGTCTTTGTATTTTTGAAAGTTTTCAGATTTCATTTCTTTAATATCTTTGATTAAAAATTCTAAGATCTGAAACTCATCTATTTTTGTATTTTTATTCCCTAACTCCTTTCTCATCTCGAGTAGTACCTTACCTAAAAAGGGTATTAAAAGGGACACGTTTTCATTATATTTCTCTTTATCGTAAATAAGCTGAAACATATCATTAAAAGCTTTAACAACCTCATCATTGCCATATAGACTCAGACTCAATACTTCTTTTCTATATTCATTGCTTAATATTTTACTTACGACTTTTCCTTGTTCTTGTGAATTTTTTGAATTGCTAATCATTGATATGATAGGTTCAATAACTTTAAAATAGTTATCTCTTTTTTTCTGAAAAAAAGTTTCTTGTTCTAATAAAAGCCTATCTCTCTGTTTTTGGTAATAAGCTCCTATAATTAGTGAGAATATTGGTACTATAATTGAAATTATTGTAATCATTGAATTACTCATCCCTCTCCCCCTTCCACTATCCTAATCTCCTCTTCTGTCAATCCATACAACTCGTAAACCAACTTATCAATCTCAGCGTCGATGCGGTTGATTTCGGATTGGAGGGCGAGGGCTTTTTGCTTTTGTTCGTTGAAGTAGGTCATCCATTCGGATTCTTCGGATAGACTGAGCTGAACCTTCGCTTTCTTTAATTCTCCAAAGAATCCTCTGAAATCTAAACCCGGCCAGTTTTGAAGCTTGGTTGATGGTTTTTCAATGGAGAATTTGGATTTAATGAGTTCTATAAAATTCAATACGAATAGTTGATTACCCTGAATTTCCTTTAATAACATATCTACCTTTTGAGTTGAGTTATATACAAAGCCTTCTTCTAATTCTGGAATGGGAAAACTCATTAGGTTATTGACATTCAGTTTTGGGAAAGCTGCTCTACTCAAATTCACATTTGATTTTCTGAAGTAAGTAGAACATAGCAAGCTTCCTAAGATTGCAAAAATTGGTTTCAAATATTTCTCTTTCCCTGCTAAAGGCAAAAAATTAAATATGTCTGTATTGTTGACCATAGGTTCTTCAATAAAACAAATGTCAATCCTTTCCTTTGATAAAATTCTATTTACCAGTAATCTTTTATGTATGAAAATGTCTGCTTTTCGCGGAGCAGCGAGATTAGCACCGTATTTTATATATTCTGTATATGGTCTGATGAAATACCGCTGTACGTTTCCCGCTCCTATAAGTGGTAAATAGGAATTATCTAATTTATTATCAGAATGATATATTTTCTCATTCATCATTTCTCTGGTTTGAGGCGGGTTCCCCTTTCCTTTTTCGTATGGTTTCATTCCCTGATATCCTCTTACGAAATCGCTTACTTTCAAATCACCATTAATCTCTAACTTATCTTCAAAGGAGAGTAAAGTATCATCATTAATTGAATTAAATGTCTCACTTTTAATCGTGCCCCAAATCTTATCAGATAAAGCGGTCAGCCTTTCTAGTATGGATTTATAATTTTTATCAACAGCAACTAGTTTTGTTGCTTTAGGAAATATAGGAATACTAGTTTTCCTGCCAGTTACTATAACAGTATCCACTGTAGCATCTTCAAATACGCTAAACACATTGAGCAGTTCGATGCAGTGATTTTCTAAAAAGAGTTCGGATCGTAACTTTGAATCATTTTTCGTAGACAGCCAATAATTTGGAATAATTACACTATAAACTGATGATTCATCCATTATTTCCAGAATCCGTTCCATAAATACCGCATAAGTATTTATTTGATATTCAGCTGTTTTATAATGTTGGTAGATAAAGTTTTTTGAAGATTCATCAAGGGAATGCGATTGCACATAAGGCGGATTACCCACCACCACGTCAAAACCACCTTTGGCGAAGACTTGTGGAAATTCATTTTCCCAATTAAAAGCCAAGTCTCCGGCTACTGCAGGATCATCGATTAGACTGTTTCCTACTTTGATATTGGAATTCAAGCTACTGAGTTTTCGGCCTTTCTTGGCTGTGCGAAGCCATAAGGAGAGTCGGGCGATTTCTACTGACTCCTCATTGATATCGACTCCGAAAATATTGTTTTCGAGGATTTGGTTTTCCACATTGGGCAGGACCATCGGTGTACCGAAAAGTTGGGATTCGAGTTCGTCTAGGTAGCGATGCTCGGCAATCAGGTATTCCAGCACTTGATTGAGAAAGGCTCCCGAACCACAAGCGGGGTCGCAGATGGTGAGTTGCAGCAGCCAAGCCCGATAGGCATCGAGTTTCCCCTTGAGTTGTTGGATGGTTTTCTTTTGCCTTCCTCGCTTTCCCTCCGCAAAGTCCTCGTCCACGATGCCGAGTTCGATCTTCTTCTCGGCACACAATCGCCCGAGGGTATTGTCCACGATGTACTTGGTGATGTATTTTGGTGTGTAGAATACCCCGTCTTTCTTCCGCTTGGTTTTGCTTTTGTCTATTGGTGTACCTTCCAGCGAAGCACGGACATTCTCGATATCATTGAGACTATGCTCAAAGATGTGCCCGAGAATATTTGTATCGACTTCGGTGTCGAAGTCGTATTCGGAGAGCTTACGACAGTGTTTTTTGAGGATATTATCCGAGATCTTTACGGTATCTAGCAAGGTATCCGGCGCAAAGAGTCCGCCGTTGTAGGCATGGATTTCAGGTTTGCCAGGTTGGACTCTTCCCACATTGAGATATCCGAAGTATTTTTTGAAGCGATCAAAGAGCGGACGGTATTCGTCGAGCTCATTCAGTTTATCCCATTGGGTGATAATCTCATTGATGCTATTGGGCGGAAGCAGGCCTTTGTCCTCCGCAAAAAAGATAAAGAGAAAACGGTCGAGGAGCTTTTGACTTTTTTTATATAGCATCAACTCATTTTCTCCCGGATTCTGAGCCACCATATCCTGCCAGAGTTCCTGCTTGAAGGCCGAGTAGTCGGCGTAAAGTTGCTTGGTGACTTGCTCTTCGGCTTGGAGTGATTCTTCTTTGATCTTGGCAGGAATCCCAGAAAGCAGATTATCCTTTTGGAGCAACAGCCAAAGCAGTTCAAACTCAGGGCGCGTGAGTTGAAAAAGATTGAACTCCTGATAATCTACGGCATTGTGGATATAGAATCGAAGTTTTTCGAAGTTACTCGTGATCACATAGATACAGTCGGGTTGGTTATTTTTATAATTAAAGGCCTGATCTCGGATCTTTTCGAGGTCTTTAGTATCGGTTCCTTTGAGCTCGATGACGGCAAGGGCTGACCTCACCCCCGACCCCTCTCCTTCAGGAGAAGGGAGCAGAATTGCGCCGTCCGTCTTTTTGGAATCCTTGATATTTTTAAGCTCAGTGGTCAGGTTGTAATCAGGATCTGGATTGATGGTGTAACCTAGGATATTTACAAATAGCTCTCTGAGAAAACCTTCCTGAAACTGTTCTTCTTTGGAATTTCGGATATTCTCACGAATCGCAGGATTTCCAAAATATCGAGAGAAGTCGCCGAAAGCAGTCTCGATTTTGTTTTGATCTTGGGTGGACCGGTATTTTTTAAGAACTGAGTTTTGAAATAGCGCCATTTAAAAAAGGGTGGGTTGCAAGGATACCTAAAGATATCCGAAAAGCTGTAAACGAAAAGAGTTTTATTAGGGAATGGGGTAGATTGGTTTTTCTTTGGTGGGATTAAAGAATCACGAAGGTATCAAACTGTAGTTGTATCTGATGGCTACAGGCATTACCAGAGCCTTAACTCATATTCAACGCTTGATTCGATAAGAATATGGGATTATAAATCCCAAAAAATAGTAGGGGATTGGTATTTTGTTATGGTAGTATTGAGGTCAGTCTTCTATTTTTTCACTATATCTTTCAGAACTTTAATAACACCTTTTAAGTCCGAATAGTATTGAGATACGTAAGTGTAACTAATATTATCCTGTTGTCCATGAGAGATGTTATTTCTATTTGAAATAATAGAGTTTAGAGATTGTAGTTCCCTTTCGGAAATGGTCGACAAAAATCTTAATTCCCAATCAGGATCAAATTTTTTTAAGAATGTACATAGCTTATCTTCAGAAAGATTTGTTATACTTTTGACGCTACCATCTATATATGTCTTAATTGGTTTTGGACAAGTACCTGTTGAATATGCTTCCACAAGTGATTTAAGTACATTCTCGAGATATCCAGAAATTTTAACACAAAAATATTTGGAAAGATGTGCTTGTAATTCATCATTATCAACTTTTCTTATCTGATCTAATAGATTATCCAACTTTTTTTCTTCAGCATCTATTCTCAATCTCATAATCTTATTTTGCGAATGTTTCGATTGCTATTCTAATTCTGTTGTTAACAAGTGTTTCATCAGAAGTTGCTCCTTTTACGTTTTCTATGTAATCAGGATTACCAAGCAAGACTCTATACTTTGCTACGAATTCTTCATTGCCGATTTGAGATGATTTAATTCTTTCTGACAAACCAATCATACATGAATCAAAAACTGCAGCATTAAGAGGACCTCCCAATCTAAAAGCTGTTTTGCCTAACAGTACTGCAAATGGACGAATTGTATTGGCAAATATTTCTTCTAAATCGGCTTTGGAAACAAGATCAAGGTTCCTATTTAGAGACATGAATCTATTTAAGAAACCTTTTAAAGGTTTAGTATATGAATCTTTGAACACATACAAGGAGAAAAATCTTAAAATTAATTCTTGTTCTTTCAACCTTTCGTTCTCTCTACCAAATACGGTTCTCCAGTTTTCGGTTTGTACGATGTGGTTTAAGGTCTCATTAAATTCACCATAATAAATACATGCTCTAATCTCTTGAGGTCTTAACGGATTCCCACCAGTATTAAGTCTCTCGAAAATTAGATAAACACTACTTTCAGCATCGTCTGGTTCATCTTGTCTGATAATTGTTGCATGAATTATGGAGTCATCTAATCTTATCCTATCTGATGTATCTAAAGTTTTGTAAGTTCTTCCGTTCAAGTTAGAGCCTAAACCTGTTAAAATGAATTCCTTACCTTTAAAAATTCCATTATAGAAACTGTTTAGTGAAACAAGTCTTTGCTGACCATCAACAATTATCATTCTTCCTGTTTCCTTTTCCTTTGATAAAAATACTCCTGGCACTGGCAGTCCTAAAATTAAAGATTCGATGAATTTGGAGGCTGCATTTTGATTCCAAACAAATTTTCTCTGAAATGGAGGAACATAAATAATGTCTTCATTTATTCTCTTAACAATTGAATCAACTGGATAATCAGCACCATAGCTGGTGATTTCATATCGATAGTCAATTTCTTCGTCTTCAATATCCTCAATTAATGTTTGATCTAAGTTCATTGTTTTTTATTTCTAATTATGACTAATGCATTAGCTAATAAGTGTCGCTTTCCCTATCGGGCAATTTTAGGACTCCTTTTTCCAGTCCTTATTTTCCCTCCCCCCAATCTATACCTAAAACTCCTTTTTCCAACCCCATTCCTATAAATTTCAATTGCTTTTTTGAATTTTCCCCCTGTCTTTTCATCTTAACCTCAATCCTGATCTTTAAGAAGCTTTTTACTACCGTTATATTTCTTTCATTTGCGCTGTCCGGCTTTTCCCAAGACCTGATGCAGCTTCTTGATTTGTATTAGTTTCCAAAATTCTCGAGTCATTTTACTTTATCCTCCTGTGCTCTGATTCTTTCGCAGCTGATTAAAAAGCTTAGGCCAACCACGGTTTACTCATATTTCGTACAGTTTCAATTGTCGCCAAATGCCTTATCAAAACTATATTTCGGCAGCAAAACCCTATTACTGTCGAAATATAAATGCCCAATATCTTAACCATCGGCAATTCTTAAATCCTACCAATTCTCCTTAATTCCCAAAAGCACTTGGCGGTGATGCTGATGTCTGCTAAGGCATTGTGGGCGTCTGCGAAACCTGTACGGAATAGTTTGTAATGCAGCTCCGAGAGCTTTGGCCACTTGTAGCCGTATTCTCCAGATAATCTACAGAAAGCAGTGGTCTGTTTCATAGTACAGATCCTGACCTTGTCCGACATACTGTTTTGCATGCCATTTCTTAAGAGTTCGGAACCCATAATCATCTCGTCAAAGGCCATATTATGCGCCACAAGGAATTTGGCTTTTTCTACAAGTACATGAAAATTTTCTAAAACACCTTTAATGGGTTGTCCATCTCGCAGTGCCTTCTCGGTCGTGATGCCATGAATCCGTGATGCTCCGTTTGATATGGTAAATCCATCAGGCTTGATGATGAAATCTCCCTCTGCTACCTTATTACCACTCGCATCATAATAGAGAAATGCCAGCTGAATAAGCCTGGGCCAGTTATTGAGATCCGAGACCGGAGCTTTAGTTCCTCGGCAGTCCGGTCGTCTCGGTGTCAAAAAATAGATACATGGGTGAGGAAAGTTGACTGTTAAGGGTTAAAATGTTAGGCACTTAAAATAATGGACTGGCTTTGATGCCTAGACTAGTTAGAATGATTTAAGAATTATTTTCTTCATTCCTTTGCGCTTTTATTTCGTCATCAATTTGTTCCATCGTCATTTTGGAAAGGCCGTATTTGTCTGCCAGTTGCATACTTTTTTCCAGCGTTCGTTTCGTTATTTTTCTTTCGATGATTTCAATCAGTTCGGAAAACAACAGCGTGTTTTTGTTCAGTCCCAATTCGTCGAATTCAAAATCAGATAGTTGGAGATTTACAGTTTTCACAATGATTCGCTTAGGTTGAAATTTACAGCTATTTCGCAATCTATTTTCGCTGATGTAGGCACTCAATTGGCATGATGATTTTCAATATCGGTGTAATAGTGTAATCCTAATTTTCACATTCTTCAAAATCTTGAATCCAGCATTTTAGACCTTACCTACTCAAATAAACTAAACCGATCAACCAACACCTGTTCATATTTTTCTTTGAAATCCTCCGTTAAAAAACTGATTTGAATCATTTTGAGCCAATCAGGTTTAGCCTTGGTCATTTTGTTGAAAATATTCGCTTGCTGTTTATCGTCAATCCCCGCCACTTTGAATGCGGCAACAAAATCGCTTTTCCGGATTCGGTTCTTCCTGCCATTAAGCGTTAATGCCATATGTTCGTTGTCGTCAGGATTTACTAGGACAGTGCTGAGCATATCATATGCCGGGCTAAGTACCGGTCCTAAATCTGGACTATAGATCAATGAGAAATTTTTTAGGTGCATGTCAGCGTTACCGGTCAGGAAGCAAAACAAAACCTGTTCATAGAAATTCACCAGATCCAGCCCTGAAGTCTTGGAGTACAGTTTGATTGCTTTTGCTATCTGCTCATACGATGCATTGTATTTGTTCTCTGTGAGCCTTTGGGTTAGTTGGCACATATCTTCCATGTGAATTCTGCCTTTCTTTGTTCGATCAATCCTCTTGGTGATATATGCCAGATTTCCAGACTTCATTCTGATGAGTGAATGAGGCACGACTTTGATTTTAGCCAGTTCAGCCAAGTGCATGGTGAGATCTTCCACTTCGGGAGCTTGAGGGTAAAATGAGGAAGCAGGCTTAAGTATATACCCACCCCATAAGCCTACAATGGTAAATCTTTTTGGGCCCTCATGATTCGATGATATATGCAGGGAAAGCTTTGCCTGAACCCCAGTTAAGCCAGTTTGGTTTTCAATCGCGGACTTGGCCAATGGTTCAAGATCGCTTTCATTGTAAGGTAATTCCGGGGCATAAGCTAAACTGAAAATTTTCTTACTACACAGCGAGTGAAAATCCGTTTCGGTTTCTGACAAGTATTGGTAGCAATACAAACATCTTTTTTCCATCAGGCCGGCTCGTTAAGGGGTTCAATACTCACAGCTCCGATGGTGTCTTTACAGCAAAGTAAAAGAAGCACCATTCTATCTCGGGAATCCAACTTCCAGTTTTTGACAGCAATATCCAATAACCAGCCTTCAGGAATCAGGCCATCGAAAAATGGCAGCATGGTCAACGAATCAAAAGATTCCACTTGAAGTGGAAGGGTAAGACTAATCGGTTGAGCTTCCTTGCTGTCAAGATATTCTTGTAGGTAGGTATAATGATACCCTTCACCATCCTGGATGTATTGTCCAGCCAGGATACCGTGCATAAACACATTTGCTATTCGTTTACTCATCTGATGTATCAGGTATAGGGCCCAGTTTATGTCCAAACATTTGAAGGACTTGGTTTACTTTGTCCATTCTCAAGGTTTTTTTCCCCTGTTCAAGATCTCTTAGAAATCGCAGTCCTACACCTGCTTTGAGCGCAAATTCAGGTTGCGTTAACTTCACAGCGGTTCTTCTCTCTTTGACAAATTTGGCTAAATCCATATACTATACCTTTTCGGGTGTAAATATATTGATTTAATGATCTTTATATCATATAGGGTATAAAAATGATTTTTGGTTCAACTTTATACCCTAAGAGGTATATCAAAGTTTTTACTCTTTATCTATAATTGTAAAGCGATAAGGATTAATCCACGTACCATAGGAATGATTAGTGAGAGCTGATTTTTCACCATGCGTTCTAATGACATGCAATCTCGCCTCCTTTCCCACTCCATAAACCCAAATAAGTGGAGTAATCCTAATTATCCTTTTCAAAAAGACTTCCCTCCTTATTCTATTCCTAAAACCCTTCCCTCAATCCCACTTCTATAATTTCCAATAACTTTTCTGAATTTTTCCTCCTATCGTTTTGGCTTATCCCCAATCCTGATGTCTTTGAGGCATTTTCCCAAGTTCAAATTCTTCTTGGCTTTCTAAAATGCCTCGCCGACAAACAGGTAAAATCCGGATCCTTCCTGGGTAAAGGCGACATCAACTCGGGTGTAAATGTCTTTTTTAGGAAAAAGTAAAATGCGTAATCCAGCTCCAGCTGACCAGACCATTTTATTGATGGATGCCAAAGAAAAGTCGGGAAATACGGTTCCTGTTCCCGCAAATGCCGCAGCACCTATCCTTTTGGAAAATCCCAAGGGCAGCGGCAGCATTCTGAATTCTACCTGGGTGGCAAGCTGGTTTTTGTCCCTAAACCGACCAAGGTAATATCCTCGCATCATGCTATCTCCACCCAACAAAGCCAGCTGGTTGAAAGGAACATCCCCCGAATAAAACTGACCAATGGCCTGCCAAGCCAAAACGCCATGCTCACCGACAGGTCTAAAAATCCGAGTGTCCATCATCACCGCATTGAAGCCAAAAGAACTGATGGCAGGAGAATATCTCAAGAAAGCCAATTCTGCAAAATGGCCATTCCTCACATTCAGGACATTGTGTCTGTCGTCATAGACCAATCCAACACCCAACCCAATATTGGTAGAACCTTCACTGCCCAAGGGCATGGTGAATGGCGGAGCTTCCTCAGATGGGACGAAATCTACTTGAGATATTCGCTGAAAATCTGCTTCGACCCCGAAATATAAGTTGGGGCGCAGTTCACGAAGTAGCCTTTCTTTGATCATGATTTGATTGGCATCTACCAGGGCCAGGTTATCTTCAGGGGAATTAATCCCAATGCCATGGTATTTCAAAGGGAAGCTTTGTAGCCTGATCCGCCCAAGGGAAAACCACTTATCACGGTCAGAATAGATGGCATGATCAAACCAAAGCCCATATTGGTTTTGCAGGGTGATAAAAGTAAAGCCGCTGATTTCGCTGAGTCGGTTTGTGGTGTCCCGTTTGGCATAGTAGACCAAGAGAGATGACAGTCCTATTTCCCAGCTGGTCTCAGGCGCAAATGCCACGGTGGGATAGATCAAAAATTGCGGTTTGCTGATATCTGAGGTGTCGTTAATGATCCCATTGATATATTTCTTGATGAAGTTTTGGGAAATCGCCTGACCCGAAAAAAATACAAAAATCAGTAGGAGCTTTAATTTCTTGGAAGACATATTGAAATTTAACAGAGAGATTTGTTAAAAGGTTTTAATCACACGCCACAGGCGCGCGCTAGCTAATCACGCGCCACAGGCGCGCGCTAGCATGTAATGACGCGCGCGTTGACCGTGAGCCTTAAACGTTGGGGTTGGCGCGCGCCTGTGGCGCGTGACAAAGGTGGCACGTGGAAGTATTTAATACACACCAATTCAATTATATTCGAAATACTTTTTTGATTTTTTCCTATGAGCCATAAATACAAATTTCATAACCCGGAAGGCCTATATTTTGTCACCTGTACGGCTATTAACTGGATTGATATTTTCACTAGGGAGAAATATTCTCAAATAATTAGTGAAAGTCTTGATTATTGCAGGAAGAAACTAGGAATGGAGATTTTTGCATGGTGTCTTATGCCTAGCCATCTGCATATAGTGATTAGAGTTCAGGGAAACAAACCTGAATTAATTATAGGAAGGTTTAAGGAGTTTACTTCAAAAAGAATTCAATTGGCTGTAAAACAAAATCCACATGAAAGCAGAAAGGATTGGCTTATTTAATGTTTGAAAAAGCGGCTTTGGAAGCAAGTAATGTGAAAACAGGTAAATTTTGTCAGGCGGGGAATCATCCTATAGAACTATGGAGTCCTAGTTTAATTTCGCAAAAAGTTGAATATATCCATATGAATCCGGTTGCGGCAGGATTGGTCTTAGAAGCGCATTTTTGGAAGTTTAGTAGCGCAAATGATTATTCAGGGGGAAAGTGAGTTTTGGGTATTGATTTCTTGTAGGTATTAAATGGGAAGCACGCGCGCGCTAACGGATGCAGCACTTACGCAGGGCTAACGGGTTTCTTGTAAATCGGAAGCACGCGCGACACGCGCGACACGCGCGCGCTAACCGACTAACCGCGCTAACGGAGTGACTAAATATCCAACTCACTAGCGGTTTTTCCATTTCGCTTATTAACAGACCAGCTGCTCACTCTTCTGTCAAAAAACTATCGATTTCACCGTCCAGCATAGTATCTACCATGCCCTGCAAAATCTCACTAAATGGACTCTCTTTTCCAAGCAATCACTTTTTACTATAAAGCCGCTCTTTAAGCCGCTCACTAAGCTGAGGATCACTAAATAATTCTTCAAGTGTTCGTTCCTTTGTCACCTATTTGTAAAATTAGCAGGCACACTTAATTGAACAGTTTTAAACGGAAGAGCACGCGCGACACGCGCGCGCTAACGGGTGCGACACTCACGCTAACGGGGTGACTGGATATCCAACTCATTATTCCACCTTTTACCACTCACGACTTACCATTTACTATTCACCTACCACCTCCTACATTTCACCTTTTACCACTTACGACTTACTACTCACTCACCACCTCCTACTCTTCACCTTTTACCACTTACTATTCACTCACCACCTCCTACTCTTCACCTTTTACCACTTACGACTTACCACTTACTATTCACTTACCACCTCCTACTTTTCACCTTTTACCACTCACGACTTACCACTTACTATTCACCTACCACCTCCTACTTTTCACCTTTTACCACTTACGACTTACTACTAACTCACCACCTCCTACTCCTACTTTTCACCTTTTACCACTCACGACTTACCACTTACTATTCACTTACCACCTCCTACTTTTCACCTTTTACCACTTACGACTTACTACTCACTCACCATCTCCTACTTTTCACCTTTTACCACTTACGACTTACCACTTCTCACAATTCCCTTTCTGAAGGAGAAAGCCTACTTTTGCCCCACATGCTTCAAAATTTCGATTACAAAAGTTTTGACCTCCCGGTAGCGGAGATTATTCCTCAAGTTAAAACCCAGCTTTCCAAGGCGAATTCTTTGATTATCCAGGCGCCGCCGGGTGCGGGAAAGAGTACCTTGCTTCCTCTTGTGTTGCTGGATGTGCCTTGGCTGGCTGGCAAGAAGATCATTATGCTGGAGCCTCGACGATTGGCTACCAAGACTATCGCTCAGCGAATGGCAGCCATGACGGACACCAAGTTGGGTGATCTGATCGGCTACAGGATTCGCTTCGAATCGGCTATCTCTGCCAATACGAGACTGGAGGTAATCACCGAGGGGATTTTGACCCGCATGCTTCATTCAGACAATGCGCTGGAAGATGTTGGATTGGTGATCTTCGATGAGTTTCACGAGCGAAATCTTCATTCTGAAGTTGCCCTGGCACTGTGCCGTGAGGTGCAGCAAATCCTGAGACCTGATCTGCGGATCTTGCTGATGTCGGCGACGATTGATGCGAAGGTGCTTTCTGGATTGCTCGGCTCAGCCGTGATCGAGAGCAAAGGGCGGCAGTATCCTGTGGAAGTCAATTACATGAATGAGGTGGATCAGTATTCGATTGGTGAAGATGCCGCACGGCAGATTATTCCCTTGACCAAGGTTCATGAAGGGGATTTCTTGGTTTTCCTTCCGGGTCAGGGAGAAATCCGAAAAGCGCAGGAGATCCTGAGAAAGGCGCTGCCGGATGATCTCGTACTACCACTTTATGGTCAACTTTCGCCAGGCGATCAGAACAGAGCGATCATGCCTCATCCTTCCGGGAAAAGGAAGATTGTGCTTTCCACAGATATCGCAGAGACTTCCCTGACGATAGAGGGAGTGACGGTAGTGGTTGATTCGGGCTTCGCCAAATCATCCAGATTTGATCCAAGATCCGGTTTGTCACGATTGGTTTTGCATAGAATCAGCAAGGATTCAGCAGATCAAAGAAGCGGTCGTGCTGGTAGATTGACCGCTGGTCATAGCTACAGACTTTGGACGAAATCCATTCAAAATCAGTTGAATGAGTACCGAACGCCTGAATTGATGGAGGCTGATCTTACCGGGTTGGTGCTGGATATGAAAGCTTGGGGAAAGCAGGAGATACGTTCCATGACTTGGCTTACTCCGCCTCCGACTGGCACCCTGGCTTTGGCAGAGAAAACGCTGGAATCCATAGAAGCTATCGTAGAGGGAGAATTGACTCCACATGGCAGGGAAGTTCATAAGCTCCCTACGCATCCACGGATCGCGCACATGCTAATCAATGCGGAAGAGATCGATCAGTTGGGTTTGGCGACAGACATTGCTGCAATTTTGGATGAGCGAGATCCACTTGGCCCTGATGCGGGTGTTGATTTGAATCTGAGAATTGAAGCACTTCGCAGGTTTAGAAAACACGATGTGAGCATAGCACGAATCAAAAAGATAGAAAAGATGGCTGCTTCATATCGGCGTATGTTTTCTATTCAACCTGAAAACGGGCCAGTCGATCCCTGGCAAACGGGTCTGCTCCTCGCCTACGCATACCCAGAGCGCATCGCAGCGGCTCGTCCGGGAAACAATGCTCAGTTCCAGTTGGCCAATGGTAAAATCGCCCAGATTGGACACAAGGATGATCTGGCACATGAGTCTTGGCTTGCCGTGGCACACGTAGATGCCCGGGAAGGAATGGGCAAAATCTGGATGGCTGCACCTATCAATCCGAAGGATTTGGCACCAATGCTAAAGACTAAGGAAGTATTGAAATGGGATAGAAAGAAAGGTGGGCTTCAGGCCCATTCAGAAATTAGAATTGGATCGATTATCCTGGGAACAAGGCCGCTGGCCAAATATGCAGCTGGAGACGTGACAGAGGCTATTATGGAAGCTATCCGTGAAGAAGGAGAGTATTTGCTGAATTTTAATACCGAAGTGGAGCAGTTGATTTTACGTGTTCAAAATCTTAAAAACTGGTATCCAGATCAAAATTGGCCTTTTTGGTCGGTAGCTTCACTTTGCGAAAAGCCAGAAACTTGGATCGCGCCTTATTTACAGAACATCAGCAAAAACGAGGATTTCAAAAAACTAGATCTTGCTCAGATATTATTCAGCAATTTGGATTTTGGGCTTCAAAAGGATTTGGAGCGACTTGCGCCAGCCACGATAGAAGTGCCTTCAGGAAGTAAAATCAAATTAGAATACAGAACCGAAGACATTCCGCTACTTGCTGTAAGACTTCAGGAATTGTTTGGCTTATTGGAAACGCCGAGCGTGAATAATGGAAAAGTAAATGTGCTGATTGAGCTGCTTTCTCCGGGTTATAAACCAGTGCAACTCACGCAGGATCTGAAAAGCTTTTGGAAGAACGGTTATTTCGAAGTGAAAAAAGAACTGAAAAGACGCTATCCCAAACATGAATGGCCTGAAGACCCTATCTCAGCGGAGGCCATTCGAGGTGTAAAAAGACGATCTTAAGTAGCTACTAGCTTCCATTTATCTAAATGAAATAAGAATTGGAGGAAGGATGCAATGGTAAATGGAGTCATTTCAAGAGAATTAATTTTCTCTAAAAATGACTGACGAAGTATAGGATAGTCTTTTGGATTATACAACTTGCTAAGTGCTGTAGATCGGAAGGCAGATTCCTCCAGATTGAAATCTTCAAAAGGGTTCTCTTTGCGCTGAAGAAATTCTTGCTCAAGGGTAACAGGATCAATCATCTCATCCAACCATTTGAAACCCGTATGTAAAAAGAATTCTTCAACTTCACTAACCACCTTTTGCAATTCATTGTTTGCGAAAACTTTGATCTTCTGTGGGTAAGTACTCCCCAATTTGTCCGGAGTTTGGGCTAGCGTAATAGATTGGTCAGCGTAATTACTGAAGGTTGGAAGGTACTTGTGGATTAAATCTTCCACTGCATTGATCCGAATACCCAAGTTATATTGTAAAGAACTATTCTTTAGACCCTCTACTAAATGAAAGAAAACCACCTGCTTACCGTGTGGAAAAACCTTCTCAAAAGACATTTGAGAATGATTTAACACAAATCCATGCTCTCTAAAAAACTTCGAGTGCAACCCTACAACATCCATTTTTCGCATGATGATCTTCATTTTATTGTATTAATAAAAATACAAGAATCAGGCGATTGTTGTTAATCCTCAGATAATAATTCGCGGATCTCCTCTAGGATTGGTTCTACTTCCAGTTTTTTCAGTTGCAAACTTCCCTCATCTTCCGGATTGTGCAGGTAATGATTCCAGTGCTTTTCAGCTTTTCTGAGTGTACGTGGGGTCATGTCAAATTCCACCTCATCCAGATACATCTTGGCTAATGCTTGGGCTTTGAAATTGCCAAAAAGAAAGACTCTAAAAATATCCACAAAGCGCTGACTCAGATCGAACTCTTCCAGGATCTGCACAAATGCACCTTGCTGAGGTCTATTCATCTTGTCGTTGATCGCTTCAAAAATCGCGTCAAGAGACTCCTCATTAAAGGAAGATCGCGAAAGTGCTCTGCAAGCAAGGTAGGCAGCTTCCCAGTTATCACCCTTCACCAGTTCGATCACCTTATCTCTCCCACTTACATCCAGGCTTTTACCCAGTTTATCTGCAAAATAATAAGCTTCCTTTTCATTTGGATCACACATTCGCTTGATCAAGCCTTGGATTTCTTCCTCCATGATTTTTCGGTTTATTTGTGCAAATATAATTGAAAAGCCTCCCCCACTATGATTTCTGGCAATCCAAAGTTAATTAGTCTTGCAAAGTATCAGTCGATACTAGACATCAGCCAAAAGAAAGGTTTGGAAGGAGTTTTCGACAAGGCTAAGCAGCAGTGGGTAATCTCAGATGCTGAATCTTGGGTTGCTAGAGTTTCCCTTCCTTGGAATATGGCTCCAAATGATTCTGGGTTGCTTTCTGTCAAAGATGATTTCCATTTAGCCCTTGTAATGATTCGGGCTGGAATCGCTGTCACAGGATATTTCCACAATGGAGAAATGCTGGACCATAAAGTTTTCCGGGCTTATATGGTGCGGCAAAAGCAGGGAAAAAGTCAGATCAAATACCTAAAGACCAAAGGAAAATCCAGAGCTGGCTCACGGTTGAGACTGGGAGAATCGGAGCAGTTTTTCGTGGAAATCAATGAGCGACTGCAACGATATGAAGTTGATTATCCAATTACCACTTGGGGAATCAGTTGCGCCATGACCCTATTCCCCTACTTTTTTGCCAGTGAAACTCCCCCACCATTTTCCAAAAAGCAGGAGAATCTATTTTCGATCCCATTTCATGTGCAGCAACCTGATTTTGAAACGCTTCAGGCAGTTCATAAAAAATTGAATGGGATTCATTTGTTGCTTTCAGAAGAGGGAGAAGCCTTTTTTGAGAATGTAGAGAGTTCAAGTTTGGATATTAAAAACGAGGAAGAAGACTGGTGAGCTTGAGAAATTCAAGTCTCAATGAGCAAATTCAATTAACAAGGAAGGAGTAAATAAATTATCAATGTTCAAACTCAATGATCTATAATCATAGTTTGCCTCATGCCAATGGCATGACCAGTATCAGCCCAGTATGAAATGCTGTGTAAAGAGATAAATTTTTTTAAACGCGAATTTCAAAGGCATGATCAGTATTATAATTTCAAAATTACGTAAGTCTCAATGTTCAATTTTGAAGGGTGTAGAAAACTCACTAGTCAAGTAGGTGAATACTTAGTGTTGAGTGTATTAGTGCTATCGTGATATGTCGCAAAAGTGAAATTTAAAGGATTGACAAAATAGTATGTGTTTGCATTTACAAGAAGTACTCCCATAAACCGAGCTCTTGTATTATCTTAGAATTCATCATTTAACGCAATAATCTATGCGCAGAATTGTCACCCATTTTTCGATCTGTTTTATCCTCCTCCTATTCTCGAGAACTGTTTCTTCTGCCCAAGAATTGCTTCTTTACAAAACGGTGGACACCACCCAGCTTTTTATAGAAGTACGGTGCCCAGAGCAAATGAGCCCTTCAAAAGAATACCCGGCATTGGTTTTCTTTTTTGGCGGAGGATGGGTTTCAGGTAGTAGAGCACAATTCGAGCATCAGGCTGATTACTTTGCCAAAAGAGGAATGGTTTGCTTTTTGGTTGATTATCGAACCAGAAATGAACATAAGACCTCGCCTTTTGAGTCTCTGAAAGATGCTAAGTCTGCCGTGAGATATCTAAGAGCTTATGCTGATGAATTGCATATAGACCCTGATAAAATCATTGCATCTGGAGGTTCAGCAGGGGCACATTTGGCTGCTGCCACGGCTTTAATAGAGGGATATAATGAAGGTACTGATGATCTGGATATCAGCCCTGTGCCCAATGCCTTGATACTTTTCAATCCAGTTATAGACAATGGGCCAGGCGGTTATGGTTTCGAAAGGATCGGAGATCAGTATAAAGACTTTTCACCTTTGCACAATATTGAAGCTGGAGCACCTCCTACCCTGTTTTTGCTAGGTACAAAGGACAATCTCGTCCCCGTGGTGACAGCCCAGTATTATCAGATGGTTATGGAAAAAGTAGGAAGCAGATGTGATTTGGTGCTTTACGAAGACCAACCCCACGGCTTCTTCAATTACACGAATTTTGACTATTACAAAAAGACAGTTCAAGCATCTGATGACTTCCTTCAGTCCTTGGGCTATTTGCAGAAAGAACCTGAGGTGAAAATAGAATAGTGGGAGAATCTTCAATGTTCAATTTTAAAATTCAACTCTCAAATAGTTGTAAAACTCAATGATCAACGATCAGTGGTAAAATGCAATCATCAAGGCACACCATGCTCATCATATTTTTTACCTGTGCCCTTTGCGCTTTCTTCGCGGCATTTGTGGTTGAAAAAGAAACCAAAAAAGCCGAAGTTTCCTCCGGCTCTTTCACTAGTTAAGTTTATAATTAGATTTTTGTGTTCATCACATCGCCAGGATAATTCGCATTCAGCATATTCATAGTCTCATGCGCCACTCTGATATTGTATTCGTAAGCTAGGCTTTTATAATTGACCAAATCGACAATGGTACCTATAAAGCAAAGACCAAGAGTCAAAATGTATAGAATACCCAAGCCTATTTGACCGAGGATAAATCTATGTAGTCCTGCAAAGCCGAAGAAACCAAGCAAGGTCAAGATCAAAATCATCTGAGCGTCCTTTCTCCTTGCACGGTAAACCTGCGCGAAAAGAGATGCCTGATCCTCATCCATATTTTTCATCAAACCCTGGATATAACCCAGTTCCATGCCTTCCAATTCAGGAAGATGTCTTAATACATTAGCCATAATTGTGTGTAGTTTTTAAGTTTTTAATTAGTTGCCAGATTCGAGAGATAATAACCACATACGCCAGCAAAGCCAGCGGATGCATGTCCCAGGAAGCTTGAAATTCCCCCCTTGCAAGGAGACTCATAGACCTACCCAATCCACAGCCCGGACACCAATCAAATCCCAGTTGACTCAGTGGACAGAGACTTAAGTGACTTCCAGACTGAGGATCCAAAAGAGCAACTGCTACCAAGCTTCCGATCCAAAAGATCAGCTCCAGCGGCAAGTTAGATATCCATTGGGTTATTACCTTCATGTTCTGTTGTGTACGAAAAAGGTGCCATGCAGTAAAAACGCCCTAATTAGGCTAATTAGACAGTTGAAAGAAGATTAGCTGGATGCAAACGAACATTCAAGTGTTCGTTTATGAACGGTTTAATTCAGGAAGTTTGATTTCTAATCTTTCGCCATAGAGAGCTTTTTGATTGGATTCAAATTGTCGGGCAATTTGGGAATATCCTTTATTGGATCCATAGGTTTTCCAACCAGAAAATTTGAATACCAACCCGAGCAGTTCGCCACTGACAGGATTAGAAGATTGGATATTCAAAGCTTTTGAGGCTTCATTTCCAAGAAAGAAATTTAAGATTGGCTCCACCTGAGACGAAATTAACGCATCTGGAATCGTTGTTTTGTAATAGCTGATCAAGGCTTGGATCAATTGATGGCCTGCATCTGAGGATTTCAAATGTCGTTTTCGGATGAGTTTTTCAAGCTGAAATGCCTCCTTGGCGTTGTCTGGCCAGTAATGTTCTTGAATTCCCATCATTCGCCCAACCCATTTCCAGTATCCCATTATCAGGTCTACTTCTGCTGATTTTACTGTAAAACCCATTTTCTTCCATCCTCGAATTACGATCAGACTGAAAGACAGATTGGTTCCGATCAGATCTTCCTGATTGATGGGTTTACCATAATCATCATCCCAATCAGATGCATAGTGAGAAATGAAATAGCGGCTGAACCCATGAATCAAGCGAACTTTTGCACAAGTGAGAAAGGCTTTGTTTTTAGTGAGAAATGCCCCCGGTTCGAAAATATCCAAAATAAAACTCCCCGTTTCTCCTAATCTGCGACCTATATCGCTAAGGATTCGCTTGGATCGAACTAGCACTTCTGCACCATCTCCAAATGCATACGCATAAGGAAGCGAATAAAATCCAAGCATGGCGAGGTAGAGGTCACCCTTTTCATTAAAGATTTTTTGCCCTTTTACCAAAACCTCCCCAGGAATATCATTCTGTGTCAGGTAGAAATTGAAATAATCCTGAAACTCTTGAGGAAATGAATTTTCAATTTTGGCAGGTATTTCAATCCAAGAATTTATTAGCGTGATTAATTCGGGATTTTTTATCAACTGGCTAACCAACTGATCTGCAAGTGGATCTTGAATGTGTCGTAACCGATCAAATTCGATATTCTGGTATAGTTTTAATTTGCTCACATCATTCTAACCTTGATTTTGTATTTTGGTTGAAAAATTTTGATAATCAGATGAAAAAGAGTTTTTGCTTCACATTTATTTCTTTACTGTTTGGCTCCATTTCAGCTTTTGCCCAAGGTGGATCTGACCTCTGGGTAATCAATACCAACGGTAAAGGAGGTAATTTGAAATTGATGACTGAATCAGCCCATACGCTAACTGACAGGCCAGAATATGATAACCAACCCAATTTTATCAACGAATATCAACTCGTATTCTCTGCAGCGGATGAAAATGGCAATCACGATATCATAGTCTATAATTTTGAGTCTGATAAATTCACCAATCTCTCAAAGACTTCTGACCGCAGCGAGTTTTCTCCCAGCATTACCGATTGCGGCATGTACATCGCTGCAGTAGTGATGGAGGCAGATAAGAAGCAGCGGATATGGCTCTACCCTACTAGTTTTGAACCGTCAGAATTGCTTTATGATGACATAGAGCCTGTGGGATATTACGATTGGTATGATAATAAAGCAGCGATGTTTGTTCTGGGTGAGCCAAATAAATTGATTTATGCGAGGGGAAGAAATGATCTCATAGAGATTGATTCGGCTATTGATCGATCTATAAAGAAGCGACCTAAGACATCTGAAATCACTTACCTTTCGCAATCTTCAGAAGGCAAGGCCGGGATTATTAAGAGTTATGATATAGAAAATGGAAATAGAGAAGTATATTTTGCCGGAGTTTTAGGCTCTCAAGATTTCATTTGGCTTGATAAAAGACATCTTTTGATGGCTTCAGGAAATGAAATTTTTATCAGAAAATACAATAGCCCGGAATGGAAATCACTTGGTGAGATCGAGTCCAGCACCCATGAAAACATTACCCGAATGGCCTATAGCGAAGATCTAAATGTGCTAGTGGTCACAATGAATAGAAAATAACAATAAACTATGAACCCTGTTAAATCAACCCTTTTTATGGCCGCGCTTCTGATTGGAGCACAGGCATTTTCTCAAGAAATAGAAGACAAAAAAGGCATCGTTGCTAAAAATGCTGAATTAGTAAAAGTGCAAGATGGCTTTGAGTTTACTGAAGGCCCGGCAGTGAATCGCTTTGGAGATGTATTCTTCACTGATCAGCCAAATAATCGTATCCATAAATGGAATGCTTTATCTAATGAAGTAAGCGTTTTCAAAGAAGATGCTGGAAGATCCAACGGTTTATATTTTATGCTGGATGGCACTTTGATAGCTGCTGCTGATAATAAAAACGAACTTTGGGCTATTGACACAGATGGAAATCACGATGTTTGGATCACTGCTTTTAAAGGCAAAAAACTAAATGGTCCAAACGATCTTTGGATACGCCCAAAAGGAGGAATTTATTTTACTGACCCACTTTATCCTAGACCTTATTGGGAGGATCGCCAGAAGGAATCTGAGCAAGAAGGCCAAAATGTTTACTTTTTATCAGCTGACAAGACAGAGCTGTTTATTGTTGCCGATGACCTTGTGCAGCCTAACGGAATTGTCGGTACTCCTGACGGGAAGTTCTTATTTGTATCTGATATCGGCGCAAAGAAAACCTATAAATATGAAATGCGAGAAGATGGCTATTTGATCAATAAGACGCTTTTCTGTGAAATGGGATCTGATGGAATGACCATCGATGACCGCGGAAATCTGTACCTCACAGGTGATGGTGTAGCAGTGTTTGACCGTAAAGGAGAGCAAATTGCTCACATCCCAGTTCCAGCCAAGTGGACAGCAAACGTTGTGTTTGGATCTCTGGACAGAAAAACATTGTTTATCACAGCTATGGATGCTGTGTACACTTTGCAAATGAAAACCAGAGGTGTTTGGTGAAACAATTTCAAAGCTTAACAAAAAACGGCGGTAGAAATACCGCCGTTTTTTGTTAAGCTATCCACGTAAATTTTAGCAATTCTCCCCGTCAACTTCACAAGCTTCTCCATCACCTTCTGCTATTTCCAGGCTTGGATTAGCTTTTGCAAATTCCTTCCAGGCTTTTTCCAACGTCTGATCAAAAACCTCATCAGGCTGAGCTCCAGAGATTCCAAACTTTCTGTCCAAGACGAAGAAAGGAACCCCCTTTACTCCTATCGTCCTTGATTCATAGATATCCTGATCTACTTCATTTTCGAATTTATCGGTGCTCAAAACTTCCTGAATTGATGTTTCGGAGAGTCCTATTTCATTTCCCAAACTTAGCAAAACAGCATCATCATCAATATTGAGCGCATCTGTGAAGTAAGCCTTTAGCAAACTTTCCTTCATTTCATCTCCTTTTCCTACTGTTTTTGCCAGATGCAAAACCCGATGAGCTTTCTTGGTATTTGCCACCACAGTTTTATCCAAGTGATATTCCAACCCTTCCTGAGCAGCCATATTCGCTACATTGGCAGTGATCTCTTTGGTTTGTTCCAAACTCCAGCCTTTTACCTCAGCCAGGTATTCTTGAGAACTCTTATTCGGCTGTGTGACCTGATCAGGATTGAGGAGAAAACTCTTCCACTCGATCTCTATTTTATCCTTTTGAGGAAATTTTGCAATCGCCTTTTCTATTTTTCTTTTTCCGATATAGCAGAAAGGACATGCTATATCTGACCATATTTCTATTTTCATAGCTAAATTCTTTAAGTAACTTATGATCAAATCGAGTATAATGCAAACGACAATCAAATGGATTAGTATCAGATATGCGAGATTCCATGTGACCAATAAAATTCAAATTATTAACACATAAAATAAAAATCCAGCAAAAAGAGTTCAGCCAACGTGAAAACAAAAGAATGCCCCTCCTGTGCTATGGAAATAGATTCCAAAGCCAAAGTTTGCCCAATATGTAAATTCGAATTCCCTCAGCGCTCTCCTTGGATTACATGGGTAGCCATTTTGCTTTTGCTCGTTTGGATCATCAGCTACATACTTTGACCACTCCCTCCAACTAAAACCTAATAAAAATGAAAAAGCGCAAATTCCTTAAATCCCTAGCCTTCTTGGGCTTTAGTTCAAGTTCTCTATTTTCAGCAAAAGCCAGCGAGATAAAGTCCATTTCCGATATTGATTATGAAGCAGTTGATTTCTGGGACCAGATCCGTGCGGCTTACAAATTGAAACCCGATTACATCAATCTGGAAAATGGGTATTACTGTTTTTTGCCAGAAGAAACGCTTGAAAACTATATCAAGCATCTGAGAGAAGTCAATTATCAGGCATCAAATTACATGCGCACAGTGCAATGGGAAAACAAAGCCAAAAGCGTTGCTATGTTGGCTGAATTGATTGGGGCTTCTCCTGAACAGGTTATCCTTACCCGAAACACTACCGAATCGATAGACTTGATCATCTCTGGCTATCCATGGAAAGATGGCGATGAGGCGATTGTGTCTAATCAAGACTATGGTAGCCTTTTGAATATGTTTGAATTGGCAGAAAGAAGGTTCGGGATCAAAGTTCGTAGAATAGATATCCCTATGCATCCGGAGAATGATGCCGAAATAGTATCCGTTTATGAGAAAGCAATTACGCCAAAAACCAAGCTAATGATGGTACCTCATATTGTGAATATTACCGGGCACATCTTGCCTGTGAGAAAAATAGCGGATATGGCACATAGTCATGGCGTGGAAATCATGCTGGATGGGGCACATGCTGTAGGTCATTTTGATTTTAATATTTCCGATTTGGATTGTGATTATTATGGATCAAGCCTTCACAAGTGGCTGAGTGTGCCTCTTGGCTGCGGAATGCTTTATGTGAAAAAAGGAAAAAGTCAACAAATCCGACCACTTTTGGCACCTTATGAGCTTGATCAAAAAACGCTTCTGAATCTAAATCACACCGGGACACATGCAGTTTCCACGGATTTGTCAGTGATAGATGCCATCAACTTCCTCAATAAAATGGGAAGCCAAAGAAAAGATGAGCGATTGAGGTACATACAGCGTTACTGGTCTGATCAGGTTCGTGAGCTTCCGGGAATCAATGTCAATACTCCAAAAGAACCTCATCGCTCATGCGCCATAGCCAATGTAGGCTTGGATGCGATGAGTCCTGCTGATATGGCAAAAACTTTAATGGAAAAGTATCAGATTTTCACCGTAGGCATCAATGGTGCTGGTGGCGTGAATGGGTGCCGCATTACTCCAAATGTTTACACTTCTGAGGCAGAAATGGATCAGTTCGTACAGGCTTTAAAGGAAATGTCAGGAAATGCCTGAGTGCATTCTTCCCAATTCAATTATCATATAGATAATTTTTTACAAAATATTATTCGGTAAAGATCAATTAGAACGAGATAGACTAGCTCTTTTTTCGATTTCTATAAAAATTCGACTAACACCCATATTTTTCCTCGAAACTCTTGCATTTTCTTTTCTAAGGAATGAATTTTGCCTCCCTATCAAGCATGATACAAGTAAATCACATAGTGCCAACTTACACTCGCGCTACTTCTGTAGAAGTGAAAGCTGATGCTATTGCTTTTTTCACTCGTATAAGGACGTGTAGATTTTTCTATAGGGTTTAACCCTTCGATGAATAGTTGTATTCCTACGCGGAGTACGTGCCCGCTACTTTACCCTTTGATTTATTTACAAATCTTCCGATTCCATCGGAATTAACACATGCAATCCCTAATGGATAATATTTCTTTCCAGATTATTGTAGCAAATGCTTCCCACAAGGAATATTCAATTCAGATCACTGATGAGATGGAAAATTCCGCCAAAGCTCGTGGCACAGGTATCGCCAAGCGTAGCCCAGCCTACGTGGAAATAAAAATGGAGGAAGGAAAGGCTGTGATCGCATTGACCTCAGACGGAAAATGGGCAGGATTCTGCTACATCGAGGCTTGGGGACATGGTAAATATGTGGCAAACTCTGGATTGATAGTTTCCCCTGAATACAGAAAATATGGTCTTGCACGCAAGATCAAGAATGAAGTATTCAAACTCAGCCGTCTCAAATATCCTGAGTCTACTATTTTCGGATTGACTACGGGTGCAGCAGTAATGAAAATAAACTCAGAATTAGGTTATATCCCTGTATCCTATTCCGATTTGACCGATGACAATGAGTTCTGGAAAGGCTGCCAAAGCTGTGTCAATTACGAGATCTTAATGAGTAAAAACAGGCAAAACTGTCTTTGTACAGCGATGCTTTACGATCCTAACTCCAAAAGAAATCATACCCAAGAGTTGGCGCTTCGCGATGATTTCAAAAAAGATCTCAAATTATTTGATCGCTGGGTAAGATTAAAGAAATACGTGATGCTTAAATTGAACAAGTCTAAAGACACTATTTCAAGCATCTTTTTATAAATCAATTCTTCCTATATGGAAGCAAAAATCCTATTACGATGAAATCGAGCATAACGAAGAACGACTCACCATGGGTTGATTGTTTACTTTGCGAGATTCCATGTGACCATAGAAAGAAAATTATAAACACATGAAATCGAGCATGTCCAAGCGGACACTCTGAAGGTTGATTATCAACCCTGCGAGATTCCATGTGACCATAGAAAGAAAATTATAAACACATGAAATCGAGCATGTCCAAGCGGACACTCTGAAGGTTGATTATCAACCCTGCGAGATTCCATGTGACCATAGAAAGAAAATTACGAACACATGAAAAAAATAGTTTTAGCCTACAGTGGAGGCTTAGATACCACATTTTGTGCCTTGCATCTTTCCAAAGAACTTGGTTATGAAGTGCATGCAGTTTTGGTAAACACAGGTGGATTTTCCGAGGAAGAATTGACAGACGTGGAAGAAAGGGCAAAAGGTTTAGGGGTGGCTTCTTTTAAGATTCTTCATGTGATGGATACCTATTATAATGAGGTGATCAAGTATCTCGTTTTTGGGAATGTATTGAAAAACCAGACTTATCCCCTTTCTGTGTCTGCAGAGCGTATTCTTCAGGCCAAATCTCTTGCTGAATATGCCAAGTCAATTGGAGCAAAAGCAGTTGCTCACGGTTCTACCGGTGCTGGAAATGACCAGGTACGCTTTGATATGATTTTCCAGACCATCGTTCCAGACATCGAAATCATCACTCCTATCCGTGACCTAAAACTGAGTCGCGCCGAAGAAATAGATTATTTGAAAAAGCATGGCGTTTCGATGAACTTCGATAAAGCTGCTTATTCTATTAATAAAGGTGTCTGGGGAACTTCAGTAGGAGGAAAAGAGACATTGACTTCTTCAGATTACCTTCCAGATAGCGCTTGGCCTACAAAAGCTACTGCGATCGAACCTTTGGAGGTTATACTCTCTTTTGTTCAAGGAGAACTTAAAGGAGTAGATGGAAAAAAATATGATGATTCAGTGGAAGCTATCCAAGCGCTTCAGGCTATGGCCGCTCCATATGGCATCGGTCGTGATATTCACGTAGGTGATACGATTATTGGGATCAAAGGTCGCGTTGGATTTGAAGCTGCAGCACCATTGATCATAATCAAAGGTCATCAACTGCTGGAAAAGCATACACTTACTAAATGGCAGCTATTCTGGAAAAATCAACTGGCGGAATTCTACGGGAATCACTTGCACGAAGGCCATTACTTGGATCCGGTGATGAGAAACTTGGAAGAATTCATGGCCAGCACACAAACTTATGTGACTGGTGATGTACGAGTATTGCTTCAGCCATATCGATTCACTTTATTAGGAATCACTTCTGAACATGATCTGATGTCCAGCAAGTTTGGTAGCTATGGCGAAATGAACAAAGGCTATACAGCTGATGATGTGAAAGGTTTTACCCGAATTTTGGGTAATCAGACTTCAATATTCCATAAGGTAAACTCTGGCGATGACTAAAATCAAAACAGCGATTATAGGCGCGGCGGGATATACTGGAGGCGAATTACTTCGACTATTGGTTCATCATCCTGCTTGCGAGCTAATCTACGTGCATAGCAATAGCCAGAAAGGCAAAAAAGTAAGCGAAGTCCATCCGGATTTGATTGGCGACTGTGACTTGATTTTCACAGACCAAGTGCAAACAGAAGGAATAGATGCTGTTTTCATGGGCTTACCACACGGTCAGACAAAGGGTTTTCTGGAGCAAAATGTATTTTCTCCTGATACAGTTATTATTGACTTGTCCACTGACTTCCGTGATGAATCCAATGGCTTTACCTACGGACTTCCTGAGGTGAATGCTGAGAAAATCAAGACTGCAAAAAAGATCGCAAATCCAGGTTGCTTTGCTACAGGTATTCAATTGGCATTGCTACCAGCTATCGCAAAAAGCTGGGTAAAAGACACGATCCAAATCTCTGGTATCACAGGAAGTACCGGGGCTGGAAAGAAACTTGGGGAAACTTCCCACTTTAGCTATAGATCTTCCAACACGTCTGTTTATAAGCTATTTACACATCAACATCTGAAGGAGATTAGTCAGACTTTTAAGCAAGTGAATTCCAGTTTTTCCTCTGAGATTCTATTTGTCCCTTACCGTGGCAACTTCCCTAGAGGAATCTGGATCACGGCTTATTTTCCTTTCGAAGGAACTGAAGAGGAAGCAATAGCCGCCTACAAGGAATTCTACAGAGACGCTGCTTTTACGCATGTTTCCGATATAGATATTGACATGAAACAAGCGGTAAATACAAATAAGTGCATCGTTCATGTGCAAAAAGAAGCCGGGCAATTGGTGATTTATTCTGCTATTGACAACCTGCTGAAAGGAGCTTCCGGACAGGCTGTTCAGAATTACAATTTGGCATTTGGACTTGAAGAGAGGATGGGCTTGAATCTAAAAAGTATAGGGTTCTAATTAGATATTAGACTTTAGATGCAAGATTCAAGATTATTTGGATGGTACTTCGAAATTAAATATTCGACGTTCATCATTCGATATTTAACACTTTGAAATTGATTTACGAAGTTCAGAATAACCACGTAAATCGTATTTCGTCATTCGTAATTCGATATGAAATTATTTGATGTATATCCTCTGATCCCAGTGACCATCACAAAGGCTGATGGTGCTAAACTTTGGGATGATCAGGGCAAAGAGTATATAGATTTATATGGCGGTCACGCCGTGATTTCCATTGGCCACACCCATCCGCACTACGTAAAGCGGATAAAAAATCAGTTGGATCAAATCGCTTTTTACTCAAATTCAGTTGAAATTCCCATTCAAAAAGAATATGCTGAAAAACTGGGTAAGCTTTCTGGCTATCCTGACTACGAGCTTTTCCTTTGTAATTCGGGTGCAGAAGCCAATGAAAATGCAATCAAGCTTGCTTCCTTTGCAACTGGAAAATCTGGTTTAATTGCTTTTTCAGGTAGCTTTCACGGGAGAACTTCCGGTGCAGTAGCCTTGACAGATAACCCAAAAATCGTCGCTCCTTGTAATGCTCGTGAGGATTTTCACATTCTCCCTTGGGAGGATTTAAATACCGTAGAAGAAACCTTAAAGTCCAATGAAATCGCTGGAATCATCATCGAAGGTATTCAGGGAGTAAATGGAATTCAGGTTCCGAGTTCTGAATTTCTACTGGGATTAGCATCCCTTGCCGAGAAACATGGGGCAAAGTTAATATTGGATGAAGTTCAGTCAGGTTTTGGCCGTACTGGAAAATTCTTTGCTCACCAGCATACAGAAGGACTTTCCCCTGATATTATCAGCATGGCAAAAGGCATGGGCAACGGATTTCCAATTGGTGGAATCTTGATTTCCCCTGAATTCAAAGCCACATATGGATTGCTTGGAACTACTTTTGGAGGCAATCATCTCGCATGCGCAGCGGGTTTGGCGGTAGTGGAAGTTATTGAAAAAGAAAAACTTATGGACAAGGCCACAAAACTTGGCAATAAAATCCTGGAAGAATTAAAGCAAATGTCAGGAATCACTGCCATTAGAGGGAGAGGCTTGATGATTGGTATTGATCTCGATCGGGAAGCAGGACCTGTGCGCTCAGAATTGGTGGAAAAATACCACATGTTCACCGGAAGCGCAGCAGGAAAGAATACGATAAGACTCCTCCCACCTTTAAATATCGAGTGGAATCAATTAAATTCGTTTATATCCGCATTAAAAGAAATCTTAAGTCAATCCCATTTCAGTTAAACTAATGGCCAATATTATCCAGCCACTTCAGCACTTTACAAAATTTGAATCCCTCGATTTAGGCAATGAACTGATCGAACAGGCGCTTATTTACAAAGAAAATCCAGCTCTCGACAAAGCAAAAGGTGCTGGAAAGCGCATAGGTTGTATTTTCTTAAATCCGTCACTGAGGACTAGGGTTTCTACTCAGCTAGCTGCGTTGAACTTAGGGATGGAGCCAATTGTGCTGAATATGGACAAGGAAGGCTGGGCACTGGAAATGCAAGATGGTGCAGTCATGAACCGAGGAACAGTGGAACACATCAAAGATGCCGCGGCAGTTCTTGGTTCTTATTTTGATATTCTTGCGATTCGTGCATTTCCTTCTTTGACAAATAAAGAGGAAGACACGAGTGACTTTGTTTTATCTCAGTTTATAAAATACGCTGGAGTTCCAGTTTTAAGTTTGGAATCAGCCACTCGTCACCCCCTACAAAGTTTAGCAGATCAGATTACCATCCGTGAAAACTGGTCTGGAAAAAAGAAACCAAAAATTGTCTTGACTTGGGGTCCACATATTAAGGCAATTCCACATGCAGTGGCTAATTCTTTTGCGGAATGGACACTCGGCTTGGATCATGATCTAACTATCACTCATCCTGAAGGCTATGAATTAGATGAAGCGTTCACCGAAGGTGCAACTATAGAAAATAATCAAAGTAAAGCACTGGAAGACGCTGATTTTGTGTACGTTAAAAACTGGTCATCTTTCAATGATTATGGAAAGATAATTACCACTGATGCCTCATGGATGCTTACGGAAAACCATTTTGAGCATGCTCAAAAAGCGAAAGTCATGCATTGCTTACCTGTGCGTAGAAATTTAGAATTGTCTGACGAAGTATTGGACGGAAAGCGCTCGTTAGTCCATGCGCAAGCAAAAAATAGAATTTTCGCTACTCAAGCAGTCATTAGTCACCTGCTCGGACAGTTATAAAAGTAAACTTGATTTATGAAATCGAGCACGACGAAGTACGTAACACATAGGAATGATTATCAAACATGCGAGATTCTCCCTAATCAAGTTCGGGACAGGCCATGTGACCGCAAAAATATAATTACATGAAAATCAGCATTATCAAAATCGGCGGCAATGTCATCGATTTTCCTGAAAAATTAGATGAGTTTTTATCCCTTTTTGCCAAATTCCCCGGACATAAAATACTTGTTCATGGCGGCGGTATCATGGCGTCTCGATTTGGAGAATCTCTTGGAGTAATGCCAGAAATGGTGGACGGAAGGAGAATTACAGATCAAGAGACACTTGACGTGGTAACGATGGTCTACGCAGGTTTGATCAATAAGAATATCGTAGCCAAACTCCAAGCTTTAAAAGTCAACGCGATAGGAATGTGTGGTGCTGATGGAAATATTATCCGCTCTATCAAGCGTCCGGTTAAAGGAATAGATTACGGATTTGTCGGTGATATACAGGAAGTTAATACTAAGCTGATTGATCATTTACTTTCAGGTGATTTGCTTCCAGTGGTGAATGCAATCACGCACGATGCCAAAGGTCAACTATTAAACACAAATGCAGATAGTATTGCCTCAGCCCTAGCCACCAGCCTTGCCAAAGAACATCAAGTCAATCTTTATTTCTGCTTCAATAAGAGTGGGGTTTTGATTGATGAAAAAAATGAAAACTCCATCATACCTCTCATCAATGAAGATATATATGCGGAGCTTCGTAGGGAAAATGTCATTCATTCTGGCATGATCCCAAAATTGGATAATGCCTTCGAAGCTTTGGAAAAAGGCGTAAACCACGTCTGGATCGGAAAAGCGGAAAATCTTTATTTGGCAGCAAAGGGTAAACTCTCAGGAACTACCATCGAGAGAAGTCGCTATGACCTCTACTAAATAAAAAATTTGAATAATACAATGAGTTTATATGATGATGGTGTTCAGCTTCTTACTCAGTTAATAGAAATTCCGTCCTATTCCAGGGAAGAAAGTTCTACTGCTGAGGTTTTAGAAGAATTTTTCACTGCAAGGGAAATAGAAGTCCACAAATCGGGAAATAACATTTGGGCTTTCGCAGCTCCTTTTGACAAAAATAAGCCTACCATCTGGCTGAATTCCCATCACGACACGGTAAAGCCAAATGATGGATATACCAAAGATCCATTTCAAGCAATCATTGAGGATGGAAAGCTATTTGGTCTCGGAAGCAATGATGCCGGAGGGCCATTGGTGAGTATGATGGCGGCTTTTGCACATTTTTATGACCAAGAGCTTCCCTTTAATTTGATCATGATCGCTTCAGCTGAAGAAGAGATTTCCGGTAAGAATGGAATTGCTGCAGTCATAGATCAACTTCCTCCTTGCGAACTGGCAATCGTCGGCGAACCCACCTTGATGGATATGGCTATTGCGGAAAAAGGTCTGATGGTAATCAATGCCAAAGTCATTGGTAAAGCCGGTCATGCTGCCAGAGAGGAAGGAATCAATTCTATTTACCTTGCTTTGGATGATTTACAGAAAATCAGAGATTTTGAGTTCCAAAAAGTATCTCAATTCCTGGGCAAAACAAAAGTATCTGCAACCGTAATCCACTCAGGACAGCAGCACAATGTAGTCCCTGATCTTTGTGAGTTTGTATTGGATGTCAGAGTTACTGATGCCTATTCATTAGAAGAAGCATTGGAAGAATTGAAAAGCTCCCTGGACGCTGAACTGACACCACGTTCGATGAGACTCCAATCATCCCATGTGCCTGAAGGCCATTTGATTCTGAAAGTCGGCGAGCAACTTGGACTCAAAACCTACGGAAGTCCTACCCTGTCGGATCAGGCGCTGATCCCCTACCCATCTGTAAAAATAGGCCCAGGCGACTCTGCAAGGTCACATTCTGCAGATGAATATATTTACTTGAACGAAATTCAGCAAGGGATAGAAGGCTATATCAAGATCCTTGAAACCTACGCTGAGATGCTAACTACAACTAATTTGAAATGAAACTTTGGCAAAAAGAAACAGGAAGCAAAAAGGAAGTAGAATCGTTTACCATTGGTCGCGATCCTGAGTATGACATACTTTTGGCTCCATACGATGTGATGGGCTCAATGGCTCATGCACATATGCTTTCCACTATTGGTCTTCTGAGTGCTGAAGAAAATGAAATTCTTCAGCGTGGATTAAAAGATATTTACTCAGAAATAGAAAAAGGTGAGTTTGCAATCGCTCCCGGTGTAGAAGATGTGCATTCTCAAGTGGAGTTTTTACTTACCGAGCGATTCGGAGATGTAGGCAAAAAGCTTCATAGTGGCAGAAGTCGGAATGATCAAGTTCTGGTGGATTTGAAGCTTTACTATAGAAATGCTATCAAAGATATCGTAGCAGAATCCACTGAGCTTTTTGAAATGCTTATTACGCTTTCAGAAAAGCACAAAAACGATCTGATGCCGGGTTATACTCACACTCAACTGGCTATGCCTTCTTCTTTTGGTCTTTGGTTCAGCTCCTTTGCCGAAGGACTGTCAGAAGATCTAGGTTTATTGAAAGCTGCCTATGACCTGGCCAATAAAAACCCGCTAGGTTCTGCTGCGGGATATGGTTCAAGTTTTCCATTGAACCGTACGATGACTACTGAGCTACTTGGTTTTGGTGACCTCCATCACAATGTGATCAATGCCCAAAACAGCCGTGGAAAAACAGAAAGGACGCTAGGATTTGCTATGGCTGGCATGGCAGGAACGCTGAATAGGTTAGCTTCGGACGTGTGTATTTTCATGAATCAGCATTTTGCATTTATCAGTTTCCCAGATGATTTGACTACAGGAAGTAGCATTATGCCACATAAGAAGAATCCGGATGTTTTTGAACTAATCAGAGCCAAAACCAATCAAATTCAAGCAATTCCCCATTCAGTTGCGCTGCTATTGACCAATACTACAACAGGTTATCACCGGGATTTACAGTTACTTAAAGAGGAAATTTTCCCAGGGATTGAAACCCTGAAAAGCTGCCTTCGTATGACAACCTTCATGTTAAACTCAATCAAAGTCAAAGAAAACATCCTGACAGATCCTTTTTATAAGCACCTTTTTTCTGTGGAAGTAGTCAATGACTTGGTTCTGAAAGGAGTTCCTTTTAGGGATGCTTACAAACAAGTTGGGATGGATATAGAGTCAGATCGATTCAGTCCTGATCAAAGTAAGCTTAATCACACACACGAAGGAAGTATCGGAAATTTGAACCTTGATTTGATCCAGGAAAAAATGAAAAATTCGGTTCATAATTTTAATTTTGAGTTCATCGATCAGACCATTTTGAGGCTTTTAAATAAGAATTAAATTTTCTTATGAGTAATTTCAACCTTCACTGAATAGTTAATTTAGACCACAAAGTCTACCAATCTTATCAAGTAACTTGCAATCAAACTAATGAATACCCTTCTCGGAAATAACTTAAAATATGACTTAAAGGCCAGTTTGGTGGTTTTTCTGGTTGCCCTTCCTCTTTGTTTGGGTATTGCTATTGCTAGTGGAGCCCCACCAATGTCAGGACTTATAGCTGGAATTGTTGGCGGAATAGTTGTAGGAGCATTTTCAGGATCAAACGTCAGTGTAAGTGGTCCTGCAGCCGGACTGACAGTGATAGTTCTTGATTCTATCAGTAGCATGGGGACTTTTCCTCTTTTCTTGGCTACGCTGGTGATCGCAGGCTTAATGCAGCTGGCGTTGGGTATTGCAAAAGCTGGTATAATCGGCTATTACTTCCCTCACGCTGTTATCAAAGGAATGCTTACTGCAATCGGTTTGATATTGATTCTTAAGCAAATTCCTCATGCATTGGGATACGATGTGGATTTGATGGGTGATGAGGCATTTTTACAGACCGATGATCACAATACATTTTCTGAAATATGGTACGCTTTTAAATATCTAAGTGTAGGCGCAATTCCAATTGTACTAGTTGCAATGGGAATTTTGATTCTTTTTGAGAAACCAAAAATACAAAATCATAAAATATTCGGAGTCGTTCCCGGAGCTTTATGGGCTGTTCTATCTGGTATAGCAATTAATTCCTTATACGGAATATGGAAGCCTGGATGGCAGCTTACTGGTGATCACTTAGTGAGCATTCCAGTCTTGGATGATTTGGGCCAAATAGGTGATTTATTGACTTTTCCAGATTTCTCTATGATCGGAGAAAGTGCTTTCTGGATAGTAGCAATCACTATTGCGATTATTGGTAGTCTAGAAACATTGCTAAGCATAGATGCAGCTGATAAACTTGATCCTCAAAAAAGAATAACACCACCCAGTAAAGAACTAGTAGCACAAGGGATTGGTAACTCGATTTCAGGATTAATTGGTGGTCTTCCTGTAACCGCTGTAATTGTAAGAAGTTCGGCAAATGTAGCTTCTGGTGCAAAAACAAAAATGTCTGCAATTTTTCATGGAATTTTGTTGATGATATTAGTATTGACTATTCCGAATATCCTGAATTTGATACCACTTAGCTGCTTAGCTGCAGTTTTATTCATAGTGGGTTATAAGTTAGCCAAGCCGTCTATCTTTGTGAGTATTTACAAAAATGGCTGGGATCAGTTCATCCCTTTCATCGTCACGGTAGTTGCTATATTGTTCACAGATCTATTGGTTGGGATAGGTATTGGAATGGTATTCGGGATATTCTTTGTCGTGAAAACGAATTTCGTTCGCTCAGTAACCTTGACAGAACTGAATGGAAATTACCTTCTGCAACTACAAAAAGATGTGTCTTTCCTGAACAAAGCACTTTTGATGAAGAATTTAGAAAAGATTCCTTCCAATAGCAAAGTGATCATCAATGCGCAAAAAGCACAATTTATTGATCATGACATTCGGGAAGTCATAAACGACTTTATAGCTTCTTGCCCAGACAGGAATATTAGTATTACGATTCAAGGATTTAAGTATAAAATTCACGAAAATATATGAGCCCCTACGAAAAACTATTAATACAGAACAAGGCTTGGTCAACTGACCAAAAAGAGTCCGATCCGCACTTTTTTGAAAGATTAGCACAACAGCAGAGTCCCAAGTTTCTTTGGATCGGATGCTCAGACAGTAGAGTTCCTGCAAATCAGATTACAGGAACTGACCCAGGGGAAATATTTGTGCATCGGAACATAGCAAATATGGTAGTGCATACTGACCTCAACATGCTAAGCGTCTTAGAATATGCCGTATCAGTGTTGAAGGTAGAACATATCATAGTATGTGGACATTATGGTTGCGGTGGTATAGAAGCTGCGATTGGAAATAAAAGCTTTGGCTTAATTAACAAATGGCTTCTGAATATTAAAGAAGTATATAAAATCTACCAAAAAGAGATTGATGCCGTTGAGAGCCATGATGACAAAGTAAATGCACTGGTAGAGTTCAATGTGATAGAGCAATGCCAAGATCTAATCAAAACATCAATCATCCAGAAAGCTTGGAGAGATAGGTCTGCACCCAAAATCCATGGTTGGGCTTATGGCTTAAAAGATGGTTTGATTAAGGAACTTGTAAATATTGATCCTGATTTTGAAAAGATCAATCCTATTTTCAGATTCGATCCGGATCAATTGGATAAGTAATAAGTAATTATAGTTTTTTGAAGCTCGAGCATAAAATCATTTTGATTTTTCACTCGCGGTTTCTTTATTTGCATCATCCTTTCACTTTTAGTGCTCGGATTTATATAGAAGAGGCGAGAGACAGGCTCCTTGACCCTCTGGCAACCTGGAAAGTCCAAGGTGCCAATTCCTGCCAAATGAGATATTCTTATTTGGAACTATAAGTTCATAAGTATATGCACCCAGGATTCATTACAAACATTTCTTCTTCAACGCTATTCTCGGTAAAGCCACATGCTTTGTTTCCGTGTTGATTCCACTTTTGCCTATCTCGAATACAATTCGGGATAGGCTTTTAATGTCTATCATTTTTCAAACCATAAATCCAAAAAATCATGTCAAAAAATCTTCACTTCGACACACTTCAAGTTCATGCTGGCCAAGAGCCCGATCCAACTACAAACTCACGTGCAGTCCCTATCTATCAAACAACATCTTATGTATTCAATTCCGCAGAGCATGGTGCAAATCTTTTTGGCCTAAAGGAATTCGGCAATATCTACACTCGGATCATGAATCCGACAACGGATGTCCTTGAGAAAAGACTTGCTGCATTGGAAGGTGGAGTGGCGGCAGTAGCTACCAGTTCAGGTCAGGCAGCGCAATTCTTGGCTATCACGAATATTATGGAAGCCGGGGACAATTTCGTTTCGAGTCCTTTTCTCTATGGAGGTACTTTCAATCAATTTAAAGTTTCATTTAAAAAGCTAGGGATCGAAGCAAGATTTGCTAAAGGAAAAGATTCTGCAGATTTTGAAGCGTTAATTGACGAGAAAACAAAAGCAATTTACCTAGAGACGATTGGAAACCCTGAATTCAACATTCCTGACTTCGAAGGGATCGCAGCTGTAGCCAAAAAGCATGACATTCCATTGATCGTTGATAACACGTTCGGTGCTGGTGGGTATCTGTGCCAGCCTATCGCTCATGGAGCTAATATTGTCACCTCATCTGCTACCAAATGGATCGGTGGACACGGTACTTCCATCGGAGGTATTATTGTGGACGGAGGTAACTTCAACTGGGGAAATGGTAAATTCAAGCAATTCTCTGAGCCTTCTGAAGGATATCATGGGATGAATTTCTGGGAGGTTTTTGGAGAAAATAATCCATTGGGGCTTCCTAACATAGCTTTTGCAATTCGTGCACGTGTAGAAGGTCTTCGTGACTTTGGCCCTGCCATCAGCCCGTTCAACTCTTTCCTTTTACTTCAGGGAATAGAAACGCTCTCTCTTCGAGTAAAGAAAACAGTTGAAAACACCCTGGCTTTGGCACAATGGCTGGAAGCGCATCCTTCAGTGCAGAAAGTGAATTACCCTGGGTTAGAGTCCTCTGCATACCATGATCTGGCGAAGAAATACTTGAAAAATGGGTTTGGTGGCGTATTGAGTTTCGAGCTCAAAGGCGACAAAGAGCAAGCTTCTGCCTTGATCAATAACCTTGAGCTAATATCTCACTTGGCCAATGTAGGTGATGCTAAAACACTGATTATCCAGCCAGCAGCGACTACTCATCAGCAACTATCCGATGAGGAGCAAAAAGCCGCTGGAGTCACTCCTACGCTATTGAGAATCTCATGTGGTATCGAACACATTGAGGATATTAAGGCGGATCTGCAACAAGCTTTCGATAAAATCTAGTTCAACAAATGAATCTTAAAAGTCAGTACGCTTCGATTACCATGACTCAGGAAATATTTCATTCTAGTTTACCGCTACCTCTGGAATCAGGAGAAGTTCTCCCAGAATTTGATCTTGGCTATACCACGTATGGTCAGCTCAATTCAGATAAGTCAAATGTGATCTGGGTCATACATGCGCTTACAGGAGATTCAAATGCGCAGGAATGGTGGAATGGTTTGATAGGAGAAGATAAATTCTTTGACCCATCAAATCATTTTATCATCTGTGCAAATCTATTGGGATCATGCTATGGCTCTACTCAGCCATTCAGTAATAATCCTAAAACCAATAAGCCATACCATTACGATTTCCCTCAGATGACCACGCGTGACCTCGCTCTCGGATTGGAACGCTTGAGGATTCATTTGGAAATAGAAACAATTCACAGCCTTATCGGTGGATCTCTGGGAGGTCAAGTTGGGTTGGAATGGGCGTATATCTTAGGTAATAAGCTTAAGAATGCAATTATTCTGGCTGCCACTGCCAAAACAAGGCCGTGGGTGATCGGCTTCAACGAAACCCAGCGGATGGCGATAGAGTCAGATTGCACCTGGGGTGAATGTCATGAAAAAGCCGGGCAAAAAGGGCTGGAAACTGCACGAGCTATTGCCATGCTTACTTATAGACATCCGCTTGATTTGGCCACAAAACAAGTGGATTCAGAAAATAAACTGGATGATTTTCGCGCTGCATCTTATCTCAGATATCAGGGACAAAAGCTTGCGAGGCGATTTAACGCACTCTCCTATTGGACGCTGAGCAAAACGATGGATTCGCATGATTTGGGAAGAAATCGGGGTGGATTGGATGAAGCCTTAGAAAAAATTGAAGCAAATGTATTGGCCATTGGTGTTGATTCTGATTTGCTTTTCCTTCCTGCGGAATCTCAATTTATAAGCCAACATGTGAAAAAAGGAACCTATAAGGAAATCAGTTCTACAGCTGGCCACGATGCTTTTCTGATTGAATTTGAGCAATTGTCCTATATCCTCCAGTCATTTTATTTACAGCAAAAACAAAAGTGATTAATCAAACCTAGTTAGAGTAGATTGAATTGGTTTGTGCTCATGTTTGGAGAATAGAATCTTTAGGGCAGGAGGCTGGTTAGCTTGTCGAATTACTATTGACTCGGTGGTTAAAAAATTAATTCCAAAAAAATAAGGCAGAGCTCTTTGCCTTATTTTTTTACTCTATTCCATTCTACTGTTCGGCTGACCCAGGATTCTCCGAGAAATCCCTTGATCTCTAGTATATCCTTCTTTTTGAGCTGCAACTCACAGTTGTAACTTATACCAGATTTAGGATCATAGATTTTACCATCAGACCAAATCCCATCTTTATACTGTAGGCCTTCCAAGATTGTAAGACCCATCAACGGACGATCTCTCAAACTAGCATCAGAATTCACCACATCCGTGAAAGTCTCTGTATCTCCATCCACATGCTTAATCCAAATAAGTTTACCAATTAACTGATCATCATTTTCCATGATCTCAATTTGGGCTGTTTTATCAGTATTGAACCACACTCCTATAATCTTTGCCTTGGACTGAGCTTCTGCAGATTCTAATCCAACAAACAGCACAAATATGCTCATTAAAGCGAATTGAGAAGTTTTCATGAAAAATTGGTTTAGCAAAATTTAAGATAGGGTTACATTTTAATATACCCAATTTGAGCCTATAATCATACCAACTTGTGATTAGATCCGAGGATTTGCTTTATCGAATTTTCGTTTCATATAATATCCTTTTTTTCTCAAAAGGAAAATTAGCTGATACGCTGGACGTTAATCACTTCACTAGTTTACTATTTTGAAAGCAGAGAATAAATCTTGCAGATTGATAAAACAAGTGAAGAAAATGTCATTGAAATCCTTTATCAGGAATAGATTGGCAATATCCTTGGGGAAGGTTACTTTTGAGCAGAAATCATAATCTATGGCCAAATATCCACGAAAGAAAAAGACACTTGGGCACTTCAAATTCGGAAGTGTTCTCTTCAGTACCACTTTATCACTTTTTATTGTAGGTCTTTTCGGAGTGATCTTGATACAGGCAAAAACGCTGACGAGCATGATCCGGGAGAATATCGAAGTACAGGTATTTTTGGAAAAGAATATGGAGCAAAAAGATCTTGATGCTATACACGACAATCTTGCTGCACGATCTTTTATACTTCAGAAAGGTGATACACTGAATCTTAAATTTGTCTCAGACGAAGAAGCTGCGGCTACATTTATCGAGAGCACTGGGGAAGACTTCACCCAATTTCTGGAAGATAATCCACTAAGAGACAGTTTTGTGTTATCAATTGCGGAAGAATTCCAAACCTCAGAACAACTAGAGTTAATCGTAAAAGAAATTCAGGCTATTCCAGGCGTATTTGAAGTATCCTACATGACGGATTTGGTGGATTCCATTAACAAGAACCTTCTAAAAGTAAGTTTAGTACTAGGAGGTTTCATCCTGATTTTGATCATTACTGTGGTCATGTTGATCAATAATACGATTCGATTGGCACTATTCTCCCAGCGTTTTCTAATTCGCTCTATGCAATTAGTCGGAGCTACCAGAGGATTTATCAGAAAGCCATTTCTATCCCGAGCATTTTTGTTTGGTATGTTGGCAGGAGCATTCGCTTCTGTGATTCTATTTGCCCTAGTGAAATATACCCAGGCAACCATCGACGGATTCGCGATGCTTCAAAATCAGCAATTATTGATCGTACTTTTCGGAATTTTGATTTCGGTGGGCGGTATTCTTTCCGTCCTGAGTACCTTGCGAGCTGTGAATAAGTATTTAAATATGTCTTTGGACGAACTCTATTAATAAAATGAGCAAATCTTCTTTCCCTTTTTCCCGGAAAAATTACAAGCTGATGTTTATCGGCATCGGTCTGATCATCCTTGGGTTTATCATTATAGGATTGGACAGTGAACCGCACGGCAATGGCATCTTAGGTTTGACTATAGGCCCTATCGTGACTTTAGCGGGTTTTATATTTGAGTTTTATGCGATTTTCGCCAAGTCTGAACCAAACGCCTGATTCTTTCATCTACCTAGTTCACATTAGTGTCCTAGCCTTTTTATCCCCAAAACAATGCAGCAAGAGCCTTACGGAGAAGTTTTTCTAATCAACAAACCTCTCGATTGGACATCTTTTGATGTAGTGAGAAAGGTGCGAAATGCGCTTCGAATCAAGAAAGTTGGTCATGCTGGTACACTTGATCCTTTGGCAACCGGCCTTCTTATCGTTTGCGCTGGGAAAATGACCAAGCAAATTGACTCATTCATGGGCCAAGAAAAGGAATACACAGGTACCTTCGTGATCGGGGCGACCACAGATTCCTTTGATTTGGAACAACCTATTATCCCTGTGGCAGATCCTTCGCATGTTACTTTAGCTCAAGTAAAAAAAGTAGTCTCAGAGCTTACAGGAGATATTTTGCAAATCCCACCCATGCACTCCGCCATCAAAGTAGATGGAAAGCGAGTATATGAGTCTGCGAGACAAGGCAAGGTGGTGAAAATGGATCCTCGCCCTGTGACGGTAAGTGAATTTGAAATCACCAAATTTGAAAATCCCATAATAGAATTTAGAATTGTTTGCTCCAAAGGAACCTATATCAGAAGTCTAGCCAGAGATTTGGGTGAAAAACTGAATGTAGGAGCTTACATGAGTTCGCTTTGCAGAACTAGAATTGGTAATTTCAAACTTTCAGAAGCACATGAGCTTTTACCTTTGGTAGAAGAAATCAAAGCAAGAACAAATGAAGATCTATGAAGGCCTTAGTGATTTTCCCAAGCTTTCCAACGCGGTAGTAACGAGCGGGACGTTTGATGGGGTGCATCTTGGACATCAAAAAATCATTCATCGTATCCGGGAAATCGCTCGCTCCATCAATGGAGAAACTGTTTTAATTACTTTTTGGCCTCATCCTAGATTAGTACTCTATCCAGATGAGCACAACCTAAGGCTGTTGAGTACTTTTGAGGAGAAAGCCAAGCTACTGCGCGAGGCAGGAATTGATCATTTAATCACTATTCCTTTCACTAAGGAATTCTCCCAGCTTACTTCCAAAGAATTTATCGAATCCGTTTTGGTGGGTACTATTCAAGCCAAAAAACTTGTCATAGGCTACGACCATCGTTTTGGAAAAAACCGAGAAGGAAGTTTCGAATACCTACAAGCTCATCATGAGGAATATGGATTTGATTTGGAAGAAATATCGAGACAGGATGTGGAAGATATCGGAGTTTCCAGCACTAAAATCCGACATGCCTTAGAAACCAGCGATATTTCCACCGCCATCAATTACCTAGGCAGACCTTATGAATTGAATGGTTTGGTGATCAAAGGACAACAAATCGGAAGATCTATCGGCTTCCCTACCGCGAATATCCATATACCCAATGATTACAAACTAATTCCTAAAGATGGTGTCTATGCAGTAGAAGCTTTGGTGAATGGAGCACTGTACAAAGCCATGTTGAATATTGGAAATAGACCTACCGTCAATGGGACTAAAAAAACTGTAGAAGCCAACTTATTTGATTTTCAGGGTGATTTGTACGACAAACAGATTACTATTTACATCAAAGCATTTCTTCGTGAAGAGAAAAAATTTGATGGATTGGAAGCCTTGAAAGAACAACTATTTTTAGATCAGAAGAATGCTAAGAACTTGCTATAAACCCAAAAATATATGATCAACAAAACTGTAAAAAATGCCCATGAAGCAGTAGCCGATATTCCCAGCAATTGCATGCTGATGATGGGCGGATTTGGCTTGACCGGCATTCCCGAAAACTGCATTTCAGCTCTTTTAGAAAGAGCTATCTCTGGTCTGACTATCGTCTCAAACAATGCCGGTGTGGATGATTTCGGCATCGGCCTTTTGCTGAAAAAGCGAATGGTGAAAAAGATGATTTCCAGCTATGTGGGTGAGAATGCAGAGTTTGAAAGACAACTACTCAGCGGAGAACTTGAAGTGGATTTGATCCCACAAGGAACACTGGCTGAGCGTGTTCGAGCTGGTGGAGCCGGAATCCCTGCATTCTTTACTCCTGCCGGAGTGGGTACAGAAGTGGCTGAGGGAAAGGAATCCCGCGAATTTGATGGTAAAATGTATCTGCTGGAAAGTTGGTTGAAAGCTGATTTCTCCATTGTCAAAGCGTGGAAAGGTGATACAGCTGGTAATTTAATTTTCAAGGGAACTGCCAGAAACTTCAATCCGATGATGGCTGCTGCTGGTAAGATTTGTATTGCTGAAGTGGAAGAATTGGTGGAAGCTGGAAAACTCGATCCTAATCAAATTCATACCCCGGGAATCTATGTCCAGCGTATTTTTCAAGGAGAAAATTACGAGAAGAGAATTGAGCAGAGAACAGTCTCAAAATAGCATCTAGCCAAGCTAGACTCTGTAACTCAAATTTTCTTTGAACTCAAAAAACAACCCAAAATGCTTACAAAAGATCAAATAGCTCAGCGAATCTCCAAAGAGGTGAAGAATGGGCAATACATAAATTTAGGGATCGGAATTCCCACGCTAGTCGCCAATTACATTCCAGATGACTTAGAAGTTGTGCTTCAATCTGAGAATGGATTACTAGGAATTGGCCCCTTCCCTACTGAAGATCAGATCGATCCAGACCTTATCAATGCCGGAAAGCAAACGGTGACTATGGCAAAAGGGTCGGCTCTATTCAATTCCGCCGAATCCTTCGCGATGATTCGTGGTGGTCATGTACATTTGACTATTCTCGGAGCGATGGAAGTTTCTGAAAACGGCGATATCTCAAATTGGAAAATCCCAGGGAAAATGGTCAAGGGAATGGGCGGAGCTATGGATCTGGTTGCCTCTGCGGACAATATAATTGTGGCCATGCAGCATTGTTCACGGTCAGGAGAATCCAAGCTTCTCCCCGATTGCTCCCTTCCAATCACCGGAGTCAGATGTGTGAAGAAAATAGTAACTGATCTTGCTGTTCTTGAAATCTCTCCAAAAGGAGGTTTTGTGCTGCTCGAAAGAGCTCCAGGTGTTTCAGTAGAAGAAATAAAAGACAAAACTGCTGGAAAACTTATCGTAGAAGGCGAAGTTCCAGAAATGATTTTCGAATAAAATAGGTAAAAATGAACTCAGGCAGCACTCAGGAAGTTAACCTGATTAATTTTGCAAATTCAACACATGATTCTTTAGGAATCAAACTATAACGCATGAAAAACTCAGAGATCAAGTTCCAAGTCGATTTAGATGAAAACGGCTTTCCAAAATCAATCAAGTGGGATGCATCAGACAAAGAAGGTGAAGGTTTGGAAGACACCAAAAGTATCAGCCTAAACGTCTGGGACAATCAGAATCATAGTACACTTCGAATTGATCTGTGGACAGAAGAAATGTCAGTGGTAGAAATGAAGCGTTTTTACATTGATATCCTCGGAGGAATGGCTCAGACGATTCTAAACAGTACGGCTGACGAATACATGTCTGAGGAGATCAAAGTGCTTTGTGATCGCTTGGTAAAACATGTAAATGAAGAAAATAAAACAGAGTAAATTGTCCCAAACATCCTGAAAAGCCCAGCAAAAGTTGGGCTTTTTTGCTTTTAGTCCCGCTGACGCAAAAATAATTAGTTTTTCGAATTGATAATAAAACAGTTCACTGAGTTCGGGATTCTCAATAAAGTCCTCATATATTTTTAGAATTTGGATAGAATACCTCAGTTTCCAGATGATGCTATAATTCAAGGCTGAACTTTGATATTAAATTTTATTCATAAAACATCAATTATTCTTTTTTTAGGGTAATTTTCCATAATTACATAACGTATTTTTCACTTGAAATTCAATAAACCTAAATACTTAATAAAATAGCCTATGAGCAATTTTACACTTAAAATCAGGGCATCAGTGTTTTTCCTTACACTCCTGGTTTCCCTCACAGCAGCCAAGGTATTGGCCCAGACTACAATTTCTGGAACAGTGACCGATTCAGATACCAAGGAGACCTTAGTTGGTGTCAATATCTTGGTGCAAGGAAAAGTGATTGGAACTATTTCTGATCTTTCTGGGAATTATTCACTAAATGTTAATCAAGAGCCTCCATTTATCTTGGTATTTTCTATGATAGGATATACATCACAGGAAATAGAAATCACCGGTGGACGAAGCAATCTTGACATCCAATTGGCTGAATCCACCATACTTGGCCAAGAAGTAGTAGTCTCTGCCTCAAGAGTTGAAGAAAGTGTACTTCAGTCTCCTGTTTCAGTGGAGAAAATGGACATCATCGCAATTAGAGATGCTCCGCAGGCAAGTTTCTACGATGCGATAAACAACATGAAGGGAGTGGAAATGAGTACACAGTCACTCCTATTCAAATCCTTTAACACACGTGGGTTCAACGCCAACGGCAACGTAAGAACTGTTCAGCTAATAGATGGTATGGATAATCAGGCTCCAGGATTGAATTTCTCAGTAGGAAATATTGTAGGTATCTCAGAGCTAGACCTAGAAAGTGTAGAACTACTTCCAGGTGCTTCTTCAGCGCTGTATGGTCCAAATGCCATCAATGGAATATTGCTGATGAATTCAAAAAGCCCCTTTCTTTATCAAGGACTTTCTGCCAGTGTTAAAACAGGAATTATGGATGAAAGCGGTAGATCAAAAGCGGCTACTGGTTTTTATAACTTCAGTGCTAGATATGCCAAAGCTATAAACAACAAGTTTGCTTACAAGGTAAATTTTGAATACCTCACTGCTGATGACTGGCAAGCAAATGACTTCCGGGATCAATCACTTTTGAATGGCTCAACGATTGCATCTGGCAATACATCAAATAACCCAGCCTACAATGGAGTAAATATTTATGGTGACGAGACTAACGTAAATATGATATCTGTAGCGCAGTCTATGATAAGAGCTGGTGCACTTCCGGCTGCAGTTCTACCTTTAATTCCAAGCACTGCGGTTTCCAGAACTGGCTATCTGGAACGTGATTTGGCTGATTATGGTACTAAATCGTTAAAATTCAACGCAGCATTACACTACAGGATCAATGATCGAATAGAAGCAATTTTGCAGGGAAATATTGGATTTGGTACGACAGTTTATACTGGGGCAGATAGATATTCCTTGAAAGATTTTATGATGGGACAATACAAAGCTGAGCTAAGAGGTTCCAATTGGTATGTAAGAGCTTACACCACTCAAGAGCGATCTGGAGATGCTTTTGCAGTTGGAACTGCCGCTCAAGGAATCAATGAAGCTTGGAAACCAAGTAGTCTGTGGTTTCCACAATATGTTGGAGCTTACGCACAGGCGTTACAAGGAGGTTTAGACCCTAGCGGCGCACATATCGCTGCAAGAGGAGTTGCAGACTTGGGAAGATTTGTACCTGGCACTTCAGAATTTAATAACGCGTTGAATGATGTAACCTCTAGACCTATTCCAGGTGACCAAAATGGTGTAGGTGCTCAATTTGTGGATAAAACAAATTTGTACCACTTTGAAGGATCGTATAATTTTGCTGAGCAAATCAAATTCGCTGAATTTATTGTGGGAGCTAATTATAGAATATATGACTTGAATTCAAATGCAACACTTTTCGCGCTGGATGAAAATGGTGATGAATTCAATATTAACGAATACGGTGGGTATATTCAGGGTTCGAAAAAGTTGTTAAATGATAAATTCAAGTTAACAGCTTCTGCACGTTATGATAAAAACGAGAACTTTGAAGGACAATGGTCTCCAAGAGTTTCAGGAGTATTCACTCAGGGAAATCACAATTTCAGAGCTTCTTACCAGACAGGTTTCCGTATTCCAACTAACCAAGATCAATATATAAATCTAAACACGCCTCAGGCTCGTTTGATTGGTGGTTTGCCATTTCTTGCAGACCGATACAATTTGAATGCTAATCCTGGCTATACTTTAGCTAATGTAAGTAGCTTTGGAGCAGCAGTTACAGCGGACATACAGCCAGGCTCGCCAGTTTATCAGCAAAGTATACAGCAAGCCACTCAAATGGCTATTACACAGGCCACTCAGGTCGTTACTGCGCAAGTGCAAGCTGGTATAATTCCTCCAAGTGCCGCTCCTGCAGCAATTGCTGCGCTTGTTCCTACTTTAGTTCCTGGTATTGCAGCTCAAGTAGTTCCTGCGAATGCAGCAGGCGCTAATATTGATCAATTACAACCATACGAAATCAAAGAATTTAAGCCAGAGAGAGTTAAGTCTTTTGAAGTAGGTTACAAAGGAATTTGGGGTAATAAACTATTGGTTGATGCGTATGCTTATTTCAACAGATTCGAAAATTTCAATGGTAGTCAGGTGCTAGTTCAGGATGCGTCTGCCGCCGGTCTTCAGGGTCCAAATGCTCTTACAGGCCTAAACTTGATCGGTGTAGGCTCAGGTGGGAGAAATATTTATTCAATGCCAGTGAACAGAACGGAAATCATCAAATCTTACGGCTGGGCAGCGAGTCTGGATTACCAACTTCCTAAAGGATATACTTTAGGAGGTAATGTTTCTTTTAATTCACTCTCCAACTTGGATGAGTTAGCTGAGACAGGTTTCCAGCCTAGCTTTAATACTCCTGAGTATCGTTATGTATTGAACTTCGCTAATAGAGAGATTATTGACAACCTTGGATTTGCAGTAGCATACAGGTGGCAAGGGGAATTCGTTTGGCAATCTTCTTTTGTGAGTCCAGCAGTGTCAACCCGCCAATTGTCTGCAATTCCTGCCTATGGCACATTTGACGCTCAGGTGAGCTATAAAATAAAGAGCATCAAGTCAATCTTGAAAGTGGGTGGATCTAACCTATTCAGCAAAGGATACACTCAAGCTTGGGGTAACCCGACTGTCGGAACCATGTATTTTGTCAGCTTGACATTTGACGAGTTTTTGAATTAACCATCATTGTAAACCTAAATCCCTAAGAGCCATCCTGATATTTCGGGATGGCTCTTTGGCTTTACCTTGAAGAAGTATTTCCTATCAAAAATTCCAGAATAAATAATTGCTGGAATTCGATCATAGGGTAACGAGTCTTTTGGCAACATCCTCCTTATTTTACTTTCACTTGTTTCGGCGGCAGCCTCCCCTTGAGTCAGGCACACCAATATGATTTGATTATCGGCATTCTACATTTTCATTAAGGTACCATGCCAGCATTAGTCACATTATTTTCTGTTAGCGGAAAAAATCCATCTATGTCAGTGTCTACAGAATTCAACTAATAGCTCATTTTGAGGGATATCTGAGTTATGCCGCTTTAACTTTCCAACCTCTATCAAATTAAAAAAGATCACCACAAATGTGATGATCCCGATATTTACTAAACTAATATTCAGTTTACTCATTCCCATTCTTTGGTCATAGTACTCAGGAAGGTCACCAAATCTCTAATTTCTCTTTTAGTAAGCAGTGCCTTCATATCTGGCATGCTGGAAGGTGAATTTTTACGCTCGGCAATACTGTTATTCATAATCAAAGTATCTGGCTTAGCACCTGCTTTTATTACCAATCCATCTTCTTTTTCTTCCATCAATGTGCCATTCACAGAGGTTCCGTCTTTCAATTCCAGTTGGACAAAACCATATCCGGGAGCCAATCGCTTACTTGGGTCGATCAATGCCTCAAGAAGCTCTGTTTGTGTAACTCTATTAGCAATGCCGTTCAAGTGAGGGCCAGCTACACCTCCCATATCATCATACCCATGGCAACGAATACATTGTGCAGTTTGATTCTGGAAGAAAATATTCCTTCCAGCTCTTACACTTCCGCCTTCAAGTGCGCCACTATAAAGTGCGACTAAATCTCCATTTGTTCGTGTCTCTTGAATCTTGTCGTATTTAGCTTTCAATTCAGCTGATTTCGTAGCATCTATAGCTTCCTCCAATTCTATCATCACTTCATTTGGCAATTTGTTTTTTGACAAATCTTCTAAAAGTGTATCCCAAAGAGGAAGTTCAGCTGAATTTTCAAGATTGCCCAGATTTAACAAGGCGGCTTGTTTTTCTGCAGTAGTTCTGTTTTGGATTACATCCTGAAGCAGACTCACCATCAAATCTTGAGAAATATCAGTTTTGGTCAACAGATCTAAGCCTACTACTCGTACTGCTCTGGAATTGTCCTTCATCGCTATTTCTATAGGTTCTGAAATAGAGCCAGGGTTCGCAGTGGAGAGTGCCAAAATTGCAGCTACACGTACATTTTCAGATTTATCATTTCTCAACAAAGCAACAAGCTTAGATTCAGCATCAGCTATCTTCAATTTGCCGATTGCTTTTACTCCTGCTTCTCTGATCGCTTCATTTTTATCGCTCAACGCGCCTATCAATGTAGATTCAACAGATGCCTGAATAGGCGCAAGATCTCTTTCTACTGCTCCCCGGTTTCTTCCATCTACACGATCAAGCACAGATGGCTTTGCCCAGGTGCCTAAAGTTGCAATTGCTTCTGCTTTCAAAACGGAATTTACTCCTGGCTTAGCAATGTAAGTTTTCAGATTGTCCAATGACTTCTGCGTTCCCACTCTAAGATTTGCACTGATCGCTCTTCTGATCAACGGCTCATTTTCGAAGTTTGTAGTTACCAGAAGATCACCCAAAGCCGGCAATGCTCCTTCAATAGAGAAATCATCATTTATTGCTCTGGCTGCTTCCGTCACGATGTATTCATCATTATCAGCCAGGAAAGCTGTGATTCCCGGATCAGCCATTCTACGCAGTGCCAACACAGCTCCAAGACGAACTGCATTGGAAGGGTGAGATGCCAGCGAAATAATTGGCTCTTTCTTGTTTATTCGTGCTAAAGCTAAACTTGCTGCATGACGTAAGAATGCATCTTGGTCATTGTTAGCTTCTAATACTCCAATCAAACCATTAATGGAGGGCTCGTAGGCGATTCTGCCCAAAGCTTCAGAAGCAAAGAATCTCACTCTAATTTCGCTATCTGTCAATAATGGCATCAAAGCAGACCCAGCTTTTGCATATTTAATATCTCCAAGCCACTTGGCAGCCTGTGCTCTGATCTCAGAATCTTGGTCTTTCAGCAGAGGAATTAATGCATCAGCATAATCCATTTTCTCCATTCTTGCCAACTGGCTTATACCGACTATCGCATGAATTCTTGCGAATTGATTAGCTTTTTGTCTAATAGCTGCCTGAAAAACCTCTGCTCCATCTTCTCCCCTTTTCGCCAATTCGAACTGCGCTTTTCTCCTGATCCGCATATCCTCGTCACCTAAATAGCCTCCGAGAGCCTCATCAGTGAGTGTTTTGAAATCAGTTTTCATCACCTGAGCTGTTATCTTTCTTGCTTCCCAGTCAGCTCCACCTTCATCCTCTATCTTCCAAACTCTACCGTAATTTTTGGTATTCCAACCTTCTATCCAGTCAGCAAAATAAAGCGAGCCATCAGGCCCAAAGTCCAATCCTGTTGCCAAAATACCTGACATGATATTCTCTGTTTGTGACATCTTGAAAGATGCTCCGTCTGGTTCTAGCTTGAAGGCATGAATTCCTGATCTTGTTTGGTTACCTACAAAAGAAGCTACGAAAAAGGTGTTTTTCCACTTTTCTGCCAAAGCCGTTCCAGGGTTATAAACCATCCCTGTTGGACCATTTATGTAGTTTTGAATAGGTGGCGTGATATAAGCAGCCTGACCTTCATGTCGTGGAATAAATAATTTTTCGTCCATCCATACCTTATAGGTATTGTTATCTGGATCACGGTATTTACCAAATTGCCAGTTGGTTCTCCAGCCAGTATCAGAACCGTTAACTAGATACACTAATCTCTCGCTTTCTCCTGCATGGTCTCCATCATTATCAACCGAAATCAGATTATTATAAGCGTCAAAAGTGAACTCGTGGGTATTTCTTACACCCATCGCAAAGATCTCAAAATCACTTCCATCAGGATTTGAACGAGCTACTACGCCTCTATTTGGATATTTCCACTCAGTGCCATCCGGACCAACTCCATTAAAACCTATATCTCCAATTCCCCAATAGATTCTGCCATCTGGGCCAAGTTCAAGACCAGACATTCCATGCCCACCAAAACCGATATGTACACCATAGCCATGAGAAATTGACTCTTTCTCATCCATTATTCCATCACCGTTTTTATCAGATAGTCTCCAAACGTCTGGCCCAACACCAACAAATAAATTATCGCCCAGTTTCAATAAAGCACCAGCAACATCCGTAGTCACATCATTGAAATCCTGAACCATCATCTGTGAGTAGTCTGCAAGACCATCTCCATCCCTATCTTCAAGTCTATAAATTTCCTCTCTCTCCACTGTCATATCCCTCCAGTCATGTGATCCGTCGCCGTTCACATCTGCAAGCCAGGTGTTTTTATCAGACATTTCAGGAGAAAGCGTCTTTTGAAGAAAAGCTCTTTTTTCTTCTATTGTCTGCAAACTGATAGAGGGTATTTCCCATTCTTGGTGGCCTCTAATATCAAATTCAGAGTTTTTCTGGCGATTAGTTCTCGTGTAATAAAGACTTCCGTCATCAGTCACCTGAATGGAAATCGGGTCATAAACCAACGAGTCAACTGCCCATAAGGAAAGTTTAAGTCCAGGAATTAGAGTTGGATTTACTCCCCCTTCGGCTGCCTCTACCAAGGGAGCAATTTCCTCCTTGGTTAAAGTTCGTTCGCGGAGATCTATTTTCTCACTCTTATTACAAGAAATTAAAAGAGGGATTGCAGCAGCCAAAATGATTTTGGCGTAGTGTCGTTTAATTTTGGGTTGAAGCATAGGTTAATTTTATTATTCCAATCTTGAAATTAACAAAATTAAAAATGGCTTCTGAGCCATTAATCAAAAAGGCGGGTAAAACAAAAATCCCGACCAAGGATCGGGATTTTGTTCACTTTAACCACTAACAACCATAAAACAAAAATATATTAAGACAAAGCGGGAATTGAGCTTTAACGTCTTAGTAGTCGGTACGGGAATCGAACCCGTGTTTCATCCGTGAAAGGGACGTGTCCTAACCCCTAGACGAACCGACCATACTAATAAAAATTTTCACAACTTCCTGAAATTCAGGCGACAATGTAGTCGGTACGGGAATCGAACCCGTGTTTCATCCGTGAAAGGGACGTGTCCTAACCCCTAGACGAACCGACCATTAATACCCACAGAAAACGTGCTTTTCTGAATGGTTGTGCAAATATAGAGGGTTAAGTTTTTAAAAACAATTTGGCTTCGAACATTTCTTCTGATTTGAGCTAAAAAGCTGAGTCCAAAGGAATAAAATTTTCTTCAGAAGGTTTGTGGTTGATTTTCCTATTTTTGATTCCCAATTAGAAAACTACCAATGAAACCAACCAATAATATCAGAATAGCCATAAATGGCTTTGGCCGAATAGGCAGATATACTGCAAAACTTATTCTGGAAAAGAAAGGATTAACTCTAGTGGCTATTAATGATTTGGCTGATCCAGTTTCTTTAGCTCATCTACTGAAATACGATTCCATTCATGGCAAATCTGATAGTAAAATTGAGCTCTTAGACTCAATTCTGAAAGTAAATCGACATGAAATTCAATTGTTAGGACAATCTGATCCTGAAAAACTTCCTTGGGGAGATTTAGATATTGACTTGGTCATCGAATGTACTGGAAGATTCACTAATCGGAGTGGCGCAGAAAAACATCTTACCGCAGGAGCAAAAAAAGTAATCATTTCTGCTCCATCCCTAGATCCGACTATCAAGATGGTGGTTTTAGGAGTAAATGATTCCATCCTCAATGGCGATGAAAAAATAGTCTCCAATGCTTCATGTACCACAAACTGCCTGGCGCCAATGGTGAAAGTGCTGGATGATAATTTCGGAGTGGTCAAAGGCTTTGCATCTACGGTTCATTCTTATACCAACGATCAAAATCTTCATGATGCACCTCATCGCGATCTGAGAAGAGCTAGAGCGGCTGCATACTCCATTATTCCGACCACGACAAATGCAGGAAAAGCTCTGGATGAGATTTTGCCAGAATTGGCAGGAAAAATAGAAGCGTCTGCGATGAGAGTTCCTGTACCTGATGGTTCGTTGACTGATATGATCGTGCAACTGAAGCAAGATGTCACAGAAGATCAGATAAACGCAGCATTCAGAGATGCGAGTAAGGGTTATTTGAAGGGATTTCTTGAAGTTGAGGACGCTCCTATCGTATCTATTGATATCATAGGGAATTCACATTCCTGCATCATCGATTCAGCGCTCACCTCAGCTAAAGGAAATATGATCAAAGTCGTGGGCTGGTATGATAACGAAGCGGGCTACGCCAACCGTTTGGTTGACCTAGCCCGCTTGATTTCTGGAAATTAAATTGAGATTATGCTTTTACGCGATTGAGAGAAAGGAGCTTTACCACAAAGTTTGGTAGGTTCTTAGTGCTTTTCCTTTTGCCAAGGTTCAAATACCAGCCTAATTTCTCCATGATCGGAACTTTGAAAGTCTCTACCATTTCAATCAATGTGCCATCCGGATCTTCTAAGTATGAGAATCTACCAGCGGCTTTGCCCATGTCAAACTCATTGCCACTGTCGACTGTCAGAGCCATGCCTTCTTTTGCAAGGTTCTCTTTGATTGCACTCATTCCGTTCACATCAAAGCATACATGGATAAATCCTAAATCGCCCCAGTTTCTATTTTCAAAAGCCTTATTTCTAGGCTGATTTTTAGTTTCTATCAATTCTATCTGAGACTGGCAAAACAATCTTCCAAAAGCTCCTGTCATGACAGAGGAACCCTGAAGAATAGCTCTGCGGTATTCTGTTTGTCCCTCTCCTACTTGAGCAAAATCCTCCCAAATGCCAGTTTTATCAAAAAGAATTTCAGTTTGCATTAAATGATTTTGGTAAATAGGGAGTGCAGCATCTACAGAGGATACGCCTATTACTACGCCTAGCACTCCACCTGTAAAGTCCTTGTTCTTACTGAACCAAGAACCATTTTCTATCAGTTCGAACATATTTCCGTATGGGTCTTTTACATAAAAATGCCAAATACCCAGTGGGTTTTTTGCAGGTTCACCCAGCATTACAGCGCCCACATTTTTCAAATGAGCATAAGTTTTCTGTGTATCATGACAACGCATTTTTACGGCCAAAATTCCCAAATCTTTCCAGGTAAGCTCTTCCTCGGATGCCAGCGGAACTTTAGAAGTATATTGCCAAATCTCAAATCCACCGCCACCTTGCATATTCAAGGCTAGGATCGCATGCCTACTTTCCACTTTGCCAGAAGTGTAGCGAGTCATCAATTTGGCCTCAGCACTATCCTGAAAAATCGGCACATCCATCTTGAATGCTTTACGATACCAAGCCCAAGCCTGATTTGCATCTTTTACCCCTATCCCTACTTGTTGGATGCCATTAATTGTCGCTTGATTCATTCAACTTCTGTTATACTTTTGATTCTTTTATTTAAAAAATTTAAATATAAACTTTTGATTGAAGCTGGCTTAGCTTTTAACAAAAAAAGACTGAAAGCCATTAAATTAGCGAGCTGCACTTTCAACCAACTATTTTCACTGTATTTCCGCGCCGAAACTATCATTTCATCTGGAAGGACATGGAAATCAGATTTTTGCCGTATTCGTCTGACTAGTTCAAAATCTTCCATAATGCAAAAGGACTCATCGAATCCACCTAATGTCTCAAAAAATGATTTTTTAATAAATAACGATTGATCGCCTCCTCCAGACAAAAGTCCATTGAAACGCGTAAACCACGAATTAAACTTCAAAAGTCTACTTTCACGATCAAACCGATAGCGAAAACATCCGACTTGTTTTCCTTGGGATATAGCTAGTGAAATCGCTTTTGAAAATTCTTTGGAAGGTCTGGTGTCAGCATGTACAAAGTAAAAAATATCACCTTTAGCTTTATGGGCACCAAAATTTAACTGGGCAGCTCTGGAGCAGATAGGTGATTTGACAAATACAGCACCGAAAGATTTCGCTACTGCTGAGGAATTGTCGATAGAACCCCCATCCACTAAAATAATTTCTGAAAGTAATTCATTACCATATTTTTGAATGTAAGGAATCAATTCTTTCAAATTTTCCTCTTCATTCAGGCAGGGAATAATTACCGAAATCTTACACTCCTCAGTCATCCCTACGCTGGATCGAATAATTCTTGATGTTGTTTTCCAGTATTACCTTTTGCAAAATCCCATTTTCGTATTGAAAACGGTTCATATTTCCATTAACATCTATCTCGTAAACGCCTTTATCAACCTCTCTGACAGTGGTAAGCATACCGAAATTCTCAGAAATAAGAATATCGCCATCTTTGGGTTCTTGAAAATATAATTTGGCAGGAGTTCCAAAAACAGCCTGATTTATTGGATCTTCATTGTGGAATTTATATGAATTGGCATCTATGTCATAGTGATCTTTGTTCCAATCTATTGTTGTCACAAAATTGCCACGATTCGAATCTGATTTGGTAGTGGCTTTTATCAACTGTCCATCTTGAAACTTGACATTTTGAAGAAATTCAACATGAATTTTACCAAAAAACCAAAATTCGACTTTGCTATGAATTTGGTAATCCTCGCCAGTTGGAAGGGTTGTTTTATCTGCCTGCATGCTTCCAATCGTGAATCCAGCCAGCACAATATCATAAGTGTTCGTTTTGGTCTGACTAAAGCAATTCATGCTGGATCCCATCAGTAGCAAAAAGGACATTAAAACGAGACTTACTGGTTTATAGATTTTTAACAACATATATCTCTATTAAGAAGTGATGGGTTTGATTCTGTGTTTTTTTAATGACCAAAATCTGAAGTAAGATGGAGGTTTCCACTAGTTTTCTCCAAAAATTAAAGAAATATTAAGATTAAAGTTTATACTTAAATCTATTCCATTCCTGTTCATAATCCACATCCGAAAGTGTAGGAAGCAGTGCAAAACAAATCTCATTCTGAGTCAAATATTCCTTCGTCAATGATGATACTTTGTCAGTACTCCATGGAATTCCTTTAAATAAACCTGGAATAAACTTGCGCATACCGAGCAAATAATATCCTCCATCATGTGCAGGGCCTATCACCGCGTCGTTTTCGTCTAATTCGTCAAATGCTTCAGAAATCAGTTCTGCAGTGATCTCTGCACAATCCGTTCCTACTATTATCAGACGGTCAAACTTCTCTTCGAAAAGCTGTTGAAAGGCATTACTCATCTTTTCACCCAAATCCTGGCCTGACTGTAATTCAAATCGGTATTCTGAAGGATATTTTGATAGGTCTTCTTCCAGATGATCTGAGAAAAAGAGAATCTTCTGTACTGGACTTTTTGAAACTACTTTATGTGTGAATTTTACCAAAAGCTGATATGCTTCAAATGCTGCTTGATCTCCTATAGTGGCTGCAAGTCTGGTTTTTACTTTACCCAGCTCAGCATTTTTCTGAAAAATTAGTATCCCGTCCTTCATATTATGCTGTTGTACCTCCGCAACTTGATCCTGCTCCTGCCGTGCATCCGAAGCAGTGATTTTTGACTATGATGTCTCTCTCAGTAAGTGATTTCTCATTCCAGTCTTTTATATGCTGCGAATCTATAGATGTCACCTTAAGCTCCAGCATTTGATTGAAATCACAATCATACAAATAACCGTCCCATCCTACTGAGATGGTGTTTCTGCACATTACTCCAGAGGCGGCCACAGGATTGAAACTATCAATTAGCTTTTCCATATACCCCTCATAGTTTTCACTTCTCAGGAGATATTCCAGAAATCGACTAATCGGTAAATTGGTAATAGTAAAAAGAGAATTGAAAGTAATGCCATATTTATCATCAAGACGCTTCTTAAACTCCGCTTCCAAGCCAGCTTGTGCTGCAGGCATAAATGCGCCAGAAGGATTATAGACTAAATTTAAAACCAAACCAGTTCCTTCTACTCCATATCCCTGGTCGTTCAGCAGTTTTAGCGCTTTGATAGATTTCTCGAAAACACCATCCCCACGCTGGGAATCTGTTTTGGTTGCTGTGAAGTAAGGTAAAGAAGAAGCAATTTCAATTCTATGCTTCATAAAAAACTCAGGCAAATCGTGGTATTTAGGATTCGCCAGAATGATGGTGAGATTGCATCGGACAATTATAGTAATCTCAGAATCTATGGAGCGTATAGCTTCTACAAACCAACGGAATTCAGGATTCATTTCTGGCGCTCCGCCAGTAAGATCAATTGTGGTAACTGAATGATTTTTTACGACTTCCAGACATTGCTGCATGGTGTCACGGGTCATGATTTCTTTGCGGTCAGGCCCAGCATCCACATGGCAGTGTTTGCAAACCTGATTGCACATTTTGCCCAGATTGATTTGCAGAACTTCGATCTGAGTTGGTTTTAGAGGAAAAAGATTGATTTTCTTAAGTTCAGAAGCAAAACTATCCCCTGAAAAGCCTGGCATATCGCTTTCTAAGTGTTGAATTTCAGCTTCTGAGCTAGATAGTGGGTGATCTTGCGCTTTTAGAGACTTCATTGATTACATTGATATTTCCTTCACTTTATTCATCATTTGAGTAGCATGTACCAGCGATGCACCTCCTCGGATAGCCGCTGCCACATGAACGGCCTCCATCATTTGCTCCTCGTCGCAGCCTTTTTCCATGGTATCTGTAGTGTATGCATCAATACAATAAGGGCACTGGATCGTATGGGCAACTGCAAGTGCGATCAACGATTTCTCTCTTGCCGTGAGTGCGCCTTCGGCAAAGACTTCTCCATAATACTCAAAAAACTTATCGGCGAGAGGCTTTTGAAATTCACCTATTTTGCCAAAATTCTTAAGGTCCTCTGGATTGTAGTAAGTTTTCATTGTGTTTGGTTTTAGTTTATTTACGAAGTAAAAGTATAAGTTGGACTTACAACTTACTTTTCCCAAAATGGGTTTATGTTCCCCTATTTTTTTATAAAGATTTAGAAAAACAGGAACCGAAAAGCACATTGGATGTTATATTGGACGTATAGAAAACAGAACTTTTAAACAATAACTAATATGGCATTACGACTAGGCGACACGGCCCCAAACTTTACGGCCGACACTACAGAAGGAAAAATTGATTTATACGAGTATTTAGGAGATGGTTGGGGAGTTCTATTCTCACACCCCGCTGACTATACTCCGGTATGTACGACAGAATTAGGAGCAGTAGCGAAGCTTAAGGATGAGTTTGCAAAGCGAAACACAAAAGTACTAGCGCTAAGTGTAGATGGAGTAGAAAACCACAGAGGCTGGATTTCTGACATCAATGAGACACAGGGCACTACCGTGAATTTCCCGATCATCGGAGATGAGGATAGAAAAGTGTCGGATTTATATGATATGATTCATCCTAATTCCAGTGAAAACTTCACAGTTCGCTCCGTATTTATTATAGGAAATGATAAGAAGATCAAACTTATTATCTCTTACCCAGCAAGCACAGGTAGAAACTTTGATGAGTTGCTAAGAGTAATCGACTCTCTGCAGTTGACCGCCAATTATTCAGTGGCTACGCCAGCCAATTGGAAGCAAGGTGAAGATGTTGTAGTCTCTCCAAGTATCCAGACTGAAGATATCCCTGCGAAATTTCCTAAGGGACACAAAGTCATCAAACCCTATTTGAGAATGACTCCTCAACCAGACTTATAATCAACTGGTATTCAATCAAAAAGGCTTCCAATTGGAAGCCTTTTTGATTGGATCCTCTACTCAGAAATTTATGATTCTATCAACAGAAATTTGGCAATGGCAGCACCAGCTCTTACAGATTTGGCATGCTGATATCCTTCTGAATTATACCAAGCTTCAGCTTTCTCCTTCGTAGGGAATTTCAGCATCACCAATCGCTCATGATTCCAATCTCCCTCTAAGACGGTGACAGGATTTCCACGAAGGATAAACTTACCGCCATACGCTGAAACTGTCGCAGGCGTTAGTTCCTTATAAGCATTGTACTTTTCAGGATCCGTGATATCAACTTCTATTATTACAAAAGCGGGCATAAAACTGTTTTTTTGTTCAGTGTAAACTTAACTCAAATAGTAGAATCATTCAAATCCAACTCCGGCTGCATACCTCGTTTTTGCATAGGTGATTTTTCGTTTGGAAAGTAATTCGTTTAAAGTAATTCTTGAACCAAACACCGATACTTCCCTGCTATTTACTAGAAACAAACTGCTTTCTCCAATCTCAAAACGCCTCAATTCCCCTTGCAGGAGCATTTCCAAAGCGACGACATTTCGAGTGTAAGTATTGATCTGAGCATTTAATGCACTCCAGCTGTTCAGTTCATTTTCGAGTTTGGTGCGAAGCTGAAGTTCTTTCAAATCTCTGGAGTTTTCCTTGAAATCAATTTTAGCTTCTGCCAGTCGCATTCCACCTCTCGCCTTTCTCCACATCAATGGTGTGTACATTGTTAGTCCCCATTTATAATTGTTCTCAAAGAAAGTGTTTTGATCAAATTGATTTACCTCTTCTGTCAGAAAATTATACTTAAGCTTTACCACAGGAATAATCTGTTGAGCTTTGAGTCGTCTCTCCACATCCAAGCTAGCCAATTCATAATCTACGAGCATCAACTCAGGATGCGCTGCAATCAGTACGCGAAGCTCTTCTTCATTTAATATCAATGACTGGCCTGAATAGAGATTCTCGGGAAATGTTGCCATATCCAGCGCAATAGGATTACCAGAATCATCCCATAGAAAATTGCTAAGCTCTTGAGTTCGGACGAAAAGCTCATTTTCAGCCTTTAAGAGATTATACTCTCTATTCAAAAGTTGCGTGGCTGCTTCCACAGTATCTATAGCCGGAAAATCTCCTTGCTCGTAACTGATTTTCACCCCTCTAAATCTAATGATGGCTAATTCTACTCCTTCAGCTAGCAAAACTTTATTCGCATGGGCAAGCGACCAATTCCAATATGCGTCAGTAGCTTGGAGATACAGTTCATTGAGCAGTCTTTTACGATCCGACTCCGTGGACTGTTGGTAAATCTGCGCTTTTCGTAGCCCTGCTCTTCTATCATCTAAAATCAACCCTTGTCCAAGATTAATAGACGCTCCCGCTGACAACAAACCTCCTGTTGGCAGAGCGTTTTCTTGATTGATAAATTGTCCTGAATTCTGTTCAAAGGCTCCATTTAGCTCTATTCCAGCCCAGGTAGGGATGGAAATACCAGCCTCTCGTTTATCGTAATAGGCCTTTTCGTCGTAACTTTTCTTATCCAGATTACCATAAAGCAAAGGATCGAAACTTCCTCTGGCGGTACGGACTTCCATATCTCCCATCGTAAGCATGATATCAGCTTGAGCTGAAAGCGGGTGGTACGACTTCACCCATTCCAGATATGTCTCAAAAGCTAAGGTATCACCACCTTGAGCATGAAGATTTAAACTGCTGGCAAATAGTAAGAAAGTAAAGAATATCCTTTTCATTTCTTTCCTGATGCTATTTTATCTTTCTGAATTCTCGTATAGTAATCAGCCGGAAACCCATTAAGTTGTCTCCAGATTTCATACCATACCGGCACATCATTAAGTAAAGCTATTCCATCCGCTCCAGATCCTACCCGCAGAACCTCAGGCCAAGCCTCCTCTTCCGGATCCTCTCCCACCAAAACTCTGAATTGATTACTCGTGCCTGCAAATTGATCAATAGCTACAATCACTCCTCCGAATGTACCATTGGATAGCCTAGGCCAGCCTGTAAATACAATCGCTGGCCAGCCATCAAAAATGAAACGTACTTTTTTCCCCACGACCATTAATGGCAAATCAACGGGCGAGATGTACATCTCTACCGCTAGATCACCATTGGAAGGCACAATATTGACTATTTGGTCTCCCTCTTTTATCGTCTCACCTAAACCAACTTGAATGGCCTCAGCTATAAATCCGTCCTGTGGCGCCAGAATGTGTCTAAAACCTTTCCGCGCCTCATAGTTGGAATATTGATTTTCAAGTTTGGTAGCAGAACCTTCTGCATCGTATTGACTTGATTGGGCTGTGTACATGTCCGATTCAGCTTTAGCCAATTTATCGCTGAAATCATTGTCTATTGCACCCAGCTCTATTTGAGCAGAAATGAAGGAATTCCTGCTGCTCAATAAACTGTTCTGTGCTCCAATTACACTTGCCTTCACTTCTTGGAATTTCAACCTGCGAGTTTCTAGATCAGTGAGAGATCGTAATCCTTCTTCATAGAGTTTTTCCGCTCTTTCAAGTTGCTTAATACCGATTTCATAATTGACTTTGGCTTGTTCAAAACGGATGCTATCAGACTCCACTTCTAATTCTGCCATCTGTAGCTTATTCCTAGCTTGCTCTTTTCTTAAAATATTATTTCGCTCCAAAGCTGCTATCTGACTATCCAACGCCTTTACTTTTTCCTTGTAAGAAAGAGCTGAAAGATTCTTTGCTTCCACCTGGAGCTGCGTCCTAGGCAATAGCAACGAATCGAAGTACTCATCTTTCACCTCTGTAATACTGACGATGGTATCTCCCTTACTTACATAAGATCCTTCATTTACATACCACTTATCTATCCTACCTGCTATTACAGATTGAATGGTCTGAGCGCGGTGCTCAGGCTGAAGCATTGTGACATAGCCTTTTGATCTGATATACTGAGTCCATGGAAGGAAAAGCATGAGAAAAACTATGCAGCAGGACACAAATAGTATCCGCACCCGTCTCTTCTTCTGTGCACTTGCTAAAGTCATTTTCAGACTTTCTGATTGCTCAAAAGGCTTTCGATCTTTGATTATATTTTCAGAGATGTTTAACATAGTCCTAAGAGTTAAGAGTTAAAAAATTTTGATATCCCAATTGATTCCCTTGGTAGATAAGATGGCCATCGTCCATCACGATTACCTGACTTGCTTGCTTGATCACCTGCTCATCTTGAGTGACCATCAAGAGCGTCCAATTACCTCCAAACAAGTATGCCATAACCCGTAGTTTTACCTCCTTATCTATATGCTGAAGGCCATTTTCCAATATCAATGCTTGCGGATCTCCTACAAATCCTCTTGCAAGGATAATCGCTTGAGCTAATTTTCTAGAAAGTCCTCTGCCTTCAGGGAGAAGCATTGTTTCCAAGTCATCGGGGAGTTGGTAAATAAATTCTTTTAAACCCACCAATTCGATGAGAAACTCCATTTGATTAGGATCTATATCACGTCCTACTAAAATATTTTCTGCTATAGTCCCATGGAAAATCTGCTGCAATTCTAAACAGTCACCTACCACACTTCTATATTTATCCAAATTGATCATCTCCAACGATAGATCATTAACTTTTACTTTACCCTGATAGCTTTCGTAAAGACCAGATAGCAATGCAAGAATAGCACTTTTGCCACTTCCGCTTTTACCGGTAATCACTACTTTTGAACCAGGTTCGACAGTAAGAGTAACTCCTTTCAAAATGGGTTTGCTTACATCTCTTGGCTGAAAGATGACATTTTCCATAGCCAATTTAATTCCTGTGGACTGAGTAGTAATGTCTTTTTCGGCTTCATTATGTCCTTCAAGTTCCATATCCATGACCTGCCCTAGTTTTTCTGAGGCCACAAGTGTATCATAAACCGTCTCTAGCGAGATAATCAATTTCTCCACCGCATTGACCACCATGATGATTATTACCTCAGCAGCAACGAATTGACCTATACTTATTTGTTCATTTATCAACAATAAACTTCCTGCTATCAAAAGGCTAGTCACAATAAGTACCTTGAATCCTATGAGCACTTTGTATTGAAATATCAATACAGAAAAGTGATCTATTCTGAACTCGACATAGCGCTTCAGAAGCTTGTCCACTCTTAGAATTGGCAACTTAGAATCTCCTCCGATAAGCTTAAATGTGTTGAGTGTCCTGCCGATTTCTTCCAACCAATAGGCCGTCTCATACTTGTAGGTTGACTCTTTCATCGCGGTGGACATACCTTTTGCACTCGTGAAATAAAATATCACAATTAAGATGAGAACAAGAACTATCCCAAATAGAATAAACGTCGCATGATAAAATGATAACAAAATCAGCCCAAAAACCACCTGAATCAATGCTGTGGAATAATCCACCAAGATTTTGGATACGCCCTTTTGAAGATTAATTGTATCGAAAAATCTATTGACAATCTCGGGTGCATACTTGCCGTGGAAAAGCTCAGATTTTATCTTAGGCAGTCTATATGCCATAGATAACCCTGATTTGGCAAAAATTCTTTGCTGTAGTTTCTCTGTGATTTGCAACTGAGAAACCTGTAGAAAACCACCGAAAGCTATACCTGCGGCTACTATGAGCACCAAGATCACCCAGGAAGTAGTAATCCTTCCACCAAGGACGAAATTCAAAATAGCCTGAATCCCCAATGGAAGTGACAGAGCTACCAATCCATTCAGAATGGCATAAAAGTAGATCGAATAAACTTGATCCTTTTCCTCTTTCAGAAGATTGAAAAATCGCTTTATGGGAGTAATTGTCTTAATATTATTCATTTGAAATCGCCTTTATAATTAAATCTTCAAAAAAGAGCAGACGGTTTTCCGAGTCTAATGATTGCTCAGTCATGTCTGGTAGATGCTTTGCATTAAACGCATGAAGTAAACTGGACTCCATAATTGTAAATGCCAAGGTTTTTGGATAAAGATATGATGGGTTTATTTCAAATATCAATTCAGAAATTCGCTCACCGAAATTATAAACTTGCGCGAAAATCCCGCTTTCATGCTCCACATCTACTGTTTTCGTCAAGTATCCTTTGAGCGATTCGTTGACTACTATATTTCGCAAATCTTCAGGATTTATATGAACATTTCTTGTAAAAACCGGCCCATTGACCATGAGCTTCATTGCAATGGACAAGCGAGCTTTGCTACTTTCTAGATTTGCAGTAGCATACACATAATTTACTTCCATCCATGCCCAATACCAAGCAGTAAGGTAAAGCAATAACATGTGCTTATTCTCAAAGTATCGGTAAACTGCCGCTTCAGTCACTCCAATATTGACGGCAAGTTTCTTAAATGTGAAATGCTCCATTCCCAAATTCCGTATAAGTACAGCGCCTTCTTGCACTATGGAACTACCCAATTCTGAGCTAAAAGGCTCCTTCAGATAAAGGTTATCATGCACCTCCATTTTCATATTATTCAATAAGTTCTCCATAGAAAAGTCTTGTAACTATGGTAGAAACGATCATTTGATGAAAAAGTTAACAAATCTTTCAAATAGTTAGTATTACTAACAAACAAATTTTTTTCAATAGAATAGGCTATTACAGATAAAATTTAGAATTAAATTTTACGCGTGTACAGGTATGCCCAAGCAAGTAATAGTGGATGAATCACAATCAACCTAAACCATCCTGTCCACACAGGCAAACAAATACTGTTGTCTAGGCATGAATCAACTTGTATGAAATAAATATGCACGGGAAGAAAAGCAATTAGCATAGCAATAATACCCCAAGCAGACCAATAACGAGTGGCACGAAAATGAAGTCCAAATCCCAAAACGATTTCGGCAATTCCTGCTAAAATATTCATTAATTCGTGTGCTGGAATATAAGGAGGAATCAGAGGCAAGTAAGAATCAGGTCGAAAGAAATGATTCAATCCAGCCAACATATATAATGTGGCCATCAGATGTAAAGAAAAGCGAAGGAGTTTATTCATAACTTATAAGCTATCAAAATTAACCCGATATCGAAAAGTAACTTGGTAAGATTTTCAGGCTTTCGCAAAATCAGGTATCTTAATTTCCAATGACTCGCAAATCACGTTTTTTTCAATTCAATATCCGTCCCTGGGTCTTCTGGCCTCCATTTATACTTTTAATACTCGCTGTATTGAGTAGTATTCTGTTTCCTGATTCATTTATTGATATCGTCAGAAATATTCAGCAAAGCATTCTTACCAACTTCTCAATTGGTTTTAGCTGGCTTTCCTTTGCGATGACCTTGTTGGCAATCGCGGTCTTCTTTTCTCCTTTGGGTAATTATAAAATCGGAGGTAAATCAGCCGTACCCAGATTGAATAGAATAAGTTGGTTTGCTATCGTCCTTTGTACTACCATCGCTGTTGGAATCTTGTTTTGGGGAAGTGCTGAGCCGCTCTCCCACTTTCTTTTTCCTCCCGGCTTCAGAGATTTTGACCCTAATTCAGAAGAAGCTCGGTCATTTGCGTTGGGAGCTTTATACTTCCATTGGGGATTTACGCCTTATGCGATCTACGCTGTCCCCGCCTTAGTATTTGCATTGATGTATTATTCCGGAAAAAGCCGGTTTAGCTTAGGGATAATGCTGAGGCCAATGATTGGCACTTCACCTCATAGATTCTGGGAAACGGGATTGGATATGTTCAGTCTTTTCGCTTTGGTGACTGGAATGGCTGCAGCACTTGGCGCAGGAATACTAAGTCTCTCAGGTGGATTTCTTGCCTTTTTCCCTGATCTAAATCCCACTTTACTTACTGGAATGATTACGCTGGCGATCTTGATTACATTCATTATCTCAGCCTCTACAGGTATTGAAAAAGGAATAAAAAACCTGTCACTTTTCAATCTGGGATTCTTTTTCTTGATCGCTATTCTCTTTGTGATTTTAGGAGAAAGAGGGAAAATACTAGATTCCATTCTAACCGGCTTTAGCCTATACTTCTCAAATTTCACTGACCTGAGCTTACAATTGAGTGGAGCGGGAAATACCTGGACTTACGATTGGTCAACGTTCAATTTTGCCATGTGGATGGCGTGGGCGCCGATGACAGCTTTATTTCTGGGAAAAATAGCTGTGGGCAGAACCGTTAGAGAGTTTTTATTAATGAACTGGTTTTTACCTGCGTCGTTTTGCTTGATTTGGATGGGAATTTTTGGAGGAACTACGCTGGATTTTGCTGCGGTGAATACTCAGGATTACAAAGATTTATATGAGAACTCAGGCCCAGAATCTGTCATTTATAGGGTTTTTGACGATATGGGGTATTTCAAAGTATTTGCGCAGCTCTTCATTCTAGGCATATTCATTTCCTACGTCACTGCTGCAGATTCAAGCACAGATGCCTTGGCAAGTATCAGCATGAAAAAGCAGAAAGGTGATCCATTTGAGTCTGACACCAACCTTAAAGTCATTTGGGGCGTGCTGATAGGATTTCTCTCTTGGGTGATGATAACTTATTCAGGAATTGACGGAGTGCGGATTCTATCTGTGATAGGCGGATTACCAGCTTTATTTTTCCTTCTTCTTGTTTCAGTATGTCTTCTGATGATCCTTATTTCTCCAAAAAAATACCTGAGGCATTAATACCCTCGATATTTCAATTTGCCTAGGTTGTAAAGGTAAAGCACTTTTGAATAACGAAGCATCAATGGCAGCAAAATCGCATTTAACACAACAACTGTAGTAAGGTACATCCAAAGCTCAGGTCTGACCATCAGCACATTCAACACCACCAAGGTAGCAATTACCAGAGCTACTGAGAAGGCGTAACTGATGTACATCGCACCGTAAAAAAAATCTGGTTCTGCATGAAAATTGGCACCGCAAACGGAGCAAGACTTGTTGACATCGGACAATTTACGGTAGCTATTAACTGGCACAGAAAACAAATCACCTTCGTGACACTGAGGACATTTCGCCCCTAGAATAGCTTTTACTGTACTTTTATTGCTCATGATTTATTTAATGGAAAATTGATTTCTACGATTTATAAATCTTAGAAAGACGTTGGTATGGAAGAATTTATATAGTCTGATTTCTATCGAAAGATCTCATCGATATCGTAATCCTTTCCTATGCCCCATTGAAGTAATTCCTCAATGGTATAGAATTCAAGGGTATCAAGATCCTTTACTTTGAAATTGGCACCTCGTAACCGAGCTACAATCTCAACCTGTCTGATTTCGCCCATGTTGATCAATTGATACTTTCTGCCTACACGCAGGTTATCGAGCGCTATCGGCATATTAGGCTTTACTTTTAATCACCACACCAACTGCCTCAAAGGTGATCTCCCGCTTTGGTTCAGTGATTTTCTCCAGGTCTTCTTTGCTCATACCACCGTCTTCAGCATAATGTCTCAGTGTTTCCACATCTGTCTCTGTCAACACAGCTACGCCTTCCAAAATAACAGGATATCCTTGGGAAGTCGTCGGTACAAAAAATCCATAATCTTTAAATGTCACTCGCATGCTCTCTCCATTGGGAAGATCCATAGTAAGCCAGCAACCTTTTTTAGTACATACTTCTTTAATCTCACCAGAAATTTTCCCTTCAAAATCCCCTTCCTTTTCCACCACCAAGATCATTTCTGCCGGTGAAACTACCCCTAACACATCTAGGTCAGCGCCATAGTTTCCAGGAATTGAAGCGGTAGAAGTTACCTCAGTTTGTATTTCTTCGGTTACTGTTTCGGACTTCTGATTTTGGCAGGCTGTGCTGATCACAATACCAAACGCGAGTATGACTAAATGCGAGTTTTTCATAACGTACAGGAATTTAAGCCCAAAAATACGTTTTAGAATCGGAGAGAAAAAGAAAAGCATGAATGTTTGGCAAACTTATACTAATTCGGAATTCCTGCCTATTTGCCGTATTTATTACGAAAAAATTGATTGAGAAAAAGATTTGAAACAATTTTTTCAATAAATCTTCAATTTTTTTAACAATCCTGTAATTTTACAGTCGAATTAACCTATTAACCCTTCACATGCCTCACCCTACAAAGTTTATTATTGATTTTGACAGTACGTTTACTCAAGTTGAAGCTCTGGATATTTTGGGCGAAATCAGTCTTCTCAATGATCCAGATCGGGAAGTAAAACTCAAAGCCATCAAGGATATAACTGATAAAGGAATGGAAGGTAATGTCACCTTTCGGGACAGTTTGATCCAGCGAATCGATATTCTCAAAGCCAGCAAGTCCCAAATAGCGGATTTGATCATTGTTTTGAAGCAAAAAGTTTCTAAATCCTTTGAGCGAAACAAAGAATTTCTGCAGGACAATTCGGCAAACATTTTCATCGTATCCAATGGTTTCAAGGATTTCATTATTCCTATTGTTGCGGATTACGGAATTCATCATGACAATGTATTCGCAAATGAATTTGTCTATGATGAATCCGATAATATCGTAGATTTCAATCATGACAATCCCCTTTCGCAGAATAATGGCAAAGCAGAAACCATCAAAAAAATCAATCTTGAAGGTGAAATCTATGTAATCGGTGATGGTTACACTGATTATGAAATCAAGAAATCAGGCTTAGCCAATAAGTTTTATGCATTTACTGAAAATGTAAACCGTCCTAAAGTAACCAAAGAGGCCGATCATATCGCGCCAAGTTTAGATGAAATTTTATACGTCAATAATTTGAACACGAAATTCTCTTACCCAAAAAGCAGAATCAAGGTATTGCTCCTTGAAAATGTCCACCAAATCGGTGTCGATTTACTCAATGAAGAAGGATACGAAGTAGAAGTCGTAAGCTCGGCCATGTCCGAAGATGAACTCTGTGAGAAAATCAAAACTGTCTCTATTCTAGGGATTCGCTCTAAGACCAACGTCACCAAGAAAGTATTGGAGAATGCGAATCGACTGATCGCTGTAGGAGCCTTTTGTATCGGTACAAATCAGATCGATCTGGAAGCTTGTCAGGAAAAAGGCATCGCAGTTTTCAACGCCCCTTTCAGCAATACCCGATCTGTGGTGGAAATGGCAATCGCTGAGATCATCTTCCTGATGAGAAACTTTGTAGATAAAACTGCTTCCATGCATGAGAGCAAGTGGGACAAATCTGCTTCGGGAAGTTTCGAGATCAGAGGCAAAAAACTCGGTATCGTAGGTTACGGAAATATAGGTGCACAGCTTTCCGTTCTTGCAGAAGGAATGGGCTTGAATGTTTTCTATTATGATGTGATTGAAAAGCTAGCGCTGGGCAATGCTACAAAGGTTAATTCCCTGGATGAATTGATGAGTACATGCGATATCATTTCACTTCATGTGGATGGTAGAAAAGAAAACGAACATGTCATCAATAGAGAAAAAATCGAATTGATGAAGCCTGGCTCCTATTTGCTGAATCTCAGCCGCGGCCATGTGGTGGAAATCCCAGCACTGCGAGATGCGATCCTTTCTGGAAGATTAGCCGGATGTGCAGTCGATGTATTCCCAGAAGAGCCAAAAAATAACAAAGAGCCATTTGTGTCTGAATTGATTGGTCTTCCAAATACAATTTTGACTCCTCATATCGGCGGCAGCACCTTGGAAGCACAAGAGAACATAGCACGATTTGTTCCTGGCAAAATCATGGAATACATCAACACCGGTAATACCTATAACTCTGTAAACTTCCCGAACATCCAGTTGCCTTTCTTGCAGAAAGCTCATCGGCTTATTCATATTCACATGAATGAACCCGGTGTTTTGGCAAAAATCAACCAGATCTTAGCCAACTTCGAAATCAACATCGTAGGGCAATATCTGAAGACCAACGAGAAAATCGGCTACGTGATCACAGATATCGATAAAGCCTATTCCAATGAAGCAATAAATGCCTTGAAGCATATTCCGGGCACTATTCGCTTCAGAGTTCTTTATTAAAAAAATAAGATTCTAGCTCAACGGAAAAGTCCCGCTAACACGGGACTTTTTTGTTGCTTATGGCTATTCTCTTATTTATCCAAAAGTCTTCTGTGATAGTTGATTTGACCTAAGTGATAGCTGAAATGTCCATATAGGTGAATCAGGAAATAACTGTGGGTCATCTTTGCTCCAAATACTTCCAGAGGGTAATCTCGCTCAAGCATTATTTCATCCAAGCCTTCCAGGCTTGCAGTTACTACATCCTGCAGCTTTTCTATCAGTTCTATCAGTTCAGATTTAGGAACGTTTTTTCCGGCAAATTCAAATTCTCTATCTCTTCTGTAGTCAAATCCTCCTATTTCTTTGCCTACAAAATGGGACATGTTTCCCACCAAATGAAGGCATAGATTCCCAGCCGAATTGGTGATGTTGTGATCTACTTTCCACAAATTCTCTTCAGTGGAATATGCGCCGATTTCAAGTTTTAATCTCTCAGTATCCCGCTCAAAAAGTCTTATAAATTCCTTAAGTACCATTGTTCTCTAGTGTTTTGAAACCTTCAAGTAGGCTTTAGCCATCTTTTAATAACATTGATTCTGAGCATAGCTCGAACCATCATAGCATTCAGCAAATTTTGTAAATATTTGTTTTGTCAAACTTTAGAGCTCATGTCTTAAGTCCAATTTCGCCAACTATGACAAGCAGATTCTTCATCTGAAAGTTTTTGACAGGGACTTCTGCTTCACTTTCAAAATACCCCGAGGAGGAGAATTTATGACCGTTTTTTCCGATAAGCTCATGTAAAAATGATACGAATAAGCTTAGTGTTTTATGCCTTATATAATGCATTGCAAAAAATCTTTAAAAATAAAAAGTACTTCAATTTAATTGAAGTACTTCAAATTAGCAATGGCATTATTGATCAATTACTCTGGATCAATGGCATTTTTTCGAACTCCAAATTTGCCCGGTTTCACTTCCTTTGGCTCAGTAGTAAACTTAGGCTCAGCTGACTTTTTCGCTTCAACTGGCCTACTGTGCCCCTCTTTTTGATTTTCTGTGCGGGAATTCTCTCTTTTTGGAAAAGGTTTTCTTTTATCTACAGACCCGGATTTCTTGTTTTTATTGAATCCTGATTTTTTATTTGAACCATAGTCAGCCTTACCTTTCGTTGCAGTTCCAGTATAGGTAGGACCGGTTTCAAATCCTTCGGGAAGTGGGTTTTGTGTGATTTTCATCCCAATCAGCTTTTCTATATTATCAAACTTGTACTGATCTTTAGGATTTACGAAAGTAATCGCTTCACCTTTTGCATCTGCACGGGCAGTACGGCCTACCCTGTGGACATAATCTTCCGGGTCAGATGGCGTATCATAATTGATAATCAATTCTATCCCCACTACATCTATACCCCGAGAAATTATATCTGTACCAATGAGAATTTTTACTGATTTATTTTTGAAGGCAGACATAATTTTCTCTCGCTCGATTTGCTCCAAGTCTGAGTGAAAAGCCTCTATATCAAAATGCTTTTTTAGCACTTTGAAGAGTGATTTAACTTTATCCTTGGTCGAAGCAAAAATAATCACTGCTTCGTATGCTTTCTGAGAAAGGATATTTTTGACTAATTCTTCTTTCTGCGTATCATACACAGAATACATAGCTTGAGTTACTCCATCAGCTGTTTTACCCATAGCAATGGATATTTCAGCAGGATTATTCAAAAACTTCATACTAAACTGCCTGATTTTAGGAGGCATGGTAGCAGAGAAAAGGACAGTTTGCCGATCCTTGGGAAGGTAATTGACGATCTTCAGAATGTCATCTGAAAATCCCATATCCATCATCCGATCTGCTTCATCAAGAATCAAATGTTCAAGTGTAGTAAGATCGATTTTTCCGCCAGCTAGCAATGCTATAAGACGCCCAGGTGTGGCTACTATAATCTCAGCACCAGTTTCTAGCGCCTTCTTTTGCTGCTCCCAGACGATACCATCTCCTCCTCCATAAATTGGAATAGAACTTATCCCCAAGAAATAGGCAAAACCCTGAATTTGTTGATCGATCTGAATAGCAAGTTCACGAGTCGGCGCCAGAATAAGTGTATTCAAGGTACTAGATCCGTTCTTGCTTATTTTATTAAGAATAGGAAGTATAAATGCTGCGGTCTTACCAGTTCCAGTCTGGGCACAAGCGATAAGATCCCTATTTTCCATGATGACCGGAATGGCCTTTTCCTGGATTGGGGTTGGTTTTTCGAAACCCATAGCGTCCAGACCTTCCTGAAGCGAGGTTTCGAAATTAAATGATGAGAATTCCAAAATGTGTTGTGTGAAGTATTATCAAAAGGAGACGTTAACTTTTACGTCTCCCCAAATATAGTTCCTAATTGCACAGAAACACAAATAGTTGGGCTCTTGAAAGTAGGAAAATCATATTCAAATCAATTTGAAAGAGTTCTAGTTAGTTACAATCCATCATTTACGCTATCTTTCATTCGAATCGAAATAGCACCTCATTATCATGCGGAGAAATCAAAAAAACCTACTTTTCAGCTCCCTCTTCTTACTTTTTTCACTCTCGCCGATATGCCTAGTAGCGCAGACTTTGGATATCAAAGGTAGAATACTAGATTCCGATTCTCAGGAATATCTAGATGGAGCAAATGTTACATTAAAGGGTACGGCTTTTGGCAATATTACTACTGGCGGTGGATACTTTAAATTTAGTAATGTAACTGAGGGAGAATACACGTTGATCATAAATCTGCAAGGATTCAATAGGTATGAACAAGTTATTGACTTGAAAAAAGAGTTGGATTTAGGTAAAATTTATCTGGTAAAATTTAAAGCAGGTGGAACAGGAGCCGCACTTCAGCACTCAATAAGAGCAACAAATATTATTAACCTTTTGAACGAACGTCCAAATCTGGCTGGGGGAAATATGATCTATGGAATTGCCCCGCAACCAACCCAAGTAGAAGGTGACAATTACCTAGACGTAAAATGGAATACAGCTAACATTCTCCTATACAAGGATCAAAAAATTTTAGAAGGGTTTAGAATTCGATATAACATTACTTCAAATTTATTTGAGCTCATTTCCCCGGGAGCTACCCAAGCAACTGTAATGCCTGGAGTGAGAATTCAAAATTTGGTCTGGGTAGATTCTGCATACATGGTTCCCAGATATTTTGTGAATGGAATGGATTTTCTAGATGAAGGAACTCCTATTTCAGGATTTTTTGAGGTGTTAGTAGATGGCGAACTTCCATTAATGAGAAGAACTATGGCGATTTTCAAAGAATCCAATTACAATGCAGCATTGATGGTAGGGAACAGAAATCATCAAATCATTAAAAGAAACATCTACTATTATCTTCAAGGGAAAAATGTGATTGAAGTACCTTCCAACCGAAAAAAGCTTTTTGCGATTTTTGGGGATAAAGCAGAAGAAATGAAAGAATTTGCGAATATAAATGAGCTTTCTATCCAAGATCCCAACACATTTTTTCAGATGTTCACCTATTACAATGCTAAATTTCCTGACTTCAAACCTATTGTAAACCAGTTAATTGAAAAAGCCAATTAACCCATCCACTCTTTCGATGAAAAAAATTTATTTGATTGCTTTTTTACTCTTCAGTTGGAATCTACACGGACAAGGTCTCCCCGGCTTAGGTGCCGGAACTACTCCCAATAATAAACCAATTCTACATGGGAAAAATTGGGTAGCAATTACTGGAAAGCCACTTGGAGCTACTGCTGGAGCTGCTATTTTCCATCAGGGCGGAAATGCGGTAGATGCGGCTTGTGCAATGATCGCAGCCACTTCTACTATGTGGGACGTACTCTCTTGGGGAGGAGAAACTCAAGCTTTAATCTATAATCCCCACACAAAAAAAGTTATTGCAATCAATGCATTGGGCTATGCCCCTAGTGGTGCCACAGTAGCGTTTTTCAAATCTCAAGAGATGGATTATCCTCCTCAATATGGTCCATTGGCAGCAACAACTCCAGGAACTCCCGGTGGCATCATGACCATGCTCGCAGAATATGGAACCATGAGCCTAGAGCAAATACTCAAGCCTTCGATGGAACTTGCTAAGGGTTATCCTATAGAAGCGCAAACTGCCAATGCTATGGAAGCTCAAAAAAAACGAATTAAGGAGTGGCCTTATTCCACAAAAATCTTCCTACCTCATTTGGGAGAAGAAAGAGAAGCACCAGTTGCAGGTGAAATTTTTGTGCAGGATGATTTATTTCAAACACTATCCAAGCTGGTAGAAGCTGAACGAAACGCTTTGCAGGAAGGGAAATCAAGAGAAGAAGCAATCTACGCTGCTTATGACAGATTCTATAAAGGCGATATAGCCAAAGAAATCGTCAGAGGAACACAAGAGCAAGGCGGACTTTTTACAGAAGCTGACCTAGCCAATTGGAAGGTGAAAATCGAGGAACCATTACATGTCAATTACAAGGGAATTGATGTTTACAAATTACAAGAGTGGACCCAAGGCCCTGCCCTACTACAATCTTTGAATATTTTGGAGAATTTTGACCTTAAAGCCATGGGCTACAACTCAGCCAATTACATTCATACAGTATATCAAGCCATGAATTTGGCTTTTGCAGACCGAGATTTTTACTATGGTGATCCGGCTTATGTCGATTCTCCTATGAAAGGTTTGCTTTCCAAAGAATATGCGAAAGAGCGGGCTAAACTGATCGGAGAGTTGAATGATCCAAAAATCACAGCTGGGGATCCCTATCCATTCCAAGGAGGTTCCAATCCATACTTGGACATTCTCAAAAAAAATCACGCTGCAGTGGCATCTCTTTCACCAGATCAAATCAATAGTACCTTGGATGAGCAATTTCTTTCAGACTTCCAAAGCGGCACCACTTCAGTGGAAACAGCAGATGCTGAAGGCTGGGTAGTTTCTGTTACTCCCAGCGGCGGCTGGATTCCCGCGGTAGTCGCAGGTAACACGGGTGTGGGATTATCACAGCGTATGCAAAGTTTCGTCCTAGATGAAAATCTGAGTCCCTTTAATCTTCCTGAACCGGGAAAAAGACCAAGAGTAACCCTCACTCCTAGCCTGGCTTTGAAAGATGGAAAGCCTCTTCTCGCATTTGCAGTGCAGGGCGGCGATTCACAGGATCAGAATCTCTTGCAGCTTTTCTTAAATATTGTAGAATTCGATATGGATGTGCAAGAAGGAACCGAGGCTCCAAATTTCAATTCTTATCAAATGCAAAGTTCATTTGGCGATCATCAAATGAGACCGGGAGCAATTGTCCTTAGAGAAGATACACCGGACTGGATCAGCAAAGAGCTAGTAAAGAGAGGCTATAGTTTAGAGTTTTGGAACAAGACTTCCGGTCCAATCAATGCGATTTGGTTTGACTGGAAACACGGCACTTTCTGGGGAGGATCCAGTGATTATGGCGATGATTATGGAATTGCCTGGTAAGACATTTTCATCCTAACTAATCTTTTTAAATTGTCAACCATCTACCTAAGTAAAGTGGAGCAATCTGTTCATTTGAGGAAATTACCTTTCAGGAAACATTATTCCGAAGCTTTTTTGGAATAACTTGATTAATCTGCATATCAAGTTCTAGTGTCTCTGCAAGAATTAAGTGTTTTCAAAGTGCCATTGGGAAAGACGACGCGCTTAATTATCTTGAAGGATGAATAAAACCATTTTAGGAGCGACGTTATTGTTTTTAGTTTTCTTGACTGCTTTTAGCTCAAGGCAACCCAACATATTGATCATTGGAGATTCCATTTCCATAGGCTACACTCCTTTTGTAAAGGATCATTTTCAGGGGAAAGCAATGATTGCGCATAATCCTGGTAATGCGCAACATACTGGCACAGGCTTAAAGAAAATCGATGAATGGCTTGGTGATGAGGAGTGGGATATCGTTCAATTCAACTGGGGTTTGTGGGATTTGGTTTACAGAAATCCTGATTCAAAAGCATACGGGAATCGGGATAAAGTGAATGGCATCGTGACCTATACCGTGGACGAATATGCCAAAAACCTTGACTCTCTGGTGACTTATATGAAGTCAAAGACCGATGCGAAATTAATCTTTGTGACCACTTCTTATGTGCCAAGCGAAGAAGCTGGTAGGTTCACTTCTGATGTGAAAAAATTCAATAAAGCGGCAAAAGCAATTATGAAAAAGCACGATGTTGAGATAAATGACATCTATAGAAAGTCAGTCAAAATACACAGGGAATATGGACTAGGCTCAGATGATGTGCATTATTCTAAAGAAGGATATGAAAAGCTAAGCCTCGTGATAAATAGCTTTCTCGAAAAAGAAATAAACGAAATTCAATAACCAGCTAAGAAATCAAATTCGATGAATCCAAGTATCAAAACTCTTCCAGATACGAAACTCATAGGAATGCGAATTCAAATGAATTTTATTGCCAATAAAACTCAAGCTCTTTGGCAAAAATTTATGCCACGAAGAAAAGAGATCGAGGGTAGCGTTTTTGATGAATTGTATTCAGTAGAAATCTATTCGAATTTATCCTACTTCGAAAGCTTCAATCCTGCATCTGAATTTGAAAAATGGGCGGCTGTGAAGGTGGAAGACTTTGAAATTATCCCAGAGGAAATGGAAAAACTGTTCATTCCAGCTGGACTCTATGCTGTATTTCCATTTAAAGGATTGGATAGCGACGCTCCCAAAATGTATCAGTATATCATTGAAAGCTGGATTCCTGAATCAATTTACGAGTTGGATCATCGGCCTCATTTTGCACTGATGGGAGACAACTATAAAAACAACGACCCAGATTCTGAGGAAGAATTTTGGGTTCCAATCAAACACAAAAGCGATGACTAGAAGTGTTTTCTGTTAGGGCTTTTTTTCCAACCTTAAGAAAAAAGCACCCATGATTAAGTCCTGGGCGCTTTTTTATGCTTTAGCTCACTTAGGGATTTCACCATTTATATACACCTTTTTGTAAAATCCGCATTACCACGTTTTTTAGAGCGATTCCTTAAACCCCAAGGCTATCATTTTACCTTTTTGATTTGTGGGAACTGTCACATTTATCCGTCTTCCAGTTGTGCAAAAACATGCAAAGCAAACCTGTTGGAAACCATCATTGGTTATCGAAGTAACTTTTGCATTTCTTATTCCTTCCTCCTTCAGATAATTTTCAACAGCTTGTTGGATTTCTTCATTTGAGTTGTTGGAATTTGAATTCCATGGATCAGCACAGCCAGTTTGATCCCAGTAGAATTCTAAATGGTTTAGCGGTATATTATCCTCTTGACAACTTTGAAGAAAAAAGAAAAGTAGAAGCGAAAGGGTCAAATAATATTTCATAAAAGATCTTTTTTGGAAAGACGATAAAACCAACCAAGTCGCTACAATTCAGCCTGATTTACCTGAATAGCTTCTCTGATAGCTTATAGGTAATCAAATAAACAGGCCTAGATTTTACCGTTTTTCGCTTACCTTTTTGAGAATCAATACAAACAAATTTCATTGGGATTCCTTAAACCCCAAGTCAATCATTTTACCTTTTTGATTTTTAGGAACTGTCAAATAAATCCGAGTTCCATTTGTGCAAAAACATGCTTCGCAATCTAGTTGGATACCCTCATTGGTTATCGAAGTAACTTTGGCACCCCTTACTCCTTTATCACTCAGATAATCCTCAATGGCTTGCTGAGTTTCTTCATTAGAGTTGTTAGAATTAGTATTCCATGGATCAGCACAGCCAGTTTGATCCCAGTAGAATTCTAAATGGTTTAGCGGTATATTCTCCTCTTGACAACTCTGAAGAAAAAGGAAAAGTAGAAGCGAAAGGGTCCAATAATATTTCATAAAAGATCTTTTTTGTAAGACGATAAAATAAGGCCTGATGCTACAGTTAGATCATCTGTCATACATGAGACTCATTATAAATCCCCCATGTCTACTTTGCCAATCTTCAGATTGCAAAAACAATCTTGAATTCAAGGGGGAGTTTCCTAACCTCAGTCAACCTGAGGAGCCCTAAAAATACATAATTTATAACCGAGCCCTCTGCGTTATCCTCTGTGATCGCTGTGGTTTAAAAAAAAATGCCCGAAATTCTAATTTCAGGCACTATAGTATTTCCCATTAATTTTGATTTTTGTGATTATACGGAATCTTGCCAGTAGAAAATTTATAGGATCAAAAATTCAAAGATACCTTGAATTCTGGTTTACTTCGGTC
>NZ_MSSW01000031.1 GCF_002150685.1 Algoriphagus antarcticus
GATTGTATCAATAGCACCCTTTTTTATTTTCTAAGCAGACCCTATTTACATCCTCATTTAGACAATCAAATCTTTAACCATGGCACACCAGTAAGTATTGTCCCGATTTCACAAAGTGAACTTTTAGTAGTTGCTTTGAATGAGGATAGAGTAGTTTATGCCTTTATCAAAATACCTAATCTAGGTCACTGCTTTACGTTAGAAAATTACTCTGAGCTATTTCAGCAAGCGCCTGATCCTATGGAGACTACTTTAAAATAAAAAAATCCCGCACATTGCGGGATTACCGTGATTTCAGACTCGCTCGAGTCCCGTAGATTGAGCTCTCGACTTGATCGCTTGTACTACTTTTTCCGAAGGTTGAAGCTGGATTTGATCCATTTGCTCTATTGTGCTCAGCATTTCTACATATTCTTGCATTAGTGAATTATCACTATGTAAGGCTTGCACTAAGAGTTCTTGCTCTACCTCCGACATTTCCTGGTAAATATACCTTACCAAGTCATTTGGGGTAAATGGTTTTATCATATTCAAAATTTAGTTGTTTCATCTTTTTCCGCAGGTGAATCAGGGCGTATCGCATGCGTCCAAGAGCGGTATTTATACTTACACCCGTCTGCTCTGATATCTCTTGAAAACTCATATCCAAGTAATGCCGCATAATCAAAACCTGCTTTTGAGCCTCGGGGAGTTCCTCAATCAGGCGCTTTACTAGCTCAATATTCTCTTCTCTTACCTGTCGGTCTTCCACATTTTCCTCCGCAAATCTGAGCGAATTGAAAATATTAGACCCATCCTCCATTAGTATGGTAGGATACCTTTTGGCCTTTCTGAAATAATCAATGGCAAGATTATGAGCTATTCTCATCACCCAAGGCTGAAATTTCCCTTCTTCATTGTATTTATCTGAATTGAGTGTTTTGACCACCTTCACAAATACATCTTGAAGCAAATCTTCAGCTACTTTCTGATCCTTAACGATCAGAAATATTGTGGTGTACATCTTACTTTGGTATCGATCTACTAATAGATCAAAGGCTGCATCACTACCATTTCGATACTGTGCAATCAATTCGCTGTCCTTTGGACCAATTCGTTTACTCATTTTAAGTTGGTTTATTATAAACGTAAAGGTCTAGGCCATAGTATCGGGTAAGGGTGAAAGAAAAGGAATGAATTTTAAAAGTAGGATTTAGAAAACAACTCTGCAAAGAAAATTCGTAGATTTTATCTGACAAATATAATCTAGATTAAAATCCAAATTATATTTCTCAGACAAAGCCAGAGGCAAAATTATATTTGAAACATACAGAATTTAGAATTGACATTACCCAATGTTTATGCCAAAAATGTTGAAATCAAAGTTCGGTACAATGCAATTTGCTATGTTCCTAACAGAAGATTTCAACCGCATTGTGTAACTTCGCGGAGATAGAAATTTAAAAATACGACAATGGAATTGAGTGGAAAAGTAATCCAAAAACTACCCGAAGTAGGTGGAAATTCAAAAAGTGGCAACGCCTGGAGAAAACAGGAATTCATATTAGAAACGGGAGGACAATACCCTAAAAAGGTTTGTGTATCACTCTGGGGAGACAAAATCGATCAGTTTTCTATCAACGAAGGTGAGAATGTTACCTTGAGTATAGATGTGGAAAGTAGAGAATACAATGGTAGATGGTACACTGAAGTGAAGGCTTTTAGAGTAGAGAAAAGCGGTGGTGGATCTGCAGCGACATCAGCCATGCCTGAAGTGGACACTTTCCATTCCGAGGGAGAAGAAGATAAATTACCTTTCTAAATAACTACTGCCATATGTGGGACGATTTCGACGACGATGAGGCAGAATGGGATGAGGACGATGAGTTCGATGCGGGCAAGGAGCACGATAGCATTTATAAGCACCCATTGATGAAAAAGGCCAAGGATATCTTTGGCTTGACCCGTGCGCTAGTTGGAAGTTTGGATGAGGCTAGGAAAGAGCTTTATGGCAATATCATGATGGAAGACGCCATGGTCATGAGTGCCAAATTCGCTGGAGCGGAAGGTATTTCTGACTATGTGCTGAAAATGGAGAAAGCTGTCGTCATGAAAGTGCATGCGAAAAGCCTCAATACCATGACATATCAATTGGGAATGGAAGAAACCCATGCAGAAGAGCATTTGGAGCTGCTGCGAGAGGCTATAGAAGAGTATCGTTTACTCTTTATTGAATGGCAAAAGGGATTTGATCCTAACGATAAAAATGATGACGGCTGGGGAATCTTTACGTACTAACCACTGCCAAATTGGAAACCAAAATAGGCTCCAACTCCCATCAAAACCAAGGTGATCACTCCTAAAAGGACTAACACGTCTAAAGGAACTTCCCAAGGAACATCCCCTATTTTAAATCGAACAATCTTTTTCCAATTCATGACAATCAATTAAAATGCGGCTTTTCAGCCGCATTTCTTATATTTTTTTTAACCACGGTGAGCACAGAGGTTTTAGCAGAGGTCGCTATTTCTACTATACCTAAAATAAAGTCAAAAACACCTTGCGCTGGCATATTGCGAGGAATCTTAGGATTTGGTAAACTCACCCGTTAAGGAGCCAAAATCGGTCTCCCTTAATCCCTGGCAGAAATCACACTGGGGTCTTTCAGCCAATAACCAAAGAAATTACACGAACTGGCGACATCCGATAGCAATCGGATGAGCACAATCATACTGCTTTTATTTCTTAAGTATCTCTTTCCAGCCTTTAGCCTCTAGTAGTGCTGCGGATTCCTCCACCTTTTCTTTGAGTGTCTTTTTGTATACATCTAAACTTTCTGCGACTTTAGCATCGAAAGAACCGACAATCGAAGCTGCGAGAATTCCGGCATTTTTCCCGCCATTTAGAGCCACAGCTGCCACAGGAATACCGGCTGGCATCTGTAAAATAGACAATATACTATCCCAGCCATCGATGGAATTAGAGCTTTTGATAGGAACCCCGATCACAGGAAGGCTCGTCATCGAGGCTACCATTCCTGGCAAATGTGCTGCTCCACCAGCCCCTGCTACGATTACTTTGATGCCTCGTTCACGTGCAGATTGGGCATAATCTATCATTCGCTGTGGTGTTCGATGAGCAGAAACTACCGTCAATTCATAGTTCACGCCAAATTCTTCAAGCATTTGCGCAGCTTCTGCCATGATAGGAAGATCTGATTGACTTCCCATGATAATACCTACTTGTGGATTCATTATATAGCTTTGATTTTGATTAACTCTTTGATTCGTTGCGCTTTTTCCTTCAAGCCTGATATTGTATCAGCTAAAATGGTCACATGCCCCATTTTTCTGAATGGCTTAGTAATTTTCTTTCCATACAAATGAATGTAAACACCTCGTTCAGCCAGTGCTTCATCCTGACCTTCTACTAAAACAGGCCCTATAAAACCATCTTCTCCTAGCAAATTAATCATTGCCGCAGGACATCTCAAGTCTGGATTGCCTAGCGGCCAATTCATCACCGAACGTAAATGCTGCTCAAACTGGGAGGTGAAATTCGCCTCTATCGTATGGTGTCCACTGTTATGTGGTCTAGGAGCGACCTCATTGACCAATACTTCCCCATCTTTGGTCACAAACATCTCCACAGCAAGAATACCAACCATTCCCAATTTAAGAATCACATCCTTGGCTATTTGTTCAGCTTTTTCGGCCACTTCTTTGGAGATTCCTGCTGGCGCAAAAAGAAACTCAACCAAATTGGCTGTTGGATGAAAAGCACATTCCACCGCAGGATAAGCGATCAAATCACCAGCTTCATTTCTTGCCACTGTGACTGCAATCTCCTTATCGAAGTCGATCAGCTTTTCCAAGATCCCTGGAGCATCAAAGGCTTTTTCTAAATCAGCTTCAGTTCTTAATACTTGAACACCCCGTCCATCATACCCTTCTTTTCCCAATTTATTCACTGCAGGCAAAAAATCAGAATTTTGGATGACTTCAGCTTTGTCTGCTGTCAAAATAAAATCAGCTGTCGGGATTCCATGCTGTTGGTAAAACCGCTTCTGTTTTCTTTTATCCTTGATGAGACTTAAGATATGCGGCTGAGGATAAACCTTCTTCCCTTCTCGCTGCAATTGCTCAAGCGCCTCGGTATTAACGCTTTCAATCTCAACCGTAATTACATCGCAGCCATGTCCAAATGCATAAACAGTATTGTAATCCTTCAGTGAACCCACCGTAAATCGCTGGCAGAGATCCTTACAGGGAGCATTTGGATCTGGATCCAGAATGTGGACATCTTGATTGTAATTGATTGCCGACTGAATAAGCATTCGGCCCAATTGACCTCCTCCGAGGACTCCCAAAATGGGTGATTGCGATGGTATAGCCATAGTATATTTAAAATCAAATTTGTTCTTCCTTTCATGTCAGTGATAGGAAGAAACTAGTATAAGTTTCCGCCACCTCTAGCGATAAGCTACCCCGGTCTTTGGTTACTTGTCTTCAAGTCTTTAAACCAAACAAATGAAGGTCACTGGCAGATTTACAAGGTCATCTCAGGAATGGAAATCTACTTTTCTTGCTGAAAGCGAATTCCCATCAGTTCCATAAGTTTATGTGCATTGAAACTCGGGCATGCCCCCCGTTTAATTTTGTAATCAAAGTCTATATTTTGATCGTGGATTTCTGAATGAAAACTGTAATTCTTTACTGAACTCATTCGAGTCTCCAACTCCGCAAGCTCAATATCATGTGTGCTGATAATCCCCAAAGCCTTTGTATTATCCACTTGTCTAATCAACGCTTCTGATCCCGCAATTCGATCTTCCGTATTCGTACCCTTGAGGATTTCATCCAACAGAAAGAAGATTTCTTCTCCATTTTCTATTCTATCTATCAGCTGCTTGATGCGGCTAAGTTCGGCATAAAATGAACTCACGCTTTCTCCCAAATTATCCGTATTTCTCATGCTGGTATAAAGCTGAAAACCACTAAAACCAAACTCCTGAGAAAAGGGACTCAAACCTAGATTGACCAACACACAATTAATCCCCAGCGTTCGCATGAAGGTGGTTTTCCCACTCATATTTGCGCCAGTCAGCAACATTAACTGTTGATTTCCATCGATTATGAAATCGTTTGGAACAGCTACTTCAGGCTTAAGCAAAGGATGCGAAACTGCCTTTCCTATCAATCCTTTCTCTACTGAAATGACTCTTCCTTTTCCACCGACTTCATTTTCAAATGCTCCCAGAGAAATCAGAACCTCCCATTCCACCAATTGGGCAGGGAAATGAGCAACAATATTTCCATACTTTTTCTTCCAAGAAACTAGTCTGAGGTATAAAAACAGATCGGTCCAAAGAAACAGATTTAAAGGAATATAGAGGATGTTGATTCTGTTCTGTATCCAAAGTCCCAAACTATCCAATTGATCAAAAAGTGCAGAAGCTTTGACCTCCTTGGTGAGAAATGGAGCCTGCATCTCTTTCAAAAGCGGTGATTCCAAATACTCTTTTTCCAAAACTGCGAGCCAATAGCGATAGGTCTTAAGTTGATTTCTACTTGGAATAGACTCGGCCGCTCTTTTCAAGGGCTTAAAAACCATGCCCAGAAATATCATTCCAATCAATATCCATACACCCATCAAAGCTCCTGGAATGATTCCTAAATAAACCAAAATCGAAAGAGCAAGTCCCCCGATTGGCCCAACGAAAGCAAAAATTGAAATTAAACCTGTGCTCTTATCTTCTTCTTCCAGCCACTTAATCCACCCAGAATTTGATTTCTCTTCGTTATAGAAGGCCAAACCTATGCTTTCCATAGCAAGAAGAAAATTTGATTTTGTGGATAACTCAGCAGCAGCTGCACGAAAAGTCGCTGCTTTATCAAGATCAAAACCAGACTTGATTTTTGCTGCTAGAGCTTCTTTTCCTTTCTTAGAAACGGTATGATTCGCTAATTGAAAAAGAGAGTGATCTCCAAACAGATCAAGGTCGTTAGAAAATGGGTGTGCCTTTTCTTGAAATTCAATTCCTGCATCAAGACTTTTCAGCTTTCTGGAAATCCGCTTTTCCCTAATTAAATTCATTTTCTCCAAAGCCAAATAAATTGCCTCTTGGTCTTTCTGATCACTATATTTTCCCACCAAGGAAACAAAAACAACTACCGAAAACCCGAAAGCAAGCAACAAAACGAGACTCTCAGATACCGACAGTACAAATAATCCGACCATTACAAAAAAGACAACCAACCGTAGAAATGACAAGGTTCCCGCCTTACTTTTCACCGTTTTCAGCTTCTCTTCAAGACCAGAGTTTTCAAAATCAAATCCTTTCATGCCCAAAGATAGGAATTGAACCAAGCTAACTATTCAAATTGGCGCAATCCTTGTCCCCTATTCAAATTTTTAGCCGGTCGTTGGCGTTTGACATTTACCAAACTGATAAGGAATGAAAACCAACAAAAGCAAAAAGCCACCTGAAAAAGAAATAGAAGCGGAAGAATGGGATCCGACTGAAGGCATGGGAATACTACCCAATGATATCCCATTTACCCAAAACATCGGCTGCGTCGGCGGAAAGACCAAAAAGCCTAACAATACAACAAAGAAATCAACTAAATAAAAACCAAAACTATTACCAATCTAATTACCCCATGAAAAAATCATTTAATTTCTTTACCCTATTTCTCTTGATGTTTGGCGCAATTCTCGTCTCAAGCTGTAACGATGATAGTGCACCTGTGCCTGATCTTTCAGTAGTGAACGAAGATACTGAGGTCAATAGGACCTTTGAAGATTTAAACAACCTTACACTCACAGTGCTTAGCAACTCTGGCCTCAGTGCAAGGACCACCGCTAACATTCCAAGTGGTAATCTTTGCGAAGGAGCTTTGGTTACCTTAGATGAAGCTAAAAAGAAGATTACGGTTGATTTTGGCGAAGGCTGTACCAGTGCTGGCGGCGTGACCAGAAAAGGAATCGTCATGCTTTCTTATACTGGAAACTTACTATTCACAGGAGCAAAAATCACCACAACATTTGACGGATATGAGGTAGATGGTCTTAAAGTAGAAGGCACCAGAACTCTTATTAATAAAGGTGCAAACCTAGAGACGAATACGATTAGCTTAGATGTTAAAATCCAAAATGGAAAAGTAACTTGGCCTGACGCTACCTTCGTAACCTTGACAAGCGATCAAGTACGCGACATCAAGCTAAGTGCTCAAGGCGGCTATGAAGCCTCTGTCACAGGAAATGCTACAGGAACTAGTCGTAACGGCTTTGAATACACTAGCTCCGTTACACAAGCATTGACTTACGAGAAAAGCTGTATCGATTCAGGCGTAAATGTTCCCCTTTCTGGCATCTTGGAATTTCAGTTCAGAGGAATTGAAGCTTCAGTTGATTATGGAGATGGTGCTTGCGATAAATTGGCTACCATCTTTTATCCAGATGGATCCAAACCTGTAACGTTGGACTAATTCCCTTCCCATAATAATATCAAAACGGCTATCTTTCGAGGTAGCCGTTTTTGTTTATGGATAAAAAATTAATTGAAGGTTTTGAGCATGTTCGATACGAACGTCCGCAGCTCAGCCCTGAAGAAATGATCGAGCGTTCTGAGCAGTTTTATCAGGATATGGATCAAAGACGCACTGTCAGGGAATTTGATACACGTCCAGTACCGCCGGAAGTTCTGGAAAACATCATCCTTACTGCAAGTACAGCCCCTTCTGGTGCGCATAAGCAGCCTTGGACATTTTGCTTAATTTCAGATCTCAGTATCAAAAAGAAAATCAGAAATGCTGCCGAAGAGGAGGAAAAAACCAGTTACTCCTCCAGAATGCCTGATAATTGGAAAGCAGATTTGAAACCACTAGGTACAACGTGGGAAAAGCCTTTTCTAGAAGAAGCTCCGTATTTGATCGTAGTTTTCAAACAGTCCTATGGTATGGAAAATGGAGAAAAAATACAGCACTACTATGTCAATGAATCTGTGGGAATAGCCTGTGGCTTCCTCATCGCAGCCATTCACCAAGCTGGTCTAGCCGCTGTGACGCACACGCCAAGTCCGATGAATTTCCTTAGTGAGATTTTGGAAAGACCTTTCAACGAGAAACCATACCTATTGATTCCTGTAGGATATCCCAAAGCAGAAACCTATGTGCCAGACATCCACCGAAAGTCACTCGAAGAAGTCATCAAGAAGTTCTAAGTGCAAAAAGACGATCAAAATTGATCGCCTTTTTTATTGGTTTAGAGCTTGTTAAGAATTTGATTCTTCTTCAGATGCTTTTTCTTTGATCTGATAAACAACACGTTGAGGGAAAGGGATCTCAATTCCAGCTTTTTCAAATTCAGTGTTAATTGCCTCCATACCATCGAAGTGCATTGGCCACATTTCTGACGATTTGGCCCAAACTCTGACCACCATATCTAAAGAACTATCTCCGAAATTTGTCAACGCTACAAAAGGTGCTGGATCCTGGAGGGCACGAGGATCGTTCTCAAAGATATTCAGCAAAATCTCTTTTGCCTGTTTGATATTGGTACCATATGCCACTCCTACTTTGAATTCAGTTCTTCTGGTCGCTTGAGTACTCATGTTAATGATATCCGAATTAGCCAGACTACCATTTGGGATAACTACCTCTAAATTATCAAAAGTCATCAGGTGGGTATACAAAATCTGTATTTTAGCTACTGTGCCAGTATGTCCCTGTGCAACTATGACATCTCCTACTTTAAAGGGTTTAAAGCCTAAAATCAGAATACCTCCGGCAAAATTTGAAAGAGAACCTTGCAAAGCCAAGCCTATAGCCAAGCCTGCTGCACCAAATATGGCAACTGTGGATCCTAAAGGTGCACCCAGAATACTTGCCACTCCCATAAATAGGGTGATGTATAATATGATTTTAACAAACCCAAAAAGAAATTCATTTAGAGATGGATTTGTCTCCCTATTTTCCAAAAGATTTCGCAATCCCTTCAGGAGGGCATTTATAATAAATTTGCCAATTAGGTAAAAAATTACAGCAAATATAATCCTCGGTACAATTAAGTACGCCAAGTCAATTGCACGTTCATAAAATGCATTTACCGTTTCCTGAGAAAATTCCATATTACTTTAATTTTGGTTGATGATTCCTTAAAATACAATATTCACTTGCCAGCGAAACGCCCAATGCCAGCTTACTTCAAAGTGTTCAATCTGAGCAGAACGCAATATTCGCTTCCAATCTTCTCTGGAAAAGCTCCTCAATACAGATAGAGATGCATCATGCTGCACCATCTTAGACTGGCTAAACAAACGAGTCAACCACTTGATGCTATAAAAAGCTAGTGGATGTCGGTGTAAATCGTTGATCACTATACCCAATCGGGATTTTTCCCGAAGAGATATTAGCAACTTAACTAATTCGCTATCTGTAAAATGATGTGTGAAGAGCGTACAAGTAGAGATATCTACTTTTTCTTCTGAAAATTCAGTGTCAAAAACATTCTGGGCTCTCCAGACTACTTTGGGTAAATCAGCTAATCTAACCGCCGCGAGGTCGATAATGTTCCTATTGGCATCGATTCCTGTAAAATCAATGGCTTTTTTTTGGCTTTTTGCCCAGTCATCCATCACTCTAATCATGTCCCCGCCACCACAACCAATGTCTGCTACTGAATATGAATCTTGTGGATGACTTCTAAAAATCTTCGCAAGCCCAGAAGTAGTCACATAGTTTCCACCTAGCCAGCGATTGATAGTTTTTAGCTCGCGCAAAGTTTGATTGAGCTCTTCACCTGAACAATTGAGGTCGTCCATCAGCTCTTTTTCCTTACTTCGCTGCGCAAATTTGCTCATCACTTTTCCAGAAGTAGAGTTTCCAACGTGAGCCCTGGGCCAAATCCCATGGATAGTATTTCTCCCTGAATTTTATCATCGTGCATCATTCGCTCCAGCACAAAGAGTATGGTAGCCGAAGACATATTTCCGAATTGATTCAAGACTTGCATTGCATGTGCGTTTACAGACTCAGGTAAGCCAAATGCCTCTTGAACTTTCTGAAGAATCTGCTTTCCACCAGGATGAATAGCAAAGTTGTCCACATTGGATAATTTAAATTTTTCTTCAAACTTCTCCTTCAATTGCTTAATTCCCTGATCCAAAAGTGTAGGTATATATTTGCTCAGTCGCATTTCAAATCCAAAATCCCCAATACCCCATGCCATATCTCCTTCTCCTTCCCGCAGCACCTGACTGAGATAGGACTTGATTTTCAATCCAGAATCGGAGCTCATTACTAAAGCAGCAGCAGCTCCATCCCCAAAAAGTGAATTGGCGAGTATGTTGTCTTCCACATATTCTTTCTGAAAATGCAAGGTGCAAAGCTCTACAGATACCAGCATCACTTTGGCTTCTGGTTCTGCCTTGACTATTTTATCTGCCAGCTTCAACCCTGTAAATGCGGCATAGCATCCCATGAAATGCACACAATAACGCTCCACAGAATCATCCAAGTCCAGTCTTTTCATTAAGTCCAATTCCACCCCAGGAGCCACCATTCCAGTGCAGGAAACTAAGATCAAATGGGTGATTTCGGAAGGATTTACTTTAGTTTTAGAAAGGCAATTAGCCACCGCATCTTCACAAAGTTGGGGGGCAGTTTGTCGAAAAACTTCCATTCTGGCCTTGGTGCCCGGGAAAGGTTCAAAATCTTTAGACTTTGGGAAAAAGGTAAAGTCCTTAGGATCGGATTTTTCAAAATCACTCAGCACACTGTATCGACTGGAAATCCCAGACTTTCTATAGAGAAAACTCAACTTTCTTGATTCCAATTCATCCAGCTGATGCGCTCTTTGCATAAAATTCGAAATGGTAGACTGATCAATCGGTTTCCCTGGATTTGCCAAACCAATACTTACTATTCCGATATTCATAGATAAAAATTTGGGTTGGGGGAATATGTCATCATGCTTACTATTTAATGGGTACACTACTATCTTTTTCCAAAACGGTGCCGAATTGTTTCACCCAATGGATATTTCATTAGATCAAGTTAATCGAATATATCTAAATTGGCTGAATGCAATGTAACTATATGCATACGGAATAGTTATTTGCCCAACCTTACGTACGATATGATTTCCCTTTCTACCCTTAAGCATCTTCGAATTCCTTTTTCCCTCTTTTTGATGCCTGTGTTTTTCTTTGCTCTGGCACTTACTCCCAATCACAATGAGTCAAGAATCCTCTGGGTTTTTATTGCAATTCATCTATTTCTTTATCCATCAAGCAACGGCTACAACAGCTATTTCGACAAGGATGAAGAAAGCATAGGTGGGCTGAAGCATCCTCCAAAAGTCACCAAAGATCTCTATTGGCTTTCCCTGATTTTTTTCCTGCTTGCTATTGGCATAGGAGCGAGCATTAATTTCAGTTTTGCACTCATGCTGGTGATTTATGGCTTAGTGAGTATGGCTTATTCGCATCCTTCGATCCGTATCAAAAAGTACCCATGGCTAAGTTGGTTTATTGCAGGTTTATTCCAAGGCTATTTCACATTTGCTATGGTATATGCAGGCCTTAGCAATTTGAGTTGGGAGGTGCTTTATAAGCCGCATGTGCTGATTGCAGGACTTTTGACGAGTTTGATGCTATGGGGAAACTATCCACTGACACAGGTTTACCAGCATGGAGAAGATAGCCGAAGAGGCGACCGCACCTTAAGTTTGGTGTTGGGAATCAAAGGCACTTTTCTCTTTTCAGCCTTGGCTTTTATGATTACTGGAGCTGCTTTTGCCTGGTTTTTCCTTAGTCGAAATCAAACCGACATACTTTGGGTTTACCTGACTGCGATGACACCGATTATGCTTTACTTTTTGACTTGGTTTAGCTTTATCAGACTGAATCCAATAAAATATGCGAATTACAATTGGGCGATGGGAATGAATTATTTCTCTGCATTAGCACTCAATGCCTTCTTCATTTATTACTTCTTGGAAAACACGCAGATCTTGCAGGCTTTGGGTTATTAGAATGCCTTACCGTGGGTGTTTTTTATAATTTGCTTCGCAATGAAAGGCACATTCTGAATTAGCTTTCTTGTGAAAACTGAAGCCTGCTTAGCCCCAAATAGTCGCTGGACTTTTCGACCAAGCCAAAGCCTTCTCTCAAAAAGTGCTTTCCAAGAAACCTCGTAGTTAGACTCTATTTCCGTCCTAGTCTTTCCTGCTAAAATTGATTCTGCAGCCAATTTTCCTGACTGTATAGCCATGGCCATTCCATTGCCACAAAGTGGGGTGATTAATCCTGCCGAATCGCCCGCCATGAGGATATGATTCTCCACAGGTCCTTTCCTCTCAAAATTAATCTCATTGATCACTTCGGGCTTTTCCAAGAGAAACTCGCTATCAGTAAAAAAGCGTTTTAGGCTTGGGTTTTTCCACAAAATCTCCTGTTCCATTGCCTCAATTGACCCGTACTTTCTGAGATGTTCTCGATTGCCCAGATAGCAGAGATTTACTTTGTCCTCTTCTATCGCATTCAATCCACAATAGCCTCCCTCAAAATTGTAAAGTGCAACCGTATTCCGATCAAAGTCCGTTTTAATATGATATTTAACCCCTATATACGGACTCCTTTTTTCGATGAAACTACGCTTCAAGACTTTATCCAGTTTGGATCTTTTGCCGAAGGCACCAATAACATATTCTGCTGCAAGAGATTCCCCTCCAGCCAATTCCAGCGTGAATTGATTTTCGATTTCATCAAACAAAACAGTCTCTACCTGTACGCCAGTTCTTACTTCACCTCCATTTTCTAACACTTTCTGATAAAAATGCTCATCAAGTACATAGCGACTAATTCCGAATCCTCCCATATCCAATAGCGTGGTAACACTTTTACCAGTGGTATCAGAAAATAGAAAGTGCGTAATGGTAGGAAGATCATACCCTGTGGGGAGAAGATTTTCCCTTTTCAAAAAATCAAATACTTCATTGGACAGATATTCTCCGCATACGCGATGAAATGGATAGCTCTTCTTTTCGACCAATAGAACATCACGTCCGCTTTTGGCCAATAAATAAGCTGATATCAAGCCTGCTAAGCCTCCTCCAATTACTACTGTACTGTACTTATCGATCACCGCTGTGCCTTTAAATTTGCATATAAACCGCTCATCAAAAATGGCTGATCCTTACAGACTCTTTGAGGAAATTCACGGTTTAGAAAATTACTTAACCAAATATAAACTATGAGAAATACCGTACCCAAATTACTTAGAAGATTAACACTAATCTTAGGTGTAATGGGTGTTATGTTGTATTCTACGGATTCTTTTGCCCAAAAAAAGAAGAAAAAAGACTCCAAGAATGAAACTACTACCTCAGCTACTCCTGCCAAACCAAAAGCTAATGATTCTGAACCTAAGCCTTACAAAGAGGTAATCACAGCAAAGGCAAAATCAAAAGACGGCCTTTTCAAGGTTCATCAGATTGAAGATAAGTATTACTACGAGATTCCTGACTCCCTGCTAGGCAGAGATATGCTGATGGTCACGACGATTGCCAAAACTGCCAATGGTCTCGGCTATGGCGGTGAGCGCACCAACACGCTAATGCTTCGTTGGGAAAAGAACAACAAGGACATCCACCTTAAAGTTATCTCTGTAAATAACTATGCAGCGGATTCTCTTCCGATCGCTTTGGCTGTAAAGAACTCCAATTTGGAGCCATTGCTACAAAAGTTTGCCATCAAATCTCTAGCTACGGATTCTACCGGAATCGTAATCGAGGCAACAGATTTATGGTCAAAGGATGTACAAGCCTTGGGACTTCCAAAAGGACAGCGTACAGAATACAAAGTCACGCGTCTGGATACGGATAGATCTTATATCGAGCATATCCATACCTATCCGATCAATATCGAGGCGAGATATGTAATGACTTACATTGCAAGCGAGCCGCCTTCGAATAGCTCTACAGGATCTATCACGCTTGAGATGAACTCATCGATGTTGCTTCTGCCAAAAGAGCCAATGAAGCAGCGTTTGGGCGATCAGCGAGTTGGTTGGTTTAGCAGATCTATCGTGGATTACGGTGCTGATGCCCAAAAAGCGCAGAATCGCACGTTCCTTGACCGATGGAGACTGGAAGTGAAGGAAGAGGACATGGAGAAATTCAAGGCTGGCGAATTAGTGGAGCCAAAGAAGCAGATCGTTTATTACATCGATCCTGCTACTCCTAAGCAGTGGATTCCATTCTTGATCGCTGGGGTAAATGATTGGCAGGTTGCATTTGAAGCTGCTGGTTTTAAAAATGCCATCATTGCCAAAGAAGCTCCAACCAAAGAAGAAGATCCAGATTGGAGTCCTGAAGATGCTAGGTATTCTGTGATCAGATATTTCGCTTCCGATATTCAAAATGCTTACGGACCTCACGTATCTGATCCACGATCAGGTGAAATCTTAGAATCTGATATCGGATGGTATCACAACGTGATGAACTTGCTGAGAAACTGGTTCTTCATCCAAACTGCAGCGATCAACCCTGAAGCACAAAGTATACAGTTCAAGGATGAAGTAATGGGTAGATTGGTCCAATTTGTCTCTTCTCATGAAGTAGGACACACGCTTGGCCTTCCACACAACTTCGCTTCTTCTCATGCTTATCCAGTAGAGAAATTGAGGGATGCAGCGTTTACTAAGGAAATGGGAACTGCCCCATCTATCATGGATTATGCACGATTCAATTACATCGCGCAGCCCGGTGACGAGGGAGTAAGCTTAATGCCAAACGTAGGCCCTTATGACAAATACGCTGTAGCTTGGGGCTACAGACCAATTCCTGATGCAGCTACTCCAGAAGATGAATTGATGACGTTGGATAAGTGGATCTTGGAAAAGCAAGGTGATCCAGTTTACAGATATGGACGTCAGGGAAATAGCTATGACCCTACTGCTCAAAGTGAAGATTTGGGTGACAACTCAATGAAAGCTTCTGAGTATGGTATTGCAAACTTAAAGCACATCATGCCAAACTTAATGGAATGGACTGCTGAGCCAAACAAGCCATACAAAGACTTTGATGACTTGGGAGAAATGTACGGTCAGGTTATCACACAATTCAACAGATATATGGGTCACGTAAAAACCAATGTTGGCGGTGTAGCTGAAGTCTATAGAGCCACCGGACAGGATTTGCCTATTTATACTCATACTTCGAAAGACATTCAGAAGTCGGCAGTAGCTTTCTTGAACAAAGAGCTTTTCACTACACCTGGATGGATGATGCAAGATGATATCTTCGCCAGAACAGAAGATTTCGGTGCATTAGAAAAAATCCGCGGTGTTCAGGCAAATACGTTGAATTCTGTACTTGACTTGGGAAGACTTGGACGAGTGATAGAAAATGAAGCCTTGAATGGTGACGAAGCCTACAAAATGACAGAGCTATTTGATGATTTGAGAAAAGGCATCTGGTCTGAGCTTCCTGCTGGTAAAACTATCGACGTTCATAGAAGAGCTTTGCAAAGAGCCTATATTGAGCGTATGGAATATTTGATGACAAGCGATGGACCAATCATCCCGGCATCTTTCAGAAGATATTTAGGAACGCAGATCAACGCGTCTCAGTCAGATATCAGACCGATGGCTAGAGGTGAGTTGAAAATACTTCAAAGAGATATCAAATCTGCAATCGCTAGGACTTCAGATAGAATGTCTAAGCTTCACTTGGAGGATGCACTAGAAAGAGTAAATACTATTCTTGATCCAAAGTAAAATCGAGAAACTTTTAAAAAAATGGGTGCCAAATCGGCACCCGTTTTTTTTGAAAAATCTCTCGCAGCGGTGCAACGGTGCAGCGTTTTTTAACCATTACTTGAAAGATTGTCTTTTAAGGAGAAGGACTATTCTTATTCAAGTTGAGAGAACTCATTGATCTACAACCAACTCTTTACGCAGACGACCAATAAAAAAAAATTTCACCATAAGAAACGTTGCGCCCCCGAGCCGCTGCGAGAATATACCTTTGCGAGACAATAATCACTTGAAATCAATTTTTGATTAGTTTTGTTTCTAAATCATGAATATGTCATCACCTCTTTCCATACTACAAAGTCATAAGCTTCGAATCACTGATTGTCGACGAGAAATAATCCGGGAGTTTCTGGACAAACAAGTAGCCTTGGCACATTCGGATCTGGAAGAATCATTGGATAGCCAGTTTGATCGTGTTACGATTTACCGTACGCTTAAGACATTTGTAGATAAAGACGTGGTGCACAAAGTTCTCGATGATAGCGGAGCTACCAAATATGCCCTTTGCTCTCATGATGATGAAGAACATAACCACGAGCACGTGCATTTCAAATGCGAAGTTTGCGGTGAAACCACCTGCTTGGAAGCAATCACGCTTCCAAATATTAAACTACCGCAGGGCTTTAAAAAGAAAGAAATGAGTTTACTGGTGCAGGGAGTCTGCAATAAGTGTTACTAAAAGTCTACTGGCTCAGGTATTCTTGATTTTGGAGAATCACTTGGCCATTCTACACCTGGAGGCAAGTCAATTTTGGGTGGGGTAATGTCTTCTATTCCCCCATCTCCATCATCTTCACTGCTATTTCCTTTCCTCAAGGAATTATTGGTCATGGTTGCCATGACAAATATCAGGATGACATAAGCCAAACCACACAGAATCAAATCGATTACAAGACTGCTCATTGCTAAAAGTTTGAGATAATATAATTGAATACTATATTGAAATCAATCGTAATGCCGATTTGTTTTCCAATAAAGAAGTTTTTTTATGATTTAAGCGGACTTGCTAATTCCCTTGGATAGGTGGATATTTGCGCTCTGAAAAAGAAAAGTGATGATCGTAAAAACAAAAAAATACCAACTCCCAACTGGCACCTATATCAAAATGGCTCTTATCAATGTTCTGAAAGAGCAGTGGTGGGTAATTCCAATCGCACTGGTGATCATGTGTGGTTATTTTTGGATTGCATCGATTTGGTGGATAATTGGAGGATTGATAGCATACGCCCTTTACGTCTTGTTTTGGGCGATTCAGTTTACTGGAGTGACTCAGATGGAGCAAAACAAAGTGATTTTTGACAAGATGGCCTATGAGATTGACAGCCGTCAGATTTTGATGAAAATCAACACCAAGCAAGGCATGCCCATCCAGTGGAATATGATCAAAAATGCAGAAAAAAGAAAAGATGCTTATGTACTTTACATGTCCAAAGCACAGTTCATCCATCTTCCATTCCGTATTTTCAATTCAGAAAATGAGAGAAAATTTATGGAAACAATCCTGAAGCGTAAGGAGCTGATCAAATAATCACTTCCCCAATACATAGTAAAAGCCTCCCGATTTGGGAGGCTTTTTGCGTTTTATTAACATAATAAAAGGTTTTTCTAACTCGCTCGTCTTGCTGAAATATTTCTCAAACACTTGGCTTAATGCCGTCGGTTTTTGAACGTTTCTGCTTGAAATATTCAACGATTTCCTTATTAGACATCTTGGAAATTTTGCATTCAATTTGTCCTTGATCTCGCGAGCCATTTTAATAGCATCAAATTCTTTTTTAGTTTTCGTTTCCATAATTCATTAAGTCTTCTTGGCAATAAATGTTGGAGAACTTATCTTCTTCACGGGCGATTCTTTTTGGATCAATGTCATAAAATTCATTCCTTCTCACAATCTAGTCACTTGGAATAAAGATTGATGCTTATATTTTTCTTTTTTCATTCTAATTCTAAATTAAACCTACTTTAACTTCCCCATAATAACCTCTATCGCCTTATCGAGCTGCTTTTGATTTCCTTCCAGTCGATCCACAAATCCTTCATCCACTCGGATGTCAGGAGCTACGCCATCTTTCTCTAAATTACGTCCATCAAGCGTATAGCAGCCCCAAGCAGGTAGTCGATAGAAGGATCCGTCCACCAAGCCCTGACCAGAGGTGAAGATAATCCAGCGGTAAGTCTCTGTCCCGATGATGGTTCCTAAGCCCAATTCTTTGAAACCTGCCGCAGTCATCTCTGCATCGGAAAGTGATTGCTCATTAATTAAGAGTACGATAGGTTTATCAGCTGGTGAGAAGTTCGGCTGATTGCTCAGCTTTCCGTCACGGTATTTCCATTGTAAATAGCTCTTTTGGCTAAGGAACTGCAAGACTTGGTCATGCACATTCCCTCCCGTATTATAACGTAGATCGAGAATCAGACCTTCACGATTTCCTTTCACAGAGACCATCTCTTCCATGAAATGCTGTAGCTCGCCGCCACTCATATTCTTCATGTGGACATATGAGATTTTATCGCCAGAATTTTCGTCCACATAGGCTTCATTTTTATCCATCCATTCATCGTAAAGCCAGGTTTTCATTTCCCCCGTGGAAGCTGGATGAACTTTCAGCTTCACTTCTTGGCCCTTTCTATCAAAAGTCAATGTAAGTTCCTCAGCCATTGAAGGCCCAGAAAAGTAGTACTCACGGTTTTGGTTTGGATTGATTTTCACTCCATTCACTACCACTAACTTATCGCCTGACATCACTGGCCTAGGATCCAGATCAGCAGGACTATGTTTCAAAATACGATTCACTGTAAAAGGATTCTCTTCGTCAAAGACAATTCCTGCGTTCATCGAGCGGGTACCGAAGTAACCTTTCTCCTCATCCCCGTTTGAGCTAAAGCCAAAATGAGAGGTATTCAACTCGCCCAGCATATCATTGAAAATAGTGCGAAGATTCTCTCGGCTGCTTACATAAGGCAAAAACTCCGCATATCGATCCCGCAGTTCCTGCCAGTTTTCCCCATGAAAATCTCCGTCGTAAAAATTTTGCTCCAGCCCTGCCCAAGCCTCATAATACATTTGTTCAAACTCATCCCTGAGCTTCTTTTCAAAAGCCTGTGAAATTTTGATCTCTTCAGTCTTATTACTGGCTGGATCTAGGGTATGCACTTTTCCTCCTGCAAGCAGGTATATCTTGTCCTTTGCCTGTACCAATTCAAAACCACCGATTCTGTCGTCACTGATTTTCTCAGTTTTTGTTTTCTCGAAATCTTCCAGCGTAGTTTTCCACAATTTTGAATCTCCCTCATCATGATTGGAGGAATAAAAAACATAGGTTTTATCGTCTTTCTGCATGACCACAGGATTGCCCTGCTCACCAAATTCAGGCCCGACCAGTTCCAATCGATCCATGAAATCTCCCCGTGTGATCTTCACTTTTGGTAAGGGCTTCACTTCCTTAGCCTCTTTTTTATCCTTGTCCGTCTTGTCATCTTTGGACTCTTCTTTGAAAAGATCGGCAACTTTATCCGACTCAAAAAGATCTGCAAACTTCTCCAACTTCATCCGATAAATATGAGCATCGGTCGTGCCATAAGGATAGCTCGCATGCGTGCGATCTGTGGAAAAGTAAATGTATTTGCCGTCGGGCGACCAATACGGCGAAGTCTCTGTCACGAATGTCTCCGTCAGGTTAATCGTTTTCTTAGTCGCTCTGTGATACACTATCACTTCCCTCTCAAAATTCCTAATCGGACTAAATACCACGTATTCATCATCAGGTGACAGATAAGCATTTGGCGTATAAATGCCCCAAAGCTCATCTTCCACGAGCGTTTTACTTTCCAACGTCTTTAGATCTATCTCACGAACTTCATTCCTTCCTCCGATATACACTCCCAGCGTACGATCCGAATTCAAAGTAAATTGTCGGTTTTTGAATTTGTCATCAGTAAGCTGCTTCTCCTCTTCTGGATTCTGAGCAGAGATTGTATACCAATTGTGATATCCTTTTATCGTTCGAGAAAAAATGAGGGTTTTGTTATCAGCCATCCACTTCACTTCTTCCACAGCTTCTTTGGGATCGGTGGGAATTTGCTTCGCAAATTTTCCTTTCACATCAGAGATAAAAAGCACTCCGCGAGATACGAAAGCCATTTTATTTCCGTCAGGCGAGACATCAAAATGTGATATATTTCCCGCAACTTGACGAGTAAGATCCTTTTGAAGTGTTTGATTTTGATAAATGGAAATGTTTGGCTGACTGGTATTGCCAGAAGCTACATCATAGACAAAAACCTGGTAATCTTTTCGGAAGACAATTTTTTCACCATTGGCACTGACCTTTGGCCACATGATGGAAGTGGGAAAGTCTGTCAACTGCGTTTTAGTGCTTCCTTTAAATGTGTATAAGTTATATTCTCCGTTAGCTTCATCCGATTGGAAAAACACATTTCCATTTTGATCAATGGTCGCTCCAAAGTCCTTTCCTTCGTAATCCGTGTATTGAGTGAAGTTCTTTGTAGCAGGATTGTATGACTTGATATCCGGATTGTATTCGCCTTTGTAGCGCTTGCGATGGGCAAAGTTCTTACTTTCCCAAGTTTCATTAAAATACAATTCTCCAGTTTTTGGCTGAACGACTGCCCCGTGAATAGTATTGAAATAATGTGGAAAAAGTCGCTTTGGCGTAGAACCATTTAAATCAATTTCATAAGATGAGAACCTATTGTACCGATCAGAAGTGAAATACACCTTATCACTTTGCCAACTCCAAGACTCTACCTCATCAGTTCCTTCATGGAAGGTCAGCTGGCGTATTTCTCCACCTTCCATAGGCATCAGAAATATGTCCTTATTTCCATATTGCTCGGCTGTGAATGCCAGCCATTTTCCGTCAGGAGATACAGCGGGTCTGCTCTCAATTCCTTCCATAGCAGGCAAGCGCATGGAGGATCCTCCACCCACAGGCACTTTCCAAAGATCTCCTTCGAAACTGAAAACAATCTCTTTCGCATCCGGAGTAAGAGTTGGATCAAGGACAAAATATGGTGAATCAATAGTTTGAGCTTTTGCTGCGCAAATGCCACTGAGTAAAAGAAAAGCGAAGAATATCTTTCTCATAAAGGTGGTTTTAAGGAATAGTCGAATAAAGTTAAAAAACAGTACCCAAAAAAAAAGCCTGTCCAACAAGACAAGCTTCATTTCAAAAGAATTTGCTCCTAATATTACATTGGAGGCATGATGACAGTATCAATGATATGTACTACTCCGTTGTCAGCCATTACATCAGCTTTAATAACATTAGCATTATTAATCATTGCTTTACCATTCATCAAAGTTACTTTAACTTCACTTCCTTCAACAGTTTTGGCCATTTGACCATTCTTTAGGTCAGTTGACATTACTTTACCAGCTACTACATGATAAGATAAAATTTTTGCCAATTGAGCTTTGTTCTCTGGCTTCAATAGGTCTTCAACAGTTCCTTCTGGAAGCTTTGCAAACGCTTCATTGGTAGGAGCAAAAACTGTGAATGGACCATCTCCCTTTAAAGTTTCAACCAATCCAGCAGCTTTTACGGCAGCTACCAACGTGCTAAGCATATCTTGAGAAGCAGCTAAGTCAACTATATCTGCATCAAATCGAGTCTCATGAACTGTACTTGTCTTCATTGTAAAAGATGATGCTACTACGAGCAACATAAGCATCATTACTGTTCCTAATTTTTTCATGGTTGTTAATGTTTAGATTTATTATTGGTTTATAAGGCTCTTAACACGTTGCATAAACAATTGTTTTTCAATTTTTTATGCAACGTTTTTATTTAGAGCACATTGCGTACTTAGCAAATACCAGATGGTGGGATAAAAAGCAGGCTGATTTAATCTATAGATAGAAATTCCACATATTTGGGAATGCAAGTCAAACTGATAGCTATAGGTAAGACGGACAATAAAGCCATCATTACCCTGATCGAAGAGTACAGCAGGCGTCTGAATTTTTACATCAAGTTTGAATTTGAAGTCATTCCAGATCTGAAAAATACCAAGTCACTCTCCGAAGTCCTTCAAAAAGAGAAAGAAGGAGAATCGATACTGAAAAACATCATTCCCTCTGACGATGTGATTCTACTGGACGAGCGGGGAAAAAGCTACAGCTCCATGGAATTCTCTGAATTCCTTCAGAAAAAAATGAATGCGGGTTTAAAACAACTGATTTTCGTCATTGGTGGGCCTTATGGCTTCTCCGAGGAAATTTATGCCCGGGCTAATGGCAAGCTCTCCATTTCCAAAATGACTTTTTCACATCAGATGATCAGACCATTTTTCATCGAGCAACTTTATAGGGGGTTTACTATTCTGAGAAACGAACCCTATCATCATGAGTAGGGAGTGATCCGTTTTCAGTTAGTGAAAGAATTCAACCGTTTGGCTCAAGCCAGACAGTCGCTAAGGGAGCCCTTCAGACTTGATTTTGTGTATAATAGCAGTCTTCAGACTGCATGGTTGTTTGACCAATTTATTTAGTTTTCTAGTCACTCAACAGACTGCGGCTGCATTCTGAAACTCAGCACTAACATTCCAATGTTAAGTTTTGGATTATTATAGGCGTTAATGTTACCAAATTGTTAACTTTATGTAACATAGGTCGTAAGATTAGTAACATTAGCTTCATCCAAGGTGAAAAAAGTACTCCTCACATATATTCTAATTTCTGCCGTTGGCTTTCTTGCCATGGCTCAGAATGCTATTGGAATTTTGGGGGATTTGCGCTTTGACAGCAGTTCAGAAAAGGAACTATGGGATGCAGGTCAAGAAAATCCATATTTACTTTTTAGGGCCGTTCAGGCTGAAAAGTCACTTTCTGATGAAAAATGGATTGATCTGGTCGCTGAATTGGATAAGAAATTTGACAAAAAAGGATCACATATTAATGTTCTTCGTCAGGTCTTCCAGAAATCACATAAGCAATTATTCAAAACCTACGAACAACATTCCACATTCAATGATATGCTTGATGAAGGCAGATTCGATTGCGTAAGTGCCTCTGCTGCATTAGCCATGCTTTTGGATCGTTATGGATTTGATTATAAAGTTGTAGAAACAGATTATCACGTATTCATAGTGGTGAATCATGAGGGCAAAGATCTTATTTTGGAAAGCACTCTCCCTATAGGCGGTATGATCACAACGCCCTCGGAAGTTGCTTCATATTTAGCGGGGTATAAAGCAGATGATTTAGCAGAGCTAAAGTCACTCAATCAGCGACTAGGAGCACCAAAAGTTGATTTATCAGACAATGCTATTTTTAGAAAAGTCAATCTCACCCAATTGGCCGGTTTACAATACTATAATGATGCGATCTCGCATTTCAATGAGCAAAGCTTCGAAAAAGCGGCATCTCAATTAAATAAAGCATTAAAGCTTTACAATTCTGAGCGAATAGAAGGACTTAAGGATTTGGCGGAAGAGCAGGCAACACTGATAGCTAACTCAAATTAAAAATATGGCCCCTTGAAGGTGGCGAATATACCTTGGAAGAATAACTCCTGCTGTCCAAACAGTCCTTTTGAAAATAATCTTACTTCACTTTTTTTTCTGGCTCATCACAAAATTGCTATGGATTGACGCTCGTTTTCAAGCGTCAAATGCCAGAAAGAATCCAATCAGCAAGGGGTGTTTAATCAGATCAATGATATCACCCTTAGTCATAGTTGGAATGAAAAGCTCTATCAGAACCATTCCAACTTTGGCTATCATTCTATACGGCAAATGCCCCATTCTTAGAACCGGGCATTGACTATTTTAATGGTGATGATGTCCATCTGGGCCGTGTGCATGCCCATGTTCAAGTTCTACTGGCAGCGCGTCTCGCACGGCAATGATCTTGCCTTCAAAGGATAAATCATATCCAGCCAGTGGCGGATTGAAGTCCATGTGAACTCCTTTATAATCAATCTTGGTAATCTCTCCCCGAATCTGACCCCCCTTATTATCCTGCATAGGAATTACATTCCCTATTCGAAGCGTATCCTTATTTACTTTCCCTTTTTCTTTGAAATTAGCTTTAGGAATAATAGTCTTCTTTTCCTCTATATAATCGCCATATGCCTCATCAAAACCCAGATCTGCTGAAAACGCATCTCCAGCGGCTTTACCTAGCAGGGCCTCCTCAAACTTTGGAAACACCTCTCCCGCATTAAACAAAAAGTAAAACGGCTTGTCTTCAGGCACAGTTTCATAAGGAACCATCCCGGTCTCACCATTGTCGACTTTCAGGTCATAGCATACCGCTACTACTTTATTCTTTTCTACTTTCATATCTCTTGAATCTTACTTCTATTGAAAAATATACGCCAAACCGACTTGACCTACGAAGTTCTTGCGGTCGTAACCTGGAATGAAATATGTGCCATTAGGACTATTCTCCAAATACCACTTATAATTCAAGGTATTCACGTATTGAAATCGGGCATTCAGCAAAATATTCCCAAACTTCCAATCTCCGATCAGTGAAGGCACAAGATCCACATATTTGTTTCTCCAATCTTTGGATGCCTCATATCTATAATAATAGTAATCATTGTTATAGACAATTCGCTCCATCTGGAAACCAATTCTATTCATGTCATGTACCCAAGCAAATTCCAAAAAGATCACATTACTCGCCGGTCCGTTTCCAACTCCAAGCACCTGACCATTTTGTGTATAGCCTTCGACTACATGATCATGCACGTACCAAGTCTTAATCGCTCGAATATCATCCCTAATAGTTTGACCTGTTTGGGTCATTTCCGAACTGATCTGCAAATAATGCCCTGGTTTTTTCAAGCTCATCAAGTGCGAAAATCCAAAAGTGAAGGCTCTTCCTGACTCTGGAGTTATCATGAAATCATCCAGCTTGCGATCATTGTCCCTTGTTCCATATTCCCCATAGAATTCAAAGTGCCCCTCAGGACTAATCCATCTGAAAAATCCAGAGCTAAACTGCTGTCTTTTTTCCTGAATAGGATCTACAATATTCTGAGCTTTTTTCCTTCCGTTGAAAATAGGAAGTATATCACCTACACCTGAAATATCCTGTCGGTACATCTGGCTGGTAGATCCATATCCAAGGAAAAAGCCTGGAACCCATTTAGGCTGATAGGTCAAAACCATTCCGGATAAAAATCGCTTATTGTCTTCTGGCTTTGGGATGATCACATTGTTTTCCTGTATTCGGTAATCAGGCCAAGGAGGCAAGAAACCTGATGATTTCAAGAAACCTCCGATGAACTGTCCCTCAAAAGATCCGATTTTTGTTTTTATAGGCTTTCGTGTATTTGCTGTCAGATGTACAAACCCTGGCGCATTATTTCCAAGCAACAGGGAATTCCTTCTACCAGGTCCCCACCATAGATTTTCTGATGACACACCTAACGAGTACTCTTTGAAATTATAGCGAATGCTGGATTGCCCTAAATACCCTTGATTATAGGGATCGTCACCAAATCTCTCTGGCATATCAATACGATTCATATAATCATAATAATATAGAATACTCAGCTGATGCTCGATCGGGAAACCCAGATAATCTTGGTTTTGAGCCATCAGCAGCTCAGGCTGAAACTGCGCACTCCATGGCCCATACTCCAGATACGCTCCAGGACTAACGATCACCTGCATACCTCGATTCGGGATAAAGGCCCCGTCATTGACGCCAAAAGCGTAAGTAGAGTTGTATTGAAACTTGACTACTGCTGGCATCATCAGAAACTTGCCCTTGTTGTCCTTACCGAAGATCTGATGAACTCCTGTCTGATCCATGTCCACTACAGAGCTATCAAGATCAAAACTATATTTCATCCCAAAAGCATTCACCGGATAGAGTGGTCTGATCATAAATGAAGAGGCAGAATCTACATCACCGAGCAATTGCGCCCTTCTCAGGTAATCATCCAATACTGGAGTTCCCACGGGCACCGTCTGCGCCGATGAATAATGACTCACCAACAGGAGTAGCAGTGAAGCTCCCAAACAGCTTTTCAAAAATTTCCTTGTCTTCATCCTACTCATTTCAAGGTAAAGGCTTCAACTGTAACTCCTGCCAGAGACCAAGATTCGTCGCATTTAGGATCGGGAGAATTCTCCGCCACCAAATCTGAATTCATGTAGATTCTGGCACTAGATTTACTATGCTCAATTATTTTGGAAATACTATACCGAGTAGTATAATTAGGTGTTGTTCCAAATAGACAAAGTCCAGGCATGTTCGTTTGAATTGCGCCGGTTTTCGGTCTATTAGTTTTGGAGAAGGTATCCGGGTATGACTGGTATAGGCAATAGGTTGATTCGCAGGGTGCGTTGGAAAAAGTAGTTCTGAATACCTCTTCATTATCTACACCAAAGAACCACTGGTCTGGACCGCTTACTCCGTCAGATGTATTCCCATCCCAGCTATCGTGAATCAAAATCTCAAGCGTCACTTTCAAGAGGTTATGCGAAGGCAGAGCAGACAGATTGACTGCTAATTCCTCATTGTGATAGTAACCCACTATGGTGTCATTTTCAAAAATGATAAATCTTCCATTTTCAAACCCCGCTAGATTTGCTTCTGAAAAATCATTGGAATAGACCACTTCTTCTGACTCCAGAGTATCTGCACATGAGAAAAACGAAGCTAAGGCCGCGAGCAGTAAAAGGGCTTTCACTCCTTTAGACCAATTATTGCAATCCATCAAATTCAGATAATTAAGAAAATATAACTCTGCAAATAAACAAAAAAGGAGTCAAAACAGGCTTAATAAAAGAACTCTAATTTTAACCTATGCCTCCAAAAGGATTTGCTAATTTTGGACTGAAAATAAAACCAAGCAATGGCTACTTTTACTATAGTCGCAGGTGCACGACCCAATTTTATGAAAATTGCACCTATCATTCATCAACTTATCAAAAAGCAAGGGGAAGGAATTGACGTCAACTTCAGACTGGTTCACACAGGGCAGCATTACGATAAAAAGATGTCAGGTAACTTTTTTGAGCAACTGAATATTCCCGAGCCAGATGCCAACCTAGGTGGTGGCGGAGGTACTCAGGCTGAACAAACTGCGGCGATCATGATCGCTTTTGAAAAGGAATTACTAGAAAACAGACCCGATCTTGTGCTGGTGGTAGGGGATGTGACAAGTACGCTATCATGCTCCATTGCTGCCAAAAAACTACAAATCGATGTGGCTCATGTGGAAGGTGGCATTCGCTCTGGTGACTTAACGATGCCCGAAGAGATCAACAGAATGGTAACAGACAGCATTACCGATCATTTTTTCACTACTTCTGAGATTGCCAATTCCAATCTGCGGAAAAGTGGCTTTGCTGAGGAAAAGATCCACTACGTGGGAAATACGATGATAGACACGCTGATGGCTCAGATGCCAAGATTTCAAAAGCCCGAGGGTGAAATATTTGAAAATCTAGTGTCTGGACAATACTTCGTGATGACCATGCACCGCCCGGCAAATGTGGATCAGGAGTATAAGCTGAAAGCAATGATCGATGCGATACTGGAAGGGACCAAAGGCCTTCCTATCATTTTCCCCGTACATCCAAGAACTGCCAAAAACCTACAATCACTGGGCATAGATGCTCCAAATCTGTACATGAGCGATCCTTTGGGTTATTTGGAATTCAATTATCTGGTAAAAAACGCGAAAGGTGTAATTACCGATTCTGGAGGAATTACGGAAGAGGCCTCTGTAATGAACGTGCCTTGTATTACGTTGCGTGATAACACCGAGCGAGCTGAAACCATACATCTTGGAACCAACGAACTTGTGGGAACGGATCCAGCAAAACTTAAACCTTTCTTGGAAAAAATCATGAACGGCGAGTGGAAACAATACCAGGGAATACCACTTTGGGATGGCAAAACAGCTGAGCGAATTGTAGATATTTTGATTGATTCTTACCCTACAAGCAAAAATGATAGTAACAGATAGAATTGCTTTTTTGGTAGAGAAACTACGCCTTTCACCTCATCCAGAGGGCGGCTTCTATTCAGAGACCTATCGATCTGAAGAAAGAATACCTACAGATTCAGGCAAAAGAAATCTGAGTACTGCCATCTATTTTCTACTGACCTCAGAATCAGTATCCAAATTCCATCGCATCAAAAGCGATGAACTTTGGTTTTTTCACGAAGGAAGTAATTTGACCGTCCACACGTTAAGCGGCCTAGGCCATCAGCGGCTTTCACTTGGTCCGCCATCAATCAATGGTAAAGCTTTTCCCCAGCATTTAGTAGCTGCAAATACTATTTTTGGAAGCTCTGTTGATGAGCCAGATAGCTATGCGCTAGTTTCCTGCGTGGTATCTCCAGGTTTTGATTTTGCTGATTTTGAGCTATTCGGAGAAAAAGAACTCGCAGAACTCTTTCCAAATTCTTCTGAAATCATCAAAAAATTGACATAAAAGAGGCTGTCCCAACTTTTGAGACAGCCGCTTTTTAAATATGATACGATTAGCTTCTTAAAAAGAAAATGCTAATCTCAAATTGATTTTTGTCCCCGGAGAAAGACTGCTGAAGATCTGATCTTCGGCTTGGTATGATTCATACACAAACTCTCTTTTAGAATTCAGGATATTATCCACACCAAAACCCGCCTGCAGACGTTCATCCGCTCCGAAAGTTTTATTGATATTCAAGTTCAAGCTATTGAATGGCACAGAATAGGTATCAGTTCTGTTTCCGAATCCCACATACTGCAACGATGAACCCTGCACATTGTAGAATACACCAGCTTCCCAACCAGTGGTAAAAGAGTTATAACTCAATCCGGTGTTGATCAGGTATGGAGCCTGACCTGCCATATCACGCGTATCTTTGATCTCTTGTCCTTCTCTTGCAGTAAGAGATCTGGATCTGAATTCTGATTCAGACATTTCGATCTGAGATTTGGTGATAGTCACGTTGGTATTCCAGCTGAAATTCTCAAAGCTAGGAGCGATAAATTTCAATGACTTTCTGAATTCAAACTCCAAGCCTGCTACCGTTCCGTTTCCAACATTTCTAGGTTGAAAAGTACCAGGATCAGCCAGGAACTGAACCATTTCGATAGGCTTCTCAAAAGTCTTATAGAATGCACTTACTGAGAGCATTTGACCTCTTTCTTGGAAAGCTTCCCATCTCAAATCAAAGTTATTCACGTGAGTAGAAACCAAGTTGCCATCCCATAGAACTTCTGTACCGCCATTGGTAGTTTCTGGATAAAGACCGCCAATAAAAGTTCTACCAGTGATCGGATCAAGAATTTCTGCATAAGAAAGCTCCTTGAAAGAGGGTCTAGCTATAGTTCTGGATGCAGAAGCACGTAGGTTTTGGTTTTCCTTAAGATTGAAAATCAAGTTGACAGTAGGAAAGAAATCCATATCATCCAGTACTTCTACCAAATCATAATCAATCGTTCCAGTCTGGTTTGTTCCAGTGTAATATTGGTTGAATTTCTCCACCCTCAATCCAATGATCGCCTTCAATTTCTCAGCAGGATTTGCTTCCAATGAAGCATAACCTGCCATGTTTGTAGCAATAGAATTATAAGCATTCGCATTAATCGGAATGAAATCCGCATTATATCTTACACCATTTCTATTTTCAGCGTCGAAAAGATTCTCATTAAGCAAAATCGCATTTGGATCTCCAGTGAATTCAGTATCTCCTGTTGCGAACTGAAAGCTTTGGATATTGAAGTCACGTTGCTTAAACACGTAATTTCCACCAAACTTTACCTTGCCTTGTCTTGAGAAAAGGGTCAGGTTTTTGGCAATATCACCTTTTGCCACTATACTGTATTCTTCTAGATTTCTCCAGATTCTAGCTGGAAGACCAACTTCTGTAGAAATGTTATTGGTAGGCTCTCTGAATCTTGTGAATCTAATATCCGGATCATCGATAGTAGATCTGGTTGGAGCGAGTTTCCAGTTGATCTCCCAGTCATTTCCATTGATATAATGAGTACCAGCAAGCAAAACACTTGTCAATGCTCTTTGGCTATACTCCAAGTTATACTGCTTGGCTTCAAAGTTTGCGCCTAAGTTAGTGTTGACAAAGTCAAATTCACCCGCTTTTGATTCCCCATTTTGAAGATGCATCAGGTTCAATTTGAATTTGGAATGGTCTGTCTTCAAAGCGATACCGGCAAGTCCTCCAAGAAGGACATTATTTACTCCGAAGTCACCACGCTGTCTTTCCAACGGCTCTAGTTCTGTTTGGTCCGCATCTCTGGGCTTAGCATACAAGTTATATTCTGCATCCTGATAGAACTCTGTCTCATTCTTATAGGTCAATGCAAAATTGTAGCCCCAAGTTGCTTTTGATCTAGCAAATTGATTTCCTAAGGAAAAGCTGATCCCCACGTCCATTAAGCTGTTAGCTCTATAACCACCAAGCGTTTTATTGAAATTTCCAAGAATCTCCTGGTACTCCATCCCTTTTGGACCATTTGGATTACCTACTGCATCACCATACTGAGGAATGTCGGTTCTTCCATCTGTAGGAATAGCTCTTGTTCCATCATCGTAACCTAAAAAGTCTGTGTTACCACCATCATATTTCAGGTAGTTAGAATTGAAGTGCATCGATGGGTTGATACCTCCACTCAGACTCAAACGCATTGATTTTTCTTCAGGAAAATCTTTAGTTTCGATATCTACCACACCTCCGGTGAAATCTGCAGGAAGGTCAGCGGTAAAAGATTTAGAAACGATAATGTTGTCGATCACATTTGTAGGAAATATATCCATCTGGATCGTATTCCTATCAGGATCAAGACCTGGAATATCCACGCCATTCAAAACAGTTTTGGTGTATCTGTCACCAAGTCCTCTTACATAGATGTATTTTCCTCCTTCGATGGATACACCCGTCACGCGCTTTACAGCGGAAGCTGCATCTCCATCACCTATCTGTCGGAAAGTACTTGCTGAAATACCATCGATCAGGTTGGCAGCATTTCTTTTTACTGAAAGTAAAGCAGACTCGGTGGTTCTGATCGCCGATGCAGAGACAGTCACTGTCTCAAGGTCGGACGCTTCTTCAGCCATCAATAGATCGCTGAGGACGTTTACTTCATCTGCTTTCACTACTACCTCAGTGAGGTTAATAGAAGCGTAAGAAATGTAAGACACTTGAAGTGTGTAGGTTCCTGGAGCTACTTTTATTTCGAATTTACCATCGAAGTCAGTGACTGCGCCAGTAGACGTTTCTTTCACTAAGACAGAGACACCAAATAATGGCTCACCTGTACCTTCTTCGAAGATAGTACCACGAATAGTACCGTTTTGGGCAAAAACAAAACCTGCAAATACCTGTGAAAGTACCAGCAGAAATAAAATCAGGAATCCCTTCATTAGTGGATTGTTAAATTGATTTTTCATACAGCAATTAGATTGAATACTTTAAAAGAAGGAAGAAAGTAACCTTGCAAGTTCTTTCTCCCTTCTTTGAAAAGTGTATTATTTTAGATCAGATATGGCTCCTGAAGCTGCAGTCCATGACCAAGTGCTAGCGAAAGCAGTCTTGGTTGCACCTACCGTATTTGCACCCGCAGCTACGCTTGTAGCAAAAGCAGCAGTTCCGCCTTTAAATACTGTGGTAAGAGTAACTCCTGGAGCTAGTGTAGCTTGAAGATTCATGAATTTCAAGTTGCCACCTGCAAAAGTTGCCAAAGTTTTGTCACCGCTTAGCGAAAGGTCGCCACGTCCATCTGTAGTAGCTGGATCAGCGAAGTTGAAGAAGTAGATGTTTTCAAAAGTACCTCTTGCTCCATCTCTGAAATCACCTAGTTCAGCAACGCCATTTCCTTTGATAGTACCGTTTTTCAAGGTATGACCTGCATTGAAAGATCCTTCTGGACCGTCAATTTCTAGAGCATGATCCGTTTCGCTACCTGCTACTACGATGAAGTTGTCCAAAGTACCAGACCAAGCTTGATCCGTATCCAATCCATCATCACCGGCGTTCCAGATAATCGCGTTTTTAACATTTACACTTCCACCGAACCATTCGATTCCATCATCTTGGTTACCGATCACTTCTACGTTTTCGATTACAGTACCAGATCCTACTCCACCTAATGTAAGGCCGTTGATTTCATTACCCTCTCCAATGTTAGCACCACCATGACGGATAGATATATACTTTATTATACCCGAGTTATCTGCGTCGTTCGATCCGCCATAAAGTCCGTTAGTATCGGAAGGTGGAATTCCTTCGATTTGAATTTCAGTTACATCACCTGCTAGAGAAGCTTTAGCATTACCTAGGATGATCAGTCCGCCCCATAGACCAGAAAGATCTGCCTCAAGGTTAGGAGAAGCAATCTCACCAGGAGTGATTTCATCAGCTACAGTAGTGAAGATAATCGGTGAAGTAGCAGTTCCTTGTGCATCGATTTTCGCGCCTCTTGCGATGATCAAAGCAGTTGCATTTGATCCTGATCCAACTTCACCTTTTACTATTGCACCAGGCTGGATAGTAAGTGTGTTTCCAGAGGTAACAGTGATTCTACCTCCTAATACATAAGTTTTACCTGTCTCCCATGTAGTATTGGAAGAGATATTCGATTCTACCAGCAAAATATTATCATTATCTGGATCTGACGGATCGCCTGGCTTGTCATTTCCTTCTATACAACTCGTGAATCCAATCACGGCAGCTGAAAACAGGATTAATAGGGAATTGTACTTTTTCATTGAGATATGTAATTGATTATGGTTTTGCTTTATTTGACTTTGCAAAGCTGTCTCAATTTTTCACCTCAAAAGAATTTTTCGAATTATGCTTATTTTACTAAAGAGCGCCGAATTTAATATTGGAATAACAAAAAGGGCATAAAAAAAGGCTTCTCTCTCGAAAAGCCTTTTTGTGTGGAAATAGATGTTATTTCAATGTTACGGATTTGTTAATAGGAACTTTCTCCATCAGGATTTTTACCAAATCTCTCGTATTAATTCCGTCTGCCTCTGCCTCATAGTTGAGAATTATTCTATGATTTAGCACATCTTCTGCTATTTCCTTGATGTCTTCCGGCAGTACATAATCTCTCCCGTCCATGAAGGCAACTGCCTTTGATGCCAAATTCAAATTGATACTTGCACGAGGAGAAACACCAAACTGTATGTATTTAGCTTCATCCTTAAGTCCATATTGATCTGGGAATCTGGTAGCAAATACCAACTCTATAATGTAGTGTTCTAAAGGCTCAGCGATTTTGACTGCATTGATCTGATCGCGGATATCAAAAATATCCTGCTTAGAAAGTTTTGCATCTACCTCTGAGCTGAATGACATATTCGCCATTCTGCGCATTACTTCCATTTCATCCGCTTTGCTTGGATAGTCAATGTGAACTTTCATCATAAACCTATCTACCTGTGCTTCTGGAAGTGGGTAAGTTCCTTCCTGATCCACCGGGTTTTGGGTAGCAAGTACCAAAAACGGTCTATCCAACATATAAGTAGTGTCACCGATAGTTACCTGCTTTTCCTGCATTGCTTCCAAAAGTGCTGACTGAACTTTGGCCGGAGATCGGTTGACCTCATCCGCCAAAATCACATTGGAGAAAATAGGACCTTTCTTTACTTCAAAACTTGCTGCCTGCTGATTGTAGATCATCGTACCGATCAAATCCGACGGAAGCAAATCCGGTGTAAACTGAATCCTATTGAAATCAAGGTGAAGAACTTTGGCTAGCGTATTTACCGTCAAGGTCTTCGCCAAGCCCGGTACCCCTTCCAAAAGAATGTGTCCATTGGTAAAAAGTCCAATCAAAAGTCTGTTGACCATTCTGTCCTGGCCGACTACTACTTTCTTAACTTCCTGAATTACGTCTGCTATTTTTTCCTGATGCATGGAATCTAAATCTTTGAGTGCTACTATGGGGAGCCTAAAATAGTGGTTTTTGTCCCAAAGGACAATCTTAAATCTTAGAAGCGGTAATGCCTCGCGATCAAAGGGATTTTATGATTTTTTAAGAAGGTATTTCTCGCGGTAAAAAAAGTTTTTCTCGCAACGGCGCGGCGGCACAACGGTTTTGATGGTGAAATTATTCTCATCCAAAGTTTTCGAAAGAGAAAATTAAGATGAATTTTTTATCTATTGAAAATCTACGGAGGATAATGCTTGACCTCAGAACTGTGTCAAAATAAATCTAGACCTTAGAAGGTTAGAAACTCCTCAACCATTTTCTTCAATCTAACGTCACGTCGCTGCGCCGCCGTGAGAGATTTACCGCCTCGGTTTATTTGCCTCTGTCTTCTTAAATCCAGTCAAGCCCAACTTATGGTAAATCGTCTTTTCCTCGATTTCCTGTACCTCACCTACTTTGAATCCAGCTATCGTCAATTTCTCCATAGACCATCGCACCAATCTCAAAGTAGGATATCCAATCGCAGCAGTCATTTTGCGCACTTGACGGTTTTTACCCTCTATCAATGTCAAAGAAATCCACGTGTCAGGAATCGAAGCTCGATAGCGAATGGGAGGATCACGTTCTGGAAGCGATGGAGTTGGATCCAAAACCTTTGCTATAGCAGGTTTGGTTTTATAATCTCTCCCCTCCACATTGATCATCACACCTTGCATAAGCTCTTTTAATACTGTTGGTTCGGCATTCCCCTCTACCTGAGCGTAATAGGTGCGTTGATGACCGAATCGAGGATTTAGCAGGTGATGATTCAGAGATTTGTCGTCAGTAATAATAAGGAGTCCCTCAGAGTCCTTGTCCAGCCTGCCTACTGGATATACCTCCTTCGGAAAATCAAAAAGAGAGGCAAGTGTCTGCCCCTCTCCCGAAAATTGACTTAAAACCCCGAAAGGCTTATAAATGATAAAGTATCTAGCCAAAGTCAGTTTATTAACTTCCGCAGCCCACACAGTCGATGCTTGAATCGGTTGGTTTCACCCCATCACGTTCCATCTTTAGGTTATGAATTTTGTCACGAATCTCCATGTCTGCAAACATCTCACCTGTGATCTGTGATTCCAAGGTTTGGATTTGCTCGTTATAGTTTTGAATTTGTAGCTCGCTCATAAAAATTAAATTTAAAGGGTTGAATTGATATCCTAAAATAGCCAGCGATCCTGAATAGTTCCTGATCAAAGCCTCATTTTTTTGTCAGAAATGATTCCAACTGAGCAGTAGAAACTTACCTTTCGAAAATTTATTAGAATAATGCCTCTTTCAGAACTCATACATCTTCGTCAGCTCTTACATCAAAACCCCGAGACCTCTGGCGAAGAAATTAATACCGCAGAGAAGATTTTATCCTTTTTCGCAAAGCTCAAACCGGATCAAACTATCCAAAATTTAGGTGGAAATGGAATTGCTTTTATCTTCAAAGGGAAATATCCTGGTTCAAGAAGTTTGTTTCGAGCTGAGCTTGATGCCCTTCCCATTCAGGAAAATAAAGGTCTAAGCTATAGAAGCCAGACTGAAGGAAAAGCACATCTTTGTGGGCATGATGGCCATATGACAATAGCCTGCGGCTTGGGAGAAAAACTCGCTGCGCAAAGACCTGAGAATGGAGAAGTCGTTTTGCTTTTCCAACCAGCCGAAGAAACAGGCGAAGGTGCGAGAAGAATTCTTGACGACCCAAAATTCCGGCAAATTAACCCGGACTTTGCCTTTGCGCTTCATAATCTCCCAGGTTTTCCGCTCCATCAAGTGGTAATCAGAAAAGGAACATTTGCAGCCGGAAGCACAGGCTTGACGATTTTTTTGACTGGAAAAACTTCCCATGCAGCACATCCAGATGCAGGAATCAATCCTTCTCAGGCAATAGCGCAACTGATTCAAATTCTCCCCAAACTTCCCGAAAAGCTAAAAAGATTTGCTTTGGTCACAGTCATCCATGTTGAGATTGGGAGTTTGGCTTTTGGAACCAGTGCCGGAAAAGGAAGCTTAAGTCTGACAATTCGAGCTTTTGACCAGAATGATCTGGAAAGCTTGATTGACTTGATCACTGAAGAATCCATAAGAATTACCTCCTCCGAAAAATTAGGCTGTGAGTTTAGCTTCGTGGAAAAATTCGCCGTTTCCAAAAATGATCCAAAAGCTGCGTATATCGCCGAAGAAGTAATGAAAGGATTAAACTTGAACCTTTGGGAGAAACCAGAGCCCTTTCGCTGGTCAGAGGATTTTGGTTTGTTTAGCCAATCGTGCCCTTCTTACCTTTTTGGATTGGGAGCAGGAGAAAACTGTCCACAACTTCATGAGCCAACCTATGATTTCCCCGATGAATTGATAGAGACAGGAGTAAGGATTTTTGAGGGGATTGCGAGAAAGCTGAATGGGTGAAAGTTCGAAAAATTAATTCCAGCTTATTGAGAAGCATGATAACGGAGATTGCTAAGACTTAAACCGCAATAGCTACAACTTTACTCATTCTGAAAACTGCTACCTCTGCGAAAAACTCAGTGTCCACTGCGGTTAAAAGATTACAAAAAAAGCCGACTCACGCCGGCTTTGTAAGTGTCCTACAGATCTGAATATGCTGTTGGGTAAAGCAACTTCGTATCGTTGCGAGAAACCGTATTCTGATATTCAGGGAGATTTTTCATCCCTGCCCAAGCAGGATCAGCTCCAAATTGTTTCCAATGTTCGTTTCTTACTTCCATGTTTTCATGAGTAGTCATATACATTAGATTTGGCATATTTGCGCCAGCGATCGTCTCAGCATAGAAGATTGGACTACAATTCAATCTGCTGAAAATATCCATCTCGCCAGAGTTAAACATCTTCACTTTTTGCTTATACAGACGCTCTGTAGCAGCTTCATAACTTCTCAGCTCGTAAACTCTCTCCTTTTTATCGTTTTTCAATTTTGACTCTGCAAATTTCGGCTGCCCGGTCATCGCCTGCATGATAGAAGTTTCCATTCTCTTATAAGGAGGTTGATCAAAAGCAGCATTGATGTAAGCACTTCCAGCAGTTAGATATGTTTGGTCTTTAGCCAATTTTCCTTCCAAAGCTAAGTACTCATCCATTGATTTGAATGGCAGAAATAAATAAACTGCCTTACCTGCGTTAGGCTGAGATTCGATTGGTTTGAATACGCCAACTTTGGCTATGCCCTGTTTGTGCGCAGCGGGAATAAATGCTTTGGAGAGATAGTCATCCAGCATAGCTTCTTGCGCTGCATTTTCAATGTGATAAGTTCTCAGTTCGTAAAAATCTCTTTTTTGAGCATACAAGCTAGAGCTCAAAAACAAGGAGAAAACGATACAGAGGAGTGACAAATAATTTATGCGTTTCATTATTGTTTATTAGGTTATAGGGATTAAGTTGACAATGTAAACTTTTCTTCTTTAGCTGCCATCCTGCTCTAAAAATCCTAAGGAAAATTTAAGATTAGAGCTATTCCAAATGTAAAGGCAGGATAACTAGGTAGATATTATTAAGATCTGGCCGGAGCAAAGATTAAGTTAAACTCAGCAACATAAGAAAGGAGTATTTAGTCTAAGACATACTATTTCATTAAGCATGCTTTTTTGAGAATACATAAAAAAAGCCGACTCTCGCCGGCTTTCTATTTTATTGGTTATTATTTGCTCTTTTCATTGGGTTGCTCCCAGTTGAAGCTCCTCTTGCAGCTCCGTTACCTTTGAAAAGCTCAAATCTAGAGGGCTGATACTGCGGTGGCCAGTAATTACTTGTCTCATCTATATCAGCAGTTTCTCTTTTTGGATCAAGGATGATTTGAGTGACTTCTTTCTTTTTCACAAATACCTTAGTCACTTCAGATTCATTCTTTCTCCAAATTTCTACGGGGATTCGGTCTATTTCAGAAGTACCATCCGCATATTGGAACTCCAAAATAATCGGCATTACCAGCCCACCTACATTTTTGAAGGTGATCTCATAGAAGTTCAAATCACTTTCCATCAACTCTTTTTCTTTTGGAGAAAGGCTTGCCATAAATTTCTTATAGCTCTCTTCATCTTCTGGAGTTACTGTGAAAGGATTATATGCAGTGTAGAAATCGCGTGTTGAAGGATTTGCCTCAATCACAGTTTCCTTGACATCTCTTCTATTGAACTCTTTGGAAACGTAATCCTCCTCACGATCAGCTTCAGCTTTCATTGCAGCCATTCTTTCGGCAGGAGTTTGATTATTCATTTTATAAAGAGACACATTTTCAATAGCAATGTCCACCGGCTCAGTGCCATAGAACCAGCCTCTCCAAAACCAATCCAAATCAACAGCAGAGGCATCTTCCATGGTGCGGAAAAGATCCTCAGGGGTCGGATGCTTAAACATCCATCTGCGTGCATACTCTTTGAAAGCATAATCAAACAACTCACGTCCCATCACAGTCTCACGAAGAATATTCAGTGCGGTGGCTGGCTTTGCGTAAGCATTTGGTCCAAACTGAATGATATTTTCAGAGTTGGTCATGATTGGCTCCAAGGTATTAGAAGCACTTTTCATGTAAGGAACAATCTTGTGTGCAGGGCCGCGACGGGAAGGGAAATTTCTGTCCCACTCCTGCTCTGCCATAAACTGCATAAAGGTATTCAGGCCTTCATCCATCCAAGTCCACTGACGCTCGTCAGAGTTGACGATCATAGGAAAGAAATTGTGTCCTACTTCGTGAATAATCACACCGATCATTCCGTTTTTCACAGCCTCAGAATACGTCCCATCCGAATCCGGACGACCATAATTGAAGCAAATCATTGGGTATTCCATACCATTCGCAGCCTCTACAGAGATCGCAGTTGGATATGGATAATCGAATGTATGTGCAGAATATGACTTGATCGTATGCGCCACCACTCGGGTAGAATACTGACCCCAAAGCGGATTTGCTTCTTTCGCATAATAGGACATTGCCATCACCTCTTTACCACCTTGTTTCACGGCCATCGCATCCCAAATGAATTTGCGAGAAGAGGTCCATGCAAAATCACGAACGTTTTCTGCTTTAAATTTCCAGGTTTTCTTTGCGTCAGACTTACTCTTTTCCAGCTCAGTCGCCTCATCCTGTGTACGGATTACAACTGGTGCATCATAGGTTTTCCTAGCTTGATTCCATCTATTTAGCTCAGTAGGCGATAGTACTTGACTTGCATTTTGCAGCTCGCCAGTCGCTCCGACCATGTGATCAGCTGGCACGGTGATATTCACCTCATAATTTCCAAAAACTAATGCAAACTCACCTGAACCCAAGAATTGCTTGTTTTGCCATCCATCAAAATCTGAATAAACAGCCATTCTAGGAAACCACTCAGCCATAGTGTAGAGGTAATTGTCATCTCCTTCGAAATACTCATACCCTGGACGACCAGAGATATAGCCGACTCTATTGGCAATATTAAAAGACCATTCTACTCCGAAAGTGAAGCTATCACCCGCTTTCAAAGGCGTAGGAAGATCAATTCGCATCATAGTTTTATTCACAGTCACAGGTAGCGGGTTGCCTTTGGCATCTTTTACTTCCAATACTTTGTAGCCAAAATCCTCATTTGCCCAGATGAGCCCTTCGAGATTACGAAGCGTCATTCTGGAATCGAAGGAGCTTTCAGCAGCCTTTGGAGTATCGGAATCTGCACCACGCTGATTTTCCTCCAGCTGCACCCAGAGATAAGTCAGTTGATCTGGAGAATTGTTGATGTAAGTGACCTTCTCGGATCCTTTGATGGATTGATTCGCGTCATCCAGCTCCACGTTTATCACGTAGTTTGCTTGTTGCTGCCAATACATATGGCCTGGGGCTCCAGAGGCAGTTCGGTAAACATTTGGCGTGCGAAGCATCGTACCAAGCTGCTCAAAACGCTCCGCATGATTCTGTTCTGATTGCTGCGCAAAAGCAGGGAAAATTCCCAAGATTGCAAGCGCTGTAAGTGCAAGTAGTTTTCTCATTATCTATTTATTTATTCTCAATTCAATAATATATCTCTTTTCATCGGTCACCGGACAACTGCCACCAAACATATTTTCTACCAATATTTTGCCTCTAGCATCAGCATCAAAGCCACTCCAAACACCATGGAGGCAATTATTAACGTCCATTCTTTCCGGCTGACTCCAGCTATTCCTACTAAGATAGAGGTGGCTAGAAGAAATATTCCTACTATCACTAATTGGCCTAATTCTAACCCCAGATTGAATGCTAGCAGAGGTTGCCAAATGCTAGCTTCTTTGCCTAGAAGGCTTCGCAAATAAATGGAAAAACCCAATCCGTGAATCAGACCAAAGATCAAGGCAAAGATATAGTTGATAGAAACACCCTTACCTGAGGATGGTTTTGGACGGAGAATTGTAATAAATGCGGTGATGGCGATAGTAACTGGTATCAAGAATTCAATCAGATCCGAATTCACATTGACCAACTTGAAAGTAGCCAAAGCTAAAGTCAGCGAATGGCCGATTGTAAAAGCTGTCACTAAAATCACGACTTTGCGCCAATCTCTAGGAATAAAGACCGCACAAAGTGCCAATACAAAAAGGATGTGGTCATAGCCATGGATATCAAGGATATGCTGAAGGCCAAGACGAAAATACAATTGAAATGAACTCATAGAAAGGGTGAAATACCTCTAAAGAAGTAAATTGCGCAATAATACGGCTTTATTCATAGAAAAGACAGACCCAAGAATACCAAATGCTACAGTTTTATTTATACTTGATCAGCTTGGGATGGCTGGTAGTTGCCCACCCTTTTCACCTCAGTTTGACTGAGATTAAATGGAATACCACTAGTGAACAACTGGAGATTTCACAGAAGATTTTCTGGGATGATTTAGAAGTTGCCCTAAGTGGATACCATGATGAATCCATTGATTTTCTAAATCCTGCAAACACAGAAAAGCTTAATAAGCAGATCGAAACTTACTTGCTGGCACAAAATAAAATCTGGATTGACGACAAATCAATTAAAGTAAAATATCTCGGCTACGAAGTGGAAGAAGATGCGGCCTGGTTCTATCTCGAATCCGAGAAAGTTCAAGAGCCGACCTCTATCAGAGTTAAAAACAGTTTATTACTGGAAGATTTTTCAGATCAAAAGAATGTGGTCCAATTCTATTTCGAAACAAATTCTCCCAGAAGCATTATACTTGGAAAGGGCAACGAGTCTGGTGTATTGAATAATTAAAGGAATGGTTATTCTTACATAAAATATTGCCAATATTCATATTCACTTCTATCAATATTTTTTCTTACTAGACTTTTAATTATATTTTTTAACATAACCTGCATATTCCAATAAAAAAATTTAAAAATTTGAATTATAGAGGTTTGTCGGATAATTATATTGTAAATAAAGTTTTTTACAGAACATTCTTTAGATGACAAATTTATTTTTACATTCATAGTCAAGTCATGCTTATAAAGTGCATAGCTTTTAATCCATCTCAAACCTGACAGGTTAAACGAACCTGTTAAAAATTTCTAAACTTATGTGTAAAACGATTTACCCAAAATCTCGTGCACTACCCCCGTGGAAATATTTTCATGGCCTAGTGCTTTCACTTTTCCTGTTAATTTTTGTGACAGGAACCTCTCTGGCCCAAAGCAAAAATGTAAGCGGCGTAATCAAATCCTCTACCGGCGAGACAATGCCCGGAGTCAACGTTTTAGTTAAAGGTACTACCACCGGTACTGCCTCCGATATCGATGGTAACTTTAGCTTATCGGTTCCTTCAGACGAATCCATTCTAGTTTTCTCATTTATTGGCTACACTTCCAAAGAAGTGCGAGTAGGGAATTCCAGCGAATTAAGTGTAGTCTTAGCAGAAGACCTTTCTTCACTTTCAGAAGTGGTAGTTGTAGGTTACGGTACTCAGCAGCGTGCCAAAGTAACTGGTGCTATCTCCTCCGTAGGCTCTGAACAAATCCGAGCTTTACCCGTCCCCAGTTTGGCTTCCGCCCTTCAAGGCCGAGCTGCAGGGGTAAATGTGACCAATTCTGGTTCACCTGGTACAGATCCTATAGTGCGAATCAGAGGAATAGGTACAGTAGGTAACAATGATCCACTTTATGTAATCGATGGCATGCCCGCCGGAGGCTTGAATCAAATCAATCCAGCAGACATCGAGTCTATTGAAGTTTTGAAAGATGCATCTACTGCCGCCATTTACGGATCTAGAGGAGCAAATGGTGTGATCTTGGTAACAACCAAAAAAGGAAAAATAGGAAAGCCACTTGTCAGTTTGGACTCCTACTATGGCATGCAAAAAGCTTGGCAAACGCTCGACTTGCTTAATAGAGACCAATACATCGCTTTTGGGCGAGATCTTTTAGGCAATGCAGGTGCTGCTGCTCCAGCCCGTTTTAATAATCTGGGAGAATTTGCAAATGTAGACATAGACTATCAGGATGAAATGTTCCTCTCTGCTCCTATCCAGGATCATAACCTGAATATATCTGGAGGTACAGAAAATGTACTATACAACTTCTCTCTGGGGTATTTTGGCCAGGAAGGTATTATGAGAGGTACTGATTTCGAACGAGTATCCTTACGTTCTAATACTGAATATAAGGTTCATAAAAGAGTAAAAATAGGCCAGACACTTACTGTAGCCTATTCCAATAGAAACAATGAACCATTCTCAGGAGGCAGAAGTCAACTAGAACACATTGTGAAAGCAGTTCCTTATATCCCAGTAAGAGATGCTAGTAGGCCAGGAGGATTCAGAGCCCCAGACAGAGTGGATGGTTCTGATCCAGAAAATCCTGTACTAAATGCAGTATTGAGAAAAAGTATCAGCCAGGACTACAAAATCTTGGGATCGGCATATATCAATGTGAATATCTTACAAGGGCTTAATTATAAGTTTCTGGTGGGATTGGATGTAGGAATTGGGGATTCTTATAATTACTCTCCTAGTTTCAATGCCGGGGATTTCAGTATTTCACCCTTTGCTTCCATATCAAAAACTAAATCAAATTTTGTTTCTCCTCTTTTTAGCAATCAGCTTACTTATGAAAAAGATTTTGGCAAACACCATTTTGATGTTCTTGGAGTTGTCGAAAGGCAAACATCCACTTTCAACAGTTTGAATGGTTCAGGACAGAATTCTTTGACCAATGAGGTAAAAGAGCTTCAAGGAGTTCAAAATCAAACTACGACTAGTTCTAAAACTGAGTATGCTCTGATTTCATACGTAGGCCGACTAAATTATGATTATGCACAAAAATACTTAATAAGCACTAGCATAAGAAGAGACGGTGGTTCACGATTCGGGCCAGATAATAAGTGGGGAACATTCCCTTCAGTATCTGTAGGCTGGAGAGTAAGTGAAGAAGGCTTTATGAAAAACTTGGCTGCTGTAAGTGACTTGAAGCTTCGTGCAAGCTACGGTGAAACAGGAAATGACAGAATTGGTGATTATGTCTATCAAGCAACTATTAACTCCAATCTCTTCTACAACTTCGATGATAATCTTCTCACAGGAAGTACTATTTCCGCGCTTGCAAATGCTGACTTGAAGTGGGAAACTACTAAAATGAAAAACATAGGTCTTGACCTTGGCTTATTTTCAGACAAGTTCAATTTGTCTTTCGAATGGTTCGAGAATACTACCGAAGGGATGATCCTTGGCGTTCCGATTCCACCATCTCTTGGTTATGACGGAGCTCCGGTAGCGAACGTAGGTACAGTGAAAAACAACGGCATCGAATTAACTGCGGGCTATCAGTTACGATCTGGTGATTTCCAAATGAGTGTCGATGGTAACATGGGATTTGTAAGCAATGAACTAATTTCCCTAGGTACTGGAAACACTATTTTTGGTCCAAGTTTCCAAGGAGATGCTCTGACTCTCACTGAAGAAGGTCAGCCAATCGCCTATTTCTATGGATGGATAGCTGATGGTATTTTCCAGAGTGGTGAAAATACTAGTCAGCAGCCAAATGCCTCAGCAGGCGATATCAAATTCAGGGACATCAATGATGACGGAATAATAAACGCCGATGATAGAACGAACCTAGGACATTACCTTCCTGACGTAACATATGGTTTGAATGCAACTGCTTCTTATAAAGGTTTCGATTTTACCATGTTCTGGCAAGGGGTTTCAGGCAATGAAATCTTCAATAACCTGAGATATCACACAGAAGGTATGACCAGATTATTTGGTGCAAGCACGGTAGTATTGGATCGTTGGACACCTACAAATACTGATACCAATGTACCTAGAGCAATTTCTGGAGATCCAAATAGAAATGCCAGAGCAAGCTCAAGATTTGTAGAAGACGGTTCCTATATTAGGTTGAAAAACATCTCAATAGGATACAGCGTTCCAAATGCAACGTTGCAAGCTTGGAGCAAAGGAACTATTTCAAAAGTAAGAGTTTATGTCTCTGCTCAGAATCTGTTGACCATCACAGATTACACTGGATATGATCCTGAGATTTCAGCACGAACTGGCATCAATTCCTCCCTGGGTACAGGGATTGACTACGGCCAATTCCCTGCAGCTCGTACAATCATGGGAGGTATTCAACTTGCATTTTAATTTTAAAAAGAAAAAATCATGAAAACAAGATCCACACTTTTGGCGATAATCATGTCCGTTGGTATGATAGCCTGTGATGAAGAGGTGTTGAGTCCGATAAATCCTAATCAATTAGGTACTGAGACTTTCTACCGTACTGGACCTCAACTCGTAGCAGCAATCAATTCGGTTTATGCCACACTCCAGGGAAACAATTTATATAATCGAGAGTATTTCTTCTTGCACGATCTACTTTCGGATGATGTAGAAACTGGTGGCGCTCAACTCGAGGCTCCTCGAGCACAAGTGCTTAATTACGTTTTTGATGCATCCAATCCTCAAGTTGAAGCCAATTGGAGAGGATGGTACCGCCTGATTCACCGTGCAAATCTGGTGTTAGAAAATGCTGATAACGCGACTGAAAACATCACTGAAGATCTTCGTAAAAGGATTGTAGGTGAAGCCTATTTCCTTCGGGGTTTAGCTTTCTATGAGTTATCTACCCTATGGGGTGGTGTACCGCTGATGACTACTTCTGCTGCTTCTCCTGAAGGATTTGCTAGAGCAACACAAGAGCAATCTTATGCGCAATCATTGAGTGATTTAAATGAGGCTATTTCTAGGCTTCCACTTCGTAGCGCATATTCTGGCTCAGATGTGGGACGTGCTAGTAAAGGAACAGCCCAAGCGGTAGCTGCAAAATTGTTGATGTTTCAAGGAAACTTCACCGGAGCAAAAGCTTTCTTGACAGAAATCATCAATTCAAATCAATATGAATTGACTGATAGATACTTGGATAATTTTGAAGAAGAAAGCGAGAATAACTCGGAGTCGATCTGGGAAATTCAATTTTCTGAAGCCTTCGGAAATGCAGGCGGATGGAATGCTGATGGAACAGGTATTGCCGAAGTGACGTTCAGAGGTCAAGAATATGGTCCAAATGCCTGGAGAAATTTGATTCCAAATACTGGCTTGGTGGCTTCATATGAAAGACCAGCAAATGGAGCTCCAAAGGAAGACCCGCGTGTGAGTTATAACTTCTATAGGTTAGGAGACACATTCAATGCCGGAGCAAGTGTTTTGACCCAATCTACTGTTCAAGGGGATTTCAACAAAGCCAGCTGGAGAAAGTATCAAACAATCTATAAGAGAGCAAATGAAAATACACAGTCTGGGATCAATTTCAGAGTAATCCGATATGCAGATGTATTGCTAATGATGGCAGAGGTGGAGAATGAAATTTCTGGTCCAGCGGCAGCATTACCTTACCTCAATATGACTAGAAAAAGAGCTGACGTACAAATGGCTGAATATCCAACCGCTCAATATCCTACTGGAACTAAAGAGCAGACAAGATTAGCTATTCAGCATGAGAGAAGGGTAGAAATGCCAGGCGAACAAGTTCGTAACAGAGACATACGCAGATGGAGAAGAATGGGAACCCTACAAGGTGAGCCTATTACTGGGTACCAAGCTAAGTATGACCTATTACCTATTCCAACTGTGGAGCTGGATAATAATTCTGCGTTAACGAATGCCGATCAGAATCCTAGCTATTAAGCCATCCTTCTAACTTACTTTTAAATAGCCGGGGTGACTCGGCTATTTTTTTTGTTAGCATTGTAATAGTTCTATAAATCACTCCACTCTACCTTTTAAACGAATTCTTACCCCATTTTGTAACCAAGGTGTGTAGTTTATACACGGAGGAAACATGGATATGTTGAAGGGATTGCACTACAATAGTTGTTTAGCTTTCTTCCTAAAAAGTCACTTGAAACAGTAGAAAAAGTAATACTATCTACCGGACTAACATGGGCTATTTCAATATCTGGAGGTGCAGGCCTAGATTAATTCCACTAATGGAAGGTGGAACTGGAAAAATAGAGTCAAGTTTTTTTCTTCCAAAGAGCATAACTTCTTTAGGTTAGTCAAAAAAAAAGTCCGACCTAAAGGCCGGACTTTACTATCAAATTCAAATAAATTAATAACCTGGGTTTTGTTCTATAGGAGCAGTCGTATTTGCCTGCAATTCTGCCAAAGGAATAGGCCAAACGAACAAGTTACTGCTATAGGCTAGTGAATGATCTGTTGGTATAGCTATAGAAGTAGTATAGAAGTTAATGCTAGTAATAGATCTAGAAGTAGCTTTAAGAGGAATACCGTTCATCAGACCTTCTCCTGAAAGCCTGTGGATATCTGGCCATCTTCTTCCTTCTGCAAGAAACTCAATTCTTCTTTCATTCAGGATAGCAGTAAGCAGGTCGGCACCAGCCACAGTATAGGCAGGAACTGAAGCTGGTAGCGCACGGCTTCTTACTGAGTTAAGCAATGTGACTGCAGCGGCAGCATTAGGACCACCTAATCTTGCATTTGCTTCAGCTGCATTCAATACAACTTCAGAAAATCGCAAGATCGGGTTTGGATCAGAAAACGTAGTAGCATCAGTGTATTTAAAGGTGAAGATGCCCAAGTTAGATCTTGTCGTTAGCAGCGTTCTACGTGTATCCTCAGCATTCCAGAAATCAGCTCTCCAGATAATTGGGCTAATTTTCACCAATCCTCTTGCACCTAGGTCAGGGTTACCATACATAGCTGGTAAAGCACCATTTGTACCTGGATTAGATGTTGCAGAGTTAATGAAAGAGAAAATATTGTCTGTACTAGTGATTCCTCTGAATGGCGCAACTGGATTAGCAGTCACTGCATACTTAGTAGCAAGCTTATTATACTCTGTCAACACTCCTGCCCAATCTTCCATGTGCAGCTTAATTCTTGATTTTAAAGCTATAGCTGCGCCTTTATTTGCTCTACCAGCACCACCTTCAGGCAAAAACCCTTCAGCAGCATCTAGATCTAAAAGCAACTGAGCATAATCTTCACCTACTGTTCCTCTGGATACAGCCTCTGCATCAGGCACCTTAGTTACATCGTCGATACCAAACGTTCTGTATGGGATACCCATAGAAGAAACATCATCAGAATAAGGTCTTGCAAAATGGATTAACAATTCATGATGCGCCAGTGCTCTTAGGAAAAGCATTTCACCTTTGTAGGCATTCGCATCCTCTGCAGTCAATACCCCATTAGTAACGGCTACATCTAAATTCCCTAAGATGATATTCAATCTATTGATCATTCTGTAAAGAGAGATCCACATCCCTGCATTATTAGCAGAATTAGGGCTATAGGAATTATTGTATGTGATCTCATAGAAAGCCTGATCATTATACATATCCTCACCTCTCATATCACCTTGCTCCACGTTTGCGGCACCAAAAGGATATCCTCTCTGTACTACATCATTATAGAAGCCGCGCTGCGCAGACTCATAAACACCGAGTACTGCTGATTCGATTCGAGGTGCAGTAGAGAATGCTTCAGAGTCAGGGATCAAGTTGGCAGGAACCAAATCTGTCACCTCACATGCTGAAGCAAAACCAATTAATGCTGCACCTACCAGCACCATTTTAATATTTTTTATTAGTATTTTTTTCATTTTAATTCTTCTTTTTAGGTTCGATTAATTAAAAACCAACGCTTAGGCCAAGAGTGTAAGTACGTACGATCGGTGCTACGTTCCAGTCAACACCAAATTGCCTTTGATTAGAATAACTATTTGCCTCAGGATCTAGACCAGTGTACTTAGTGAAGATAAAAGGATTCTGTACCTGAGCGAAGAATCTGGCGTTGGAGATAGCTCCGCTAAATGCTGATTCCAATGCTGCTGCTGGAATAGTGTAACCCAAAACAATATTCTGGATTTTCACAAAATCACCTTTCTCTACGAATCTAGAGTTAGAAGCAGAGTTCTGCCACATGTTCTGATCTTGTCCAGAATATAGTTTCGGTACGTCTGTTACCTGACCACTTTCAGTCCATCTGTTTAGGATACTAGCATGATTATTTGAGAAACCTTGCCCCAATAAACCTCTTAAAGATTCGTTCATGATATAATTTCCACCAGAGAACCTTGTAAAGATTTCCGCATCGAAGTTGCCATATGAAAAGCTATTTGACCAGCCACCTTGCCATTTAGGCAAAGTACGACCCAAGAATTCTTGAGTAGGCCCAGAAGTAGCACGAACAGATATATCAGAAGGATTTGCAGGATCATAAACTCTGTAGTTAAGTTGCGATACTCCACCTATTGATTGCTGCAAATTATACTGAACAATATCCTCACCTGAGTAATAAAGTGGATTACCATTTGCCGGATTTACTCCTGCCCATCTAAAACCGTATAGTTCGCCGATTGAATTACCAACTTGCGTTCTATTATAAGTGCTGGTAATTGGGCTGATCAAGTTAGTAACTTCATTTTTGATGAAGGTGATGTTGAAGTCAGTATCCCATGAGAATTTACCTCTGTTGATTACATTGGAAGCCACTCTCAATTCAAAACCTGAATTGGTCATTGCCCCAATATTTTGGTTGATGCTGTTACCTGGCACACCTAAGGAAGGAGCTGTAGGAGCCGCTAGAATCAAACCATCAACATCGTTGCTGAAGTAATCTGCAGAAACAGTCACTTTACCTATAGTCATATCCAAACCTAGGTTCAGCTTTTTAGAAGTCTCCCACTGCAAGCCAGTATTGGCAATTCTGTTATATCCAATTCCTGCTCCAGCACCGCCCAAGACAGGCGCATATCCACCAAAAGCTGCGAAAGAATCAATATCAGTATTACCTACTTCTGCATATGAAGCTCTCAACTTGAAATCCGAAATCAGGTCAGAGTTGAAGAATGCCTCATCGGAAACCCTCCATCCTACAGACCCACCGAAAAAGGTACCTCTTTTGTTATCTCCTACAAGGTCTGAAATACCATCATTTCTAAGCGTGAATGACGCCAAATATTTGCCTTTGAAGCTATAGTTGAATCTACCAAAATAAGAATCAAACCCGCTTTCTCTATAGCTACCTGTAGAGAATTGATTGTTGTAAGAACCTGTAATCAAATTGTTTCTCCTGAAATAATCATCAGAAATATCTGTAGCTGAGCCACTGAATCCATAATACTTTGCGAATTGGTATTCCAAACCAGCAGTTACATTCAAACTATGGTCTTCTGCAAATACAGTTTGGTAGTTCAATGTATTCTGCCAGTTCCAAAGAAAAGCAGGGTTAGCAGCCATGTATACGCTACCGTTTGAACTTCTACCATCACCATGTCTAGCATCCAGAGACTGGAAGTCATCTGCCAAAGTCAAATCAATTCCGATCTGAGATCTAGCAGTCAATCCGGTGACAATATCTACTTCACCATAGGCATTACCTATGATTCTGTGTGTACGGCTTCTGTAGATATTATTATCTATCACAAAACCAATATTTGGAATATTGTTATCTGGGCCGGCAAGATTAGCTCCAAAACCAGTGGTTGCTCCATTAGCAGTTACATTGTATCCATCAAAAGCTGTGTTAGCTTCATCGTAAATGGGCACGTTAGGCAAAGCACGCGTAGCATTGTAGATGGCACCTGAAAGGGAATTAGAACCATTATTCAGACCTAGAATCTCAGTGTATGAATACGACATAGAAGTCCCTATTCTTATAGCTTTGGAGATGCTGTGATCCACATTTGCTCTGAATGAATATCTACTCAATTCATTCGGTCTTACTGCAGACTCTTGATCTGTGAAGCCAAGTGAGAAGAAGTACTTAGTAGCCGCTGATCCACCACTGATTGATAAGTTATGCTGCTGTACAAATCCCTGTCTGAATACAAGATCTTGCCAATCTGTATTAACACCTGGGTTTGCTAATGGCGACTGATTAGCATTTGTTCTTTTTTCATTTGCTATCGTTACAAACTCATCACCTGAAAGTAAAGCAAAAGTCTCTACTGCTGTATTGATACCCATAGAAGTGTTATAACTAACTTTTGCTTTGCCCTCTGCACCTCTTTTGGTAGTGATCAAGATCACACCGTTTGCAGCTCTTGATCCGTAGATCGCTGATGCAGACCCATCCTTTAATACTTCGAATGAAGCAATGTCAGCTGGGTTGATGTTAGCAAGTGGGTTTGAATCATTCACAGCAGATCTGTCTGAACTCACAACTGGCACCCCATCAATTACGATAAGTGGTCCTGCTCCTGCTGTAAGCGAGTTTACACCACGAATACGGATGATAGGAGCCGCTCCCAGGATACCACTTGGAGTGGTAATAGATACTCCAGGAGCTCTACCTGCAAGCTGAGATTCAAACGAAGGAGTAACTAAATTTTCGATAGCCTTTGAATCGATAGAAGTTACCGAGCCGGTAATTTCTCTTCTTTCCTGAGTACCGTATCCTACTACAACTACCTCGTTGAGGGTTTTTACATCCACATCCATTGATACATTTATAATGGAATTGGAACCAATTGGCATTTCCTTGGTGAGGTAGCCGACAAAACTGAATACAAGTGTAGAAGCATCAGCAGGAACGTCGATAGAGTAACTACCATCCAAATCTGTGATCACACCTTGTGTAGTGCCTTTCACTACTACACTAGCACCTGGTACGCCTTCTGGCTCTTCGGCCGAAGTGACCCTACCAGTGATTGTCTTGCTTTGAGCCAATACGGACACTAAGGTCAGCACCGCAAAAGCGAAGGTTAATAAAACTTTCTTCATAGGTTGAACATTTACGTTAAGAAATATTTGATGCGAATATTAACCGAAAGTTTGATTTGAAAAAAAATATGACATCTACGAAATTAACCTACTGGCATATTTTATATCGAGGATTTGTTAAAAAACATAAAATTCAATTTTTATTCTACTAAGTTTTTCATTAAAAAGATTTTAATATTGAATTTTCTCTATTTACTTCTAAAAAAAACTGATTTTTTCTCAAAAAATTATGATTGTAGTCATCTAAACCTAATCTATTAATAATCGAATAAACCTGAAAAATCACTTTGCCCCCAATCCCCAAAATAATATTGCTTTAATCAAATAGTTTTGGGTAAAAACCTTATAATTATACTGAGCGCAATAAATGCTGAGCATTTTTAAAATAATATTATTCTGCCATATGCTTTATATACAAATTAAAATTTTTTTTAGCTATCATAGTATATAAAAGCCATTTTTTGACATAACTCATATATTTTTTCATGAAGTAACCAAAATCACCCCAGTTTCAATTTTCTATAGGCTTGCCATTTTCCTCCACTTCTTTTCAAAAGCACGATATGATTCTCCCTCAATTCTTCATCCAGATTCTTTTCACTAGCAAGCTGGAGAATATTTTGAAACTGAGTTTTCTTTATATCCTTAAAAGCAATGGTCATATGTGGCTGAAAATTTCGATCACTCAGCTCATCCACTAGATTCAATTCTCGTTTGCAAAAGGTTTTTAATTCGCTTTGAAAATTGTATAACTCTTTTGGAGCCTCTACGCCTAGGTAAATTACTCGCGTTCCAAATGTTTGCACTCCTTTTACTGTCATAACCAAAGGATCATAGGCCAGCATAAAGCTTTGGAGTCTGTCAATCAACTTATCCTCATTTGCTTCATTATAGAGAAATGGCATTTTCACAGTAATATGAGCAGGTGACTTCAGTGCGTATTTAGCTTGGTGTGCATCTCTGATTTCTAATTTTAGCTTTGTCACACGATCCTGGAAGTCACCTTCGGGAACGATCGCCAAAAAATACTTTTGCATCACTTTCATGTGTTGATAATTTTCTTCGAAAGGCCATATGGAATCTCGCATGCATTATAACCATGCCTCTGTGTGTCGTTTTTTGTCATGCTCGATTTCATGTGTTGATAATTTGATTTATTTGGCCACATAGCCTGTCCCGAACTTGATTCGGGAGAATCTTCCATTACGGATAATCATTTCTCCGTGTGTCGATAACTTGCTCGATTTCATCAGGCTAAATTACCTTGAAAAGGAATTCGTCTGGTAAAAACATAAAAACTATTCAATAAATTGGATCAAAGCTTTAAATTAAAGGGAATTTACACTTAACAGCTATGAAACATTTTTATAAGGCCATGATTGGTCTTGATCTGACAGAGATGGATGATATCCTGATCAAAAAGACAATTGTGTACCTGAATTTCCTCGGAATAGATAAATGCTACTTTGTACATGTAGCCAAGAATCTAGCTGTACCTGAGGAAGTTCTCAAAAGTCATCCTGAATTAGTGGCACCAGGAGATGAATCCATAGAAGCATTGATAAAGTCCAAGCTCGAGGAGTATAATTTTCCTGAGAGCATGGATATCGAAGTTTTCGCAGAAGAAGGAGCGCATCCCTTGGACACATTCCTACGATGGGCCAAAATCAAGGATGTTGATCTAATTATAATGGGTAGAAAAGAGGAATTACAAGGAAGCGGCTCTCTTGCAAAAGGTGTTTCAAAGCAATCCCCTTGCTCTGTTCTTCTATTGCAAGAAAGAAGGCCACCAGGTTTGCCAAAGAAAATCATGATCCCCTCAGATTTCTCTGACCACACAGATTTGATTTATGATTTTGGGGAAAGAATTTCAGAAGAATTAGGAGCAGAAATTATTCCAGTCCATTTGTATGAAGTGCCTCACGGATACTCTAAGACAGGAAAGTCATTTGAAGAATTTGCTGACATCATGAAGGACAATGCACAGCAAGACTTTAATCGCTTTATTCAAAAGTTTAATCACAAGGAATTGACTTGCCGATTTGTGCTGAATGATGGTGAAGGGCAGGGCAAAGCACTTCTCGAAGAAGCTGGAAAAATCGGAGCAGACATGATTTTGCTTGGATCCCGCGGCAGAACAAAATCCGCAGCAATTCTTCTGGGTAGTGTAGCTGAGAAACTAGTCTTGGTGAATAACATTTTGCCTATGCTAATCTTCAAGAAAAAAGGTGAAACCATGGGGTTCTTTGAGGCCCTATTTAAAGTTTAAAGCGGTTTATTAAGAAAAAATCATAACTGATCCCCTTTGCCCTCCTGATTATATAGGAGGGCTTTTTTATCTAAATCTGCCAATTCATTCTTCGAATAAAGCTGACCCATCAGATTCGTATCCAAAGAAAATTTCCCCTTATACAATTCTGTACCTTAGAATTGAAAGCTGTAGAATCAAAAAGCACTTCGAACAGGTCAAAACCTATCGCTTTGGAAAGCATTTGAAATGCCGAAACCGAAGGTATAATCAAATGTCTTGGAGCATCGAGCTGCATCCAGAATGGCTGCTTTTCTTTCGAAATTTCAGCATCCGTCACTGATGTCATGATTAATAGCTTTCCTTCTAGATTCAGTTTATCAAAACAAGTCTGGAGAATTTCCATGGGAATTTCCATACGTTAAACGCTTGATGCATCATGATCAAAATAAAGCAGTTATCGGTCTTGGTCTATCTTATGTTTCCAGAGATGAGTTTAGCATTGACTTCAAAATCTTTCTCTATAAAAGGATCAAACCCATGCAAATCAGAAGATTCGACGAATATAATTGCCCATTTCCAAAGCCTACGTCAGGAATTTTTAAATGAAATCCCGGAGCCAATTTCTTCAACCGATAACATAGCTTGGCTCAAAAGCTTTAGCCTGTGTCGCAAGAAACAAGTTCATGCGAATCTCCTTGAGCACTCTTCTGGCTTAGCCAGACTGTACTAACGGTAGAAATAAATAATATCCCGATTGCGAATAATAGCCGGCAAGATTTTAATGAACTTGATCTATTTGAACTGACTTGCAGTCCAACATTCTGAATATCCTAAAGCTCCGCCCATTCCAAACAGGCGCTTACTTACCTCAAAAGAGATTAGGCTAAATCCTCCACAAAATTTACAGGCATTAAACAAATTACTTGGGATTACTATGAGTAAAAATCAGCTGGGGAATGGTCTTGATCTTAATTCCCATTTTAAATTATATGTGTCCAAAACCGGGCTTATTAAGTTTAAAAAAGGGAGTTAGCTTATTTACATTCGAAATGAGATTCATTTCAACGTCATAATTAAGAAAAGAATCACCAAGGCTGATTACTTTTGCAATTATTTGTTAGCCGAAACGCCGCTGGGGCAACGCATGAGTTTTATTTCGAATTTATTTTCACCTTCCGACAATCCTGAATCTTTGGGAGCCAAATTTAGAAACCAAAGACAAAAAGATTTTGAGGATTTATTCTTTCTGAATTTTTCCAAAAACGATCCAATTCGAATTCTTGATGTAGGAGGAGCTGCCTATTTCTGGGATAACAGTAGTCTTCCTCTACTCCCAAATATTGAAATCGTTCTCCTCAATCTGGGACAAGAGAAAACCACACACCCTAAGATCAAATCTGTGGTCGGAGATGCTACGAATATGCCAGAATATAAAGAAAACAGCTTTGATTTAGTGTTTTCTAATTCTGTAATAGAGCATTTATACACCTGGGAGAACCAGCAAAAAATGGCAAATGAGATTATGCGTGTAGGTAAAAAGCACTTTATCCAAACCCCAAATCGAACTTTCCCAATAGAAGCACATTATGCCATTCCTTTTGCGCAATACCTTCCCCACAGCTTGCTTTACTTTTTCCTGACCAAAACAAAACTGAGTAGGCTTCAAAAATGGGATCCTAAAGATGCCCAGCAATACCTAGATGAAATCCGACTGCTTGATCAAAACGAGATGCAACGGCTTTTCCCTGATTCTAAGATGTATCTGGAAAAATTCATGGGAATGATCAAATCAATCTCTGCTCACAATCTCTCTTAATCAGCAAACTGAAGCCTAACCAAGTTTGCATAAAAGCCATCCTCCCGACTAAGTAGATCCATGTGATTGCCTTGCTCTACGATTTCTCCATCACTTAGAACGTATATTCTATCCACTTTGCGGATAGTCGCCAATCGATGCGCAATAATTATGGTCGTTCTTCCTTTCATCAGTTCATCAAGAGCTTCTTGAACCAAAAATTCTGACTCCGCGTCCAAAGAAGAGGTGGCTTCGTCCAAAATCAAAATTGACGGGTCTTTTAGAATAGCTCGGGCAATCGCCACTCGCTGCCTTTGACCACCAGAAAGTTTGACTCCTCGCTCACCTACCAAGGTATCAAGCCCTTCAGGGAATTGAGAAATAAACTGCCAAGCATTCGCTTTTTTCGACGCCAAAATAAGTTCATCTTCTGTCGCTGATGGTTTTGCATAAGCGATATTCTCGCGAATTGACCCCCCAAAAAGCAATACTTCCTGAGGAACCATTCCTACATGTGAGCGAAGGTTTTGCAAATCCCAATCACTCAGCTGTCGATCATCCACTTGGATTGATCCTTTCTGCACGTCATAGAAACGCATCAGCAATTGGATAATGGTAGATTTCCCGGCTCCGGAGTGACCAGCCAAAGCAACTTTCTCTCCTGGATTCACATGAAAAGTTAGGTCTTTCAGCACTTCCATTTCAGGTCGTGTGGGGTAATGAAAGCCCACATTATTGAAGGTAATTTTGCCTTGGAAATTAATAGCCTTAGTTCCTGAAACGGACTCAGGTTCTTCATCTAATATTTCTAATACACGCTCAGATGAACCAATAGCTTTCTGAACCTGTCCGTAAATATCTCCAAGCCCAGCTATAGACCCGCCGATAAACGTAGTGTATAACACGAAAGAAACCAGTTCACCCACACTCATTTCGCCAGAACTCACCAAACTCGCCCCGTACCACATCACAGCTACAATTCCTCCAAACAAGGCAAAAATGATAAATGAAATAAAGGCTCCTCTGTATTTGGCAGCTTTTAAGGCTACTCCTACGACTCTATTTAAGCCACTTCCATATCTAGCTGACTCAAAAGCTTCACCCACAAAGGACTTAACAGTACTGATAGACTGTAGCGTCTCCTCCACGATCACATTCGCATCCGCAAGTTCATCTTGAGTGCTTTTAGAAAGTTTTCGAATAAATTTCCCAAAAACCATTGCTATCACCACCAAGACCGGAAAAGTAGCAAGCATGAATAATGTCAATTTAGGAGTCATGACCATCAAGAAAATCACACCTGCGACAAGGGTAACTATCTGACGAAAAAGCTCTGCAAGTGTAACCGAGAACGTGTCTTGAAGCATGCTGACATCAGATGTAATTCTGCTAATCAATTCACCCGTTCTACGCTTATCAAAAAACGTCATTGGCAAGCGCACCATTCTAGAGTACAATGCCAAGCGTATATCCCTCATGGAGCGCTCCGAAACTAAGGCAAAAAGCCATACCCGGAAAAAGGAGAAGATGCTTTGTATCGCCAAAATTCCGACCAATATCAGTGCTATCGAATTAATATCACTAACTATCCAATCCGTTCCCTGAGCTGTATCGATGAGCTTGCCAGCAACGAAAGGAAACGTAAGCAGAGTAAGTGATGAAAAAACCAGGAAGACCAATCCTAAAAAAAATGTTCCTTTATAAGGCATCAAAAATTGAAAAATGCCTCCCAATTTGCTTAAATTCTGCTTATTCAACTTCCTTTTCTCACTCTCGTCCAAAGCAGTTCCTCTTTTCTTAGCCATCCGTTGATTTTGGTATTAAGGGGACAAACTTAAGCCTTTTTGTAAGGATTTCCTTTGTTAATGTGAAAGGATTAACAATCAAATTGGACTAATAAAGCTATTTGAGAGAGGAATCACCCAGCTTCGGTAAGAAGTTTAACAAGACCTGTGGAAAAATGCTACTTTCTGCCCAATTGTGCATCAACCAACTCCCTCTTAAGTTTGCGCTCTCGATCCAGCATATTCTTGCGGTGATTGTCAAACTCTTCCTGCACTTCAGCCAAATCCTTTCGAGCCTTCCTTATTTTTTTGAAACTACTGAAATACTGAAAGGAGAAGATAGCTAGGGCTCCTGCAAGCACGGCGACTAAAATCCACATCATGGAAGAATAGACGGCCTTATCTATTCCGATTCCTAAAAAAGAGAAATTATCCTTTTGGGCAATCGCCTCTTGCTTTTCCGTTTCAGCAGTGACCAAGTTAGATTTGAGATTTTTAATAGAGTCTTTTTCATTGACTATCAAAATCTTAAGGTCTCCTACCTCACTCCTCATAGTACGCATCGAGTCCAGAATATTGGATTTCAGCTGATCCAGATTTGTCTGCTTTACCACTTTATATTCCTGAAAATTATTCGAGACACTGTAGATGTACTCAAACTGGCTATCGATAGTACCTGACTTGAGTGATCCTTGGTCTTCAGAGATTTCTTGCCCAAAAGTGAATGATGGAATCGTAAGCAAAGAAATCAAAATAAGTATCAGGGGCAAAGCGCTCTTCATTGGGTAATTAATTTACAGACTAGGGTGAAAGACTTCAGTTCCCAATAAACATGCCTAGGAAAACAAATGCAAGGCATTTAAACTGGCCCATCAAATCCTACACTAAAATCAAAAGTTCTAAACGTTGATTTTCAGCATATTATAGTTTATATTAGATAAGATTTTTTAGGATAATTTTTTACCATGCTTAAAAGCGTCAAAATTTGGCTGATACTTTTACCGATAATACTTGTTATCGGAGTGATCCTTTATATGCAATCTTTCAATAACCAAAAGGAATTGGAAAATCAGCTGATCAGAAGTGTAGAAGCTTCTAAAAATGATATTTCTCGTGCCCTGTTAGATTACTACACCAGAGTGGATGCACACTTTTTAAGGGTTGGTTCTGCTGAGGCAGCAATTTATAAACTTGGAGAAAAAACAAAAACTGAGTCTAAAAAGCTTGCAAAGATTATCAGATTTGATCCTCACTTCTTCAATCCACGATTAATCAATCCAAATTCGGGTTTTATTAAATCCCTCACTTTCAAAAATGGATTAATTCTAAAAAATGGGTTAGTCATTAATATTGATAATCTTCATTCCGAATTCGATTTAAAGCAATTCAAAGAGACTTTTAAAATCTACACAACTACTAAGGAAGATATAAATACATCATTGGTGGTTGATTTAGAGATTCCTATATCTGAGCTTTTGCGTACTCAAAATACCAATAAAATTTTTGAGCATTTCTTTGTCACCTTTAATGATGGCACTATCCTTTACCCTCCAGAAGAGGCGGGAATCAAATTATTTTTACCCCAGGATGTAGAAATCGACAGTTTGGGTGTGACTAATTCAGGAACAGATATTTTGAAAATGAACTATTCTGGACGTAACACCCGAGGATATGTTTCACCTATTCCCATGGAAAATCAAAAGCTTTATGCTGTGGGATTGATCTCAGAAGAGAGCTATCAAAAAGTAGGAATGCGACTTGACTTTGGTAAACTGAGCTTGTTGATCTTATTCCTGCTGATTTTGATAGCACTCATTCCTATTTTGGGTGTGATGAATCTCTCTCCGGGAGATAATCTCACGCAGAGTAAAGTAACGCAGGTGGGGATCTCACTGCTTTGCTTGACCATTATCATAGGCTATTCCATGTCACAGTTTAAAAATGAGCCTAATCCAGTGGATGAACAAGCGACAATCGTTGATCAGTTGGAGAATGGCTTGAGTGAGACGCTAAGTGTATATAAAAACACCTTGGAAAAAATCACCAGTTATTCTCAACTTGACCACGTTCAAGCAAATTTCAATGAAGTAATTGCGTTCAAACCAAATGGATATGCGGATAAAATATTTTTTAAAACTGCTGATACTGCATTAAAACTCGTAGATTTTACTGACGTCAATTCAGCAATTGACCTAAATAAACGCGAGTATTTCACTTTTTATAAAGATCAAAAAAATCAAAAAGTCACTTTTCTAAATTCCCATTATAGTCGAACAGATGCTCAGCTGGAATCCGTTATTTCAAGAAATTTTGATATTGATTCCACAAAAACAGAAATAAAAGGCATCAATTCAATCACCTTCAAATTAAAAGCAGATTCTAGTTTTAGCAAGCAATATAGATTCTTGGTAATGAAAAAGGATGGGAAGATTCTGCTGAAAAGTGATAAAATATCCTCTCCGATTGCTAAACTTCAAGAAGGCATTAATCTGGAAAAATGGGCAGAAATCAGTTCATTAATGATCAACAATTCCAATTCCGATTCCCAAATCACCACTTATCTGTATTTCAATGGAAACTATTACGCAGGGATATTGAAGCGCGTTAAAACTTCTGAATTTGATGAAGATGTTTGGCTGCTTTTTTTAGTTGATGAGAATATCAGCTATGCTTTCGCTTCTCTGAGTTCTGCAGAGTCAATATCATTGTTGAGTTTTTATTTTTTAGGTTTGCTTTTTAGTCTTGTCATTCAGAAATATTCCAAAAGATCACTAGACAAGCAAGGAACCAAGGCCTTTTTATATTCTTGGCTCGAACCAAATTCCCTAAATCTCCCTCGCTTGAGCTATCTCACAATAGCATATATATTCTATGCTGCTGGGTTGGTTCTGGTGTACTATTTGGCGGATATCAGACATATGGATATGTTACTTTTGCTGATTTATTCCAGCTTCCTGATCTCCTTCGTCAATCTATCTACTTCTATCAGTTCCTTTACTTTTGATGACTTTACTGAATTCAGGGTTCAACGCTACTCGATGAGGGCGATTATCCTGGCAGGCGTTACTCTGGTTATTCTTTTTTATATAGTCTTTTTGAATTGGCAAATCATAAAACCAACACTCTTTCTAACCATTTTAGCATGTGGGATTATTGCAGGATGGTTTTTGATTGTTAAGCCAAAAGTTACTTTTGAAAGTCGTCCAAATAGCATCACTCTTCCTGCCTTTTTAGGGGTTTGGTTCCTAGTCATAGGCTTTATCCCAGGTTATTTCCTACAATCCAAAACTCAAATCTACGAACAAATCATCTGGGATACCCCCGCTAGCGGGATTGCCAGTAACACAAAAACAAATCAACCAGATTCATATTATAAAATGTATGAGATCGAGAGAAGAAAATTTCTCACATGGATTGCAGACCCTTTTGATCAAAAAATAGAAAATTTTATAGCTCCAGATCAAGGTGTTTTCAAAATGGCTATGAACAAAGCAGATATGAATAAACCCACTTTTGCTGGGTTAGTGTATAATGTGTTAATGATAATTACAATGCTTATTCTATTTATCCTTTTTGTAAACATCATTCAGAAAATCATTTTTTATCCATTTTTTAGTTTTCGGAAAAAACCCATTGATTTTTCCAAATCCAAACTATTCTTATGTTGCTCTCAATCAGGAGTTATCACAGAGATGATTGAGAAGGGGCTTAAAGATGTAAAAATTCAAACTATCAACCTCTTGGATGTCGACCTCTCAAAAAAAGATTTGCTAGATGATAGTAGTTCACATTTTCATTTACAAAATATTCACTGCTTAGAAAACCAATTAGCTGTAATCCCACTATTGAATACCCTCATCGATAAGGATAAGTCAATCATCATTAGTTCAGGCAAAAATTGGAATGAGCTTTTTATCTGTATCAAAGAAATCGAAAATAGGGTTATCTATGCAGAGACTTTTACAGAATTTGAATTCCATATTTTACCAATCAGGATAGCTGTTTTGAATTCTAAACCAAAATATATTCAAAACTTTCTGATGCATCGTGCTGAAAATGAAGATAGCATGCAAATGGAGATTGCTAAGTATGCAGACATTTGGTCTGAATTGAATTTCCAGGAAAAACTCATTTGTTACTCCTTTTCTTTGGAGAGATTTCTCAATAAATCCCGCAAAAATGGTGTGCAGGAATTAATAAGGAAAGGCATTTTGGTTCAATTGCCAGATCTTCATAAGCTGCAGGAGAATGTGCAGCAATCAACAGAAGTTGCCAAACATAACTCTGCTGAACAAGAGAATGAAACTAACCTAGAATGGCAGAAGTATGAGTTTTTCAGCAGGCTTTTTCAAACATATATTCTCACCCACGTAAGTAAGGAAGAGATAAAGAGTTTCCAGGATTTTGAAAGCAAAAATGGGAATTCGAAAATGATCCAAGTATCTGCAGTAAGTTTTGTACTGATTTGTTTTGCCTTGATTAGCATATTTGACAAAACTTTTCTTAACGAAATATATGCCTACCTAACCGGAACATTAGGATTGCTCGGTAGTTTATATGCAATTTTAAACAGAGGATTTTCTGGGTTTAAACTTGGCAAAAGTGATACTTCACCCTAGAATTAGACTGGCAGATAGCTTAGAAAGGATTGGTCGTCCATTTCAAATCTCCTTCACCGTATCCACCTGAGAGGCAATCCAAGCTGGTCTTGAAGATGCTAAAAAAGTGATTCCTACCATCGCCACGCTTATCCAGAGGAAGTCACTCCAAATCATTTTTACAGGATAAGCATCTACTACTGCGGAAGAAATCCCAAGCGAAACCAATCCAAAAGCTTGCTGCAACCAGCAAACCAAATAACCAAGAACTAGCCCAATCACTGCACCACTAAAAGCAATCAATGCTCCCTGTTTCAAGAAAATTCTTCTTATCAGTTTATCAGTAGCCCCCATAGCTTTTAGCACAGCTATATCTTTTTTCTTTTCGATCGCCAGCATACTCAGCGAAAAGAAAATATTGAAGGAGGCTATCGCCAAAATAAAGGTCAACGTGAGGAAGACGAACAATTTTTCCATCTTCACTGTACGGATAAGACCTGCGTGCTGCTCGTCTGCATTTTTAACCAAGAAATCATCGCCGAGATGCACCTCCAAGCGTCTATGAACTTCAGCATTGGAATAGCCTTTGGCTATTTTCACTTCAAGTGAAGTCCTTTTATCTCCATATTTCAGCAAGTCTCTGACAAATAAAAGTGGGGCAATCACGTATTCATCATCAAACTGCCGCTCACCTATACTGAAATACGCAACAGGATCTAGCATGCCAGATTCATAAAACTGAGAGGGGTCGATCGAGGCGGCACTTCGGGGAGCTTTTGGATAATAAATTTTCAGGGGGACATTGACATCGTCCAGATTCACCGAAAGAAAGAAACCAACACCCCTGCCTAAAATAGCAGCTGGATTCAGGGGTGTTCCCAACGTGGTATCACCCCAGAAATAGCCTCTGGAGAATCGCTCCTGATCCAGAAAATTATCGGAAACTCCTTTGATCCTGCCAATCATCTGGTTGCCATTGTAATCGAGCAATGCATTGTCTTCGATGATCTCCGTGAGAATCGCTACACCTTCTAGGTTTTTGATACTGTCAAGCCATTCTTCACTGGTCATAAAGCTTTTCCCTACCACAGCCTCTATTTTCAGCTCAGCATCGAAGCTAGCAAATAGGCCACGAATCAAATCCTCCAAGCCATTGAATACAGACATCACAATCACCAGCGCCATCGTGCCCACAGCAACTCCTATCATAGAAATTCTGGACAAAATGGTGATAAAATTCCGCTTCTTTTTGCTGCGAAAATATCTGGAGGCTATGAAAAAACTGAGATTCAATGATAGTTGGATTAATCCTCTTCTTCTTGGTCTTCCTCTTTGGGTGGAGCAGGTGGTATTGCCAAATTAGAAATCACCTTATCCATATACTGTGCATAGGCTGCAGAGTCATCTGGAAAAAAGGCTATTTCAGGGATCACACGAACCGATTTGCCAATTCGCTTGGCCAATTGATGTCTGATTTCCTTTTTGTGCTCATTGATGAGCTTATAAGTTGCTTCAGGATCAGCCAATAAAAAGCTTAGGTAAACTTTTGCCAAGCCCAGATCAGGACTCATCAAAACCCGCGTGATCGTCACCATAGCCCGTCCGACGAGGTGTTTTGATTCTTTTTGAAATATATCACCAAGCTCTTTTTGGATCAACTTGGAGTATTTTTGTTGTCTTTTACTTTCCATATGAAGTATTTGTGGTACAAATTTAGCGAAATAGTTGGGCAAGCTTTAATTTCGGGCAAAACCAACCAAACACTCTTCTCCCATTTACCTTGTTCAGCTTTTTTAAATTAAATGACCCCTTCAGGCTTATCGGCATAGGAATATACATTCTCCTGCTGACAATCGTCTATTTGACCCTTAATCCTTTCCCTATTACCAATCCTCAATTGATGTGGATGCTTCTGGGGGAGCGCTTGGGCCAAGGATATTTTTTGTATCAAGATATCATAGATGACAACGGACCTCTTTCGGCTGGATTCTTCACATTTATGGATTTGCTATTTGGGCGAAGCCTCTTTGCATACGAAATAGTAGGTAGATTATTAATATCCTTTCAGATACTGTATTGGAATTCCATTCTGATCAAGTTCAAGGCTTTTGATTTGAACACCTATCTGCCAGCAATCATCATGGCAGCACTATTTCACTTCTCGTTTGATTTACTCAGTTTGAGTCCAGCATTATTGGGAAGTACCTTCTTGATATTAGCGCTAGGACAGCTTTTTTCTCAAACAGTCCTACAGAAAGATACAAGTGAGTCCACCTTATTAATAGGAATTTATGCAGGTCTGGCCACGGGTTTTCATCCCAATTACATTGTCTTTTTACCTTATATGATTTTCACAGGAATTGCCATCAGTAGCTTTTCCTTCCGTCAATTGATGCTATCACTTGTGGGATACTTTTTGCCACTATTGTTGATTTCTGTATTCTATTTTTGGAATGACGGTCTGGAGGAAGCCATTCAAATATGGCCATTGACATTCCTGTCTGAGAAGTATGAATATCAGTCTCTTTTAAATTGGTTGTATCTTGGAATATTTCCATTATTACTGGCTGCGGCAGGTTATTTCATGGCTACAGTGCTACGTGGATCGACCATTAACCAGCAGAAGCAGCGGCAACTTATCCTCATTTGGCTACTTTTTTCGGTAGCTGAATTTTTCATTATCAAGAAGCAATCTTCATATCAACTGGTGATACTCATACCCGGACTCACGTATCTCATCACCCAGTTTTTCTTGAATACCAAAAAAGAGATTACATCGAAAATTGCCTTTTATCTTTTGGTTTTGGGCCTTCCGGCAGTTGCTTTTATGTACTGGCAGCAAAAGGTTACAGATTCGGAATACTTTGTAGCCAAAAGTGAAGCAAAATATTCAGGCGATATCCTGGTTTTGGGAGACAACCTCTCTCCTTATCTCAATGCCAGTCTAGGTGGTCCATTTCTTAATTATCGATTGAGTAAGCTTTATCTAGATCAAGATCGTGATTTGAGAGAAAAGGCAAGACTCTTCCAGATGCTTCAAAAACAAAAGCCTTCGATAGTTCTCGATCCAAATGGGGACTTCGAAAAATTACTCAAGCAATTTCCAGCTTTGGCGCACCAATACAATAAAACTTCATCGGGATTTTTTACTTTGAAAAAATAGAATTGATCAACTACTTTACACAAAAAAGGATAGGTGAACTGATATTTTAATCATTTGATTATCAGTTAAATAAACACTATTTTTAAGGGACAGTTTGTTTTTTTCTACACCTAATTAATTTTTTTATGGAATCGCTCAGCCAGTTGCCAGTAGAATTTTCATATACTGAAAAGACTCAGCTTAATATCAAATGTTCCGAAATATACCTTAAAAGCCAATTTATACTTTTGAGAGATTTTTGGGTAGAGAGTATCGTCAAAATTCTACATTTTTAACCAAGTAAACCATGGAGCGGCATTGCATCATCGGCGAACCCACGCTACTTTCCGAAGGACTTCAGCACTATCTTGAAATTTATAGAGAAGCAAACGTGAATCTAATATCCCTAGAGGATTTGAAAACCAAAGGAGTTGTCATTTTGACCGATGTACAGTTTCTATGGATAGGTGTGATTCAGGAAATCAAGTGGCTACTTAAACTCAGTCAAAAAATTGTCCGAAATCAACCTAAGATCAAATTATTTGTGTTTGGGGAATTTAAGGATCCGAGAAGCATCAAATCAATTTTCAAATCAGGTGCTTCAGGGTATCTTTTATCTAATTGCAGAACCCAAATTCTGAAAGAGGCAATTCACAAGGTCCATATGGGAATCCCTTTTCTGGATCCTCAATTGACGGAGATTTTTATTGACAACCTTCTTCAATCCCATCATTCGATTGCGTCTAAAAATCAATTGACCAAAAGGGAAAAGCAAATCCTCCAATTGATCGTGCAGGAATACACCACAAATGAAATAGCAAACAAACTTTTCATCAGTTTCTGTACTGTCGAAACCCATCGCCTGCATTTAATCCAGAAGATGGGAGTCCGGAATACTGCAGGATTAGTCCGAGAGGCTATTTCGTGCAACCTTGTCGACTGATATCCATGAATTCATGGAGTTTTCAAAATCCATGAATTCGTGGAATTTATTGCAGGAATTATTATTGAACTTTGACTAATCATTTCAATCATTACCTCAATGTCAATAAAATATTTGTTATCCATTTTCTTAGAAAAAGTGGAAAATCCTTCTATACTTTTGATGATTTAAGTTTTTCTTTCTCGGTTTCTTGAATTTACATGACTGTAAAGATCTAATATCCATTTCAAGTTTAAAAAATTGATTCCTTTTCAAGGATAATTCCAATCTAAGTTAATTTTAATTCATTTTGTTTTCAACTTCCCCTTGTCCTTAACACAATATTGTGATTAAGAAAAGCGAAGCTTTAATTTGATCTATTATTCATCGTTCAAAATATATATAATATATTTATCTCAAGCAGGATAACCCAAATAGGCAGTATAACTATGCTAAATACTACTAAATGATGAAAAAATTATTCAGGTTGGATTTTACTCTAGTAGCCATAATTGTCGAATGCGCCACGTGATACTGTACACACGAACTCTAAATTTTAATTCTTTTTTTGCACTTTGAGACAGAACATTAGAAAGCATGACATTAAGTAATCCCAAATCAAATTTGGAATAAAAAAGATAATTATCTTGAATCGGTTTAAAAATTTATTTTTAATGTTTGAAATCTAATTCAGTTATTTTAAGTACGAGATCAAACCCTTCTAAAATCCTTTAGATATATTTTACTACAACAACTACAAGAGCATCAATTATCCAAACCTATCTATTTGCATCTTTTTTTTCTAACCGGGGAATTATATAAAAATCACATTTCCCGTCCCATTTGAAAATGAAAGAACAGAGTTAGTTCCAGTTAATTTTTATGCTATATGAACATTTTCCATGAATAGTTCACTTCAACCACTGGTTTCCTGTATTATGCCCACTTTCAATCGACGGAAATTTGTTCCGTTTGCAGTTAAATATTTTTTAAGGCAGAATTATCCGAATAAGGAGCTCATTGTAATTGATGATGGTACTGATTCCATCGAAGATTTGATTCCGGATGAAAGTTCTATTCAATATTACCGTCTAAATAAAAAGATCACGCTGGGAGAAAAGCTTAACCTAGCCTGTGAGTATGCCAAAGGAGAGATCATAGCCCATTGGGATGATGATGATTGGTATGCTCCTACGAGAATTTCTTACCAGATCCATGAGCTCCAAAATAATGAAGCGGATGTCTGTGGAATCAACAACCTACTGTATCTTAACCTATCTACAAAAAATGCTTACCAATACATTTATCCCTCAGACCAAAGACCCTGGCTCATAGGTAGTTCACTCTGCTATTCCAAAGCGATATGGAAGCAAAATCACTTTGCTCCCATTAATGTTGGAATGGACGCATTATTTGTCTGGACCAGTCCTTCTCATCGGGTTCAAAATTTAGCAAATAAGGAGATATCCGTGCACATGATACATGAAGATAATGTAAGCCCAAAGAAGACGGGTGGCATCTGGTGGCATAGTTACCCGCTGGAAGAAATCCAGAATATCATGCAAGAAGATTGGCAATCTTACAGCAATGGTGCCTTTCATTCACCAGCTATAGCGGTAAAAGGAAAAGCAATTGAAGCAAGCAGTCTGCCAATGCCTACTGCTCAAAGCCTGCTGAAAAATGTTTATGCGTGTGCTGTCCACGAAAGTGAAGACTGCGTCATAGACATGGTACGCAATCTCCATTTTCATGACCCTGATTCAAGAATTATCCTTTACAACGGCGGATTAGATCAAAATCTTCTTAATAAAGGCTTTCCATACGAAGATCTTGGATGTGAGATTTTTCCGAATCCCGTTCCTTTACAACATGGGTATCTTCACAACTACGCTTTAAACTCGATGAAATTCGCCTTACAGCAGGCATCCTTCGACACTTTCACTATTGTGGATTCGGATCAACTAGCGATTAGGGATGGCTACACTAACCATATAAGCGACTATTTGAAGTCCCGAACGACAATTGGTTTGCTTTCCAATAAACCCGAAAAGATTTCAGTAAATGATACTGGCGTATGGACGGCTATCCAGGCATTCAATGAATTGGAACTTTGGAAACCTTTATTAAAGCAGTTTCATGATGGGGAAGAAAAGTTTGTTCATTGGAGCTTTTGGCCATCCACAGTCTTTACCGTAGATGCTGTTAAAGATCTATTAAAGCTTTTTGATCAAAATGTCCAACTTCAGCAAATCATGAAGAAGACCAAAATCTGGGCAACCGAGGAAATAGTCTTACCTACTCTAATACGATTATTAGGTTATGACATTGGTTTAAATCCTTGCGCTAATGATTTTGTAAGTTATCGAAAAGATTATTCGCTGCATGATTTAGAAAATGCCGAAAATAAAACTGATGCCTTTTGGATCCATCCTATTCAACGAAAATATGATGATCCATTGAGAAAACAAACCCGTCAAAAATCCAACCATTACATCCCTAAGGGTATGGAATTATTAAAGGAAACAAAAACTGTTGACCTGCCACTGATGCTACCTTTATTAGAGAATATCAGTAAGATTGAAGGCTGGCTGGCCGACAAAGAAGCAGATTTGCTCATTGCCTCCACTCTTAAGGCCTGCTGTTCTTTACATCCGCCACACATTATCGTGGAAATCGGCAGTTATCATGGTAAGTCCACCGTGGCAATAGGGACTGTAATCAAGGCGCTTTTTCCATCTGCCAAAGTTTTTGCTATTGATCCTCATGAAGGTATAGTGGGCGCCACAGATCAGGGGCTCCAAAAGGTAGCTCCTACATTGGAGAAGTTTAATCAGAACATCCATGAGGCAGGCTTAGAAGAGACTGTGATTTTAATAAAGGATTATTCGTTTAATATCGACTGGAAAGACCCGATCTCATTTTTATTTATTGACGGATTGCATGATTATCCCAATGTAGCGAGAGATTTTTGGAAGTATTCACCACATGTCCTCTCCGGGGGATTCATTGCATTTCATGATTATGCAGATTATTACCCCGGAGTAATGGCACTGGTGGATGAGGTACTACTATCAGGTAATTTTAGAAAGATCTGTCTTGCCGAAAGTTTAATGGTTATACAAAAAGTTAACTGATCAGAGGATGCTACGAACAGCATTGGAATTTCTAACTGAAGAATTAAACCTATACATGAAGGTAAAAGATCCTATCAATTTTGGAAATGTCGATTGTGTTATTCTATCAGGTTTAATGAATCCTGATGGAACATTTGCTATTCCTATGGATCAGGGAAATGATAGTTTTAAAGTCATCTTAACACTAATAAATCTGGAGGAAGACCGAATAGCTGAATCGCAGTTGAGCTACCAAAAAAAAAACGACAACTTTCAGGTGATCAATCCCCCGGTTAATATCAATGCACTTATTCTCTTTTCTGTTTACGCCACCAGTTACCCCACTGCTTTAAGACTTCTATCCAATGTCATTTCCTTTTTTCAATCCAATACAGTATTTACACCAGAAAAATATCCGCATCTAAATGCCAAGGTTGAAGAAGATAAACCATGGGAAAAACTAGAAAAACTGCTGGTTAATCTGTACGGAACGACTTTAGAACAACAAAACAACTTATGGGCAGCTCTTGGCGCGAAATATATGCCCAATGTGATTTATAAGATAAGAACCATGAGCTTTATTGACCATGAGCCAAAGATGCAGGCACCTCCTATTACCGAAATAAACATTTTTGAAAGCTAAAGACCACATTCATCTGTGACATATGACCATTAAAAGAATAGGCAAAACTAAACCATGATACAAATCAAATACAAGCTCCTGTATGAGATAGAAATACTTCATGGCTTTTACCGTACGGGTAGATGTCCCGATTTCACATTGGTGCCTACCCAAGCGTGTAAGTCCCTGCTAAATTCATTTGGCCTCCGCTTTTTACCTAATAAATTTGGAGGGCAGGTATACGCCAAGGTCAACATGGATGAAACCATAAAAAGCCCCCTCACTGACGGAAGTCATTTTTCCTTCTTAATGGTATTGAACAATCCTAATTTCGATAATTTTTCAGTACTGAATACCTTGAAGCCGAAAGGGAGCCACTACTACTTCAATAATTACACTAGTAATCTATCATTAGACTCCTCCCCATTGCTGGTGGCGAACAGTACGACTAAAGTGGTGTCAGATTCGGATTTGATGCCTTTTGTACTCCATAGCTTTTCATACAAGCATGAGAATACAGCTGGCGTACAAGACAGCTCACTCCTATTCACTGATAGCGGGGAGGAATTCGATCAGAGTCTTAACAATCACAATAATATATTCAATTTCAGCTACAATCTTATGAAGTCCAATGGAGGGAGGGCAAGACTTATTGTTGAGGAAGTAGAAAAAGCAGCGATGTATGTATTGTCACCGAATGATCTCCAAGATATATTTGGTATGATAGAAATATTCTACAAAGCCAGCTTGCCTACGGAATATCAATTTCAAAACAACAACCTCACTCTTTCATCAAAATCATACAAAATCTCTTTTGCCAATACGGCCACTCGATGGAGGTATATAATTAGCAAGAAATACAATAAAGCATTGACAACGGTAATTGTCGGAAAAACTAATGGAAACCCAATTCCTTTTACGGCAGTGCCCAACCCACCTGCGGATCAGTTCATCCTAGCCTCAAATCAGCCTGTTTCTTTGCAGGAAGATCCTGTTACAGGAATTCAATTACGCGATCAAGCCGATAAAGTACTCATAGCCAATCTTCCAAATCCACCATTAATGTTGGTTAAAACAGAAGGCTCTGAGACTTTCTCGGATATTCTTATAACTATTTAACCCGTTAAACTTCATATCATGGCAGATGTATTTAAAACCCCAGGGGTGTACATAAAAGAAATCCCCACCTTTCCACCTTCGGTAGCAGAAGTGGAAACCGCTATTCCCGCATTCATTGGATATACCGAAAAGGCGATATTCAATGGAAAAAGCCTTAACCTACAGCCAATTCGTATCACTTCACTTTTGGAATATGAGCAGTTGTTTGGTTTTGCACAGAAAGAAAAATCTATTACCGTTACCATCACAGATGTTAGCGATTCGGGCTCTGTTACCCGTACCATCAATGCGACAAGAGCTCCGACAATAAGTTCACGGTTTAAATTGTATTACGGTTTGCAAATGTATTTTGCAAATGGTGGCGGACCATGCTATATCGTTTCAGTTGGCGCCTATCCCGATGGTACTGCTTCTGACACCAATGTTACAAAAGACGCATTAACAGCTGGTTTGACAGCAATATCAAATGTTGATGAGCCTACGTTACTTGTTTTTCCAGATGGTACCGCTCTTGATTCATCAAATTATTATGCCTTAATAAATCAAGCTCTTTCGCAATGCTTTTTGCTACAAGATCGCTTTACCATAATAGATGTAAAACAAATTTCGGGTACTCCAAATGACATTAATAGTTCAGCTGATGATTTTAGGAATACCGCTACTCTGGGAAGCAATCTTAATTTAATGAAGTATGGAGCAGCCTATTTCCCATACATTGAAACAACGTTAAATTATCGATACGATGACACAGATATCAATGTAGCGTATTCAATCAACGGAACAACAGAAACTATTGAAACTGATGGAAGTCCGGATAATCTCAGTATGGCATCTATTCTTGCTCCACAAAATGGGATGAAAAATGCTATACGAAACGGCCTTAATTTGCAAAAACCTACGCCCAGTATACCTTCATCACCACCAGCTTCACCGGTTTTGACAGGCAATACAGAGTTGTACAACTTAATAAAACTACAATTGCAAAAGTTGACTATTACGATGCCTCCATCCTCAGCAGTAGCGGGTATTTATGCCGCCGTTGATAGTTCAAGAGGAGTTTGGAAAGCACCAGCAAACGTGACAATGGCCTATGTAAATGCAGCAAACTTAAAAATTTCTCATGAAGCCCAAATGTCTCTGAACGTGGATCCTACATCCGGTAAATCTATCAATGCAATCCGTTATTTTACAGGTAAAGGGGTGATGATATGGGGAGCAAGAACCTTAGCTGGAAACGACAATGAATGGCGTTATGTACCAGTGAGAAGGTTCTTCATTTTTGCGGAAGAATCTATTAAAAAAGGAACTGAATGGGTTGTTTTTGAACCAAATGATGCGAATACCTGGGTCCGTGTTCGAGCGATGATTGAAAACTTTTTGGTCAAGCAGTGGCGAGCGGGAGCATTGGCAGGAGCCAAACCAGAACATGCATTTTTTGTTCGCGTGGGCTTAGGCCAAACCATGACTTCGCTAGACATTCTGGAAGGCCGCATGAACATCGAAATAGGAATGGCCGTAGTCCGCCCGGCTGAATTTATCATTTTGAAATTCTCTCATAAACTTCAGGAATCATAACCTTTAAAATACCTAAAACAAAAAATCATGGCTACTTATCCATTACCCAAGTTTCACTTCCGAGTTGAGTGGGGAGGGTCTACCATTGGCTTCTCTGAAGTTAGCGGACTAAATATCGAAAATAAGGTAATTGAATACCGGGATGGCGCTTCTCCCGAGTTCAGTAAAATTAAAATGCCCGGCATGCGGGAGTTCAGCAACATCACCTTAAAAAGAGGTGTGTTTAAAGGAGATAATGAGTTTTTCGGCTGGCTTAATACCATCTCGTTAAATGCGGTTGAACGCAGGGACATTACCATCTCTTTATTAAACGAAAGTCACGAACCTACCGTGGTTTGGAAAATTAAGAATGCATTTCCGCTAAAAATTCAAAGTACTGATTTGAAAGCCGACGGAAGTGAGGTGGCTATAGAACAAATAGATATAGCTCATGAGGGCCTGGTAATTCAAAACGGTTAGTAATAGCAATTTTCAAAACTGCTTATATATGCCTCATCCCCGTCCCTTCTCCACAAGAGAATATCGCTTTGACTTTTAATCGTTTTTACCTTACATATTCTATTTTATGAGCTTGATAAGTGGTATAATCGACGGGTTAATTTATCCTCCACCAGGATTTCATTTTCTGGTAGTTATTGAAATGTTTCCGCAAACGCCGCAAGATATTCGATTCCAAAGCGTAACAGGGTTAAGTGTAACAATACCTACTGAAACCGTGGCTGAAGGTGGTGAAAACAGATTTAAGCATCAGTTTCCGGGAGTCCCGCAATTCAATAAATTGGTACTAAAGCGTGGCTTATTTCTGGGATCTTTTGTAAGTCACTGGGCCAGAAATAGTATCCAAAACTTTGAATTTGAACCCAAAAATGTGCTTATCAGCTTATTGAATGATAACCACATCCCACTTAACGTTTGGCACGTTTTCAATGCCTATCCCACCAAAATAGATATCTCAGAGTTTAATGCAGAGCAAAACACGCTGGTGGTAGAAACGCTTGAATTAACCTATCAATACTACAAACCGATGGGTTTAGATGATTTGATAGGCGGGGCAGTTGGGGCAGTTGCAGGTGCTATTGGTGGTGCAGTTTCAGGATCTATTAGCTTATAAAATATGCCAATTGTTATAAATGAAATTGAAGTGGCGGTTACCGTGGCAGACCATGTAGCAGAGGGTTCAACTACCGAAAACTCTTCCTCCAAAGAGGAAATAGTTAAGCTATGTGTAGAGCATGTTATGGCTATCCTAAACCAAAAAAATGAACGCTGATGATAGATATTTTAAGTAGTATATCGCCATTGAAAGCTGGAGAAAAGCTTAAGATTCAATCATGGGTTGATATTGAAAGAAATGGAAATCCAACCAGCACGTTCTCGGCGTTTATCAATCCGGATGAGATTTCGCTCAATTATAATGTTCTTACAGAAACCACCTCAGCCGCAGGTTCAACCGGTAATGCGGGAGCTTTTCTAGGAACTTCGCCATTTACGGTTACACTTAAATTTTTTCTGGACGGTACGAATGCTAACGGCGTAAAGCTGGATGTAAAGGCAAAAGTTATTGAATTTTACACCGCTACAGGGTATGATGGCAAAGGTCATCGAACTCGTTTTTTGCGCATTAACTGGCCTGGGCTGTTATGGTACAGAAGTAATCAGTTTGTGTTTGATTGTGTGCTCAAAACAGCTACGATCCAGTATAAATTGTTCAAATCAGATGGTACACCTCTTAGGGCGGTTATCAACGCCACTTTTATAGAAAAACGGAAACCGGCAGAAGTTCAGGCAGAGGTTGATGATCAATCTGCTGATTTAACACACATTCGGGTTGTTAAAGAAGGTGATAACTTGCCGAACTTAGTGCTGAGTATATATGGAGATTTTAAATACTACCTCGAGGTTGCCAAAGTAAATAAGCTCAAAAATTTCAGAGACCTAGTACCCGGGGATAAACTAATGTTTCCTCCTTTTAATACAGCGTAAAAATTATCCATGGCTGCAGAAAGAAGCATACCTGCCGTTGAAACCGTTGCGGAATTTAAGGTCTTGATAAACGGAAATGAACTCCCCAGATCGGTAAGTAAGCTGTCTATTAGTGTAATGAAGATGGTGAATAAAATTACCACGGCCACCATAATTATACTAGATGGAGAAGCTGCCACGGGCCAGTTTCCCTTGACGGACGGAGATTTATTTACACCTGGAAATAAAGTGGAGATTAGAGCCGGAGATTCTAACACAACAACAAGTATTTTTATAGGCTTAATTGTGAAGCAATCGCTAAAAGTCAGAAATGGCGCTGCTCCCAATTTAATTGTAGAATGTAAACACACAGTTGTTAAAACCACGCTGGGGCGAAACAACAAATATTTCCATGATTCAACAGATTCTCAAATTATTAGTCAGGTGTTGGAAGATGCCGGTTTTACAGAAGGTTTGGTTATAGCAGATACAACCGTTGTGCACAAAGAAATGGTGCAGTATAATAGTACCGATTGGGATTTCATAGTTAGTCGTGCCGAGGCGAACGGTCAGGTCGTATTAACTAATGATGATACGATTGTGACTCAGAAGCCAGAGGTAACCACCGACGATGCCAAGCTATCTTTATTGCACGGAGCCACCATTCTAGAGCTAGATGCTGAAATGGATAGTCGCAATCAATTTAGTTCTGTCAAAAGTAAAGCTTGGGATATGGCCAATCAGGAAATTGCAGAAACCAGTGCCGCTGAGCCGCAAAACTTGCTAGAAGAAGGGAGTTTTACCACTACAAATTTGGCGGCAGTAGTTGGTCCGGCTGAATTTGTATTAAGTCACGCAGGCGCCATTACTCCAGATGAACGGCAAGCGTGGGCAGATGCTCAGTTGCTAAAATCACGCTTATCAAAAATACGTGGCCGAATAAAATTTCAAGGAATAGCCACCATAAACCCCGGAGAGGTAGTAGAATTAAATGGCTTAGGTACCCGATTTAACGGAAAAGCTTTTGTAAGTGGTGTAAGACAAGATTATTCACAAGCGGAAGGCTGGAAAACCCAGGCACAATTTGGCCACAACCCCGATTGGTTTATTGAAGAAAATCACGTTACAGCTCCTAAAGCAGCAGGCTTATTGCCAGGAGTTATCGGTCTACATACGGGTATTGTTACTGATAATGAAGACCCGGAGGGAGAGCAACGAGTCCGTGTAAAAATGCCTTATGTAAATGCAGATGATGATGGGGTTTGGGCACGAATCGCGCTAGCCGATGCAGGTAATGAACGGGGAATGTTTTTCAGACCTGAGGTCGGTGATGAGGTAGTGCTTGGCTTTTTATATGACGATCCAAGGCAACCTTTAATTTTGGGCATGCTACATAGTTCAAATAAAGTCCCACCAATTAGCCCAACCAATGATAATTTTAAAAAAGGCTATACCTCCCGGGAAAAACTGAAACTCACGTATGATGATGAGATTAAAGAAATATTGATTGAAACGCCCGGCGAAAACAAGGTGTTTATAAGTGATGATAAAAAGGGGATAAGTTTAGAAGACCAAACCGGTCATAAAATTACTACCAAACCCGCGTCCATTACTATTAAGGATTCAAAAGATAACGAAATTACAATTGATGTAGATGGCGGCATAATCAAGATAAAAGCCAACTCGAAAGTAGTGGTAGATGCGCCCAAAATTGAATTAGTTGGCGGGGCAAGTCATCCCTTGGCATTTGGCGATGAGCTTCTATCGCACCTAAATAATATGAAAACCGCTTTTGATACGCACATGCACCCAGGCGAAACTGCATTGGGAATGCCGGTAAGCCCGGCGCCACCTGCTGCCCCCATGCCGCCGGCAACCCCTAGTTTATTATCTACAAAAGTAAAAACAGGTTAATTTATGGCTTTAATACCAGGAAAATACGGTCAATTGGGTGGTAGTATGGCAGAGGCCATTCAAACCGCCTTTAACAACCATTACAAAGAAATAATTGGCAAAAATCCACCTGCCTCCAACAAGCAATTCGAGCTATTATGCCTAGCCGTCGCCGAAGGTGTAATTAATCATTTAAAAGCACATCCCGAAGCATTTAAAGTTAAAACCAAATTTGAAGGATCAGTGATTTATGAAGGGGTGGTTACAATTGAGTAGATGACAACTTCTGAATGTTAAGTCGTAATTTCAAGATCTTGAGCCTTAAAATTTAAAGGTTTGATAGTTAGTCAACTACAACTCATAGCCCAACTCGTTAAATCCACTTACATCTTAAATCATCGGCTCGAAATCAAAAACCCCGCAGTCTGCGGACAGCTGCCTAATACATGGGAGCAGGTATAAAGTAGATAATCTGGTGATTTTGGATTTTGGCTTTAGTCAGAATGCCGCTTTTGGAATTAAGCAAAGTCATTGCTGATATAAACGCTATAACTCTACTCCTGTTTTTAGCTAATGTAGTGGGGTATTGTTTAGATGTTCAGCTTTCAATAGGGAGCTTACAGCTTTGAGCAATTAGGCATAATGTTTCAGTTTGGCGACTTGATATTTTTTACTTAAACTTTTTACTTAAAATTTCAACTTAATGGACATATCAGTACGCTCATTTCTGGGTAAGGGATGGGGATTTCCGCCTACATTTTCTAAACAAACCAACGAGGTTTTGATGACGAAGGACGAGGAGGATATCAATAAAAGCTTAGAAATTTTGCTGTCTACCACTATTGGCGAACGCTTTCTGCAGCCTTTGTATGGATGCAATCTCGAAAACTATGTGTTTGAGGTAATCAATCCATCCACAAAAACTGCTATTAAATTAACTGTTAAAAATGCTATCCTGCTTTTTGAGCCAAGAATTAAACTGATAACAGTTGAATTGCTGGAAGATTTTATTGACGAAGGCAGAATTGACATTTCGGTAGATTATGAGGTTGCCAATACCAATACCCGTTTTAATCTAGTGTATCCTTTTTACTTAAACGAAGCAAATAATAAATCGGCATGAGTACCAAAGCTATCGATTATAAAGTATTACTGAAACGTGATGGGCAAACCCAGCAACAGCGCATGCCACCATTGCTAGACCCAGCTCAGGTACCAATAGAAAATCGGAGTAAGGAAGAATTATATCGGTACGTACAGCAAATAGCAAAACAGATTAATTTTTTTGATGTAAACCCGGCAAATAAAAAGATCATTATAAACGGAACTTGGGATAATTTTTTTAACCTGACTTTTCAAGAATTTAGTGACTTAGCAGCCAGTTCATCTTTACCTCCACATCTTGCCCTATGGAGTAGTTTTATTGAATTATTGGTTCAGCCTAAAGCATTACTCAATTCGCTTACCAAGCACCATTTAGATTTTTATTACCAGCAAGTTTTAAATTTAGACAAGCATAACCCTGTTCCTGACAAAGCCCACGTTATTTTCGAACTTAAAAAAAATACTGAAAATACACTTCTTACCACGGGAGTTCCACTGTTGGCGGGAAAGGATAACACAAAAAAGAATCTCTATTATAAATTAACGCATGATATAGTGGTGAACTCTTCAAAAGTTTCACAGCTAAAGGCATTGTTTGTAAACCCAATTAACAAAAATTTTATACACCACGCGCCTATTGCCAATTCAGTGGATGGTGTAGGTGCTGTTCTGCCAACCGCAAACCCTAAATATGACGGCTTTGGCAGTGCTGAGTCACCAAAGGCACAAATAGGCTTTTGTCTGGCCAGCGGGGTATTATTAATGAAAGAAGGGGACCGCATGATCACCGTAAACTTAACGGTTAAATACTTGAACGAATCTTCAAAGAATGAGGCACTTACAGCTGGTATTTTTAAAGTGAGTATTACAGGTGAGAAAGGCTGGATAGGACCTAAGCTGACCTCGACAAGGATTACTTCTGTTGATAACCAACTTTATAAGTTGACTATAACTTTTAATATCAGTAAAGATGAACCCCCTGTAATTGCTTATAATAAAGCCTCTCACGGCAATAATTTCGATACCATACATCCGATTTTACAGATACTAATTAATAATGAAAAATCTGATTTTGGTTATCAGGATTTACTGAATGCAGAACTAATAGACGCCCTTATAGAAGTGGAAGTAGCTGGTATAACTTCACTAACTCTCGAAAACGATAACGGCACTCTTGATCCTAAAAAGCCTTTTACGCCGTTTGGGGATTTGTCTGATAAAAACTCCAACTTTTATATACAGCATGAAGAAACTTTCTCTAAGCGTTTAAAAGAGTTTTCTTTCAATGTAGAATGGAAAAATATTCCGGATTCAAATCTGGCTAACTATTTTAAAAACTATAATCTGTCGGGCAATGGTAACGGTGATTTTACCGCGATAGCAGCCTTTAAAGATGGTTTTTCATGGAAAGAACAATATCATCGGGTTAAGCTCTTTAACACCTCAGATGCTCAAGTCAAAACCACCTGGACATTTACTAATCCGGCATTCCCGGTATTGCTTCCGTTTTTTGTACTGCCTACGCTCCACACGCCCTATTTCCCTAACCCCGGCTTATCCATAAAACAGAATGTAAGCAGTAAAATGTCATATCTTTTTCCTGGTTTTTCTGCCCTACAACCAAAAGTTAATTTTGTAAAGGCAAAAACGACTTTCAGTTTGCTTACTTATCAGCCGATAATTTTGCAATTACTGAATGTTTATCAAGACATCCGGAAAGGGCAATTACGATTACGCTTAGACCATAGTTTTTTATTTAAAGATTATAGAGATAAATACACCAAAGAAATTTTAAGGTACAGTGCGGAAGGAGGGGACCTGAACCTTCCGGCTGAGCCCTTTGCGCCAGAAATGCAATCTATCAGCTTGAGGTATATAGCCACTACCGCTAAAATTAGTTTTAATGGCACTACGCTAAATGACTATTTAAGTGAAGAAATAGAATACTTTCACTACGGTGCCTTCGGCCAAATGCGAGAACATGCCTACACCCTCAGCAAGCAAAGTTTCTTGAGCAATAAGAAAGTGAAACTGGTGCCTCAATATACTGACGAAGGAGGTTTACTTATTGGTTTAAATGATATATACGCTGAAGATTCTCTCTGTATGTTATTTCAGTTAGCAGAGGGAAGTGCCAATCCGGAAAAACCGAAAGTAAAACTAAACTGGAGTGTGCTTTGTGATAATTATTGGAAAAACTTAGGGAATGAAGATTTTATATTTGATACTACAAATGATTTGTTAACTAGTGGGGTTATAAAAATTATTATCCCAAAGGAAGCAACTACAAGCAACACAATTTTACCAGAAAATTTATTGTGGCTTAAAGCGTCTATTCCGAAAGATAGCGATGGGGTTTGCAAACTGCTGGATGTGCAATCAAATGCGGCCATTGCAGTTTTTGATAATCAGGATAACGACCCTTCACACTTGCAAAATGCAAAGCCGTCGGGTTCTATAACCAAACTGAAAAATGAAATTGGAGCTATTAAAAAAGTAAATCAGCCTTATTCGAGTTTTGGTGGCAAAATGAAAGAAATTGATCAATCCTATTATATGCGGGTAAGTGAGCGGCTTCGTCATAAAGAAAGAAGTATCGCAATTTGGGATTATGAAAGGCTGATTTTACAACATTTCCCGATGGTTCATAAAGTAAAATGCATTAACCACGCAACTAATTCTTCATTTTATTCTCCTGGAAATGTTTTGATAGTGGTGGTTCCCGACTTAACCAATCGAAATGCTCTTGATCCGTTTAAGCCAAAAGTTGATAAAAACACACTAGACGAGATCTATGCTTTTTTAACACATCAATCTACAGCATGGGCTCAATTTCAGATCATAAACCCTATCTATGAACCTGTGCAAATATCTGTAGATATTAAACTGAAACGGGGCTTTGAATTTAATTACTACGAAAAAATCATCGACCAAAAGCTGCAGCAATTTCTATCACCATGGATAACAAATTCAAGCAGCGATATCCACTTCGGAGGAAAAGTAACCAAATCAATGGTGGTCAAGTTTTTAGAAGATCTAGAATTTGTTGACTATTTAACTTCCTTTTCACTATCCAAATTTTCTCCGAGCAATAATGCTTTTGGCAATAACCTAGAAGTTGCCGAAGCATCAAACCCTGCATCCATATTGGTATCAGCTATGCAACATATCATTAATAATGAATAGTTCTTGAGTTATGAACCATTCAAGAACTCATTGAAAAAACAAAACTGCGTCCCTGATATTTTCCATAGATGTGAAAATTTGATGCCCAGAATTTCTAACCAAAATTTCCCTATCTGCACTAAAATAAACCATGAGTGATGTCTTGACAATTTCCTCGAAAAAGCCTGAGCAAAGTGCTTTTGATTATGAAGCTTTAAGAAAGATTGGAATTAGCCATATTGAAAAAACTGCATCGGCTATTTGGACAGATTATAACATACATGATCCAGGAATTACGATGCTGGAATTGATGTGTTATGTGATTACCGATTTGAGTTATCGAAGCAATAACAGCATCCCAGACTTACTGGCAACACCGACCGATAGCAAAACCAATATTTTAAAACATTTCATTTCAGCTGCCCGCATTTTCCCGAATAAACCTGTAACAATTAACGATTACCGTAAGTTGATTATCGATATAGAAGGAGTCAAAAATGCTTGGTTAATCAAAAAAACAATTCCAATTATTGCAGATATCACGTGTAAAAAGCTTCGTTTTATACCTCCAGTAACCGGAAAATGGGAACCCGTAAATGTGCAAGGCTTTTACGATGTACTTTTAGAATTTGACACCAACGTTACCAAAGAACAAAAACTAAATATCAAGCAAATTACTCGGGAAGTAGTTCTTGAAAACCGAAACCTTTGCGAAGACTTTTTGGCAATTGAAGAAGTAACCAACCAACAGTTTAGGCTTTGTATTGAGCTGGAATTAAAACCAGAGGTAGATCCTTTTGAGGCAGTGGCTCAAATGCTTTTTAATATTCAACTTCATCTAACCCCTTTAATCAAATTTTACTGGCTTAAAAATTTACTGGATCAAGGGTATACCACAGATTTAATTTTTGAAGGACCACTGCTTACACATGGTTTCATAAAAGAAGAAGAATTAGTCGCGTCCAACCTAAAAACTGAACTTCACCTGTCTGATATTATGCAACAAATTTTAAATGTTACAGGCATCAGTAATATTCTAGACATCATTTTTAATGCGACGGATCAGGTTAAAGAAAGTCCTAATAAATGGATCATCCCAGTGGCATCCGGCAAACAACCAATCCTTAATATTCTTGAATGCAACATTCTGGTATATAAAAATGGCATACCGTTAAGGCCAGATAAAAATGTGATTAAAAATAGATTCGAGCGGTTGATGAGCGAACACATTATCGGGAATGACAAGGTACGCACCGAAGACATCAGTTTTGCCACCGGAAGCTTTTCAGATACAGGGAATTACTTTTCTATACAAAATCATTTCCCTAAAAATTATGGAATAAGCCATTGGGGGTTGCCTTCCGATGCTACTGATGAAAGAAAAGCACAAGCGAGGCAGTTACAAGGATACCTGTACTTTTTCGATCAGCAATTGGCAAACTATTTTTCGCAGCTATCGCACCTGCGTAATTTATTTTCAACAGAAGATGAAACGGCTACCTATTTCTCCGAGCTGGTTACTAGTTTTAGCCAAGCTGAGGGATTGTTTGCAAATAGTGACAGTATTCGCTCAATCATTCAGATTGCAGCAGAAAATAAAATCGATTTTTACAAACGTCGTAATTTATTTTTAGATCACTTACTCTCCAGGTTTTCAGAATCGTTTTTTGATTATGTGAACGTTCTTTACTCCGGCTTTACTTCAAATACCAAAGATGTAATTAGTCCGGCAGTTATAAATCAGGAAGATATTGTTAAGGATAAAATAAACTTTTTAAAAAACTATCCTGAATATAGTGGCAAGCGTTTTACAGCCTATCATTATGTCTCTGATCTAACCTGGGATACAGATAATATCAGCGGTTTAGAAAAAAGGCTTAAACGTTTATTGGGATTTGACAACATGAACAGGCGCAACCTGATAAATTTATTAACTACTATTCAACACGGTTTTAATGAGTTTAACAATGATCAGTACTGGTTCAGTATTAAGGATTATGGAAACAATAAAACATTATTGGAGGGAAGGATAAAATACTCTAGCAAAGAGGAGGCGTCATTTGATCTAGAAGATGCATTGACATTAATTTACGACTCGGCAAACCTGAGAAGCATTGAAAACGCAGATAGTACCTTTAGTAATCAAGTCTTAAAAGCAGGAGTTGTAATCGGAAGCAGTACAGAAATATATACGACTAAAGAAGATGCAGATGTCGATCGTTTATTATTAATTACATTGGTTACTGAGACTCGTGCTGAGGAAGGAATGTTTTTGATCGAACATCCTTTGCTTCTTCCCAGCCCAAGCTTAGAAAAACCTGAATCTCCCCCCGATTCGCCACCATCTTCCCCAATCGAACCTCCAGAATCGCCTTCAAAAGTAACCAAAGATTTTTTTCTGCCCATTTGTGTAGACGAAAGTTGCAGAGATTGCCAAGATAGGGATCCATATTCCTTCCGCATCAGTGTGATTTTGCCAGCCTATGCTCCTCGTTTTCTTAACCTCAGCTTCAGAACATATTGTGAACAAACGATCAGGATGGAATCACCAGCACACACTTTTGTTAAAATTTGTTGGGTAAGTAATGAACAGTTAGTAGAATTTCAGGATGCCTATAAAAATTGGCTGACACTAAAAGCCTCCGGTGCACTGGATTCTGATTATGTGAAATTAAATAGGTTCATTGAGATTTTCACTGCCTTGAAATCCGTGTATCCAGTGGCACGTCTCGAAGATTGTAAAAGTACGGAAGAGCGCACCCTCTTCTTATTAAATCAAAACGCATTAGGAACACTTAAAACATAAAAATCATGGGTAACGTACTAGACAGCATCAGTAAAGACAATACCCGCTTTACTATTTTTGAAAACAACCAGGTATTAACGGCGGATCAATTAAATGATTTATTTAATTATCTGGATGTGCAAACCCGGACAACTCGTACCCGGGCAATTGGGGTAGGTATCATATGCGGCCTTGAAATCGGTGTGCTTGAAAACAAGCGTCTTGTTCTATCAAAAGGTACTGCTATTACTACAGATGGCGACCTCCTTTCATTAGATTTTGATCAGGAGTTTGATCAGTATGAGGTATTTGAAGACCTAAATGCAAAGTACCCGTATTTTCAATTAGATACTAATCAACGGATTCCCTTATTCGAACTACGAAACAGTCAGCTGGTTGGCGCCGTGCCCGGGCTAGAATTGGCGTCGCTAGAAAACACGACTGGCACCACATTTAAAGATTATGTGGGTATACTGTACCTGGAGGATTATGACAATGATCCTGATTTATGCACCGGAACAGATTGTGATAATAAGGGCATCACTGCGGTTAAAGATATAAAAGTACTATTAGTGCATATAAACAATGTTCGCACGTTGCTACAAAGCATGCCTGCCATGAATAAAGACTACTTTAAACTAGAAGATATCTATATCCCGAGAGTAAAAGTGAGTATTGCGATCGATACTTTTAACGAGCTAAATGCCTCATTTAATAATGTGCTATCTATAAAAGACGACATTAAAGCTAAGTTGATTAAAGCCTATCAAACATGCCAAACCATCATAGAAGATCAGTTTGATAACGGCGATCCTACCACAGGCTGGAGCACTTTGCTCGATCAACATTTTACATCAGGGAGCAGTACATCAAGCCAATATGTTTATGATTTTGCCCGTGATATCAGCTATGCCTACAATGAAATGAGGGAAAGCTTATTTTCTGATGATATGCTATGCTGCCCAGATGTGGACTTGTTTCCAAAACACATACTATTAGGCTTGGTTAGGGATGCTAGTGTGAAAAACCCGATTGTACCTTTCGATATTAGAAATTCAACTCTAATTGATATATCTCCTATAGCATCCACCAATTTTTCTACGCTACTGCAACCAAAGCTTAGTTTACTTAGAAATATCCGTTTCAATCCCGGCACATTTATAAAAAGATTTAATAAGCGTCACATTGACCTGGAGTACCGCCATCACTTTTATGAATCGCCCATTCTAAACATTAACGATGAGGTAAATGAATTTACCAGATTTTGTTTCATGCGATTGCATAGCATGATCACAAACTTCAAAGTTCCGACTGTGGTCGAAGTCCAAAATTTAGTTAGAGGCCTAAAAATTACCCCAAGTTATTATGAAGATGCGGCATTAGGAGAGCGTAGCATTCCTTTTTATTATCGTGTTAACCCCAACTTGCCCATAAATTTATACTGGAATTTTAACGCAAATAATCGCAAAAAAGAAAACCAACTACTATCCTATCACTCAAACACGTATTCTGAAGTTAACCAAGCAACACTCAACCCATTAAACTTCAACATTTTGAAATATAACTTTTTCAGAATTGAAGGACATATCGGGTTTATTCGGGCCGATGTAGAAGCTGCATTGAATAAAGTGATTTTAGAAAACAATCTACCTATAAATATACAAGCAGTACAGGTTGAGAAAAAATTGGAGACCATACCGCCTAGGCCCTGGTTTTTTCCGCATTTATATATGTACGAAAAATCATTAAAAAGTACGTTTATAGACCGTTTGGATCACGCCGATTTGGTAAACGATAATTTGCGAGCCAAAGATCAAAGCATTCCGGTAACAGAATTTAAAACCGCCAAACAAAACGTGTTAGATAATGCTCGGGATATTGGCGATCCGCAATTTAATTTTATGAGTTACAGATCGGCAATAACCAATGTAATGAGCGCCACTACCAACGTAAAAGCGCAAACCAGTAAATATGCTTTTTCAAATACTGCCATACCACATGATTTTATTTTAAACGCAGATATTCTACGTAAAACAGATGTAATTTCGGGAATTTACCAGGAGACGGTGATCAAGAAGAAAACCGGACTGATGCTTGGGAATTTCATGAAAGATAACCCGGGTCTAGAACATAACGGGGGTGTAATGAGGGGCGGCACATTTATAATTGTTTACACAGCAGATGACCAACGGGTGGTAGCCGATTTTATGCTTCCTTATGCAAGTATTGATAAGGATGTAATTCCCAATCCGCCAGTTTATATGCCGCCTATCCCGTTGCCAACTGGTCCGCCAATTATACCGAGATTCCCGATTGAAGATATTTTTGAAATTAAACCGCATTACGTGAAAAATTTCGAAGACAAGATTGTTCCCTACGTTAAGGAAATAGATTTTGACACAAAACTAACCAATCGGTTTAATCCGAAAATTGCGGAAATTGAAAGTAAGTTTGATTTAAAGTTGGCTATTACGAATACTAAAGTGGATGGTATCAGTCCACAAATTGCTGGCTTCGATCAACGTCTAAAAGATAATTCTCAATTGTTTAACAGCGTGCTCACTAAGGATTTGCGAAATGTAGCTGTACCTAATATAGGCACTGTTTTCGGTGCCAAAAACCTGACTAACGAAGTAGAAAATTTCGCCAGAAATCGTAAAATCTTAGAAGAAATGCCATTAGATGCACCGGGACGTGATGTAATAGAAAAAACGGTTATAGAATCCGCTAATGATTTAACCGAAAAATTAAACGATCAGGCGGTGTTGGGTGATCAAGCGAATAGCATGGTTGTGAAAAGTATTCTGGCGGATGTACACAGCGGCACCAGCCTGGTACAAAATCTAGATTTAAAAGGCCAGGCTAACACCATAGCAGAACGGGCCAATACCATAAACAGAGGCTTTAAGTTTAACCGTTAACAATGAGTGGCGATGTAATAATCCGCAAGCAAAAGATTAATATCAAGGTGGGTAATAAAAAACTTGCGTTTGACTGCCAGCAAACGATTAATGAGCAGGTAAGTGATGAATTGGTAAAAATGTACGAACGGATTTTTCCCCAAACCACGCACCCAGACCAGTATATCGCCATTGATTCTATTAAGGTTGACTTGGGCGTAATTTCTGTTTATGATTTCCAGAACCGTTTTTATCAACTAATAGAGCAACAACTGCTGATTGAATTGCGAAAACAGTTTGAAAAGAGTCCCGAGCTTACCACCGTTTCTACTAGTTATACAGAACCGCCATTAGACGCTACGGAAAAAGAGGCTGAAACTATTCAATACAGTTCGGCCAGTGCGCAGGAAAGTGCTGCCCTAGTTTACTTTTTAGAAAAAGGTTTTTATCCTTGGTGGTATAAAAAAAGCAAAAGGAAAACGCCTGATGAAATTTTAAAAGGATTTGATGAAATACAACAAAGCAACTTTTTAATACAGATTTACGCAGCATCTAAAAAGCTCTCCGCTTATCATGAAGTCCAACTTATAAAGCGTCTATCCAATTATTTGAGTAATACAATTTATGAAACCTTACTAATAAGTTTAGTAGAGTTGCAGGCAGATGATCGTATTCGGAATAATTTGTTTTTGCTTTTAAATCAGAAGAACCAAATCAGCCAATACTTCCATATTCCTGTGAAGATATTTTACCAGGAGTTCATTCGATTTTTTCTTTTAAATCCAGAGCTGGAAAACGGAATCAAATCATTTTTAGCTAGTTTAAATCAAAGCTTCCCCTTAGCGCCTGAAGATTTAAAACCCCAAGCAAAATTTTTAGAAGGCTTAGATGAACATATACTTTCTATTTTAGAAAAGAAGTTGGACCCTTTTCCAGAATTACCTGCTAGAGTAAAAAAAAGCAAGTCTATTAATCTTGAAGACCCTGAAGGGATATATATTGAAAATGCTGGTTTGGTTCTTTTACACCCGTTTTTGCCAGTTTACTTCCAAAATTTAGGTTTAGTAAATGATGCTCGGCAATTTATATCCGAGGAAGCGAAAGTTAAAGCATCCATACTACTATACTATTTGCAAGAAGGCACTGCCGACTATAAAGAATGGGAAATGGCGCTTAATAAAATTTTATGCGGAATAGAAACAACCGAAGTAATTGAAAGCGAAATAGAACTATCAGAACAAGAAATAAAAGAATCAAAACTGCTTTTGCAAACCGTGGTTGGTTATTGGACAGCCCTGAAGGGCGCCAGTCCAGAATCTCTTCAAGAAACTTTCCTTAAACGGGAAGGTAAAATAACTTTTAAAGAAGATTTTTGGTTAATACAAGTAGAAAAAATGGGAGTGGATATACTTTTAGAGCGCCTGCCATGGGGAATAGGAACTATCAAACTGCCTTGGCTAAAAGAAATAATCTACGTAGAATGGTAAGCGAAATCCCTTCAATAAAAAGAGAAGCATATCACTTAAATGCGCTAGCTCTACTAGATGAAATCAGCTGGTTTGAAACAGTTATTCAGACTCGTCTAAAACTCCACTATAGACAAGAGGCCGAGGTAAATTCAATTTTTGAAATCCCTGCACCACAATTACTTAGTGAAGAATCTATTTATGCAGAGTTTGTTAGCTTTTACCAACTGTCTGTTTCTGAGCGCCTAATACTCATGTTAGCATTAGTACCACATGTAAGTCCGCAGATATTAGATGTTTTTCTCATCCAAAATTCTACTACCAATCGAGGTTTTACGGAATTTGGTGGCTTAAAAGGTGCTGCACATAGCGGCTTTATTCCCACAGCAGAAACAGCTTTATTTTTACTTTCAGGCAATGATTTGGGCAAACGTTTTAAAGCCCAGCAATTATTTGATGCTGAACATTTATTTAAAATTCACAATATCTTATATCTGGCACCATCTCCCGCCAATGAACCTATTTTTTGCGGTCAGCTTCTAATTAACGACGAGTATGTAGATTTATTTACAGCAGGAAAACTTCGTAAGCCGAACTTCAGCATGGATTTTCCGGCTAAAAGAATCACCTCTCCACTTGATTGGCAAGATTTAGTAGTAGAAGAGCATACCATGGATCAACTAAACGACATCATAATTTGGTTGGAACATGGCAGCAAGTTGATGAATGAGTGGGGAATGAAAAAACAACTAAAACCGGGTTACAAAGCGCTATTTCATGGCCCTCCCGGAACAGGTAAAACACTTACGGCTGGCCTATTTGGCAAATATGCCGGTTTGGATGTTTACCGGGTGGATCTTTCTATGGTGGTTTCTAAATACATTGGCGAAACCGAAAAGAATTTAGAAAAGGTTTTCGCAAAGGCTGAACATAAAAATTGGATTTTATTTTTTGATGAAGCTGATGCCCTCTTTGGAAAGAGAACATCGATTTCGGATGCACATGACAAATATGCCAACCAAGAAATAGCTTACCTCCTCCAACGGCTTGAAGATTACAACGGCCTGGTAATTTTATCATCCAATATGAGGAGCAACGTGGATGAAGCGTTTGGCCGACGGCTTCAATCTGTTATTCATTTCCCTGTACCAAAAGCCGAAGGACGTTTAAAATTATGGCGAAATACATTTAGTGATCAATCACAACTAGCAGTCGATTTAGACCTTACGGCCATAGCTGAAAAATATGAACTTGCAGGAGGTTCTATTATCAACGTAGTTCGATATGCATCCCTAATGGCAATCAGTCGAAAAGAAAGCGTGATACGCCAGTCTGATATTCTGACCGGAATTAGAAAAGAATTGAGAAAAGAAGGAAAAACGGTATAACAATCTAGCTCCCTCCATTTTTTAATCGGTGTCGAGGGGGATGAACCTTTTCACTAAAAAATCAATATTATGCCAAAGCTTGTATTTGCATCCTCTGGAGATAAAACAGCAACATCAACAACTAGTGATATAAGGACTTCCATGTCAAAAGATCCTTTGAAAACTGATGAATCTCCATCTCCTTTTACTATACAAACAAAACTAACTGTTGGCTCTAAGGATGATCCGCTCGAAGAAGAAGCAGATAATATGGCAAATCAGGTTATGCGAATGCCTGAAAATTCCTTTATCCAAAGAAAGTGTCACGAATGCGAAAAGGAAGATCAAGTACATAGAACTCGCTTAACCGATTCGATAACACCTCAAATTCAGGCAAAGGGGGATGGCAATTTTTCCGTTAATGAAGCCTCCGCCAGTTCCATTAAGGCTACTTTAGGATCAGGATCACGACTTGATAAGCATACAAACAACTTCATGAGTGAGCGGTTTGGGCATAATTTCAATGATGTAAAAATTCACAACGATAGCCGGTCCGCCCAGTTAAGTAATGATCTACATGCAAAAGCATTTACAATAGGAAAAGATATTTACTTTAACCAAAACAAATATAATCCAGCCTCCGAAAATGGCAAACATTTATTGGCACATGAGTTAACCCATACAATACAACAAAGAAATAAGGCAATGAGAGTACAAAAACTAGATCTTTCATTGCATACTTTCAGTAAAGGCTCTTGTGGCGAACGCAATGTTCAGTGGGTATTTGCACTAAGCAATGCCGCACCAGATGACGGTTACTTAGTACAGCATATCAGATCATTAGAAACGATGGCAGCTTGCCCCTCTGATATAAGTTACACTGAATTAGCACCCAAATTAGAATTCTGGGAGGCATGGAAAGTAAAAAAAGGTGATAAACTTGATTGGACAACTGTCCGGGACGCTTGGACAGATGGGAGCACCCGACCTGGCCAACCAAATACCAGTGGCACACAAACCTCATTGGGAACTATTAAATTTTTTACAAAAGCAGTAACCGGAGATTTAGGCGATTATGGCGTGGCTCCTGTAGGCAATCCTGCCTGGGGACCAGGTAAAGTACCATTAAGTGGCGATTTAACTTCTACCGCAACACAACCATCCTGGTTTTCTGGAGCAGCTACCGAAGGGCCATCAAACCGTTGGGCAAGTTCTTGGTGGAATTGTTGCGGAGAAGAAAGTAAACACTTTAGCAAAGTTGAGTCTAAACCGTAATGACTACAGAACAAGAAAAAATGAGGAATTTGATCGGGAAGCTACCGTCTTGGGGAAATGGTGATTTTACGGAACAAGAATGGAAGGCTTATTTGCAATGCGCCAATTATATCCAGCGAGTTGAAAAACACGACGTTATACAACTTCTGGAAATTATTGAACACAAATACACAAGCCAACCTGATAGTGATAAGATTCAATCCAAGTTGTTTATCCTTTTAAGGATCTTGTTTGATATTCCGTTAAGTGGCAATGTTACTTCAAGAAAATCATTCAAAGGTTGGGAAAACTGGCCTGCGGAAAACGAATCTGGCGAAGTTAATTTAAGCTGGCCAGTTACCTGGAAAAATAACCAACCGCACCTTGAAAGTAACTACGAGGGATCGTTAGGAAAATCATATGCATCGGTAAAAGAATATACGTATTTTCAAAATTTATATAACTACAGAAATATAGCTGATAAACTACATTCGGATTAACATACATATTTTGTAAATATAAAGATGAAAGCAGATGCTATTACCGAACACGCACGATACTCTCGTGTCCGTGTCCCAGAACAAGGTCAGGAAACAAATCATCTATTAAATAGAACGGCGAATCGCTTACCTATCCAAGCCAAATTAACAGTAGGTGCCGTCGAAGATACTCTCGAGCAAGAAGCAGATGCCATGGCAGACAAGGTAATGCGAATGCCTCATCAAACCTTCGTTCAGCGTAAATGTGCTAATTGCGAAGCCGAAAAAAAGGTGCAAAAGAAAGCATCAGTTAATGGAATTGCGTCTACACTCCAAAGCGGAACAGGATCGGCGGTAAATCAATCAACTGCTGATGCTATAACATCATCGGCAGGTGGAGGAAATAGAATGGATGCCGAAACAAATAGTTTTATGAGCAAACGTTTCGGCAATGATTTTAGTGAGGTGAAAATACATGCAGACACTGAATCTGTTAACATGAACCGGGATTTAAATGCCCGGGCGTTTACCGTAGGGCGGGATATATATTTTAATGAAGGCGAATATCAGCCCACATCGGCACAGGGAAGAAAACTATTGGCTCATGAATTAACACACACTATTCAGCAAGGGCAAGGCACAGTGGGACAGGTGCAAAGAACCCCCGCTGCAACGCTGGCCGCACAACGGCGAACCATCATAAGCAATGCCCGGGCTCGTGCTTTTCATCGGGTTAACGTGGCATATTTAAATATTAATGGTACGTCACCCCACTTTAACCAATCTGAAGAAATGGCCAGAGTACAGGGTCTAATTGCTCCAGATATAGTGAATTTTGAACAAATTGTAGAAATTGTTGGCTCTATGATGACTAAGCTAAGTTCTGATAGCAACATAGAAATTGGGCCGGAAATTAGTCAGTGTACCGGCGAAATGGGCTGGGAGGCATACGTTACCGGAAACCGATTGCCTATACATTTATGTAACCGATTCTTCACGCAAAGCCCTGAACAGCAAACCAGAACATTAATTCATGAAGCTGCACACGCTGCTGGAATTGGAGAAGCAAGTGGAGAAAGCTATTTCATTCTTTTTGATTGTGGTGCTTCAACAGCGGATAATTGGTTAGTGGCCGATGCTTGGGCCAGATATATCCATTGTGTAAGTGGACAAACTCCAGATTAATCTTCCATTTTTTTTCACTTTCTATTTAGTTAACGATTTTAAAGATATCCTTTTTGGCCTATTCATCAAAAAAAGATGTCCCTGAAAACATTTTAAGATCCCCAAAATATAATTCAATTCCTTCTCCTTTAATGATCCCCTTGGCGGGATATTCTCATTAATCCTACTCAAAAGTGAAAGAAGCTGTTGTTTCAGAACCTGCTGTTAGTTCAGCCGCCTCGGCTCAGCAACAAAGTTTGCAGCAAACAGATTTTTTACCTGCGGACGCTTCTACCGGTTTATTTTTCCAAACAAAGTTAACTGTAGGATCGCCGGATGATCCGCTCGAAAAAGAAGCAGATGATACCGCTGCAAGCATCATGCGAATGCCGGAAAACTCGTTCATTCAGCGTAAATGTGCAAACTGTGCGGAAGATGAAAAAATCCACAAAAAAGAAATAACTGTTGCCGAACAGAAAGTACAGCGTGAAGAAGCCACGGAGCAAACCCCAGAAAGTGCACCACCCACACCACTTCCCTTTCACTTAATCCGGCCTGAAGATCTGCAACTTCGCCAGCCTTCACTACCCCCCGTCAGACTTTTTCCTACCAACGGTTTATCATTAGGGGTTCCGCCGCTTACAGTGCCAGACTCTACTACAGGAGGTTCGCCAACTGCAAAGATTGATTGGTTTGCCATGAATCGCCCGTTTTCTAATCGTGGTGTTGGTCAATTAACGAGTTCGGATGCCCGGGCAATTGAAGCACATTGGAATTATTCCTTTGGGTTTTTCCGATCTATAGGTGCCACACCCCCCCATGCCATTTTCTTCTCTAACATGTTGGTGCCGATGGCCATAGACTCTTCTTTACAGCGAGACTATTCTACCTGGTGGGAGCGTACGGATCGTGAGTTAGGCACCTCTTCCAAAATTTTAAGTCCTACTATTATTCGTTTTGATTTGGATAATCTTTTTGGCACGATACGCCCTTTTTGGGACCCCTCGAATCCGTACTTAATTCAGCGAAAAAGTGAAGCGACTACAACGGGAATTGCCAGTGAAAGCACTAGTAATTTAATAAATGCTTCAAAAAGTGGTGGTAGCCAAATTCCTGATCAAACTAAAACCTTTATGGAAACCAGATTTGGTTATGATTTTTCGGATGTTAGGATACATTCAGGGAACGATGCAACTACCATGTCTCGTGATTTAAATGCCAAAGCGTTTACGGTAAGCAACCATATATATTTTAATCAAGGTAATTTTTCGCCGAATACATCCGAAGGAAAACAATTATTGGCTCATGAATTGACCCATACTTTACAACAAGGAGGAAGTGCTGTTAAAAAGAAATCCCTATCGAAAGATACTTCTGAAAAGCACGTCAACCTTGGTCAATCATTCATTCAACGGAAATTTCAAACACAAAATACTGTTACACCGTCCGAATCGAAAACCACAGCAGAGAATGAAATTCAACCGAAAAAGCTTTTCAGTCAAACTAAAAACTTTCATAATAGCCTGGATGCTAGTGCGCCTCCTGATGATCCGCAAGGATTTACAGGTGCTACGACCACACAACGTGTTCAAACCAAAGCGGAAGTCACTACTGATTTCTCAACCGATGTTGTTCAATCCAACTCCCGGATAACGGATGTTCGAATAAAACAAAATCCAGAATACACATTCATCCAAAGAAAATGCGCTGGCTGTGAGCAGGACGAAAAAATACAACGAAAAGAATCACACCGCAACTTTTTAATTCCGGCTTCTAAACCAGCTAATAACCAATATGCAAATGAGCTCGTAAAAGCACCTTTGAAATCACCTACAATCATTCAACGAGGTGTTTTAGGTGATGCCTGGGATGCCACAGGCGGAAGAGCGGTCTCGGCCATTGGAGGTGCTGCTACGACTGTATATGATGCGGCTGGAAATGCCATTTCTCATGCAGTTGAATGGGTAGAAGATCAAGCGGAAAGCATCATTAATCGAATTGCTCCAGGTTTAATCGATTTCCTACGTGGAGATATCATTCAGAATATTAAAGATTCACTTGCAAGAGCCGTTGATGCCGCTACCGGTGGTTTGTTTAGCAGACTACAGGCTGAAGGTCTACAGGGCGTTTTGGAAGATTTTATAAGTAGTATTATCGAAACCGTAACCGGAGCTGTAGAAGGTGGATGCAATGCATTTGCGATTTTAGCTCGTAAGGTGTTGGATTTTATCAGGGCACTTGGTGGTGCTGCGTTACAACGGATTGTAGCCTTTTTTAGGCGTGTTGGTGGACTACTCTCCTCTTTCTGGAATAATTTCGCTCTACCTATTTGGGATGCGATTAAGTCATTTGCCGGAACAGTTTGGGATTGGATTACCCGCACCGCAGCCTGGTTATGGGATTTAATAGCTCCTATCCGTAATGCTGTTGCCCGGGCATGGAACTGGCTGATGAGGCAATTTGGTATTGCATGGCGAGCAGGAGGCTCTGTTTTAGATTGGTTAAAAAATAAAGCTCAACAAGCCTGGAATTGGTTAATGGACGTTATTGAACCGATTAAAACCCCCTTAATGATTATAGGGGGAATTTTAGTAATGCTTTCGCCGCTAGGGCCAATAGTGGCAATTGGGGCTGGCGCATACGCTATTTATCGAGGAGTTCAATGGGTTCGCGAAAACTGGAACAACGAAGTCTTTGTGCGCTTTCGCAATTATTTAAAAGAACATGTATTTGATGTAATTGGAAGTGCCATAGAATCGCTTAAAAACTCGGTAGTTGGTGCGTTTAGCTGGCTTGCAAGTACTATATTATCCTTGCAGACACCCGTTGTTAGATTGCTCGAAAATATAGGTGCGTTTGCCCTTTTTAGGATTGTTAGAAGTGGCATTCAAACCTTTGCAAACCTCATTACACGTGCTGTAAATTGGGCTGGAGCACGGCTTGCCGAAATAGGTCACCATATTATAAATGTAGCTCGAGACATTTGGGAGTTTATTCGTCCGTACGCTATCATTATAGCCAAAATTACAATCCTGACCCTCAATCCGTGGTTGTTGCCACCGGTTTTAGCCGCTTGGGCTTGGCGTATTCTGCCAGATTGCTTCAAACCACCAATTATTGATTTTGTAATTGGCATCATGGTTAGCGTGCTAAGATCTATGCCTAATTTTAAAATGTTCGGCGAATCCTGGCCGGTGGCAAAGCAACACATTATTGAACATCTTCAAGTAGCGTTGAATTCTGCCGAAGAAGAGAAAATACGTATGAGCAACCGAATTGCAGAAATGGTTTCTGAGCTAGATTTAGAACTTATCAGCAACCAGATTGAAGCGGTAAGGCAATCCCCTACATATCTTGACTTGGAATTACAAGCTGAGCTTCTAGGAATTAATGGTACTCAAGCGTTACCCTTTGAAAACAGTAGTACACTAAGTGAGCAGGTTCCGGCATTGGCAGAAGCTGGTACGGATGGTGCTACCGCCGATCTTCTTTCAAGATCTACATATTCATCATCAGACATTGAAGTAGAAGAAGTAGGTATGCTGCATTTGGAACCCGAAGTTCAGCAACAACTTTTAGCATCTCCGAACGGGGAAATTATCATGGATGATCAGGCACATGATGGAAACCGTACTATCCGTGCCTTGCTGGGTGATCTTACTTCTACCGAAGAATCGGAACCTGAAACGGCTCCAAGTGCTGATTTTGCAGCGACTACCGCACTAAGCGCAACCGCACCAGTTGAGCCCGCACGGCCATTAACTCAGGAGGAACTGACAGAACAGCAACTTGGCGAAATGATTCGTACTTCAGATGAAAGTTCAGCAACAGCGGCCTGTGAAGAAAGTAATCAACCTGATACAGGTGGTCAAATTCCTGATGAGTTAAAAATTGGTCCGCTTACCGAAAGGCAAAGAGCCCAATACATGCGCAGCCAAATGTGGAACTCTGTAAAAAAATGGTTCCGTTGTAATTGGCATTGGGTGGTGCCTTCAGCCATCCTGGCCATTATTGCCTTAATAGCCCTGGAAATTGTATCTGGAGGAACGGTTACCATAGCATTCGAAGTTATTGGCGCTATTATGATGGGAGTAGCAGCCGTGAAGGCAGTCGCCTCGATTGCACAATTTGGTGTTAATTCATTACTGGGTCAAATAACTGCGGCAGCAAGAAATTTTGCAAATGCAATGGCGGTGCTGGCTATTGAACTCGTGATGGCACTAACTTTTGGGCTCGGTGATACCGTTCGCTCTACGCAACGTGGACTCCAGTCTGCCTGGCGAATTGCTTCAGGAACGGGAAGAGCTGTAGGAAGAGGAGTAGCCAGAGGTGCCAGAGCGGTTGGCCGTGCAGGACGAGCGTTAGTACGCGGAGAAGTAAGGCAGGCAGGATCCATATTAAGAACGGCCGCTCGTGGCTATGTAAGACGTGGCCGGGTAGTGATGGCCGGCGTTGGCAGACGATTCGGAGCAGGATATAAAAACTTGAGGCAATTGGCCAGAGCTCTTTACGAACGGGTGCGGTTTAGAAGGTTTAAATTAAGCCACGAAGGACGAATGTTTCAGCTCTGGGGAGAAATTAATCCATGGGTATTATTGGCAAACGGCACCTTAACGTTTATTACTGAAGATGAAGCACGAGCTTTAACAAATGTGCGCCGAGGCCGGGCATTGGTTGGCAGGGAGGTACATTTACCTCAGGGTTCGGGAGTAATTGTTGATGCTTCCAGATCTGCTAATGAAGCTTCTAATCTAGCTAGTTTACTCCGCGGAAATGCTGCTTCAGGAGGAGAAATCGCTTTTAATCGGGCATTCTATCAATCGCTAATTGATTCTGGTCAGGTTGGTGCTCGAAATGTTTACGAGGTTTTTGGAGAAGTTTTAATACAGCGTTCGGCCGGTTTGAGCAGAATGGTTACCGAGGGCACTGCTTCTCGGTCGCAATTGCAGGCGGTTTTTAGAAACGTTTTGGCGAATGGTGATGAAGGAGCTTTAAACATCATGGCTCGAAATCTTGAAAAAGTAAGCCAGCACGTTCCACCAGGATCAAATTTATCACGTTTGTTATCTGAACTTGCCCATCCGCAAAGAAATAAGTTTGTTGGCGGTGAGTTCACTTTGAATTTTATTGCAGCCCAAAGTGATGATTTTATCCGTTCGATACGTAATTTCGAAGAAATGGCAACCATTGCCGGAAATATCAGAAGGTATGATATGGTTACCAATACACTAAGATTTGAATTTAAAAATTGGGGTGACTTTAGAAATATGGCCTCACTAATTGACCAAATCGTATTTGATTTTAGACTTTTAGGGGGTGATATGAGTACAATGCGTTATGTGTTTTCATCAAGATTAGGATCACATGCCGGGATAATAACAGAAATTACTACGAGGTTGAACTCGATAAGACGGATTAGTGCCACAGAGCGGAGGCAAATATTAGACTTGATACAAAATATGGTTATCGTTCATTAATATGCAAGATTACAAACAGCTTCTATTTACTAATGAACGGGTTTTACCGTATCAGACGAGAGATTTAAATTACCCATTGAGCGATAAAATAATAGCGGAGGATGTTGTAGGTCTCCCAAAGATCACTGATGATTATCTCATTTATTCCAACACGAAAAAAGAAGTAGTTATTCTTTCATATAAATCTGCCGAAGCATGTACCATTTCATTACCGTCAAATAAAAAAAAAATCGATAACAGTGACCTGCAATTAGTCGTTTCCGATGATCATGTATTGGTTTACTTACACGGAAAGGTTTATACCATAAGCATTCACCAAAAAATAATCATAGATGAGACAAGTATTTTTTGCACAGGTTTAGATACTGCTGGATATTTGTACCGCAATCAAATCACCTACAATCCCGGTATAAATAAGTTCGGACTGTTTGATCTAGCCACAAAAGAATCTATATGGACGACAACCCTAAGTAATTATTGTGTGAAAACTTGTGGTAACGATAAAACAGTGATTATTCAGGATGGATTATTTTTAATCCATGCTTATGATAAGAATAACGGCCGTGAATGTTGGACATTCGATCTTAAAAGTCAGCTCAATGAAGACATGAAGTATTTTATGGGTATCAATTCTGTCATGGCTTTACAAGATGATCAGCTAATTTTCGGTTGTAATGATCGCTTGTTCTGTATAGACTCACAAACCGGAAAAAGTATCTGGTCGAAGGCTTTCAAAGGCTTTTCAGCTGCGAACATGTCGGTGTATGAAAATGGAATTATATCATCAGTATCGGCTACTGCTTATTATGAAATTGAAACGAAAACAGGCAATATCTCCTCCTACTTAGATATCAACCAAATTACCAGGGACTTAAATGTATCCTTGTTTACTAAACCCATTTTGACTGCAAATCAAGTGATTGTTTTTTCTGCTATGAACAGTCGTTTGTTCATTTTTTACAGAAGAGACTTCAAACTCGCATATCAATCAGAAGTTTATAACGTTAAGGACAATAACAGATACCAACCAGCAATATCTTCCGGACTAACACCAGTGCTAAAAAATCAATCACTTTTCACTTTGGACATGGATGGGGTATTTCGTGAATACAATAGTTAGGTTTTATTAAGTGGTAGTAAGCCTTGTATGTTTAATCACTTCTGTTTTAAAATACAGCGTCTAATCTTTAACGGTTCTCGTAAAATCAAAGCAATTCCAGTGATAGCCAATCTTTTGTAATGTTATCACTATTTCCCCATTATGTTATTCTTTTGTAAGCAAACGGGGTGACATGCTTAAATGAAGCATAAAATCCAGAAAAAGCGGCGTTCAATCCTGGCAGACAGTTTTTTACTTCGGTTTCATTAGCCAAAGGCAACGCTTCTTCGCCAAGCCATAAATTATTATCCCAACCAAAAAAGCCCATCTTGTTCTCGCAAGATGGGCTTTACTTTTACTTAAATAGAAAAAACCCGACTAGGACTAAAATGCTGGAATACCCGTAATCCGTACAGCAGTCGGATTTAAATCCACTGCACTATTTTTTGAATTAGAAATCCAACACATCTTCCTTAATTTCCAATATAGAAATCCAATTTCCCTATCAGGTTACCTGCTTCTGCCTCGAAACTTTTACTAAACAGCCTTCCTCAAAAACCAATGAAAAAGCGCGTGCTACCCCTTCTTCTTCTTACTTTTTTTGCCTGGTCTTGTAGCCCAAAAAGACCCAAAGAAATGGAAAGCATTTCCCAACGGGACTCCGTATTTACCACTCCACTGGGAGTGAGCTATGTGATCCCGGAGCCAAGCGAAAAAGCTTTGGCACAATATCGACAAGCAAAAACAGCCTCCGAAGCAAATCCCGAAGATGTAGAAGCGCTGATCTGGTATGGTCGTCGCACAGCCTATCTAGGGCAATACCGAGAGGCTATTTCCATTTATTCCAAAGGGATTGAGAAATTTCCAAACGAAGCTCGACTCTACAGGCATAGAGGACATCGCTACATAAGTCTACGGGAATACAAAAAGGCAATTGAAGACCTAGAACAGGCCTCCCTTTTGATCGAGGGCACTGAAAATGAATTGGAGCCAGATGGCATGCCCAATGCCCAAAACATTCCCGTAAGTACCCTGAATGGTAATATTTGGTATCACCTCGGGCTAGCCTATTACTTGGATCATCAGTATGAAAAGGCGTATGAAGCATATATCCAATGCCGCGAAAGTGGCGATCTTTATGATAATATCGTCTCCAGTACACATTGGCTGTATATGATCCAGCAGCGACTCAGCAATTCTGCAAAAGCAGATTCCCTTTTAGCTCCCATCAATCGAGACTCCACAGTAATCGAAAACCAGAGCTATGCTGATCTTTGTCATTTGTATAAGGGCTGGATTCCGGTGGACTCGCTGATCACGGAAGGTGCAGGCAGCCCCTCCAATGATGCCGTTCGCTATGGCGTAGCCAACTGGTATTTATACCACGGAGATTCTGCCCTAGCTAAGCAAATAATGGAAGATCTGGTGAACGAAAAAGCCTTTTCATCTTTTGGCTATCTCGCTGCCGAAAGTGATTTGATTCGGTATTTTGGGAAAAAATAGAAGGTCTATTATATTCAATTGGGATCTTAAGTGCGAAATCTTTCGACCCAATGGATGTAAAATGAAAAGTAAAAACTATGTTAGCTATGTGGCTTTGTGGTGAAAACACCCGTTATGGCGAACCCTAATTTTCTCAATTGTCGTCTCTACCTACAGCAGACAGCTTTTCGACCAAAACTGGTAATGTGTTGGATTCTCTTGATTATGGGCAGGGCCCACGGCCTTTACTTCAACTCAAGCCCCTTGACCCAGCTCAGCGCTTCGGGTTCAGCTTCAAAGATTTTGTAGGGCACAGGTTGCTTTTGGAATGAAAAGATCATTTTTAGAATTCCGCGAATGGCTATGTTAGGGATGACATAGGCAGTTCCAGCACAAAAGGTTTGCATCAGTTCCTCATTTTCCTTCAACCAATCTGCCTGCATCTTTTGATGGGAAAGCTTGGGAATACATGCATTGGATGCATCGAATATTATCGCTAAGTTTTTTTCGTGCCTATAGCAAGCCTTGGTTTGATCGAGGTAGGATTGAAAGTTCTGATCCGTGCTTTTACTTCCGGTAAATACAATTCTTACAATTGGAAAAGAAGATTCGTCGATGATTGCGTAAGGTTCCATAGTTGAGAAAACAAGATTTAGATCAAAGAGTTTCATGCGATAGGATGGTTATTACACTGCAAAGGTCAGAGAGATTTATCTGAGTGCTCGCTGCATATGATTGACAATGATTAACGGGGTTGTGTGATATAGGCTATATTTATTATGTGGTTCAAAAAAATACTGTCCACCCGTTTTGGCGAATCTCACTAATCGACTCTTCTATAAACTGAGAACCCCATCGTGATCTCACAAGATGTGCTTTTTGAACCCTGCATCTGAAATCCGTCACCGGTCAACATTTTTAAGTTTCAAGCAACCTTACTCACACAATCTGGTGTCTTCCACCTTCGAAGTCGGCAGTAAGAAATGTTTCATCTAAGGTCTCCGCCAACTCATAGGAGATAAATAGAGCAAGAAGTGCAAGAACATTTACATTATTATGCTAACAGGAAAGTTCGGCAAGCTCTTCGTTCCAGCAAAGCACAGCGGAAGGCTCTCTGATTTCATGTTTTTTTTAATTTCCTCACGCTCACTCTTTTGATACACTAAGAAACTTCTTTAACAAATACCGGAGGAAACTTGTCCACTTTCCATCCAAAAGGCTAAAATTTGAAAATGACAGTTCAAGTCATCCATTCGAGTAAAACCTACCTTACTTCACCTTTTTTAACAGCTAAAATTCCTCTTTTTTTTAAAAGCTGGCGTTACATTTACCTATGATTAAATTCAATTTCAAACTGTTGGCAGGGTTAGGCATTGGCGTGATGGTAATGGGATGTAACTCCTCTTCCTTAATCACTTCCCCGCCAATAAGTTATCAAAGCAACAGTCCCAAACTAGCTGAACTGACAGAAAAGGAAGCCAAACACTGGGGACATTTAGATTTACAAAAAGACACGATTCCGGGAATGAGCGTAGATCGGGCCTATGCCGAACTTCTGAAAAAGAGAAAAGGCGAGCAGGTTATCGTAGCGGTTATTGATTCCGGGATTGACTTGGATCATGAAGACATCAAAAATGTACTTTGGACGAATCTAGGAGAAAAGCCGGGAGACGGAATCGATAACGACGGCAATGGCTATATTGATGATATCCATGGCTATAATTTCCTCGGAGAATCCTATAACGAGCAAATGGAAATGGCTCGGATTATCCGATTAAAAATTGGAGACGAAGCCTACCAACAAGCTGCCCAATCAAAATTAGATGAGAAGTTTTCTGAAGCCAAATCAGCGCTACCTCAACTCAAGCAAATTGACCAGTTAATTAGCATGGCTGATCAAAATATGCAAAAAGCTTTGGGTAAAGAAGTCTATTCGCTTGCTGACTTGGAAGGCTATCAGCCCAAAAATGCACAAGAAGAGAGAACAGTCGGAATGCTCGCTCAGGTAATTAGTATGGGACAGGAAGTTCCCCTCGCTATCAAAGATCTGCAAGATGGAATCAAGTATTATGGCGAACAGCTCAAATACAATTTGAACGTGGACTTCAATGGACGTATTCCGGTAGGAGACGATCCTTATAACTTTGCCGATACTAACTATGGCAATGGAAATCCAGCAGCCATAGACCCGGAAGAAAGTCATGGTTCGCATGTGGCAGGGATCATTGCCGCTACTCGTAACAATAAAAAAGGGGTAGATGGCGTCGCAAAAAATGTCAAAATCATGTCTATTCGGGCTGTCCCAAATGGAGATGAATACGATAAAGATATTGCTCTCGCCATCCGATATGCTGCAGATAACGGAGCTAAAGTGATCAATGCCAGTTTTGGAAAAGGGTTTTCCCCAAATTCAGAATGGGTACATGAGGCCTTGAACTATGCCGCTTCCAAGGATGTCCTGTTTGTTCATGCTGCAGGGAATGACGGGATTGATCTGGACTCTCCGGAGAACCTTACCTTCCCGAATGACCAACCCGCCTCAAACTCAAAAGAATTGGCCAACAACTACCTTACTGTGGGAGCATTGACGTCAGTTTACGGATCAGACATGATTGCGGTATTTTCCAATTATGGAAAAGAGAATGTGGACATCTTTGCTCCCGGAGACGAGATTTATTCCACTATGCCTAATGATTCTTATGAATTTCAGGGAGGCACTTCTATGGCAGCTCCGGCAGTCACTGGTTTAGCTGCTATGATAAGATCATATTTCCCAAGTTTGAGTGCTGCTCAAGTGAAGAAAATCATCCTAGAGTCTGGAATTTCGCCTGCTCTCAAGGTTCAGGTAGGCGGGCCAGATGGGGAGGAAAAATCTTTTTCGGAAATTTCTAAATCCGGCAAAATAGCAAACTTGTATAATGCACTGATCTTGGCAAGTCAAGTTTCTAATGGAAATGTGAGTTTGTAATTATTTCATTCAGGTAAATAACCTTCCATTTGATTCCAAATCATGCCCATTAAAAAAGCCCATCCTGTTCTCACAAGATGGGCTTTTTTGTTAGCATCGGTCACCCGACATCAAACACCTGACAAGCTATCAGCTACAGGCAATTTTACTCACACGATTCTGGTGTCTTCCGCCTTCGAACTCGGTAGTAAGGAAAGTCTCTGCTAGCTTTTCTGCCAGTTCATAGGAGATAAATCGAGCTGGAAGTGCCAAAACATTTGCATTGTTATGCTGCCTAGACAAAGCCGCCAATTCCTCATTCCAGCAAAGTGCAGCACGGATTCCCTGATGCTTATTGGCGGTAATTGCTACACCATTTCCACTTCCACAGATCACGATCCCAAGGTCATATTCACCAGCTTCTAAAGCTAAACTCAAGGGGTGAACGTAATCAGGATAATCTACCGAAGCGTCGGAAAAAGGGCCGAAGTCTTTTACTTCGTAACCTAGAGATTCTAGTTTGCTAATCATTTTGGCTTTGTATTCAAAACCTGCATGATCTCCTCCTATTGCTATTTTCTTTGTCATAAGTATTTTTTTCAAAAGACCGAAGCGGGAAGACAGGAGACCGAAGTAACCCCTTGTTTCCAACTACATCTCAATCTATTTTCTCCAATCTCTTGATTCTTAAGTCTTACTACTAACGTCTTACCTTAAAGCGCATCATTAACCTCTTCCTTAGCTTTTTTAATCGCTCTCTTCTTTTCCAATCTCTTCGCAATTTGAATTCCAGCTTCATACAAAACCAGTATCGGCATGGCAATCAAGATCTGGCTGATCACATCCGGAGGTGTGATAATAGCTGACAATACCAAGATTACGACTATTGCGTGTCTTCGGTATGATCTAAGCATTCCTGAAGTCACCAATCCTGACATCGCCAAGAAATAAACCACTACAGGAAGCTGGAACATAATTGCTGATGCAAGGACCAACATCGTCAGCGTAGAAATATAAGATGTGATGTCAAATTCATTAAGAATCGACGGATCAAGTTGATAGTTTGAAAGGAAATTGATCGAAAGAGGAGATAGGATAAAGTATCCAAATCCAGCTCCCATGAAGAACAACAAACTCACAAAGAAGACCGCTCCTCTTGCTGCATTCTTTTCCTGATCATATAATCCCGGACTGATAAATCGCCATACTTCCCAGAATACGAATGGAAACGAAGCAATGAATCCCACCACAAAACTCGAAGTCATGTGCATGGTAAACTGACCTGTCATTTGCCTACTTTGAATCGTGAACGGCAGCTCGTCTATACAAAGTGCAGGCAGTCCTACATAATCACTGAGTTCACACAGCCATCTATAGGTTACAAAGTCAACCTTGGAGGGCCCAAGAATAACGACGCCGAATACAAAGCTTTTGGCCAAAAAGGCCGCAACGGATAAAATCAGAATAGCTGCTACTGAACGAAGCAAATGCCAGCGTAATGACTCTAAATGGTCCAAAAAGGACATTCCTCCTTCTTCTTCCTCTTCTTCTTGGTATTGATCTAATGCCACGGGTAGTGTCTAAAATTCTAGTACAATGGAAACTCATTCATCCAGGCATTTACTTCGCTTCGGATGCTTGCCAATTCGGCTTCATTATCATGATTTGTCAAAGCTCTGTCGATCAAGCTGACTATTTTCACCATGTCATCTTCTTTCAAACCACGAGTAGTTACAGCAGCTGTCCCTATTCTCATTCCAGAGGTAACAAACGGAGATTTGGTATCAAACGGAACCATGTTTTTATTGATGGTAATATCCACTTTCCCAAGGGTCTGTTCTGCAATTTTGCCGGTAAGGTCTTTATTTCTAAGATCGATAAGCATCATGTGGTTGTCTGTTCCTCCTGAGATAATTTGATAACCGAGACTTACGAACTGATCTGCCATTACGGATGCATTCTTTTTCACCTGAACCACATAATGCATGTATTCGTCAGATAGACACTCTTGGAAAGCAATAGCTTTAGCAGCAATAATATGCTCCAAAGGACCACCTTGAGTGCCTGGGAACACACCCATATCCAGCAAGGAAGACATCTTTTTGATTTCTCCTTTTGGAGTAGTCAATCCCCATGGATTATCAAAATCTTCCCGCATCATGATCAATCCACCTCTTGGACCTCTAAGGGTCTTGTGCGTGGTAGTAGTTACGATATGGCAATGATCTAGCGGATCATTCAAAAGTCCTTTTGCAATCAATCCAGATGGGTGAGAAATATCTGCTAAAAGTATTGCTCCTACTTGGTCGGCAATCTCTCTCAATCTTGCATAATCCCAATCTCTTGAATACGCTGAAGCACCACAGATAATCAATTTTGGAGAGACTTCTAATGCTTTTTCTTCAAGCTTAGCGTAGTCAATTCTTCCTGTCTCTTCCTCTACTCCGTAGAAATGTGGTTCATAAAGCTTACCGGAGAAATTCACCGGAGAACCATGTGTCAAGTGGCCACCATGAGAAAGGTCAAATCCCAAAATCGGATCACCTGCTTTCAAACATGCCAAAAACACAGCAGCATTGGCCTGTGCACCGGAGTGAGGCTGCACATTGGCCCAAGTAGCGCCGAAAAGCTCCTTTGCGCGGTCAATAGCCAATTGCTCGATCTTATCCACTACTTCACAACCACCATAGTAGCGCTTGCCTGGAAGACCTTCTGCATATTTGTTAGTCAGCACGCTTCCCGCGGCTTCCATTACTTGTTTGCTGGTGAAGTTTTCGGAAGCAATCAATTCTATGCCTCTCTTTTGTCTGTCTTCTTCTTCGTTGATCAGGTCGAAAACAAGCGTATCTCTTTTCATAATCAGGGGTTTGAAAGCAAATTCTTACGGAACGGTAGCCAGATGGCCTACCTGCAAATGTGCCCAAAAATAGTCTGAAAGTACCGATTATCCAATCCAAAATTAGGATTGGGATTTTCAATCCTAAGGAATTGCTATTTTTGACTGATGATTGATTTCAAATACCACCCTGAAAGCTATTTTACTGAAGAAACCACCTCTGTTTTATTAGTAAAACTGAACTATCCCGAAAGTCAATGGGGAGAGCAAATCAGTATTTATGCGCATTTGTTGGAGAGAAAGATCCAGTTTGAAGCGGTTGATTTCTACGGAAATGAATACATCCTCTATCCTTCATCGAGCTATGACACGCTGAGTATGGAAGAAATGGTCTATCTATTGGAGGGAATGCAAGTGAATACGGATGCGATGGAAGGTAATATGGAATTGATCCTGGACGGAATTCCAGAAGTCGAAAGTGACTTCTACCCTGAGCTGGGGAAGTATTTTGATGAAAAGAGGAAAAATTTCGGTTTGGATTAGAAATCGAGCAGGGCCTGTTTTTGTCCAGAAATTTGATGTGTGCGAAACCAATACTCGTACGTTTCGAAATCCAAGCATTCGCTAAATTCGCTTCCCTGAAACATGATTTTCTTCAAACAGCTTACAGGAAGCCAGGATTTTAACTTTATGGATTGCTCATTTGAGAGCTGAGAAAGCTGAATCCATTTTCCGCCATTGATAAAAATAGGTATAAGTTTAGTCATAGAAATACTGTTATTTGGATCAAAAATATACTGATTATCAGCATCGTACAATTAAAGAAAATTATTTTTATGTTAATAAACTTACGTTTTACATGAAAGCAGCATGACAGGATCTATCATCGCTTTTTTATGTCTTTTGCTTGGGCTATTTCTGCAGAAACAACCAAATCTCCCACTAGAAAAAATAACCAAATGGGTCAATTCCTATCTGCTAAACATTGTCCTTCCAGCGCTGGCACTTCTTTATATTCCTCAAATAGAACCCGGCTGGGATTTACTCCTGCCCATTTCATCGGCTTGGTTCACCTTCCTTTTGTCCTGGCTTATTTTTGGGATGCTGGGCAAACTTTTAAAGTGGGATAATCAGACTACTGGATGCTTAGTGATCGTCGCAGGGTTAGCCAACACGTCTTTTTTAGGATTCCCGGTAGTGGAAGGACTGTATGGTAAAGAAGGGTTGCCGATAGCGCTCCTTATTGATCAAGGAGGTTCTTTTTTGCTTGTCTCTTCACTTTCACTTATAGTCGGCTCTATTTATTCTCATAAAGAAGGAAACCTGAGCGAGATTCCGCTAAAAATCCTAAAATTTCCACCTTTCAGCTTTCTATTGGCAACTATAGCCATGAGTATTTTGGGATGGAGAACACCAGAATTTCTCATTCCTATAGTTTCTTTGATCGGCAAAACGATGGCGCCCATGGCCATTTTTGCTATTGGCCTGAAGTTCTCACTAGACTTCGATTCACTAAGCTCGAAGTACTATTGGTTTGGAATGGGCTATCGGCTCTTGCTCGCGCCCTTGATGGTTTGGCTGATTTATAGAAATTTTCTCCCAGAAAACAGCCTGGAATTTAAAGTATCTGTCCTCGAAAGTGGAATGGCACCTATGATCACAGGTTCTATTGTCGCTATCCAATATGATCTCAGGCCAAAACTGGCCACACTTCTTGCTGGCTTGGGAATCCCAATCTCACTCTTGACTATTATGATTTGGTATTATTTCCTTGGCTGATTAAGCCCAAGCCTTTTTCAAGTCATTGAGAATTTCCTCATGGATTTTCTCATTGGTAGCCAAAATCTGTCTGCCAAATATAAAGTCCCTTCCGCCAGAAAAATCTGTTACTTTTCCACCTGCTTCCTCTACGATCAAAGTGCCCGCGGCTACATCGTAAGAATTCAGATTGTATTCAAAAAACCCCTCCACTCTGCCGGAAGCAACATAGCAAAGATCAACGGCGGCACTACCAAATCTACGGGCTCCATGGGAAGACTTCATCAACGATTTCAATGCAGCTAGGTATTTGTCAATCAAATCGAAATTGTAGTATGGAAAACCCGTAGCTATCAGCGATGCAGAAAGTGTCTGTGCAGCACTAACACGAATTCTTGTGTCGTTGCAAAATGCTCCGCCACCTTTCATCGCATAGAAGCATTCATGAAGATTCACTTCATAGACGACACCAAGTATTACCTCTTCACGCTCCATCAACGCTATACTCACACAAAAAATAGGCACACCATGAACAAAATTAGTCGTGCCGTCTAAGGGATCAATCACCCAGTTGAATACTTCTGCTTTAGTAGTATTGGTACCTTCTTCTGTGATAAAGCCAGCCTCAGGCAATATTTGAGACAGTTTATTCACGATGATCTTCTCTGCTTCCGTGTCAACATAGGAAACTAAGTCATTGAAGCCTTTGTGCTCCACCCGATCTAGATTGAAGTGCTGTCTTTCCCTACGGATAAAGGCGCCAGCTTCCTTGGCTATTTCTTGCGTTTTCTCAAGAAGCAGTTTAAGTTTTTCAGTTGAGATCATAAAAATTGGTTGTTCATATTAAGCTTTGGGATTCTTACCTGCCACAGTAAGGACGATTTCACCCTTTAGTGTATTGGTCTGATAATATTCTATTAACTCGGCTAGCGTGCCTCGAACGTTCTCCTCGTGGAGCTTAGTGAGTTCTCTGGACACGCAAGCTTGCCGGTCTGCACCAAAAGCCTCTGCTAGCTGCCCAAGCGTTTTCAAAAGACGATGTGGTGATTCATAAAATATGATGGTTCTCACTTCTTCTATCAGCCCATCTATTCTTGTCTTCTTGCCTTTTTTGTGTGGCAAAAATCCTTCGAATACAAATCGATCATTTGGAAGTCCACTATTCACCAAGGCAGGAACAAAGGCGGTGGCTCCTGGAAGACACTGCACATCCAATCCAGCTGCAAGAACTTCTCTTACCAACAGAAAACCCGGATCTGAAATAGCTGGTGTCCCTGCATCACTGATCAATGCAAAAACTTCTCCCCTATTCATTCGCTCCACTAGTTTTTCCACGGTTTTATGCTCGTTGAAAATATGGTAGCTCTGAAGTGGTCGGGAGATTTCCAGATGTTTTAGTAATTGCCCGCTGGTGCGAGTATCTTCTGCGAGGATCACATCTGCAGTTTTCAGCACTTCAATAGCTCGAAGCGTAATATCCTTCAGATTACCAATAGGAGTAGGTACTAGAAACAAGTTCGGGGATTTTTCACTCATGCACGCAACTCATCAATAGCCTTTGCCAGGTCATGATCCTTCTTGGTCACCTTATTTCCGGAATCATGCGTAGTCAATTCGATTTCTACTGTATTGTAAACATTACTCCAGTTGGGATGATGCTGTGCAGCCTCAGCCAAAAATGCCACTCGGGTCATGAAGGCGAAAGCTTCCTGAAAATTCTTGAATTTGAAAGTTTGCTTTAGTTTGTTATTTTCTTCTGTCCACATAAGTCAATGAGTTTAAAGTGAGATTAATCCTTCTATTTCGGCAGCTTGCTCATAAATCTTGATGATCTCATCTGCATTTTGCATCATAGCCTGAGCGGTGGTGCTCACATATTTCCCTCCAGAACTCTCCTTGGTAGTTATTTCATGTTTGGGAAATAGAGCAGCTACCTCGTTTTCTTTTCCATTAGGAACTATAAATTTAAACATATAAAGCTGTGGAAACTCTCCACTGGCTTCTAATTTCTCCTTGAAGTATTCTTTGTCGAATTCCTTTTTGGCCATATCAACTGATGATCTACAAATTACATTTCGAATGTAAACAAAGAACCCATGCTGGGTAGCATGGGTTCCGAATCTAGATTCTATTAAAAGAATTTATATCGATAGTCCTTGACACCTGCCAGTTCCTGCAGAGCCATCATGACCGAATATGTCGTTCGCTGAGAAGCATTTTGGGTCAATTGCCCTTGGTAAGCAGAATAGTCACCAATTTCAGCTGCTGGTGTCAAGGCATTCAATTTACCCACGATCACGCCCACATCCTCGCGAATTGGCTGGGTAAGCTCACCTTGCTTCACTCCGAAGATAGCTCCGATAGCACGTGGGGCGAAACCAACACCTGGAATTACGTTAGCACTAAGTTTCAAATCAGGAATCTGATTTACTGAAGCGGCATCAGGATAGACAGCTTTCATATCTTCTAGAGAAGTCTTCCCAGCAAGTTTCGATTGGATGACCTCAGCCTTTTTCTCATTTCTGACCTGAGCTTCAACTTGCTCTTTCACGTCTGCCAATTTCACATCGCCTTCGTCTCTCTTGCTGACTAGTGTTGCTACTACATAGGAATTGTCTAGTTCAAAAACTGGAGAAACTTCACCAGTGGAAGTCCCATCTGCAAATGCCCAGCGAATCACTTCTCTCGCATTTTGTAGATTGTTGATATTTCTAGCATTAGCGTCTACATTATTAGCTTGTAGAACTCTATAATTATCAGTTGTCGCGTTTTCAGTGAATTCATTTCTGTTGCCAGCATTAGCTGCAAATGCGTCAGCGTTTCTGAAAGCTTCATTTCTAGTAACATCACTTGCTACCAATTCCACTTCTAAAGCAGCAACTTTAGTATAAGTGCTCTTAGGCATTTCAGTTACTGTAATAATGTGGTAGCCATATTCTGTTTCTACCAAATTAGGAAGTAAACCAGTGGATTTTGCAGCGTAAGCAGCGTCTGCGAATTCAGTCACGAAGTCTGCCTTAGCAAACCAACCCAAATCGCCACCAGTCTGAGCAGTACCATCCTGACCGTATTGTCTAGCAGCCACCTCAAAGTTTCCGTCTGCTTTTACTTCAGCAAGTACTGTTTCAGCCTGAGCTTTTACAGCAGCTTTAGCAGCATCGTCCATTCCTTCTGTGCTGAATAGAATATGGGAAGCTTTCAATCTTGGTGTACCCTCATATTGATCAGAGATCTTATATGACACATAAGTAGAGTTGGCTGTGATAAAAGGGCCATAAGTCTGACCAGCTTCAATTTCAGAAACATTGTTAGTGAAATCAGCTGGGAGTTTATCGCCTGGTCTGATAGACAAATAAGGAGCTTGCCCATCAGAGTTTCTCAAAACAAACAGAGAATCATTCTCTGTGGTCTTCAACTCTTCAGTCAATTCATTGATTTGAGAAATAACCTCTGCAGAATCTATTCCGCTTGGCTGAATGCTAAAGCTTACATACTCAAAACTAGCAGCATTTCCAGATTTGAATTTGTCCTTGTTTTTAGTCAAATACGTCTGCATATCACTATCCGACACAGTTACATCCGCATCAGATACCGCATAGAAAGGAACAAATAGAATAGAAGCATCTGCGATAGTATTCGCTGCTTTATATTCTTCCTTAGCTTCAGCCTGCGTAGCAAACTCAGAAGTCGCTAGCATGTTGTCATATTTGATTCTCAATCTAGAGTCAGCAAAAAGCTGCTCTTGCTGATTCCAATATGCCTGCTGAGCTGGATCTGCTGTTTCGAGCGATTGAAGGAAAGTTACCAACTGAGTTTTGTCAAACTGACCAGTCTCTGGATTAACCAATTGCTGACGTAATTCTGGAACAATGTTTTTGCCCTGAACCATATCAACCAATTCGGCATCCGAAATAGTCAAGCCCAATTTCTCATATTCTTCTTTGAACACACGCTCCACAATCATAGACTGCCAAGCTTGCTCTCTGATCGAATACATTTCTACTTCAGAAGGAACTCTGCCAGTTCGCTGCTGATTAGCAACTTTGTATTCTTCTACTCGGGCGATATACTCTTCGTAGGTGATATCTTCACCTGCGATCTCGCCTACGATATTTTGACTCGAACTGAGAAGTGTGGAATTTGGACTTAATAAATCTCCTCCAAGGAGGAATAAAATCAATCCGCCGGCAATTACGCCGATCAATAGACCTGTCCTTTGTCTAATTTGTTTAATTAACGCCATTATTGTTACTACGCTTTTTTAGAGTGTCGCAAAATAATAGCATTACTAACGAAATTCAAAATATATTATGAATCAAACGCTTAACTAGAAAATTCCTGAGCTGTTGATTTTCAAGCGAACAGTCTCAATTCTATGCTCTAGCTTGGTCACTACAGTAAAAGTGTAAGACTCAAAAGTCACCGATTCTCCTTTCTTCGGGAGGTTCTCAGTAAGTGAAAGAACCATCCCAGATAGGGTCTCAAAGTCTCCAATCGGCAATTCCCAGCCATATTTATCATTGAGGTAATCAATTTCGTGGCGCGCACTCAGCAAATATTCCTGATCAGAAATTTTCTGTTCGATCAAATCATCACTGTCATATTCATCCTCGATTTCTCCAAAAATCTCTTCAATAATATCTTCCATAGAAACTATGCCTGAAGTCCCTCCAAACTCATCAACTACCAATGCAAGGCTTTTTCGCTCCTGAATAAATTGGATCAACAACTCATTTGCTAAGGCGGATTCTGGCGCAATAATGATCGGAGTGAGGATTTCTTCGATAGTTTTAGGCTTCTTAAATAGCTCTAATTGGTGGCAATAGCCGATGACATCATCGATGGATTCCCGATAAACGATGACCTTAGAATGTCCACTTTCTTCAAATACTTGTTTTAGTTCTTCGATGGTATCATCCACTTCCACGGAGACAATGTCCGTTCGAGGTACCATACATTCTCGCACCCTTACAGTTTTAAACTCCACGGCATTGTCAAAAATCTTCGTGTCTATCTCCACATGGCCATCTTCTTTTCCTTTGTGAATATGATTCTGAACGAAGCTATTCAGATCAGTCACCGTGAAGACGGCCTTGTCCTCACTATATTCTAAACGGAGTATTTTGGTGATGAAAAATCTCGAAAGTCCTACTACTGCCCAAACTACCGGGTAAAAAAGAACATAAATGATCCAAAAAGGCAAAGCAAAAAAGGTCAACATACTGTTTGGATTCAGCAAAAATAGACTTTTCGGCAAAAACTCAGCTGTGATCAAAACTACAAAAGTAGAAATCAAAGTCTGTAAAACCAGGACTATAGCATCATTATTGAGCCCATCCGGCAGCCACATTTTCAGCGGGCCTTCCATTAGGTAAGCCATGAAAATACCATAGAGTACCAGCATGATGGTATTGCCCAAGAGCGTAGTCCCAATGAACTGACCCGGGCGCTGTACAAACACACTGAGTATCCTCCCCGTCATATCACCCTGCTTATTCTGAAGTTCTATCTGAAGCTTATTAGCAGAAATATATGCAATCTCCATCCCTGAAAAAAAGGCAGAAAACACTAACGTGATGATCACATAAATCAAATAACTTATTTCCATTCTTAGCGTTTTTTGCCCGTTTTGGTCTTTTTCTTAGGTAAAGGGGGTTCTTCGGGCTTTTTCATTTTTCGATACTGGAACCAAAATAATAAGGCTACAGCAAACATAAAAATCGCATAGGAAGCTTGCACTCCTTGGGTGACCGTCTGATGGATGCCAACAATGATGAGGGCAAGCGAAAGCGATAGTAATAATGCGTCAACTAATTTCATTCTGAATAAATTGGGGAGAACAGAAAGAGCAGGTTCCAATTCTATTTTTCAAGAGGTTTGTTTTTATTAGATTCATTTACTCCTTCGCCAGGCATCAAAATACGGCTATCCCTAGGGTTTTTAAGCGTGTAGTTGGTGAAAGTTTCATCAGCTTCAAGTCCCATACCATTGAAAAGTGTTTCCCCATCTTGAACGGTTACAAATTTCTCTGTGTATATGATTTTCTTCCTTTGATCCCAAAAAAGTTCTTCCGATTGCAGTTTCTGATCTTTAATCAAATTGCGAACTTGCACATTTCCTTCCCCCCGGAAGATATTTTCCTGGTTTAGCAAATAGCCCCGATCTGCTCTGATCGTTGTACTCAATTGACCGTCTTTTTCAAAAATCTGAATTTCTACTCCCTCAGGAAACTCCATATTCCCATTGGCAAATTCTAGTTGCTTAGGAGCTTTCAGGTCAAACCGCACTATAGCCGAATCACTTTGGAGCAAATGTATATTTACAGTCATTTTCATAGGTCCGTCGTAAACCTTCAGAGCCGAGGCATCCGCATCTTCCCTACATGAGCTGGTCACTGCAATAATGAAAAGCAATAAGAATGAAAATAAACTAGTCTTCACAGCTCAAAGATACTTGAAAATTGTTTTATGCCTATAAATGAAAAAAGGCAGCCCGAAGACTGCCTTTTTTGAATCTAAATATTGATTAATCTCTGGTAGCCAAAGTTACTGTCTCACCTATCCAGCAGCCAGTACTAAGTGTCTGACCTACTTGCATTCCTTCAGTAAAAACTTCCTCTTTGGATGGGAACTGAGATCTTGCCTGTGCCATTCCTTTAGAATCTCCAGCTTTCTGGTATGCATTGTATGCGGCTATGAAAATAGCTCTATCCTTAATCATACTTACTCCGCCTTTACAATCATTTGTCGAGTTCATGTACATGCCCCCGATCATGGAGTAGATGTCAGAAGTTTTGGAAGGATCTAAGTTAGCAACTTCCTTAGCTGCAGTTCTTGCAGCAGATTTCTTTCCCTGCTTCGCATAGATCTTGGCAAGTTCCATCTGAGCATCTGCTTTCTGTGTATCGTTCTCAGCAAGTGTCAACGCTTGATTCCACATTCCTTCAGCTTTATCAGAATTATCTTCTTGCATGTATCTCATGGCGATCACCTGAGAAGTAGAGAAAGAAGGCTCTTTTGCATGCTTGATCTCTAGTGCTTGCAAGAATGCATTTGAAGAAAAGCATTTGTATTGAACTGAGTACTTAAAGATCTGGTCAGCTAATACTTCATTGGTAGGATCAGCAGCTAATTTTGGACCCATTGTATTCTCGATGAAATCGCAATCGATTAGCTCCATAGCAACCAATAGCTGCTCAAGTGTTCCTTTTTGACTAGTAACGTCTTTTCCTTCAGCAGCGGCCTCATCAAGCATTTTGTTGATTTTGTCATGAATAGCCAGAATCTCCTCGCCTGTATATGCTTGGTGATACGCATAATTTCTATAAATTAAATCGAAGTATGCTGCGGTCAATTGGTAATTGATCGTACCATTGAGCTCCAACGCTTTTTCAAAATCAGCAATAGGACCAACCAACTTATCTTTGTTGCCTTTGTAGTACTGGTAGCCGTAGTAAGCCTTATTTTCTATCCACTCTTTCTCATTATTGTAGATCTCGCCTCTTTTATTATAGATGGCAATCACGGAATCCTGATAAATTCCTTTTTGAGCCTCATCTGTAGAAGCTTTTGCGGCTGCGTCATAGATTAGTACTCCATTCTGGTAGATAGACTCATTCAGGTCAGGTACATTGACAAGTAGCCAGTTCAATGGATGAGTAGCTTCGATAAACTGCTCAGCGCCCATGTAGTCTGTATAAGCCGCGTTTAGTTCCCTTGCCTTAGCCTCTTGAACTGGGTCAGTAGGGAACTTAAATTCTTGAGCTTGAACCATTCCGGTAAAAAGCAGGGCAGCTAGTCCTAAGATTGTAGATTTAATTTTCATTTTCATAATGGTTTAATTCGGCACAATTTAATCTTCATGTCTAAATCCGAATTATGAGTACCGGATTTAACCATTTTGATTTGTATGGTTTGGTTAATTATTATTCAAAAACTCGTTTGTAGAACCAACTATTATCATTCAGTGACAACCCTAGGGTGAAGTTAACATAACTCTCTCGGATGAGGCCATTGTTAGTAGTTCCTCTCTGTCCGACTTTCACAGCGAAGTTCAGTAACGAAAGTTGATTTACAGGAAGAGAAGCTCCAAAGTTAATGCCAAGATCATTGATGTTAGTCGAGTTCAGGTAATATGGTGTCTGCTGGTATTCCAATCCTATTCGGTAAGTACCTCGCTTTAGACCATTATCTATAGCAAGATAATCAGGTACAATTTGGAATCCCAGACCTATCTTGATAGCCTCCTTCAATTGCAACGGGTCATCCAGCAAAGATCTATACTTTTTGAAGTCTTGATATTGGCCTTCTAGACCGATCACAAACTTGTTGTTTTTTTCATAAGAAACCCCGAATCCGTAACGATCAGGGATATAAATGCTTCCTGGTTCATCATTTGCGATCAAGTCTCCACTCGAATCTGGACTGCTAGCTTGGCCAATTGATGCGAGCTTGGCAAAAGCTTTTCCATTAACATCTCCTAAATGCTGATAAATGGCACCCAGATGAAGTTTACTTTTTTCATTCAAGGGGAGAAAGTAATATGCCCCCGCTTTAATGCCAATATCACTCACTGTTAATCTTTCATAATATTCTGTTCTGATACCAACTGGTGTTCCCTCATTATCAAAAAGTGTCAACTGATCTGTGCGAATCGTTGAACCGAAAAGGTAAGAGCCTTGCAGACCTAAACTCAAATTTTTAGCTACTACCATCCCGTAACTCAAATAAGCTTCTGAAATACCCCCATCACCCTCAATAGAATTCAATGCCTGTATATCGGTATTGCTTACCGGGCTTTGTATGAGCAAGCGATAATTCACACTGGTGAGTTGATTCAATCCTAAGCCGATTGTAGCTTTAGTTACTTTCACAGGAAGTGAAAATGCGATATAGGACAAACCTCCACCGTCAACATCAGATGTCTCTGTACCATTATCAGCAGCAATCTTTTTATAATTCAGCGCAGCCTCAAAATTAAAAATCGAGTTTTTAGTAGAAAGTGCTGGATTGACCACATTGGGATTCCATGCAGAACCGAAACTGATGCCAAGTCCCCCCATGGCTTGATTATTAGTAAGACCGGAATAGTTAAATTCTCCGATGCCTAAAGCACTATAGGTAGAAGCACTGGATTGTGCCTGGGCTTCTGTAAATAAGAAAAGGGTGCATAGTACACCCAGCAATTGCAATTTGATTTTACTCAACATTGTGGTTTAGAATAGAATTCAATCCGTAAAGGACCAAATTTGGGACTACAAATATGAGGTCTTTTGCCAATGAATCAAAAGATTGGGCATCACCACCGCTAACAAAGACCTCGATTTCTGGAAATTTTCTAGTGTACGCTTCGATCTGCCCTTGCAATTCGAACTCAATTCCATGCCAAATACCGATTTGCATACAGCTAATCGTATTGTTGCCAATCAGCTCGGCAGGTTTCACTTTTAGATCAACTAGAGGCAATCTCGCCGTCAGCTCATGCATTGCTCTAGCACGCATCCCGAGCCCAGGGCTGATAGCCCCACCTAGGTAAGAATTACTGCCATCGATCAGATCAAAAGTAATACAAGTTCCTAAGTCTATTGCGAGAATCGGGCCTTTGCCTCGCATAGCCCAAGCTCCAATCGCGCCAGCTATTCGATCCAACCCCAGGCTAGCGGGGGTCCTGTATGCATTAGTGATGGGCAGCTTAGTCTCTTGATTGAGGTAGGAGAATGGGAATGATAGAATAGCTTGTAACTCGACTTGGCTCCATTTCACAGAACTCACCAAACAATGCTCAAAAGACACTGACTTCCAATATACTAGCGCAGATTCAAGCCCTTCAAATACTTCCTCCTGAAGCAACTGATCTCCTTCAAAGAGAGCAGTCTTTATTCTTGTATTACCAATATCTATTATCAGATTTGTCATCCAGTTGAATTAATATTCTGCAAAATAGCCATACAAAAAAAGCAGTGCCTTTTATCGCTGTTAAATTATCTTTGACCTAGTCGTCACTTAACAAACTTTAACCCATGAGCCCTACAAACTACACTATGATCGGATTGATGTCTGGCACGTCAGGAGATGGACTAGACATAGCCCATTGCAGCTATGAGCTTCAGGATCAGTGGTCGTACGAGATTTTAGATGCAATTACGATTCCATTTCCTCCGGACTTGGGACAAAAGCTAATGAACTGCCACAGGCTTTCCGGGCTGGAATTGGCGCTTCTGGACGTAGATTTTGGAAAGTGGATGGGAGAAAAAGTAAGGGAATATTGTAGCGAAAAGCAAATCAAACCTATGGCTGTATGCTCTCACGGACATACTGTTTTTCACCAGCCGGCAAAAGGACTTAGCCTTCAGATAGGCAATGGCTGGGCGATGCATCAGGCTTCTGGACAAAAGGTTATCAACGATTTCCGCATGCAAGATGTGCAGCTTGGTGGGCAAGGTGCGCCTTTGGTACCTATTGGCGACAGCTTGCTTTTCCCAGCGATTGATTTTTGTATCAATCTTGGGGGAATTGCAAATATTAGTATGGAGTCAGCGGCACAGCGAATTGCCTTTGATACCTGCCCTTTCAATCTGTTGCTAAATGCCCAAGCAAATGTGCTTGGTGCTGAATACGATAAAGATGGAGCGTGGGCCAAAGAAGGCATGCTCAATGAAAAGTTATTCAATGAACTCAATGCGCTTCCCTATTATTCCAGATCAGATGCAAAATCTCTGGGTAGAGAGGATTTGGAAAATGATTTCATACCCTTGGTTATTTCTAGCGGTCTTTCTGAAAGAGATATATTAGGAACCCTTGTCGAGCATTATGCATTTCAGATCGCCCAAGTCATCAAGCAACACCAAAGCACTGATCAGCCTTCTGTATTAATCACTGGCGGTGGGGCATACAATTCTTTTTTTATAGAGCGATTGAGCAGTCAGCTTGACAACAAATGGAATCATACTGTCGCTGGGTCTGAACTGATAGAATTTAAAGAAGCACTGGTTTTTGGTTTTTTGGGAGTTTTGCGTCTCCGAAATGAGAACAACTGCCTCGCTTCAGTCACAGGGGCAAGTAGGGACTCATCTGGTGGAGTAGTTTTTGGCTAACCGCCCGTCAGACTTCCTGTAACAGGACTGGTTTATTTTTCTATTTTTGTCGAGAAATAAACCCAAATTAGATGCAGGAGTTACTTAAAAAGTTTGAAAACAAACAGCCCGAAATCACTTTCGAGTGGAGTGACAGCGAATCTGAAGCGGAAGGCTGGGTAGTGATCAATTCCCTCAGAGGAGGAGCTGCCGGTGGTGGAACCCGCATGAGAAAAGGACTGGACAAGCGCGAAGTAGAATCTCTTGCCAAAACCATGGAGGTAAAGTTTACCATCTCTGGCCCGGCGATTGGCGGTGCAAAATCAGGAATCAACTTTGACCCGAATGACCCACGTAAAGACGAGGTGCTACGTCGTTGGTACAAAGCTGTAATGCCCCTATTAAAGAGTTACTATGGAACTGGTGGAGATCTCAACGTGGACGAAATCCATGAAGTGATTCCAATCACAGAATCCTATGGACTTTGGCATCCACAGGAAGGCGTCGTAAATGGTCACTTTCACGCAACTGAGCCAGAAAAAATTCGGAAAATCGGTCAACTCAGACAAGGTGTTTCCAAGGTGCTTGAAGACCCACTTTTCACCCCAAATGGAACCAAGAAATATACGGTATCAGACATGATTACGGGATATGGGGTGGCAGAAGCTGTGAGGCATTATTATAAAATATGGGGAGGAGATATCAAGGGCAAGCGTGCCGTCATCCAAGGATGGGGTAACGTAGGAGCCGCTGCTGCCTGTTTCCTTGCAGTAGAAGGGGTGAAAATAGTTGGTATCATCGACCGGGATGGAGGAGTGATTAATGAAGTAGGTTTCTCCATAGATGAAGTTCGCGAGCTTTTTTTCAATAGAAATGGAAATAAACTTGTAGCCGAAAACCAACTTCCTTTTGAAGAAATAAATCAGAAAATATGGGATCTTGAGAGTGAAATCTTCATACCCGCAGCTGCCTCGAGACTGATCAAGAAGGATCAAGTGGAGAGAATGGTCAATTCTGGTCTAGAAGTTATTTCATGTGGTGCAAATGTTCCCTTTGCCGATCCAGAGATTTTCTTCGGTCCAATTGGAGTTTGGACTGATCAGCGGGTTTCGGTAATTCCTGATTTCATCGCAAATTGTGGCATGGCTCGCGTATTTGCTTATTTGATGAGCGACAAGGTTGAAGTGACCGACATGGCGATATTTTCAGATGTGAGTAGTACGATAGAAAAAGCACTGAAAAATGTTTATTCCAGTAATACTGAAAAAACTAAACTAGCTGAAAGCTCCTTTAATATAGCCCTAGCACAACTCGTGTAAAAGTATCCTTTGCCTTTACTCTGCTGGAGTTAATTTTTGATTAATTCCAGCAGCACGGCAAATTTTGATTGTGCTGTATCAGCCAAAATCTGTAGTTTCGCAGAAGCCACGTTGGAATAGCATCAATCATTTATTTGCTTAAATTAACCGAAAAGAACACCCAGCATACCTTATCAGCCTAATGAAGAATTTTATCTTTAGTTTCTCCATACTTTTCGGAATATTATTTTTTGGCGGGATGGAGCCACAATCTGCCTTCGCAGAAAACACTGATATTGAACAAGGATACCTTGCTCAGGGAGATCATAACGCTGCTGATCAAGAGATTACTCACGGAATAGTTTCTGCCGAAGCTGAAGAGGCAGATCACCATACCGCTCCTATATGGCTAGTCATTCCATTTGTAGCGTTGCTGCTTATGATAGCCACTGGGCCCTTATTTTATGAGCATTTTTGGCACAAAAACTACCCCAAAATTGCTATAGGGTTTGCCCTGATGGTCGTTTTCTATTACCTATTTATACTCGGAAATGTCCATGCGCCCGTCCATGCGATGGCAGAATACATTCAGTTCATAGCACTTCTAGCCTCTTTATACATTGCTTCAGGCGGAATTCTGATTGAGATAGATAAGAAAGCCACGCCTTTTGCTAATGTAACCTTGTTGGTCATCGGTGCTTTGGTTTCTAATCTGATCGGAACCACTGGAGCTTCCATGCTTTTGATTCGACCATTTATTAGATTGAACAAAGGAAATATTCAGGCCTACCACATCATTTTCTTCATCTTCATGGTGAGTAATGTCGGTGGCTCGCTCACCCCAATAGGTGACCCACCGCTATTTTTGGGTTTCCTGAAAGGAATTCCATTCTTCTGGACGTTGGAGCATAACTGGCCCGCATGGCTGTTTACATTAGTAATGTTAGCTGTTGTGTTCTATTTCATTGATAAAAAAATAGGAAGAGCAAATGACGACAATGAATTAGAGGAGACTATTTATACCAACAAATTTTCCTTAGTCGGTATAAGGAATTTCGGATGGTTATTTATTATTATTTGCTCAGTATTCCTTGATCCAAATGTGATAGAGGGCGTTCCAGCCATCGTCTACGACGGTCAAAAATTCTCCTATATCAGAGAAATCATTATGCTGTCTGTAGCCTTCCTGTCTTATCGGTTTGCTGACCAGCGAGCCATTAAAGGCAATGAATTTAATTTCGAACCTATCAGAGAAGTAGCATTTATTTTTGTGGGAATATTTGGTACTATGATGCCGGCCTTGGAACTGGTGGGCGCCTTCGCCAAATCACCTGAAGGAGCAGCAATGATCACGCACAACACACTCTACTGGGGTACGGGCATTCTTTCCGGATTTTTGGACAACGCTCCTACTTACCTCAACTTCCTCGCAGCAGCCATGGCTTCCAAGGGTGCCTCCATCAGCAACATTGAAGAAGTTCGTCAGTTTGCTGCAGATGGGTATCATGATTCCGCATTCGAACTGATGGCTATTGCCATCGCCTCAGTATTCTTCGGAGCGATGACTTACATAGGAAATGGACCAAACTTCATGGTGAAGTCCATAGCAGAGCAAAATGGCATCAAAATGCCTTCATTCTTTGGCTATATCATCCGATTCTCCCTGCCAGTCTTATTGCCACTTTTATTCCTGGTGTGGCTGGTATTCTTTGCTTTCGTATAAGATTAAACCTCACCAAATCGGAAACAAGATTCCAAATGGTCGTTGAACAGACCAGTAGCTTGCATATGTGCATAGACCGTCGTGCTGCCTAGAAATTTGAATCCACGTTTCTTAAGGTCTTTGGCAAGCAAATCGGATTCCTTGGTAGTGGCCTGAGATTGGCTCATGGATGATAGGCGATTTTGAATTGGTTTTCCTCCGACAAATCCCCAGATGTAGTTAGAAAAAGACCCAAATTCTTCTTGGACTTTCATAAAGCATTTGGCATTGTTTATAGCAGCTCGGATTTTCAAAACGTTTCTGATTATGCTCGGATCCTGAAGTAATTCCTGCACGTAGCTCTCTGGAAATTCTGCTACCACTTTATAATCAAAATCTGCAAAAGCTTTGCGATAGCCTTCTCTTTTCTTCAAAATCGTAGCCCAACTCAACCCTGCCTGAGCAGATTCCAAAATCAAAAATTCAAAGTGAACATGATCATCCCAGACCGGGACTCCCCACTCTGTATCGTGATAGTTAACATATTCTTCGAAACCCAGACACCAGGGACAACGGGTTTTATGATCAGAAACTTGAAAGGTATTTTTCATGTGTTTATAATTTTTTTCAAATGGTCACATAGCCTGCCCCTGAGGATTGATAAACGTCCCACTATGTGACGATTGCGTTGTGCTCGATTTCATAAAAGTTGAATTAAAGAATAAATTTAATCAAGTATTGGGATAAGGATGCAGAGTGGCTTACTTTCTGGATTCAATTGGAATACATATATGATTGCCACCTCCACGCTTGAAATCAGCGCCAAGGCCTACCGCCAAAACATTCGGTACATACGCTCAGAAATAGGCCCAAAACCAACAATTTCTGCTGTAGTGAAGGGTAATGCTTATGGTCATGGGATCTCACAAATGGTAGAAATAGCTGAAAAAGCTGGAATTCGCCATTTCAGCACTTTCAGCTCTGATGAGGCTTGGGAAGTTTGGGACAGATCAAAAAAAGAATCGGAAATCATGATCATGGGAATGCTCCATCTGGAGGAGCTGGAGGAGCTAATTGCAAAAGGTATCAGCTTCTACGTTTTTGATTTTGAAAGGCTGGAAAAAGCTATCGCCATTTCCAAAGAAATTGGCATTCCGGCGAAAGTTCATATCGAAGTAGAGACTGGATTTCATCGTACTGGATTTGATTGGGATCAGCGCGAGAAGCTCGCTGAAATGCTTGCGAAGAATTACAGCTTCATTTCTATTATTGGGCTCTGTACGCATTATGCTGGGGCTGAGTCTGTAAGTAATTTCGTCAGAGTAAAAAATCAAATCGCCCTGTATCACGAATTCAAGGACTTTTTCAACAGTCAGGGAATAGCGTTCAAAACTTATCATACTGCCTGCTCGGCAGCCACACTTATTTTCCCCGAAACTATCATGGACATGGTGAGAATAGGAATAGCAGGCTATGGATTTTGGCCTACTAAGGAGACTTTTTTTGCAAAGCTAAATTCCCTGCCAAAAGGAAAGAAAGACCCACTCAAACGACTGATAACCTGGAAAAGCACTGTCATGAGTTTGAAAGCAGTAAAAACCGGTGAGTTCGTCGGATATGGAAATAGCTACATGGCGTTGGAGAATATTCGTCTGGCGATCGTGCCAGTGGGCTATGGACACGGTTACAGCCGACTACTCAGTAATCAGGGTATGGTTCTGATCAAAGGACAACATTGTCAAGTCGTGGGGACAGTCATGATGAATGCCATCGCAGTGAACGTGAGCAAGATCAAAGATCTAAAAGCAGGTGATGAGGTAGTTCTTATCGGAAAGCAGGGTGGAAAAGAAATTACTGTTTCGTCATTTTCTGAGTCCACTCAACAGGTAAACTATGAAATGCTGACCCGATTACCAAAGAATATTCCCAGGAAAATCATTCTTTAATAGAAAATCACCGTCTTGTTTTTGATTGGCATCACCTTGCGGTCTACATGGTATTTGATGGCTTTGGAAAGAACTACTTTTTCCACGTCTTGACCGATCTGCACTAATTCGGAGACGGTATTATGATGTCTTACTCGTGCTACGTCCTGTTCGATGATCGGTCCAGCATCCAATTCTTCTGTTACGTAGTGAGCAGTCGCTCCTATGATTTTTACTCCGCGCTCGTAGGCTGCATGATAGGGTCTAGCTCCCACGAATGCAGGCAAAAATGAATGGTGGATATTGATAATTCGATTAGGAAAATGCTTGATAAAATCTGCGGATAAAATCTGCATGTATCTGCCAAGTACTACGAAGTCAATTTGATTGGCCTTCATCAGCTGCAATTGATTGGCCTCAGCTGCAGCCTTAGCATCAGCAGTAATGGGTATGTAATGAAAAGGAATCTTAAATGCCTCAACGATTTCTCTCAAACTTTCATGATTTGAAACGACAAGAGGAATATCTACATCGAGCTGTCCTGCATGATGTCTCCCCAAAATATCAAACAAACAATGTGAAAGCTTGCTGACGAAAATTGCCATCCTTGGCTTTGGAAAATTGAAATGAAGTTTGAAGTCCATCTGAAAACGCTCACCAACTTCTGATTTAAATCGAGAAGCAATCTCATCTTTTTGTAAAGAAAAAGAATCCAATTCCCAGGCAGCTCTCATGAAAAACATTCCCATTTCCTCATCTACGTGCTGATCAACTTCCAGAATATTGCCATCATGAGCATAAAGAAATCTAGAAACTTCCGCGACGATTCCCTTTTGATCGGTACACTGAATGATGAGTATGGCTTTTTTCATGGCTAAAACTTATGAATTCCAGATCTCCCAAGCCGCTTCTGCTTGCAGGATAAGCATCTCATGTCCATTCTTCGCTTTTCCACCCTTGACCAAACATGCCTTCATCAGAGAAGTTTCGCTTGGATTATACACCAAATCATACACAAAATGATCAGATGTCAGCTGCTCCAACGGAATGGCTGGAATCCCATCTACTTTTGGAAAGGTGCCAAGTGGAGTAGTATTGACAATCAGCATATAGGTCTTCATTATCTCAGGGTCAGATGCCAAATCTTCGTAGGTAATCTGATCCTCGTCTTCAGAGCGAGAAACATTCAGAAACTCAATATCCAAATCCTTTAATGCCTGCTTGACTGCTTTAGATGCTCCTCCGGTACCCAAAATCAAGGCTTTTGGTTTTAGTGATCCAAGCCAAGGAGAAAGCGAATTTTTAAATCCTATATAGTCTGTATTGTATCCCGTTAGCATTCCATCCTGAATATGGATACAGTTTACCGCACCGATTTCTTCACAGGCCTCATCGAGATCATCCATTAGGGCGATCACATCCTCTTTATAAGGAATCGTGACATTGATGCCTTCTATCTCTGGATTCTCGCTGAGAATTTCTTCTAGGTCACGCGCATTCGGAATATCATACAGTTCATAAGTACAATCTTTGATTCCTTCCTTGTCAAATTTCTCAATGAAATATTTCTTTGAAAAAGAATGTGTAAGTGGATGACCTATCAACCCGAATTTTCTCATGATTTCTTTAAATATGCCGCTAAGCGATCAATACCAACTACTAAAATAATCCCAAAAGCAAATGCTGAAAGTGCCAGCATTAATTTTGGCTCAAAACCAGTCTGCTCCAAATATGAAGTAGGGAATAAATTCTCAGTCAAAAATGGTTTTTCCTCTCCACTGGAAGAGGTGCGATAGGCAGTGACAATTTTCCAAGGCCAAAGTTTATTGATAGAACCTAGCATAAAGCCAGAAAGAACGCCGATCGTAATGGAATAATATCGCTTCAACAACCAGGAAATAACTCGACTGAAAGATAAAAGTCCAACGACACAACCTAGTGCAAATATGCCTAATGTAACAAAATCACGGGCTGAGACTGCATGCAAGACAGGCTCGTATTTTCCCAAGATCAGCAAAATAAAGCTTCCGCTAATCCCGGGAAGAATCATAGCACAAATCGCTATAGCTCCAGCTACAAATGTGAACCAAAGTGCATCTGGGCTAGTAGTCGGGGGCAGATCTGTAACCCAATAAGCGATAATAATTCCCAAAATAAGTGCGATCACTACGCCCAAACTCCACTTTTTAATGTCCTTCAGAATCAGAAAGGCACTCACCAAAATCAATCCGCAGAAAAATGACCAAAGCGGAATCGGGTGCTCCTCCATCATGTAGGTGATGAGCTTCGAAAGCGAGAAAATACTGGTCATTATTCCCAATAATAAACTGAGTAAGAACGCACCATTCACCGCCTGGAAGAACGCTTTGAACTCAAACTTCAGCAAAAGCCTCAGACTTTCCCCATTAAAGGAATTGATACTACGAAGCAGCTCCTCATAGATGCCGGTGATCAGCGCTATCGAGCCACCGGAAACACCCGGTACTATATCTGCCGCTCCCATCGCCATACCTTTCAAGTAGGTGAGGACATTTTTTCTGATAAAATCCATAATCAAAAATAAAGGCTGACCGGAATAATCCAATCAGCCTATATTGAGTTGAGTTGTATTACAATTTGATTTCTCCCAAAAAATGGTCGAAGGTATCGCCTCTCAATCCGAGTCGAATAGTTTCCAAAGGAATAATTTCAGAAGGGCTGATATTTCCAAGGTTCACATTTGCACCGATCAGCTTGATAAACCAAACCTGCTGGGATTTGATTGGAGCTTCCCAAATGATTCTTTCTTCAGGGATCTGAGTTAGAATTTCCTCCACGAGTCCTTGTCTTACTTCTCCAGAATCTCTGAATAGACCTACGTTTCCGCCTTCTCTAGCTTCTCCGATTACTTTCCAGGCACCAGCATCTAATTCTTTACGCATCTGCTCTATCCATTTATATGGGGGAATGATTTTCGCAGCATCCTTAGAGCCAACTTCTGAAAGTACCGTCACTTGCTTGGCTAGCGTAGTAATGTATTCACACTTTTTATCGTGATCTAGTGAAATAGAACCATCCGACACTTCAGCGAAAGAAAGATCATATTTGTCCAACACTTTTCGGTAATCGTCAAATTGACCTCTTACAAGAAAAGCTTCGAAAAGTGTGCCTCCCAAGTAAACAGGAATACCTGCTTCTCTATAAATAGCGAGTTTTTCGTCTAGATTTTTGGTCACATAAGATGTGGCCCATCCAAGCTTCACTATATCTACAAAATCGGAACAACTTTCGACAAAATCTTCCGTGGCACGTATGCTTAGGCCTTTATCCATGGCCATGGTAAATCCTTTAGTTCGTGGCTTTTCGGTACGAACGGGGATATTATTCAGCTCATAATTCATTAGCGAGGTTTTAATGTTAAGAATCGAGATTTTCCTCTCGATATTGGGCAATAATCTTGTACAAAGCCTTCTGCTGCTTAAGCTCTGGCATCAGATCATACATGATAATATGCTTTTCAAAGTCCAAAGTTAACCCATTTTCCAAAAATGAAAATGCCTCTTTGTAATTGCCCATTTTGATTAGGTATACAACCAAGCGATAATAAAGCTCTGCCTCCTCTGGCATTTCCTCAATACCCTCCCGAGTCACATCAATTGCTTCCTCAAAGCGGTTTTGCTCGAAATAGATAAGTGCCAGATTTACATAGGTTTCTAAGATACCAGGCTCCAAATTGATCGCTTCTTCATACGCTTCGGAACTGGCCTGCATGTTTCCCAGATTAAATTCAGCATCTGCAAGACCCACCCAATAATTAGAATTTTCTTTAGTAAGATTTAAAGCTTTTTTAAAATAATGAATGGCTTCAAAGAATTTTTCCTTCTTCAGCATGCACATTCCTAGTCCAAACCATGCATCGTCGTACTCCTCGTCAAATTTGGCAGACTTCTTAAAATATTTGAAAGCCTCATCGATTTTCTCAAGCTTTTCATAAGCAGCCCCCATGTAGCAACAGTTCTCAGCATTTGCACCTTCACAATTGATTGTGTTTTGGTATGCTTCCAATGCCAGCTCATACTGCTGAGTGTTCATCAGCGCATTGCCGAGATTGAAATAGGCTGAAGCAAAAGCGTCATCGATCAAAATGGCGTAATCATACGCTTTGATCGCTTCTTCAAATCTCCCCAGACGATTATAAACTACCCCCAAATTGTACCAAGCGCCTGCACTGTAAGGATCTTGATCAATGAATTCCTGATAAAAATCAAGAATCTCATCAAAGGAGCCTTCTTCCTCAGTAATCATCGCCAGTTGGAAAAGTGCATCTTCGTGATTGATGCGGCTTTTTACAGCTTCTTTGAAATAGTAACTTGCTTTTTCATTGTTGTTTTGGACACGGTATAAATTGCCCAAGGAATAAAACACTTCGGCCTTATCCTCCGCCAATGGCAGAAAATTTTCCAACAATTCTATCCCATCCTTAGGCGTACCTGCTAGAATATGAGCATTAGCCAAAGCAAGAATAATCTCTTCGTTGTTGGGAGAAATATTATTGATGTTTTCCAGAATGTCCAGACCTTCTTCCAATTCATCATTGAAAATCAAACACTGCGCTTGCAATAGCTTAATTTCCACAGAAAACGGAAATCTTTCCAACGAGAATTCAGCGGCGCGGAGTGCCTTTAGAAACTTCTGTTGATCAAAGTAAAATCGGATGATATCTTCCAATTCTTCTTCTTCGAAATAAAGGTCCAGATTGGATTGTAGGGAATTTTCAAATCGCTCTACCAGCTTCTTGTCATTTTCCCAATCATGATCGTGATCTCCGGTCATTAGGATGCGTTATGGTTTATTTAAGGTACCAATAAATTTGGTCTCTCAAAATCTCGATTTGTTATATTTTACTTTCCTCATTCCGAGAAATAATGATCTCTCTTCAGGAGTCTTGGAGAAGAAACGATTGAGATCAAAAATAAGTTTACTTTGACCAATCCAAGGTTTCATCCAAGCTATAATAGGTACTTGCGAGGAGCTTATTCACTTTAGTATTATCGAAAAATACTTTTTGTTGTGAAATCATTGCTGTCTTCTTATTAAGCGGGCTTTTGCTCAACCCTATTCTCCTGAAAATTGTGTTGAAAAACACGGCCGTTTTCAGCATAAGCGGACTTACTGACTTTGATGGCGCTTTTTTTCCGAAAGCAACAGCCATTTTCTCAAAGAACTCTTTGTATGTAATGCTTTCTTTATTCAAAATAAACCGCTCGCCCCAGACTTCTTTATCTACCAATGCTCTTACTTGCTTGGCCGCATCCCGCACATCGATATAGTTAAGGTCTCCCTTTGGGTAATAAGAATTTTCTTCTATCACATAATGGTAAATCTCTGATGAACTACGAGCGTCACTGACTTTGCCCAGTAGAATTGATGGATTCACTACGATCAAATCCAATCCTTCCTGCTCCCCTCTCCAAGCTTCCAATTCCGCCAAATATTTGGAAATGCCGTAATCGGTATTCAGCGGCGATTCTATCCATTTGAAATTCTCATCAAGTTCTGTTAAGTCAGGACTTCTTCCGATGGCAGCTACTGAACTGACATGCACAAGTTTTTTCACTCCAGTATTCAGCATGGCATTGACAAGATTCGTCGTGCCACCTACATTGATACGATGCAACCTACCTTTGTCATTTGCATCGAAGGACACCTTCCCTGCGGCATGGATAACCAACTCAATTCCTCCGAGCGCTACTTCCAATGATTCAATATCTGATAACTCACCGTCATGCCAGATGATGGGAAACTCGATTCCTTCAAGTAATCTAAGTGAGGAGCTTGACCTACGAAAACCATGAATCTCTCCAAGCCCAGCAAATTCTTTAGCCAGATAGCTTCCAAATAATCCCGTAATACCTGTAATGAGAATTTTCATTGGCTTTCTCTACAAATCAAAGAGAGGAGTTGAGCAGATCGAGCTGCTTGATTTTACTATACAATTTTGTCTTGGGTAGAGTTTCCATCATATCTAAGTAACGTGGATTGTGGCAATCCGTCCCAAAAAATCTTACCAGTCCCGTTTCCACAAGCATTTCACCAAAATCCTTTACTGGTTTGGAATAAAAGCCTGTCAAAGACAATAAGTTTACCTGAAAGAGGATCTTTCTGTCGGTCAGATCCTGAAGTAATCCTTTGTCTGCAATTAGATATTGATAGCGCTCTGGATGTGCCAAAATCGGCCTATATCCAGCCATTTCCAATTGGAAAATTATCTCCAAAAGCATCTGAGGCTTGTTGATAAAGCCTGTCTCCACCAAGATGTAATTATCTCCAAATGTTAAGACGTCCTCTCCATCTTTGATTTTCTCCAGGAAAATCTCATCTAAGTAATACTCAGCAGCAGCTTCTATTTCTATGGAAATCCCCTCTTTCTTGACGGCTCTGCGAAGATCCTCAAGGCCCATATTAATTATTTCAGGTGTATTGCGATAGTACTCCGACATGATGTGGGGAGTAGTGATAATTTTGCGCAAGCCATAATCAGAAAGTCGCTTGATCAAATGAAGGGATTCCTCCATAGTCTTAGATCCATCATCGATCCCGGGTATCAAATGCGAATGCATATCCACCTCCAACCAACTTAGGTCAAGGTCTTCGTACACCTCAGGTGTTTTCTTAAACAGATCCAAAAATCCCATTACAATCCTCTCTCACTAGTTTTAAATTCTTCCAAAGTAGGCCAGGTGGCATCCTTCTCAGAAGTAATTGGCTCAGCTATCTGCCAGTCTATGTCTAAGGCCGGATCATTCCAAATAATTCCACCTTCACTTTCTTTATTATAATAATTGGAGCACTTGTACGCAAAAATCGAATCTTCTAACACTGAAAACCCATGTGCAAATCCAGTTGGGACGTACATCAAGTTATTTCTGGTAGCATCAAGAACTGTAGAATATATTTCTCCAAAAGTGGGAGAGCCGTATCTCAAATCCACGATCACATCTAGGACTTTCCCCTGAATCACCCGCACCAATTTTGCCTGAGCGAATTCTCCCCGCTGAAAATGCAGTCCACGAACCGTTCCTTTCTGAGAATAACTCTGATTATCTTGTACCCATCCATGATCCACTCCTTCGGATTGTAACCAATCTGCTCTATAAGATTCAAAGAAATAGCCTCTTTGATCTTCAAAAATTCTTGGAAATATCTCTAAAACACCAGCTAGAGGAGCTTTTATTATTTGGGCCATTGATTGTAATTGATTTAGGCTTTAAAAGGCAAAATAACTAACAGACAGAACACTATCCTAATCAATTCTAAGGAAATATGTCGAACTTTGCGCCTCCCCTTTCGACAATTCAAAAAAATAAGGCTGCAATTATCCATTTCTAAACAATTAGGAAACTATAATTTAGTCTTTCGCATTGTCTTGACATAGCATTTAACTTATGAGTAAACATACCCGCAAACTTCAAAAACTTCACGAAACAGCTGCTAAAGAAGAAACCGCCATTTTAGTGAGTGTAGTTCGGCAGTACCAAACCGAGCAACAGACGGAGGAATACTTGGATGAACTAGCATTTTTGACTGAGACTCTAGGAGCAAGGACAGTGCATCGCTTTACCCAGAAAATGGAAAAGCCAGATATAAAAACTTTCGTGGGTTCCGGTAAACTTGAAGAGATAAAGGCGTACATCAAGCATTTTGAGGTCGATATGGTCATCTTTGATGATGATCTCTCCCCTTCTCAGATGAGAAATCTGGAGAACGAACTGAATGTGACGATCTACGATAGATCGTTGCTGATTTTGGATATTTTCCTACAGAGAGCTCAAACAGCGCAAGCCAAAACACAGGTCGAGCTTGCCCGCTTCCAATATTTACTGCCTCGATTGACCAATCTCTGGACCCACTTGGAGCGACAGCGAGGTGGCACCACTACGCGTGGTGGAGCTGGTGAAAAGGAAATCGAAACAGATAAACGTGATATCCGCAGTCGAATAACACTCCTGAAAGAGAAACTTCGCGAGATAGAAAGGCAAGGAGAAACTCAGCGCAAGGGAAGAGATGGAATTGTCCGCGTGGCAGTAGTGGGCTATACCAATGTGGGTAAAAGCACACTGATGAATCTAATCACCAAGACTAATATTCTGGCCGAGAACAAGCTTTTTGCTACCGTAGATTCTACTGTACGAAAAGTAGTGCTTGAGAATGTACCATTCCTGCTTTCAGATACGGTAGGATTCATCAGAAAACTACCTACTCACCTCATAGCAGCTTTCAAATCTACTTTGGATGAGATACGGGAAGCTGACTTACTTGTCCATGTAGTAGATATTTCTCATCCGCATTTCGAAGATCACATTGCAGTGGTCACTGAGACATTGAATGAGATCAAAGCTGGAGATAAGCCAATATTGCTTGTCTTCAACAAAATCGATCTGGTAGAAACAATGCCCAGTGAAGCGGAAAGCATGAAAATGACTGAGTTAGAACTTGAAGAAGCCAGCTTTGTAGATTTCAATGCTTTGGCAGAAGCTTATGAAAAGAAAACCGGAATACCACCGGTATTTATGGCTGCTTTAAATGGTCAGAATGTTATTGAGTTTCGCCAGGCTCTGATCACAGAAGTGAAAAAGCAGCACCGTAAAATCTATCCCAATTACTTAGAAGATGAGACTTTTACCTTAGAAGGGTAAAGTATTTTCATAGGCTATCGACCCCGTTGATAGCCTATTTTTTTATGTAATAATCCGCATTCTTTCCATTTCTAAGAATTTTAGGCTAACCTCGCTTAAACTTTTGGGGATACTCCTCAGCTAACCCTAACAGAATGAATTCAGACTTTTCACAGTACGATGCTTTTTTTGAGTTAACACCAGATTTAGTATGCATAGCTGGTTTTGACGGATATTTCAAAAAGATAAACCCCGCAGTCCAAGAAACTTTAGGCTATTCTTATGATGAATTATATTCCAAGCCAATTCATCATTTCATCTATAAAGAGGACAGAAAATTGACAGCGAGTGTAAGAAATGAATTACTCATAGCTACTCCTTTGGTTAATTTCGAAAATAGATATGTCACCAAATCGGGAGAAGTAATATGGCTTTCTTGGACTTCACACCCAAATCACCACGCCAAAGTAGTCTTTGCTATCGCAAAAAATATCACTCAAATAAAGAAATTAGAAGCAGACAGAAATACGCTTTTAACAAATCTGACAGAAATAAACAAAGACCTGAGACAGATTGGTTATATGACTTCGCATGATCTGAGATCACCTGTGAATAATCTCCTTTCAATTTGTGAATTGATAGATTATTCTAAAATCACAGACAGTGAAACATTGGAACTCATGGAGGCAATTAAAATTTGCGGAGAAGATCTGCGAGAAAAACTGAATGCCTATTCCAAAGAGCTCCGAGATAAACAATCCCTCCACATTCCGATTCAGGAAGTTGTGTTCAAAAAAGTGTTGACGAAAGTAACCAAATCCATAGGGTCTCTGATCAAAAATTCTGAAGCTGTTGTACTGGGTAACTTTGAAGAATTGCCAAAAATGACATCTAATGCTACCTATCTAGAAAGTATTTTTCTCAACCTAATGACCAATTCTATCAAGTACAAAAAGGCAGGAACTAAACCCGTTATTACCATCACCTCACAACGTGTGGATCACAAAGCGCAACTAACATTTACAGATAATGGACTCGGGTTTGATCTAGAAAAAGTGAAAGATAAAATTTTCGGCTTTCAGCAAACTTTCCATACTCATAGTGACAGTCATGGAATAGGCCTTTACTTGGTATACAATCATATCCAAAGTCTCGGCGGAAATATTGAAGTAGAAAGCAAACCTGGAGAAGGGACTACCTTTCGAATTATTTTAGATGCCTAGACCATCCTCAGAGAAAATTCATTGTTTTGTAGAAAATATGTTTGTCCAAAGACAATGCAGGACAGATAAAACAATTTAAATAGTCTGTTTGGTGCTAATCAGCAAAATCCACAACTTAGCACCAATGAATAAATTGATATTTCTTTTCCTTTTGGCTAGTCTATCCCTTTTTTCCTGTACCCAGCAAAATGAATTCGGAGCTAAAATCAGTACAGACAGCGAACAAATACAAACTGGAAAATCACTTTTTGAATCAAACTGCAGCACCTGCCATAGCTTCCAACAAAATGGCATCGGCCCAAATCTAAGCGGATTAACACATAGTGTAGAAACTGAGTGGGTAAGAAAATTCATTCAAGATCCGTCAATACTCATTGATACCAATGATCCTCGTGCTACTGCACTTTTCCAAGTGTATAACACTTATATGCCACCATTTTCAAGTTTGAAGGAAGAAGATTTGGATGCGCTATTGGCATATTTACATACCTACGAAACTCTACCAGATACTATTCCTATGATGGGTTTGCTGGATCCTATCCTAGATAGCATTCCAGATTCAGGCATAAGATTGACAATTGAATACTTTGCGCAGATTCCGGCATCAAATCCAGAACCGCCATTGGCCAAAATCACCAAGCTGGAGTCAGAATCTTTTTCAGGACGTACTTTTATAAGTGACCAGCATGGCACGCTTTACGAACTTAAAAATGGAATACCTACAGTTTATCTCCCATTGAAAGAACTTCGCCCAAACTTGGTCTCCAAGCCAGGCTTGGCCACAGGTCTGGGCAGCTATGCTTTCCATCCCGAATTCTCTAAAAATGGCCTTTTATACACTTCCCACACCGAGCCCGCACGAACACTCCCTGCTGATTTTGACTATGTGGATTCGATAAATGTCAAAATGCAATGGGTGCTTACTGAATGGAAAACTGACAACCCAGTGGCTTCCGCATTTCAAGTTGAGGGTCGTGAATTTATGCGCATAAATGTAGTCACCCAGATACATGGAGTCCAAGAGCTTGCTTTCAACCCGAACTCCAAACCTGGCAATGAAGATTATGGATTGCTATACGTAGGCCTTGGAGATGGAGGAAGTGCTGAGAGCGGCTTTGCTTTTTTAGCAGATCATCAAGGATCAAAGATCTGGAGCAGCATTATGCGACTGGATCCATCTGGTACCAACAGTAAAAATGGGAAATACGGAATCCCTCCAACCAATCCATTTGCAGGGCAAGCCGGAAAGGCTGGTGAAGTTTTTGCCTATGGATTCCGCAATCCAAATCGAGTTTTTTGGGATGAAAAAGGCAGGATGTTTGCCACTGAAATTGGCCATCACAATGTAGAAGAACTTAATCTGATCGAAGCTGGCAATTTCTATGGCTGGCCGATTCGTGAGGGAGCATTCATCATCAATCCTTACGAGGATATGCAAAGTGTTTTCCCGATCACAGACCAGGATAAAGATCTAAATGTAACACACCCAATTCTACAAATTGACCATGATGAGATGGCTGCCATCATCGGAGGCTATTTTATACCCTACGGCCTCCTCAAAGGCAAGTGGTTGTTTGGCGATATCACTTCAGGTCGTTTGTTATTTGCGGATCTCAGTGACCTAAGTAATATATCTGCGAAAAGCTGGGGAATTACTTATCAAGGAAAGGAGATAAGTCTCCAAGAGCTATGTGGAAGCAAGCGCGTCGATCTGAAATTTGGGCAGGATGCTACTGGACAAGTTTATCTGATGACCAAGGCTGACGGGAAGATTTACAAAATCAAAGACTAGTATCATTTGTTTCGAAAAAAGTGTTTCAGACTGTAATGCGATTTTTGAAACGAATTAGTAAATTGATTTGCTATGTTTGAGTATATCAATCAATTGTCCATCGATATTATATTTTATGGCAAGCTCATAACACGTGAGCTTTTAGTCGCAAATCCATGGCATAGTCTCTCCGAAACTCGAAAGATTGACTGCTTTTACATTTTCTACGAAAATGGCTTGTCTATCAAGACGGAAAATGGGGCAGAATATGAGTTAGACTGGAGACTAAGCCCTGAAGGAATTTTAGAATTCATTGATAACATACAGCCTCCGCTACGATTTGAAGTAAAGGCTCTGGGTAATCAAATGATTGTATTTAAATACCCTGAAGGTGGGACTGGGCTAGTGCTATTTACCGAAGAAAAAGCTCGTGAGGTTCTAATTCCCTTTTTGAACTAATTCCCCGAGATATTGAGCGTTCCTACGTAGTAATCTTTATCTACGGTAACTTTTGCGTTTTTCTGCGAGACATCAACCGCTTGCCATTGCTGAGTTGGTTTCAGGTTCATTTCCTTTTCGTCCACATAGATTTTCACTGACATATCGAACCCATTGACAACATTTTCCCAACGGTAATTCAACTTGCCATCCTTTATATAATAACTAAAAATCGGAATTCGAATATCTCTTAAGTATTGATCAAAAACAGGCTTGAAATTGATTCCGGCTTTTTGACTGATGTAATTTTCGATCTGGCGAGTGGTAACTGTTTTGTGATAGAACTCAGAATTTAAGCCTCGCAAGATTGATCTCCATTTCTCATCATCATTCACGATTTGGCGGATGGTATGCAGCATATTATGGCCTTTATTATACATGTCACCAGACCCTTCCTGATTGACTCCATATGTTCCGATCACTGGCTCTATATTATTAATTCCCTTTCTCAAACCTAAAGTATAAGCTGAACCAGCTTCATCGCCATAGAAATAATCCAAAAATAGATTCTCTGAGTAGGAGGTGAATCCTTCATGAATCCACATATCTGCCACATCTCTGTAAGTGATATTATTGGCGAACCACTCATGACCAGACTCGTGAATGATGATGAAATCGAATTTCAATCCCCAGCCTGTTCCGCTCAGATCACGACCCAAATAGCCATTTTTAAACTCGTTGCCATAGGTCACAGAACTTTGATGCTCCATTCCTAGATAGGGAGCTTGAACTAGTTTATAGCTGTCTTCATAGAATGGATACGGTCCAAACCAATGTTCAAACGCTTCCATCATTCTCGGCGCATCTTCAAATTGCTTTTTGGCTTCCTTCAGATTTTCCCGTAGCACATAATAATCCATGTCAAGCTCGCCTTTTTCGCCCTTATACTTTTCACCAAAGTGAACATAGTCGCCGACGTTGATATTGATCCCATAATTGTTGATTGGGTTTTTCACTTCCCAGTGATAGGTTTTGGTTTTGGCTGTCTTGTCATGATCTGTTTTGATCAATCGACCATTGGAGACATCAATCAAGTTTTCTGGGACAGTCACGCTGATCAAAACTCCCTGATCTGGTTCATCGTACCCATGATCTTTATTTGGCCACCAGATGCTCGCTCCGATTCCTTGATTGGAATTTGCGATAAAAGGCAGGCCATTGCTATCTTTCTCCCAAGTCAATCCACCATCCCAAGGCGGGCGAATTGCTTCCACTGGAGTTCCAGAATAAGTAAGAACCACCTCTTTTTCTTCACCCACATTTTGTGCTGCTTTTAGCGTGACAAAATGTGCATTTCCATCGTGTTCAATAGCCAACTCAGCACCGTCTTGTTCTGCCTTCGTCAGTTGCATAGGGGCTTGCAAGTCGATTTGCATACGTTTTGATGACTCAAGTACTTTATACCTAACCGTATTTCTACCTGAAAGTGATTTCGTGTCTGGATGCACTTTTACCTCCAGATGATAATACAGTAAATCCCACCAAGCACGCTCAGGAGTGATCGCTCCCCGAAGAGTATCCTGTCTGGTAAATTCCTCGCCATGAGGAAATAGTTGAGCTTGGGCACTGAGGCAAAAGAGAAGGCAAAAACTAAGGAATATGGATCTCATGGCTAAGTCAAAATTTGGGGGTTGAATTCACAAGATACTTGTAAGGATTAATTGAAAAGCCACGAAAGGACTTAATTTTAGTGAATTGAAGATCATTGCATTGAGTTAAGCCCGGATTCAAAACAATTATGGATAGCATCAATTACAACAACAAAACTTTTCGTCCAGTAAGTAACACCGCAAACGGAGAGACTTCTACAGAGAGTATTTTCCACTACCACCAAGAAGGCAATATTCTCACTGCCGAATATTCTGGCGGAAAAATCGTCAAAGGACACTTGATCGGATTGGTGGACGAAGCAGGAAATATCAACATGCGTTATCATCAGGTGAATTCTCTTGGGCAGCTAATGACAGGTATCTGCAAATCCAAACCTGAAATCCTTGAAAATGGAAAAATTCGACTCCACGAAACTTGGGAATGGACTTCTGATGATGGTTCCAAAGGAGAGTCTGTACTGGAGGAAATTTGATTAATACTGTGTTTTAGGTCTGGAAAACGGAATACTGAAATTGCCATATTGCAAAAGTTGAATCTATTCTAAGTCGTAGTCAAAAAAAAATGCCACAATCAGCAATTTTCTACCAAGATGTTGATCATCTGAAAAAGTTTGGACTATAAAGGATAGTGGTGGATTTCCTGCACCAAAAAATAAGAACGGTATGAGGACAATGCCTTTTTGGTCAAGTGAATCCAGAGTAAAAATCATAATGAATATTGTTCCGGCTAGTAACAAGTTTAAACCTGTGGAAATGGATTTGGATGATTTTTACAATTATTGGCTGAAAGATTCAAAAACCCAAGAACAACTTGTCGGGATAAATTGGAGTGGAAAAAATGCTATTGGTTATGACTTACCACCTGATATTTTAATCGAGTGGATTAATAAGATAAAACCAAAGCGCAAAAGCTTATTTAATCGAATACTTGGACGAAAATAAAAACCATATGCAACTCATAGCTGATATCCTCATTGCTGCAATTGCCGCCCTTCACCTCTATTTTCTATACTTCGAAATGTTCGCTTGGGACACAATTGGGAGGAAGACTTTTAAGCAAATTCCAGCAGACGTATTCCCAAAAACAAAAGCCCTTGCAGCCAATCAGGGATTATACAATGGATTTTTAGTAGCTGGATTGATTTGGTCGCTCTTGATTTCTGATCCGATTTGGGCCGATAAAATAGCCCTGTTCTTCTTAGGCTGTGTGTTGGTTGCCGGAATTTATGGTGCTTTTACTGCCAGTAAAAAAATCTTTTGGGTGCAGGGCATGCCTGCATTGATAGGGATAATTTTCGTCTTATTATCCTAATTTATTTCAATCCCTGTAGCTTTTACATTTTGAATTAATGGTGAGGAGTTTTCTTTAAATGAATCTGTCCCCACTAAAAAAGGCTCTATTTTGGAGTCTATTTTAGAAGTTAATCTCCATACTTTTCCTGCAATCTTATCATTGTTTTTTTGGAATTGATCCGAAATGATCATCACATCTATATCACTTTCATCCGAGGCAGAGCCATCGGAATAGCTTCCATACAGAAATGCCTTACTTACCGTTATTCCTTCTGCACGTAAAACATCCAAATATTTTTTTACCAATTCTATAATTTCAAACTCAGCCATTCTGGACTTTCTTTTGTTTTCAGTAGGTATTTCTCAATTTCTTTTTTCAAAGGGATTCTTGGACTATATCCAGGATACCTTCCCTCCAATTGATATTTCATCAAAATTCCGAAAAATTCCAATTGTTTCTCTGACAGTTCAATTTTAGATTTTTCTGCGAGGTAAATTAAATTATGTGATTTTGGAGCAAATTCTTGAGTGATTTTAACCACAATGGCCTTTAGCGATTTTTCTACGACTAATGACAAAAGAACAACCCATGAAGATATCGCTTCTTTTCTATGAGAATTTTTGCGACCTCAAAATCTTCTGTTGCTGATCCGATCCAATAAGAAATTTGCTTTTCAAATTCAACTCCCATCATTTTTCTAATTCTATTCTGAAGTTACTTTTATTCATTCCAATAAAAAAGAGCCTTTCGGCTCTCTCTTATAAATCATCTTCCTCAAAATCCTCATCGCCCGGGCCCATATCGAACATGGAGCTGAATAGATCTTTGAATTGAAGTCCAGTATCTAGCAAATTTTTACTCAACTGAGAATACTCAGCCAAGCCATGCAAAGCAAATTCCATAAAGAATTCTTTTTCATTTTCCGGAACGTTCTTGACCAGTTGGCTAACTACTTCTTCCAATCCGGGAACGGCATGAAGCGCCTGCTTGTAGGTCTTATCTGACTGGGAAGCCACAATATCTAAGACATTCCCTTCCCCAAACCAAGCCAAAGGAAGTACATAAGGGTTTCCTTGTTTCTCTTTTTTCTTCTGCTCAGGGCTTGGGAAGTAATTTACAAACTGGGTTCGAATTGCTTTTCCAATCAAATTATAAGCAACCAAACCAGCACCTTCCTGCTCGCCTTCATAGACTAATTCAACTTTTCCGGTGATTGCCGGAATCACTCCAATCAAATCGGCGATTCGAATTATGGTATTATTCTCGCCATTCATATACATTCTGCGCTCAGCAGCAGAAATCAAGTTTTCATAGGCAGATATCGTCAATCTGGCCGACACGCCGCTTTTCTCATCCACAAACTCAGAACCTCTAGCCTCTATTGCAATTTGCTCGATCAAGTCTTTCATCAATTCCGGCACATAGATTTTATCTAATGGTTTGCCTTTCAAGTTGGCTTCCTGAGCGGTAATCCTTCTGCCTATCTCGATAGATTTCGGATAATGGGTGATAATTTGGCTTTCAATTCTATCCTTCAGTGGAGTGACAATACTTCCTCTGTTGGTGTAATCTTCGGGGTTTGCAGTGAAAACAAACTGAATATCCAACGGTAATCTCAATTTGAACCCGCGGATCTGAATGTCTCCTTCCTGTAAAATATTGAACAATGCAACCTGAATTCTAGCCTGCAAATCCGGCAACTCATTGATCACGAAAATGGACCGATGCGATCTTGGCACCAAACCGTAATGAATCACGCGCTCATCATTGTAGCTCAATTTCATCGTAGCGGCCTTGATTGGATCCACGTCACCAATCAAATCTGCAACTGACACATCCGGTGTAGCCAACTTCTCCGTGTACCGATCATCTCGATGCCACCAAGCGACTGGCGTATTATCACCTTTTTCCTCGATCAAGTGCTTTGCAAAAGAGGTCAATGGCTGTAAAGGATCATCGTTCAACTCCGCTCCGAAAACCACAGGAACGTACTCATCCAGAAGATGAGTCATCATTCTGGCAATTCTAGTTTTCGCCTGACCTCTAAGGCCCAGCAAATTGATATTATGCCGGGAAAGAATCGCCCGTTCAATGTCAGGAATCACCGTGTCCTCGTATCCCCAAATTCCTTCAAAAACGTTTTCCTTACGCTTAATCTTTAAGATCAAGTTATCGCGAAGTTCTTCTTTGATGGATTTGGATTGATAGCCGGCAGCTTTGAGTTGGCCAAGGGTCTTTATTTGGGTGAGTTCTTTTGGTGTCAGTTTTTGGTAGTCCATAATGCTTAAAAGCGTTTCGTTCTATTTCGTCTATAATCTTCAAAAATCAGGTCGCCAAGCCCTTTCAAGCTGCTGTAGTAGGCATTCCCGTTATTCACTTTGGTAAATTCCTTTACAAATTCCTTCAGATAAGGATCCGAAGCAATCATAAAAGTCGTCACAGGTATTTTCAATTTTCGGCACTGTGCAGCAAGTTTCAGCGTCTCGCTGAGGATCTTGCTATCTATCCCAAAAGCATTTTTGTAATATTTAATTCCCACTTTCAGGCAGGTAGGCTTGCCATCGGTGATCATGAAAATCTGCTTATTCGGATTTTTTCTCCTTCGCAATAAATCCATCGCCAACTCCAATCCAGCAACCGTATTCGTGTGATAAGGTCCTACTTGGAGGTAAGGCAAATCCTTGATCTCAATCTGCCAGGCATCATTTCCAAATACGAGGATATCAAGCGTATCTTTTGGATAGCGGGTCTTGATGAGTTCTGCCAAAGCCATAGCCACTTTCTTTGCAGGAGTGATTCTATCCTCCCCATACAAAATCATGGAATGGGAAATATCGATCATCAGCACGGTAGAAGTCTGAGAGCGAAATTCATTTTCCACTACTTCCAGATCATCTTCTGTCAGCAGATATTCTCCCGAAAAACCATGGTTTGCCTGAGCATTTCGTAGGGAATCCGTCAAAGCAATCTGATCCATATTATCTCCAAATTCATAAGCTCGTCGATCTGTTCCTCGCTCGTCTCCCTGACCCGAATGTGTAGTTTTGTGCTGTCCTGATTTGCCACGCTTGAGTTTGCCGAAAATTTCTTCAAGAGCTGACTTACGAATGGTCTGCTCTGCTTTACCAGTGATTTTAAATTCTCCTTTTTGGTTTTCCTCAGTCAGGTAACCTTTACTTTTCAGGTCTTCGATGAAGTCGCCAATTCCATAGTTGGGATTGGTCATATTGTAGCGATTGTCCAAGTTGGTGAGCCAACTCAGCGCCTCCGCCACATCTCCGCCGGTCATGGTGACGAGTTGCAAAAATATATTCAATAGATTCTCAAACGTGTTCTTCTCAGGATCCTGAGTGGGCACGAACTGAGTAAATCGAAATCCTTTCATAGGTAGATTTTAGTAGCAAGATTCAAAAAGCTAGACTTACAAATCCTTGAAGATCATAGCTGTTGTTCAAATCGAAATTTTCGAACTTATAAAGTTTAACTCTATAAATTCTGGAATTGATAAAGAAACAAACGGAAGGGTGATGTAGTTTAATAATAGTAATAAAAACCCAAAAAAGATGAAAAACTATCTGGCTGCGGTGGGTATCGTCACAGGTGCGCTGATGATATTTGTCACCGCATTACAATTCAATTTGAGCATGTTTCTGATATGGATGCTCTTCCTAGCAGGTCCTGCTTTGGTTCTATGGATGGTTTGGTCGGTATTGATCGCAGATGTAATTGTGAAAGAAACGTTTGAAGAGCAATGGTATCAGGATGAGCCGGGGATGCTGAGAATGGTGGAGCATTGATCTATCTAAACTAAGGTTTCGAATCCGCTCGACCTGACATAAAAGATGGAGCTTGTCAGGCCTCAAAAAATTCTTTGGGAGAAAGAATAGGCATTTTCCCCTCCGCATACTTAAAGTCTTTTTTATCTCGGGTGATCAAGAAATCCATCTTATTGGCCTCAGCAGTGAAATACTGAAGTCCATCTTCTTTGTCTTTGAAATTCGAATGCAATGATTTATTAACGACTTCTTTACCAGCAGAAGCTACTTCGCAGACTGAAATAAAATCATGCATTGAAAACTCAATTAAAGGGATTTTATAAATATCAAAAACTAAATAATAAAGATTGCCTAGGCTGCTCTCTGCAATAAACAAGCGAGCCATACCATTTCTAGCCAAGGTTAAAAACAATTTGGCATCTTCATAGAATGGTTGCCTCTTGGCGACAAGATCAATAACTACATTGGTATCCAAAAAAATCTTAACCATATTTTTGCTTCAAAAATCGCGTTAGTAAAACTTTGTCAGACTCTTTTTGATCCTCCATTGGCTGCATGGACTCTAACCTTTTCAAAAGTCTCCCAGCAGCAAATTGGGAATCCGTTTTTTCCAAATCTGGACTTTCCTTTTCAAAAATCTCCTCAAACATTTTCGAAAGCGAAATTCCTCTGCTTGCTGCCTGAAGTTTGGCTTTATCTACAATTTCCTTCTTTACAGTGAGGGTGAGTTTAGTTTTCATGGTTGATACGTGTTATATTTAAATATACGTGTAATATCCAAAAAAATCAACCCAGTAGACCAGTCCAAATCATATTTTCACAGTCTCAAGCTAGATAAAAATCAATCAAGCGATTTTACAGGATTCTTTTTAGCAGTACTGAATGCCCTATAGCTTACCGTTAAAAACACTAGTGCAAATAAAATTATAACCGGCACAAGTAAAAGATCAGCCCCAATATCAACTC